>NZ_JBSFSX010000018.1:0-114899 GCF_053590035.1 Nonomuraea sp. NPDC003214 | reverse complement strand
CAGCAGCCTGGGCTACCGTAGCCCCGCCGACTACGAGGCAGTCGCAGCGGCCTGACCACCACAACGATGGTGTCCGTCGGAGCGGAGCAAGCTCACACTTCTACGACTGCGGCTGCCCCGACATCTATTTCTGCCCCACGTCGCGTGAGGTCGAGTGTCCCCGCCATAGCGGGTTCGCCACGTGCTGCGCCAACATCGCCGGCCACATCCCCGTGCGATCACACACGCCACCTGCCTGATCGCCCGCAGGCCGTCGACCCGCCCGAAGGGAAATCAGGACCACGGAGACATGATGGAGCACTCCGCCGGACGCACGGCCTTGTCCCCCGTGGCCCTTCCAACTCAGCCGTCGACGGACCTCACCCGTTCCCGGCACTCGGGCGGCGGTCATCCTGGAGCCGGAGCGCCCTCGCGGGAGGCGTGGAAGCCTCGGGCGCAATCCGAGGGCTTGGTGACCATGTCCCCGGCGTGCGATCATCTGGCTCGTGACATCGAGCAGAAAGGGCCATGCCGCGTAGGCGCCCTTCCGAGGTCCGTACGCGAGGATCGGCGTGCGGGACCCACCGAGCGTTGATCCATCACGTCCCCGGCCTTGGCCGTCGCCCCATGGCCGCAGTGATCGTTCTTGAGCACACCCGGATGTGGCCGGGTGCGATAGCGGCTGCCTTGGCGGCCTGGCAGGAGGCCGCCCTTGTCGGGACTGCTGACCGCCTCTTCGGTCGGTGCGAGTGCGAGGAGTGCACCGGAGATGCGCCCCGCCGGCTGCTCGAACAGGCTCTCGTCGCCTTACCGCCGTGGGCCAGACCGTATCTGTACGCCTTGGTCCTTCCCGTCGACCAGTATTACCTCCGTCGGACCTCCCCCGCTCCGCCTGTCTCGCCCGATTCCGATTGGGCATGGTGGCAACGACGGCGTCCTCGTGGAGAGCGGCGCATGTAGAGGCGAAGCTTGGGGAGCGTACTCAAGCAGCGTGGCACCCCCGGCCGAGGCGTTCGGTCAGTACGGCGCGGCAGGCGGTACGGTGTCCAGCCTGCACTCCCGAACTGTCCTCGGCCTCAAGCACCGAGGCAGACAGGACGTCCGGCCAGTACCCATCCCACCCGAACTAGTCAAGATCCTTCGCAACCACGTAGCCGAGTACGGCAGCGCTAAGGACGGCCGAATCTTCCGGAGCGAGTGAGGCGGGGTCGTCGCATCCCTGGCTTCCACGGAGGTCTGGCAGGCCGCCCGGCTCCGGCCTTGGCTCCCGCCCAGGTCGCCTCGCCGCTCGCCAAGCGCCCGCATGCCCTCCGGCCGTCTTGCTCTGGCTCAACGCGGGCGTCTCAGCGCCCGACGTAGCGGAAAGAGCCGGCTACAGCGTCGATGTCCTCCTGATGGTCTACGCCAGGTGCATCGACGGCCAACAGAAGATCGCCAATCACCGTATCGACGACGCACTTGCAGCGTGAGAGTCAATTCGAGGAGCTTCGGGACCATACCGGAGCCTTTCGCATTGGCTGCCCGGGATTTGGACCTGCGACCCCCTGACCCCCCACAGGTGCGCTACCAAGCTGGGTCTTCGCCTGCGCCAACGTCGCTAAGATCATTGCACGCATATTGGTGGACCACCGGCAAAAGCCCGGTCACGACGGCATCTGGCTGCCTGGCCTCCGAAACGCAGAGGAGGCCCCGAAGGGCCTCTGACCTGCAGCTACTGCTAGTGGCAGGTGCAAGGTTCGAACTTGCATAGGCTGAGCCGACGGTTTTACAGTCCCGTCGCGATCAAGCCCGGACCTGGGCTTTCATAGCCAGCAGAGCGAACTTGGCCGCGCATTGGCCGTGGTCAAGCTTCAGATGGCTTCGGAAACCACCATGGCGCCAGCTACCACGGTGGTCCCCAACTTGTACTAGTTGTGGTCGTAGCGGGTGGTCACCACGAACGTCGTACCGTCGAGTGCCTCACCGACAGGAGTTACGGCCCAGTCAGCCAGTTGCTGGACTCGCTTCCGGCCGAGATTCAGCACTTCGATGAGTTCGGATGCGGTAGGCGGAGTTGCTCGAACGCAGTGCAGAATCGGCTCCCCGGTTGCGGAGCCGTCCTCATCCTCTGGGTTGTCGGGCACCCACCGCCCGATCTCCAACTGCCATGTCTCGACATCGTCACCGGGCATCGGGGCGAAGACGTTGAGAAAGTAGCGGTCTGATTCTTCCCATGGTTCGTAGTCAACGAAAAGAGAGCTGTCGATGATCAGGTTCGCCTGGTCGTTATCAGATCGAGCGTAGGCGTCGTAGAGGACTCGCAGATCATCGACCGCCTGGCTCAGACGCTTGCCAGAAGCACCGCCTTCCAGACGGTCCAAGCGGGCACGTTCCTCCTCCATGCAGTGAGGATTGCCGAGGTAGACATTCCCGCGCTGGCTGTCGAAGGTGACGAACGGATTCTCGAACTCCCACAAGCGCGCGCCTTCGGTCTCCTCGGGGGCGGGGCCATCTGAAGCCCCGATCAGCGCACCAGCCTCTGCTTCGATTTCGGCTTTGATCGCAGTCTGGACGGGCGCGGGCACCGAAGACATGGCAGCGTCCAGATCGCTCAGCGCCTCGTGAAGCAGCAGCTTCACGTACTCGTACCAGAGGCTGTGCGCGCCCTGCAGCAGACGCTGTCGCGCGCTCTGGTCGACGAGCGCGGCGAGGTGGTCGGCGGGGTAACTTGCTACACGCGCACCGCGCTCGTCCCATACAGCGATGGGGACGGAGGCATAGGCAGAAATTCTGTTGAGTGCGCTCACCAGAGGAGTGGCCAGCGCAGCACTATCCACGCTCGTCACAGTCACCGACCGGACGCCCTCCGAGGCGCGATAGGTGGCTAGGACCTGCACCTTTCCGCGATTGGCGTGCTGAGAGTAGATAGTCATGGCGGACACATCCTTTCAGCCGAAAGGGTGCGTCGGACCCAGTCGACTCAAGAGGGAAGGGAATAGGTGTATGGCCGCACGTGACGAGACCAGCACCTCAAAGCTTGTCGGCGGTGGCTCAGATCCGATTCCGAGCTCCATGCCTGCTTCGACCATACTTTCCCCTCATGGCCGGGGACAACCTGAACCTGGGTTTCGCCGATTCCGAGACGCTCGGTTCTACTACCGCTGTTGGTCCTGACCTGTACACGACGACCACGGCGCGATCATTCGACGGCCAAACCGAACATGCTCATCTCAACTGACCAGCACCGAGATCGGCCGCTCGAAGACCGCCGCCGTCCCGCCCGGCGATCCACGCGGTCGTGGGACTGAACGCCTGGCAGTACGTCTGCTAGACCATCCGTCCTGGTCGCCACCGCCGTGAACGCCGACGGACGTCGTGAGATATTGGGCCTGGAGGTCACCTCGGCCGAGGACGGTGCCGGTTGGCTGGCGTTCCTGCGCGGCCTGGTGGCGCGTGGCCTGTCCGGGGTGCAGTTGGTCATCTCCGATTGCCATGCCGGGCTGGTGGCCGCTATCGGCGCCACCCTGGCCGGCGCGTCCTGGCAACGCTGTCGAGCCCACTACCTGCGAAACTTGCTGACCTGCGTGAACAAGTCCGCCCAGCCGTTTGTGGCCACGCTGGTGCGCACCATCTTCGACCAGCCCGAGGCCGCTTCGGTGCGCGCCCAGCACGCCTGGGTGGTGCAAACCTTGGAGGCCAAGCATCCGGCCGCGGCCGAGCACCTGGAGCTCGCCCGCGAGGACCTGATCGCCTTCGCCGCCTTCCCGCGCGAGATCTGGCCGCAGATCTGGTCCAACAATCCGCAAGAGCGGCTGAACAAAGAGATCCGCCGCCGCACCGACGTGGTCGGCATCTTCCCCGACCGGCCCTCGATCATCCGCCTGGTCGGCGCCGTCTTGGCTGAGCAGACCGACGAATGGGTCGAGGCCCGCCGCTACATGGGGCTGGACATCCTGGCCAAGGCCCGCATCCGAGCCGTGCCCGGCGACACACCAGCCCAGAATCCACTCCCGCAGACACTTACCGCTTAACCTGCAGAAACAGGATCACGCGAAGATCGATTCATACACCACATCTGTGGACGTGACCCCATGCTCACGACATGAGCGTCCTGGGACCAGCCCTGAAACAATCAGGAGGGGCCTCCTTCGGCCTGCGGCAGCCCGGCAACTTGGCCGCGTATTGGCCATGAGACACCGTAGAACGCCGGTGATCGCCGTAGACAGCCGGACACAAAGCGAGAGGCCCGTCGCCGCGTTTCCGCTGGTGACGGGCCTCTTCCCGCTGGTGTGGCAGGTGCAAGGTTCGAACTTGCGTAGGCTGAGCCGACGGTTTTACAGCTCGTGACCTTTCCTATCGACTCCACGCTTCTGACCTGCGGTGCCATCTCGCCATGCCGCCACAGGCAGCAAGATCATTGCACACATATTGCACGGTCCCCCTGGCAACCCCGTGACAGGCCGAGCCCAGTGGCTCATCGCTCCTCAACCGAACTTTTTTGGAGTGCCCGGCCCAGCGGTCATGATGAGATGACGATCTCTGGGCGTGGAGACACCTTACCGACGGAAGAGGAGTGATCGGGCATGTCGAACGTCGTCCCTATCGAGCTGCCGGACGGCGAGGTCATTCTCGCCCGCGTCCGCGTCGAAGGCCCGTCGGATGTCGGCGCGACTCGGGTCCTGCAGAAACTGCCGGTCGACGACCTCAGGAAGGTCGTTAATGGCGTCGCCGGAACGGTCGCGGACGCGGTCGAGTCGGTGCGGCCCGACCAGGTCAGCGTGGAGTTCGGCATCGAGATCGCGGTCAAGAGCGGCAAGGTCGCGAGCGTGCTGGCGGAGGCCGGCGGCAAGGCGAGCCTCAAGCTCACGTTGACCTGGGACACAGCGCGTGACAAGCAGGCACGCGGCGCGGCGGACAGTGACGGCGAGGACGAGGGCGAGGGCACGGGTGAACCTGACGCGTAGCATTGACGAACTTCTGAAACCCCGGCTGGTGCTCATCAACTCCGCTGTCGGCGGCACCGGCTTTCTCGTCGCGCCGGGCGTTGTCCTCACGTGCGCCCATGTCGTCAACGAGCCAGTCGGCGAGGGCGTCGAAGTGCGGCACCTGGGTGTCGCGCTCGATGCCGAAGTGGAATCCCGGTTCCCGGCAGCGGCTGGCGAGGACGCCTTCTACCCCTATCCCGACCTGTGCCTGCTGAGGATCAGCGGCTACGAACAGCATCCGTGCGTGGTGCTGGATGATCGCATTCCCGCCATCGATCAGCGACTGTACACGCGTGGTTACACGACAACCTTCTCGCCGATGCCGTCGGAGGAGCCGAGCACGTTCACGTACGAAGGGCTGCACGATGTCGCGGGCGGGCAACTGCTAAAGCTGACGTCGGGCGACGCGGTTCCGGGCATGAGCGGCTCGCCGCTCCTGAACCTGGCCAGCGCTGCCGTCGCCGGGGTCGTCAAGACGAGCCGCGGCGAGCGGGGCGGAGGATGGGGCATCCCCATGAGGGCAGCCTTCGCCGCGATGCCGGGGCTCAAGGAGGCCAACGCCCGGTACGGCGAGAGCGATCCGCAGTGGCGCAATGTCCTCAAATCGGCGGGCAAGGCCTATGACAGCGGGGTAATCGTCGACATCCACGCATTCAGAGAGCGCACGCCCGCGCGCCGCCCGGCTGGCGTCCTATTCACCGTTACCAACGCCGGCGGCGCGCTCGTCAAACTGGTTTCCATCGCGCTCGAGGTGATCTCGTGCCGCAGGACGGCCGCGCCGCACCATGACCTGCCGGAGGGGCTGCCCGAGCAGTTCTCCCTCTCGGTCGAGATCGATCCGTCACCGGGCGTGTACGAGTTGCTCGATCACGCCCACATGCTGCAGTCTCAGGAGACCGAGGGCTACAGTCTGATGATCCATGCGGCGGAGGGGTGGATCTATCTGCTGTCGCTGCATGTGCGGTGGCGGGAACCGGGCGGCTCGGATCTGGAGGTCTGGCAGAGCCCGCCCTTCGAACTCGCGTTCACGATCACAAATCCCGACGAGCTGCTCCGTGCCGCCAGGGAGACGAATCCGGGCGGGACACAATGACCCGCGAGGAGACCCTGGCCCGTTGCTGGGAATGCGGAGACAGGCTGCCACTGTCAGGCCGCGTCTTCTTTGACACCTCCGACTCAACCAAGGAGACCCGGAGGCTCCTCGAAGACCCGGACCTGCCCGCGGCAACCGTGGCGTGCAGTTGCGGAGCCGAGAGATGGCTGCCCCTGATCTGCCGTGACGCGGCCACGGCAGTCCTCTTCTTCGTGGCCGACGAAGACCGCACAACGTTGACGGACGAATACGACGAAACGCTGGTGAACTGCCTGGACACCATACCGCCGGAGGTCCGTGACATGGCCTGGCACAGCCCGTACTTCGTGGTCGCAGGCGTGCCCGCCCTACGGGAGCTGATCGCTCGCGGCGGCCGGATACTCGCCTCCCTTCGTGGCCTGCTGATGGCGGAGGTTCCGAGCGGCCATCACGCCGTGATGAATTTGCAGCAGGTCGCCGCGGCATACGCGCGGGCGGACCGGCCCGGCGAGGCGTTCGACATCCTGCGGCGAGCACCGCTCGCGAAGGTGAGCAGCCCCGATTACTGGGTCGCCTACGGCAAGCATGCCGTGGCGGCGGGCTCGCTCGACGCGGCGGAGGCCGCTTTCGCGCGGGCGGCGACGGCCTCGCGGGAGCTCTCCCATCTTCCGCTGAACCCTCTGGACGCCGACGAGAGCCTCGCGGACGTTTCCGGAGTCCGGTTGCCGCAGCTCGCGGCGGCCGTCGAGGAACGCCGACGACTGCTTATGTTCGGGCCCGAGCCAGCCGATGAGGAGGCCGCCGAGAGAATGGGGTACGGCATCGGCGCGATTCAGGCCGCGCTGATCGACCTGCCGGACCAGGACGTTGAGGCGCTCGAATCCCTGCACAGCTCCAGCCTGGGGAGCTTCCGGAATTGGATCGACGGCTCACACGCGCGCAAGGCGAACGCCGCCTGGCTCAAGCGGATGTGCGCCCTCGGCAAGGAACGGGCCCGCGGTGACTTCGACGCCGAGCAGGACCCTGAGCGGCTGCTGCGCACAGGCGAAGTCCTTGCCCAGGCCGAAGAGCCCGGCCTCGCCCTAGCCTTGCTGCGACGTGCCGAACACACTGGCCCGCCGGAGGTGAGGTTCGCGGCCGCCCGCTGGATCGGCTCGATGCTGTCCGCGTCCGACGCCGAAGAGGCGGAGAGGTGGCTCAGGAAGGCGCTGGGCTCCCGCCGATCCGACACTCGGGCCCTAGCGCACCTCGGACTCGCGCTCATCGCCCAGCGCAGGGGCATGCCCGAGCTCTACCACGAACAGCTCCTGCTCAGTGCGAGGCTCGGCGGCGATCGGGGATCGCCCGAAGCCCTCTACCTCCTGGCGCTCCGCGAAGCCGAGCTCGGCAGGGAGGAGACCCAGATGGCCTATCTGACCCAGCTCGCGCGAGGGAACTACGGCACGGTGACCGAGGTCGCAGGAGTGGTACTCGCCGACCTCTGCCTCCGCCGGGGCGAGCCGGCCCAGGCGTATGAGTTCGCCATGCTCGGGAGACACTCTCTCAAGGTGGAGATCGTCATGGCCTCGATGTTCATCCGGGGGATGGTTCTCTCGGCGGCCGGGAGGATCCGAGAAGCAAGACAACTCCTTGGCGCCGTCGCGGTGGTGCCCGGCGTCTACTCCGAGACGGCTCAGCGATGGGTCGCCGACCATCCCGAATCATGACCGTGCTCCGTCCGCTAGGGCGCCGACGCCGCCCTAACGCCGACGTGGCCATGTTCGCGGCGGTGATGGCAGCACTGACGGCCTGCCTGCTGCCTTTGCAGTGATGGCCGCTGGTCTCCTGGTAGATGGCCACGGCTTGGTATGTAAATCGATAGTCTCTTCGAACCGCCGTCCCTACTGCCAGGGCGGTGCCGAAGTTGTGCAGCGCCATGCCTTCACGGTGGTTCGCCGCAAATGAATGCGTGCTTCCGGCCGCCCTCGCCCCCTGCCGGAATGCCTACTGAGAGGTACCCTCCGGCAGATTGTCAGTCCTGGGGATTCACCGGACACCAGCATCTGATAGGACAGCAACACAACTAGCCCGGTGGGCCGGGGCTGAGGAACGAGGCCCTGGACCTCCGATCGCCCCCGACCATGTGCGGTTGCCAGCCATGCCGAGGCGATCGTAAGGGCTGCATCTGTGCGCGGCGCGGCAACCTCGGCGCGGAGGGTTCCGTCCGTGCGGCGGGGCAGGCGCGCCGAGCCCGGCCCGGAGTCTCGCGCCGTCCGGGACCGGCCCCCAGGCCGCACGCCCGGACGGCGGGCGGGCGGAGGGCCGGGAGTACGGCGGCGCGCCGCGCCGCCGCTTGATACCTGCAAGAGCTATTCGGCAATGCCCGGTAGACCCAGTTGAGCCCAGTGTCACCAGGTGAAGCAAGAAAAATAGACAGGTGTCCAGCCATTGACCGTCTGCTTTTCAGGTGTAGCAATCACCGTGGTTCCCAGTCCTCACCAGGAGCCAACCAATCGTTCGTAGTGCTCTTCGTGTGAGCTTGGTGGCCGACGTTGCCGTCCGCGTCGCCGTCACAGATACCGCCGTGCCCAGTGCCAAGGTCCGACGGAGGAGGGCCTTGCGGCGATCGCCCCAGCCCATGAGACGGCACCGAAGTCCGCGATCATCACGGCCTCAGCCCTGCTGCGACGAGGGTTGTCGAACTATGGCTCGTAACCAAGGAAGGCGCATGCATGATGACGGCGACCGCCCCGATCCATCAGGCGGACCTCACGACGCCCACCGCCGTACGGCACATCGATATGTTCAACGGCAGCCGCGGTCGTCACGGCGTCGGCCAGTAGGGCTCGAATCAGGAGTCGCTGCTATGGAGCTACATGCTCCGAGGTGCGCAGATGCTTCTGCCTCTCCCGCAGGCTGAAGAGGTCAACAGCGTATGCCTCCTGCTTCATCAAGTGGCCTGCGCCTCTTCGGGTCTTCAATCAATCGGTCAACTGACGTCCCCCCTCCATGCCGAACTTGTCCACCAGCAGAAATGCCCTACCTAATTCGTTCAGCTTCAACTCTAGCCGCCAATGCCCGACCTCCCCATCTTCCTTATAAGGTCGCAGGCCGCCCTGAAACCGCCATCGCCGCCACTCATCGTAATCGTCAACCACGATCCGATCGCCTTCATCCCATACAACACATTCTAGTTCGAATTGATCATAATCGGCGTCATCGTAGGTTTCCTCGTGAAGGTGAACATCGGCCCAAGCGAAGAGTTTCGGTATGACCTCTGCATAGCTTGAGGAGCCAAGGAGGACCCCCCAACTCGATAACTCCTCAGGTTCCTTACCATCCTCGTGATCAACCCCTAGCGATATAGCTCCACGCCCCGAAGTCTTATTCATCCACTCCTCAACGTCCACTACTAGCCGCTGCCCTCCCGCTAACCTCTCCATCCAGGGACGCGCCAGTTGCAGCTCACGGATACGGAGTACGTATGTATCGCCCTCTGCTGCCTCGCCGAGTGGAACAGCCGCCCTTTCGTCCAACACCTGCGTGGCCGGAACACGTAGCTTCCAACCGCCGCTGGACGTCTCCTCCAATGTTTTTCGGTTCACTAGCTGCCAGTGACACAGTTTTGTTTTCGGGTGGTACAGAACTACTACGACAGGCAGAGAGTGGTTAAGCCAGTACCGCACATGCTCGGCATCCGGCCGGAACCACCACCCATCAGGCGCCGGCTCTCTGAACCAGCTCTCACCACTTTTGATTTGAATTGCCAGTAGGCGCCCGCGGACCAAATCATGGTCGACGACTTCAGCATGCGCATCAATGCCATAGTCCTCTGTAGGCTGCTCGCGAAAAAGCCAGCCAAGTCCGCCCTCGATGGCCAACTGCGTGTGGGTTACTCCAAGGCTGGCGATCTTAGCGGAAGGTTTGCGACGCATAATATGAACCATCCTCTCGCTGCCGCTCGAGCCACAGGGAATACCCTTGCAGGGCATTTTGTCGCCCTTCAGAACCACACTACCTACATACATGACGACGCGCCTCAGGCAATCCTCACGTGACCACTGCCGTAACCTCAACCGTGGCCACTAGCCGCTGAGTCCGACGAAGGAGTGCCTGAGCGGCGATCGCCCCAACCCGTGCGACGGGCACGAAGCCAGCGAACGTTACAGCCTCAGCCACGCTGTGACGAGGTTGTCAGACCGCTGCGCGATGCTGCGCCGTAGGGCTGGGACGGACAGGGGTCGAGGCAACCCGGCAACTGGCTCTCGCTTGTGGACGGACGTACCAGAGGAGCTGGCACCTGCTTACTCACACCGATAGCGGCAAGCCGTACGATCCATACCACCTCTTTGCTTTCGGGTTAGCAAGATCCGATGATGGTCCCATGCCAGCTTCCATCGCAGGGCGAGAGATCCCACGGGTATATCGGACGGTCGGACGGAGCGATCTACACGAGTTCCTGCTTCGGGCGGTGAGCGCCGCAGGAGGACGTGTTCTTTACGCCAGTGAGCCCAAGCGGGCACCGGTATATCTGGGGATTCAAACAGCACGTGATGAACGTGTAGGAGTCCTGGTTTATCCCTTCCGAGCGACTCACAACGTGATCACTAACCGGCCCTCAGATGAGCATCGGCTTCAACTCCGTTACGGCGCGGAAGACACCTGGGGAGAGGACCATACGATCGCCCGCGATCTGGCGTACGTCGACACCACCCTCGTCCTAGGCGTTCACCTGCAGGCGAACCTGTTCGTCGGCTTGGACCCGATCCTGTATGACCCCCTCCCTATGGGTATCTCCATCGAGTTCAAGGATCGAGAGGTACAAGAAGCCCAAGCCACTGGCTGGCATGTGTTCGAGCGTGACAACATCAGCGGACGGCGCAGGCAGACTGCGCGTGCACGGGACGGTCTCGAGACCTTGGTCCTCTTCGCGCCCGCTCGCCTGCTTGACTACGTGCGTTTCGAGCGGGAAGCCCAGGACTTCAGGTTCGATCCACCACTTCGCTTCGCTACGGCTCAGCAGGTCACCGCTGGCGGCAATGATCCTGTGGGATCTCTGCACCGCTTGGAAGAGCAGTTCGACATGAGCAGCCAAGAGATCTTGGATGTGATCAGCTCGCGTAACCGCCTTGCCGTCGCCGTCCGTGGTGGTGTTGCGGAGCATCACTTGGAACGGGTTCTCCGGAACGATCCCGCGGTCGCAAGCGTGGTGTCACTAGACGCTGATGGTCAACCTGACTTCGAGGTGACCCTGCAAGACGGGCGCGTGATCCGTATCGAATGTAAGAATTGCTCTCCCAAGCGCTACGCGAACGGGGACATAAGGGTAGAGATCCAGAAGACTCGAGCCACACAGGGAGATCCGGCAGGACGTCTATACAGGCCGGATCAGTTCGATGTGGTCGCGGCGTGTCTCTACGCACCTGAGCATCACTGGGGCTTCGCATACCGTGCGACAAGCCGGCTTGAGAGGTCCTCACAGCACAAGGAGCGTCTCGCGCCGTTGCACCGGGTGACCGATGAGTGGTCCAGATCACTCATCGGAGCCCTGTGAGCAGGGAGCCCAGTGGCGAGAGTTGCGAGTCTGTCGGGTCTCTGTGGCAGAGTGTGGAACCGTGACAGAGACACGTGGTATTGCGATCTCGCTGTTCTCCGGGGCCGGCGGCCTCGATCTTGGCGTGGAGGCGGCTGGATACGAGGTCCGTGCGGCGGTTGAGTATAATCAGGATGCCGCCGATACCATGGATAAGAATTTCAGCCATCTCCACTCTCCAGTTATTCGAAAAAATATCATGGAGGTGCCGACAGCTGATATTTTGCAAGCTGCGGGACTAAAGGAAGGCGAACGGCCGGATCTCTTGGTTGGGGGTCCACCATGCACCCCTTTCAGCAAGTCAGGATTCTGGCTCGACTGGAAGCGCGAAGGTCTCGATCCTGACGCATCTCTCCTTCAAGCCTATACGCGCGTCCTGAAAGAGTCGAAGCCGCGATACTTCATTCTCGAAAACGTCTACGCACTAACTTACAATAACAAAGCTAGTCGCCCTGCGTACGATAGACTCTTGCGGGAGATAGAAGAGGCTGGCTACGATTGCAATCCTCGAGTTCTCAATGCAGCCGACTATGGCGTTCCTCAGGCACGCCCTAGGCTCTTCATTATCGGCGTCCCCAAGGGCAATACTCTTCCTGAACATCCTCAGCCGACTCATGGCGGGTCCTGGGAACGGCGGGCAACGGGCGTGTTCGACACGCCGCATGTAACAACAGGGGAGGCACTGAAAGACATCGTCTCGGACCCTGAACCGGGAGAGGTTGTAGGAGGTAAGTACGGCCACTTGCTTTCCGATATTCCTCCGGGTGATAATTATCTCTTCTATACCGAGAAGCGCGGCCACCCCGATCCGCAGTTCCGGTGGCGGAGCAAGTACTGGTCTTTCCTCCTTAAGCTGTCGCCGGATAAGCCGGCGCCTACAATCCAAGCGCAGCCTGGCCCATATATTGGTCCGTTTCACTGGGAGAATAGACGACTCCGGGTGCCGGAACTCAAGGCACTATTCACGTTTCCTCAAGACTTCGAGTTCGCAGGAAGCAGGAATTCTATACAGGCGCAGCTCGGGAACTGCGTTCCGCCGCTGATGGCCGAGAAGGTGACCCGCGCACTTCACGGAGAAATGTAGCACTTTTCTTGGATGGGCCAGTGCAGTCTTGGGTGAGTACCGGTGAGGGGCGGCATCTTCGTGGCCGTCGCAAAAGGGACACGGAACCGGAGCTACTCCTAAGGCGGGCTCTACATGCCAGAGGTGCCCGTTTTCGCCTTCACAGAAATATTGCTCCGGGCTGCACGCCTGACCTTGTTTTGCCGAAGCACAGAATCGCCGTATTTGTCGACGGCGATTACTGGCACTCATGTCCCGAACATGGCCGTAAGCGTCCTTTTACGGGCCCAAACGCGCAGTTGTGGGAAGCGAAGATGGCGCGTAATCGTGAACGCGACAGACGGTCAACTGAGTTGGCAGTGCAGGCTGGCTGGACTGTCGTACGTGTCTGGGAATGCACTATCAGGGCCGATGCTGGGTCTGCTGCCAGAGCGGTCCTAGATGGCCAGTCGCCTCCACCAGCCTCGAACTCGTAGAGCTTCTCAACATCCCGTAGGGGCTTGGCGCGCGGGAGGCGCGGCCGCGACCGGCCGAAGAGCCGCAGCGCGGCCGACGTCCGCCCGGGCGCTGCGGCCCGCCGACGGCGGGCCGCCCTTGACGGTGTAGAGAGCATTTTCATTCAGCGAACTCTCAGGCAGGTACCCAGCACAGCAAGCGGTCTCTCAGGACGGCCGGAAGCCATGTACCACGGATGCGTTAGACGGTAGCTTCGCGGTGTGGCTGATGACGCTGAGCTGACGCGCTGGGTCGTGCACGGGGAGCGGCTCATCTATGACAACCGGTGGATCCGACTCGGGATGGCCGATGTTGAGATCCCCGGCGGGGAGCGGTTCGAGCATCATGTGGTGCATCTGGATCGGGCTGCGATCGCCGTGGTCGTGGATGAGCAGAATCGGGTGTTGCTGATGTGGCGGCATCGGTTCGTGTTCGACCGGTGGGGATGGGAACTTCCCGGAGGGCTGGTCGAGGCCGGCGAGGATCCGATGGCGACCGCTGTGCGAGAGGTGGAGGAGGAGACCGGGTATCGGCCGAAGCGGGTCGAGCACCTGGTGAGCTATCAGCCGATGGCCGGCATGGTGGACTCCGAGCACATCCTGTTCCTGGTGCATGGCGCCGAGCTGGTGGGCAAGCCTGAGGGTGAGGTGGAGGCCGATCGGATCGAGTGGGTGCCGATGGCCGAGATCCCCGACATGATCGCTCGCGGGGACATCTGGACGTCCGGGACGCTGATCGGGTTGCTTCAGGCTCAGCAGCGGCTCAACGGCCGAGAGCGCGGTTGACCGCTCGCGATAGTTCTTCGATGCGGCGTCGTTGGCGACGGCAGCCGGTCATGGTGGCCAACTGCTTGGCACGCTGGATGTGGGGCTGTGCTGCCTCAGGCTCGCCAGCCGCGAGCAGGGCGTGGCCGAGGTCGCAGCGGACGCCTGCTTCGGCACGGTTGTAGGTGCCGTCCATCCCGGCAAGTGCTGAGCGTAGGTCCTCGACGGTGCTGGGGTCGCCGAAGCGGAGCAGGCAGCTTCCGCGCCAGCGGGCGAAGTGGTGGGCGTTGATGGACAGGTAGGGCATGTCCGGGTCGCCGTCGCCTTCCGGCATCACGAAGGCGGCTTGGTCGAGCGCTCGGCGGCATGCGGCTTCGTCACCGAGTATGGCTGCGGCTTCTGCTTCGGCTGCGGCGAGCCATGTTCTGAGGCGTGCGGGAACGCGGTCGCGATGGGTGGCGTGGATGTGCTGGAGGAGTTCGGCGGCTTCAGCGGGGCGCCCCAGGTCCATGAGGACGTATGCCTGTTCGCCGGAGACGTAGGCCAGGACGGCGGCGTCCTCGGCTTCGCGAGCGGCGGCCTTGGCGCGTTCGTAGTGGTTCCAAGCGTCGTTGAGCGCCACGGTGTTGATGGTTTGCCAGCCGGCCAAGGAAGCTGTTTCGGCAAGTAGGTGGGCGAGCTGGGCGCGGATGCGTGGGCGTACTGCGTGGCGGTGGGCTCGTTCGATCTGGGCCATCTGGGCGTGCATTTTGTCGGTGATGGCGGGTCCTCCGAGGCGGCGGTCCAGGAGGCGGAGATTGTTGGTGTCGGTGCGGAGGATCATGACCGTGGTGTCATCTACTGCTGAGGCGGCGTTCAGGCGGCCGATGAGTTCGGTGGTTTGCTCTTCGTGTTCGTCGTCGTGGTCGCCGGTGGGTGAGGCGATGTCGAGCGGGGCCAGTCCGAGAAGCATGCGGGCGTGATCGGGCAGGCGTAGGCCGGCGGCGATGCGCTCGACGACGGCGAGTTCTTTGATCGTTCCGTTGCCGCGCAGGATGGCGTTGACGCGGGGCTGGCCGAGGCCGGTGGCGGTGCCGATGCGGACCTGACTGGCGCCGTATTTGGCTGCGATCCTGAAAAGTCCGGCGATGTCGCGCTTTCTGAGAATGTCCCGGGTCTGTTCGTGTTCCCAGACGGTGGCGGGTAGTTCGATGGGGTCGAACGCGCCATTCTGCATTGCTTACCTCCGGCTTTTCGCACCCGGATGATGCTTTCCCTCGCGCGGCGGAGCCTATATCCCGTGGTCGTATATCAGTGTGGGATAGGTCTGAAAAGTATCGGCAATCATGCTGTCCGGCATGACAACGCCAGTCAGATGTACAGAGTGCGACGGGCGGGGCTGGAAGATCGTCACTCGGCGCGGCCATGTCGCTGCCACCGGGCTGGGTCTGGCAGCATCCGCGCAAGAGGACTGCCTGCACTGCCCCGGGCCGGCCGAGACGCCGCAGGAGCGGTTCGAGTGGGAGGTCCGCATCCCCTCGGAGCAGGGCGACGCCCTTGGGGCGTGCGGGTCCTCGGCTTTTCAGGCCACGGCGATGGACGAGCTGCGCAAGGCGATGCGGAGCGTGCCGGGCGGCGTCTCTGTCCGGGGCAGCATCGTGCATAGGGTCTTCGACTTCGGCGCGGGTTCGGACGCATTGTCAAGCCGTCAGATCTTCCGCGCATATCTCGATCCGGCGGGGTCCGTGCTGTTTGAGCGGGTCGCCAAGTGACCGCCTCCATGCTGATCGGCGGCGGTCCCTGTCGATCGGCCGCGTTCCTGCAACAAGAATTGCGCCACCAAGGAATCGATGCCGATGTCCATGATGGTTATGGGCTGGCGCTGGTTTCGGTCTGGGTGGGCCTGGTCGTCTGGTGCGACGGTAGGCGGTTCTGGTGGCGTACCGGATGGAATCCCGATCGCCATCGGGTCATTTATGCGTGGCATCTGGCGAGTGATCCTCTCGGGGCGGCTCGCCGGGTTGCGATGCGTTACGCCGAAGTCCGGTCTCGGCAAGCTTCGGAGTCGTCGTGAGCGACCTGGGTTCGCGCATCGGCTGGACAGCGACGATCGTGGACACCTTCCACAGCCATGTGCGCACGCGTGCTCTTCACTCGGCGCTGGTCGGGCGTCGGGGCGTGGTGGTGGCGGTTCTGAGCAACGGTACGACGGCGTTGGTTCGGCTCGACGGCTACGCGTGTGAACTGCCCTATGGCATACGGCGCTGGCCGCTTCAGTGGGATGACCTCGATCTGAAGGAGCCGATCGTGGTAGCTGCTCCCCCGGCGTTCGTGACCGGGCTGATGAGGACGGGGCAGTTGACCGAGTTGCACGCCGTGGAGCCGGGCGCCGAGGTGGCGGTGTGCTCGTCGCCGGTCTGGCCGCTGCCGATGTGCGGTTGGTCGGTGCCTTTCTCTGTGACTGCGCGCAGGGCGTGCCCCGCGTGCGTTGCCTTGGTGAAGGCTCTTGAGCCGGTTACATCCTGCTGCCCTTTGGACGAGGGCCACTGACAGACGGTTGCCTCAGCCGGTACTGTGCTTATGCGCACAAGTGGAAGAGTGAACGGGCGGTTGAGATGGGCATGGATTTCGCCCCACCCAAGTACGCGCAGGTCATGCGGACGATTCAGGAGCGGATCGAATCGGGCGAGTACGCCCCCGGGGACATGCTGCCGTCTGAGACCCAACTCGTGCGCGAACTCGGTGTCGGCCGGACCACCGTCGTGCGCGCTCTCCAGACCTTGGCCATGCAGGGGTGGATCGAGCGGGAGCATGGCCGCGGGTCGTTCGTCAAAGGTCGCCCGCAGAGCGCTGCCGAGGCCGTACGGCCCAGCTTGAGCACGACCGAGCAGGGCGAGCACGCCGATGCGGTCCTGGAGGCTGGGCGTGTAGCGGCTCCCCGTCATGTCGCCCGCCTGCTGGGCGTCGCCGAAGGAACCCCGCTGATCGCACGGAAGAGAGTGGCACGGCAAGCCGATGTGGTCTCGGCGGTAGAGACGATCTGGGTGCCGCTGGAGCACGCTATCGGCACTGACCTGGACAAACCCGAGCCTCTGCGGCGGGGTGTCCGCCAGCATCTCCAGGCGGTCAAGCACCTGCGCTTCGACCACATCACCGAACGAGTCAGCGCACGCAGGCCGACCAAGGAAGAAGCGGAACTGCTCGGGTCGTCCAACCCGGTCCTCGGGGTGCTGGCCACCGTGCACGATGCGGCCGGCGACGTGCTGATGGTGGTGAGCCTGGCGCTGCCGGGGAACCTGCACGTGCTCGAAGATGTCTTCAAGGTGAGCTAACTCTTACCCGCCACTTACCGCTCAACCACTAGTGCGGACGAGTTGTGGTCACCTACTCTCAACTCATGCGGACAAGTGGACGAGCGAACGAAGAGCTGTCCTCCGCTATCGAGAGGAACAACATGGCCATCCAGGGACCCATCCCCGTCACCTACCCCATGGTCTTCCCGCACGGCTGCTACGTCGTCGGCGAGGTCGAGCCCGTCAAGGACTTCGACGCCTCCGCCAACGGCCGGTTCGTGCAGGCCCGCGACAAGCAGACCGGTGAGCTGGTCTGGCAGGTCGCGGTCATGGACGGTGACCCGACCCTCAAGCCCGCCCAGAAGACGGTGGCGGTCAAGATCCTCGCCCCGGTCCAGCCGGTGCCCCCTCAGCCGATGCCGGGGCTGCCGTTCACGCCGGTCGAGTTCGACGGCATGTCCGTCACGCCGTACGTCAACGCCGCCGGCCGTCTCGCGTACTCGATCAAGGTCCGCGAGATGCACGCCCCTCGCCAGCTCAACCAGCCCGCCCAGAGCAAGGCTTCGGCCGGGAAGGACGCCGCCTGATGACCCGACGCCGTACCCCGCGCAACAGCGTGATCCGGCTGACCACCGGGCACGCCGCCCGCACGCTCAACCACCCGTTCCCGCGCCGTGAGCCCGTTCTGGCGCTCGACTTCGGCGCCACCTCCGTCCTGGTCACCACCAGCGGACCCGTGACGGTGGCGGACCTGGAGTTCGCGCGCCAGCTCGCCCGCGAAGCATCGCGCTTCGCCCGCTCGCTGGAGCGCAGCTTCTACGGGCTGCCCGACGGTAAGGGGGTCGCGGCGTGACGCTCGGCCCCTACACCTACCTGACCCTGTCCATGCGGCCGGAGTCCACGCCGCAGGTCGGCGTCTCCTTCCACACGCCGCACCTGAAGGTCCGCGCCGGACTGCTGCTCAGCGACCCGCGCCCGTACCTGGAGTTCAGCTCCGACGAGGCGAACGTGCACATCTCCACCACAGGGGCCGGCCCGGTCACCGACGCCGACCTGGCAGTCGCCCGCGAGATCTTCACCGCCGCCGCTCGCTACCTGGCCGACTGCGAGCAGTTGCACGCCGAACAGACGGCCGACGACAAGGACGCCACCCCGGACACCACCGGCCCGGCGGCCTGACACAAGAAGGCGGGGCCGCTGGAAGCGGCAACTTCCGGCGGCCCCTCGGTTCTCCCACGACTCCACATCACGAGAGGTTCCCAGCTTATGTTCAAGCGGCTGCCTGGCGACGAGGCGCGCAACCTCGTCTCCACCACGCCCGACACGGCCGTCGTCTTCCGCCCGGCCGTCGTCACCACTCCCGCCATCCTCACCATCGTCATCCTCGCCTGGCGCATGCTCGCCGGGCTCGTCCGCATGATCTGGCGTCACCCCATCGCGGCCCTCGTCCCGGTGGCCCTCGGCGCTGTCTGCTACGTCTACGGCTGGCCTTCGGTGGCGTCCCTATCCGGGACGGTCGTTCTGGCCTTGATCTCGTGGGCGTTCATCGACCGGCCGTCTTTCGCCCGTCTCGTCGGCTACCGGCTGCTGGCCTGGTGGCGGCTCGTCTGGGTCTACCGCCGTCACTGGCAACCCGTCATGGTCGTCTCCGCTCTCGGCCGTCACCTCTGGGGCCGTGACTACCTTCCGCGGCTGGGCAAGGTCACCTGCACCTCGTGGGCCGACCTGGTCACCGTGCGCATGCTCAAGGGCCAGGCGGTCAAGGACTGGTCCGACCGAACCGACCACCTGGCCCAAGGCTTCGGCGCGACATCGTGCCGGGTGGCGCTGTCTCACGCTGGCCGGCTGACGCTGACCTTTCCGCGCAGCGATCCACTCGCCTCACCCCTACCCGCGCTCCCCATACCGCACGAGCCCACCGTGGGGCCCGTCGAGATCGGCAAGCAAGAGGACGGGCGGCCATGGCGGCTCAAGGTGCACGGCACCCATGTCCTCGTCGCGGGCGCGACCGGGGCCGGCAAAGGGTCGATCATCTGGTCCGTCATCCGCGCTCTCCTGCCCGCCGCCCATGCGGGGCTGGTCGAGCTGTGGGCGCTGGATCCCAAGCTGATGGAACTGTCCTACGGGCGCGACCTGTTCGGCGATCGGTACGCGGCCACTCCGGAAGAGTGCGCCGACCTGCTGGACGAGGCCGTGAGCGTCATGCAGAAGCGGGCCGCCCGGTTCGCCGGTCTCCAGCGCTCCCACACCCCCACCGTCGATGACCCGTTCGTCCTGGTCGTGGTCGACGAGGTGGCGTTCCTGACCGCCTACCAGTCCGACCGGCAACTGCGGCAGCGCATCTCCGCCGCGCTGGCCACCCTCACCACGCAAGGACGCGCGGTCGGCGTCGGCGTCCTGGCCGCGCTCCAGGACCCGCGCAAAGAGGTCATGAACATCCGCAACCTGTTCCCCGACAAGATCGCCCTGCGGCTGGACGAGTCGGAACAGGTGGACATGGTCCTCGGCGACGGCGCACGTGACCGGGGCGCGCTCGCTGACCACATCTCGCCGGTTCCGGAGCTGGGCGCGGGAGTCGGTTACGTCCGGCTGGAAGCCAGCCCCGAACCCGTCCGGGTCCGTGCCGCCTACGTCTCCGACACCGACATCCGCGCCATGGCCGACACCTACGCATCGCGCGGGGAGGCCGCGTGAAGATCTGCTTCCACGGCACCGCCGACGAGATCAGCCGGGTCACCGGCCGTCCGCTGCTGGTCCTGCTGACCGCCCGTGACCTGCCCCGCATGCGCGTCTTCGAGCTCCACCACCCCCGTATCCACGCCCACCCGCGCCTGGAGCACTACCGGCTCTGCGCCCTCATGGCCGAGGCCACCGACGAAGGGAGGACCGCATGACCCATCCGCACGACCGCGCCCTCCCCCGGGCCGTCCGCCAAGCCATGCCGATGGCCCGGGATGTGCTCGTAGAAGTCGCCAAGCAGCACGGCGTCTGCATCAGGCCCCTCGCGCTGCGACGGCTCGACATCGTCACCGGCAGGGCCGAGATCATCGACGTGCCGTGCGGCTCCACCCTGGAGAGCAAGTGCCCGCCGTGTGCCAAGCGCAACAAGCAGCTCCGTAAGGCTCAGTGCCGGGAGGGCTGGCACCTCGACACCGAACCGGCCATCACGCCGGACGAGCCGAACGAGGAACAGCGCTGGCTGGTTGAGTTCCGCGCCGACATGCAGGCCAAGCGGGATGCCGCCGCACAGGCCGGCGACGACACGACCGATCTGGACGCCGTCCTTGCGGGTCTGGACGAGGAGATCAACGCCGCTGGGATGCGGGGTAATGTCCTCGGCCGTACCACCGCGAAGCGCTCCCGCTCCACTCGGCGGCGGCAGGACGCGCCCGACCTGCCTAAGCGCAAGATGGCTCGCACCACCCTGGGACGCGCCTTCCAAGGCACGGACGGCAAGGTCTACCGGCCATCGCTGTTCGTCACGCTCACCCTGCCCAGCTACGGCAAGGTCCGTGACGGCGTGCCGATTGATCCGGACGCCTACGACTACCGGCGGGCGGCTCGGGACGCGCTGCATTTCTCCAAGCTGGTCGATCGGTTCGTGCAGAACCTGCGCCGGGTCGCGGGCTATGACGTGCAGTACTTCGCCTCGGTGGAGCCCCAGAAGCGGCTGGCCCCGCACCTGCACATGGCCATCCGGGGCACCCTGCCGCGCGCGGAGATCAGGCAGATCGCCGCCGCCACCTATCACCAGGTCTGGTGGCCGCAGGCTGACGAAGTGCGTTTCGACGGTGACCACCTGCCCGTCTGGGACGAGCAGGCCGGGTACCTCGACCCGGCCACCGGGGAAGTCCTGCCCACCTGGGACGAGGCCCTCGACGCCCTGGACGAGGACGCCGAACCCCTCCACGTGCTGCGCTTCGGCGAACAGGTGGACGTGCAAGGCGTTCTCGCCGGTACGCCGGACGCCGATCAGTGCATCCGGTATCTGTCCAAGTACCTGACCAAGTCCCTGGGCGACGCCCTCGACGGCGGCCAGGCCCAGCGCGAGCATGCCGCCCGCATGGTCGACGCCCTGCGCTACGAACCCTGCTCGCCGACCTGCCCGAACTGGCTGCGTTACGGCGTCCAGCCCAAGAACGCCAGGGCGGGGATGACTCCGGGCCGCTGCCGCTCCAAGGCGCACAAGCCTGAACACCTCGGCTACGCCGGGCGCCGCGTCCTGGTCTCCCGCAAGTGGAGCAACAAGACCCTCGCCGAGCACAAGCAGGACCGCCGCACGTGGGTCCTGGAAGCCCTCGGCCAGGCCGACGAGCCCACCGACCCACACCGCTACATCTGGCGACCCGTCCCTGCAGGCGACGCCAACGTGCCACCCCTCGCCATACGCCTCCTGCGCACCGTGGCCGAACGGCAGCGTTGGCGAGCTCACCTCAGAGAGCTGGAGGCCAGAGCAGCCGGACAAGATCTTTCGGCAACCGAAGACATGAGGAGGGCGGCATGAGCAGGCGCGACGAACTTCTTACCGTCGCTCAGGTCCTCGACGAACTCGGCGGCATCTCCCGCCGCACCTTCTACCGCTGGCGCGAGATCGGCAAGGCACCGAAAGGCATCCGCCTGCCCAACGGCGAACTCCGCATCTACCGCAGCGACCTCGAAGCCTGGCTCGAAACCCTCCGGAGCGCCGCATGACGACTTCGTACGACGTGAAGTTCTTCGAGATCACCCGCAACAAGTCCAGCAAGACGCCCTCGTACGTCGTCCGCTGGTCCGTCGCCCGTAAGCGTTCCTCGAAGACCTACCGCACCAAAGCCCTCGCCGAAAGCTTCCTGTCCGACCTGCGGCAGGCGGCCAAGCGCGGTGAAGCCTTCGAGGTGGAATCCGGGCTACCGACGTCCATGATCAAGGCCAAGGACGCTCGGAGCGTTCTGGAGTTCGCTCAGGCGTTCATAGAGATGAAGTGGCCGCACGCAGCGGCCAAGAGCCGAGACAGCATGTCCGATGCCCTGGCGACGGTCCTGCCCGCTCTGACCAAGGACAGGGCGGGCCGCCCAGATGCCGATGAACTGCGTACGGTTCTCCGCAAGTGCCTTCTCCTGCCCGAGGACAAGCGACCGACCGTACCTCAGCAGCACGCTGCCGCCGTGGCCTGGATGAAGGCGGCCTCGCTCGACCTGACCGACCTGGAGCAGGCCAAGACAGTGCGGCTCGCCCTGTACGCCCTGACGCTGCGCCTCGACGGCAAGGCGGCAGCTTCCACGACGATCGCCCGCAAGCGTGCCGTCTTCCACGCCCTCCTGGAGTACGCGGTGGAGCTGGACGAACTTTCGGCAAATCCGCTGCACAAGATCAAGTGGAAGCCGCCCAAGACCACGGAGACAGTGGACCCCCGCGTCGTGGTGAACCCACGCCAGGCGCAAGAGCTGCTGACCGCGGTGACCTATGTCGGCCGCCGCGGCAGAGGCCGGCGCCTTATGGCCCTCTTCGCCTGCATGTACTACGCCGCTCTCCGCCCGGCCGAAGCGGTGGGCCTCCGTATCCAGGACTGCCACCTACCTCCTGATGGTTGGGGACAACTGACGATCGACGTGTCTCGCCCCGAGGTCAACACGCAGTGGACCGACACCGGGGACGCTCACGAGGAACGCGGCCTCAAGCACCGGGGCAGGCAGGACGTTCGACCGGTGCCCATCCCTCCCGAACTGGTCAAGATCCTGCGCGAGCACATCGCCGAGTACGGAACAGGCGACGACGGCCGGATCATCCGCAGCGAACGGGGCGGCGTCGTCGCCTCGACGGCATACACGGAGGTGTGGCAGGCCGCTCGGCTCCTGGCCTTCACGCCCGCCCAGGTTGCCTCTCCGCTCGCCAAGCGTCCCTACGATCTCCGGCACGCGGCGGTATCCCTCTGGCTCAACGCGGGGGTGCCAGCTCCGGACGTGGCCGAACGAGCCGGCCACAGCGTCGATGTCCTCCTGCGGGTCTACGCCAAGTGCATCGACGGCCAACAGGAGATCGCAAACCGCCGTATCGACGACGCCCTAGCTGCGTGAGTCACACTTCCCGGGGCACGAAGCGTCATGCCCCGGGAAGTAACCGTTAGTGCTCCATGAGCGGACCCAGCAAAGGCGTGTGCTTCACACGCCACGACTGACGACAGTTCCGGCAGCCTATGGCTCGGTCAACGAGGTGCTCCGTGACGACGACGTTGATCTCGATCACCTCGTCAGAGCCACATTCGGAGCACTGCTCCCCCAAGCGGTTCGACTGCCGCCGATGCCTGCCACAGTAGTCCTGCACGGGACCCTCCGATCCTGACCTTCCCGTAGGAAAGCCACAAGTCGGAGCATCTCCGGCGCCACGTCGAGGGTGGACGGTCGCTCCAGGACGCCGAGCTACTCATTATGCTTCGAAGATTTCTTCGACCCTCGTGCACACCATCGTGCCACTTAGATCAGCGAGCAGCCATCCAGTCGCAAGAAGGTGAAGAGAACCTCGCCCTGTGGCTATACACCCATTTAGCAGGCAGAACGTCCCGGCTACGTTGTCGGGTTAGAACCAGTTAGAGCAGGCTGGCCGACACGACAACCATCTCGAACCCTCCGCCCTGGCGCACCGCGCCTTGTCGCCCCATCGGCGCGACGGCCTGCGAAAACGCACCCAAGATCATTGCACGCATATTGGTGGACCACCGACAACAGGCCGCTCACGGCGGCATCCGGCTGCATGACCCCTGAAACGCAGAAGAGGCCCCGAAGGGCCTCTGACCTGCAGCTACTGCTGGTGGCAGGTGCAAGGTTCGAACTTGCGTAGGCTGAGCCGACGGTTTTACAGACCGCTCCCTTTGGCCACTCGGGCAACCTGCCGTGCCATCCGCTCTCGCGGCGACAGAAAGAAGGATAGCGGACTTCGGAGGTGTACGTGACACCGGTTTGTCCCGCGCCGGATCTTCGCCTGGCGCACCGCCGAAACCCGGCCGGCCGGGCGACCCGGGGACGGGGGCCGGGGTCGGATCCTGCACGGCGGGCAGATGCTGGCTAGGCTCATCCGCTGGGCCCGTGTTCACCGGGCACGGAGGCAGATGTCCCAGATGACACCCAGCAGCTGAGAGGATGTGCGCTTTGGCCGATTCATCTTTCGACATCGTCAGCAAGATCGACCGGCAGGAGGTCGACAACGCGCTGAACCAGACGGTCAAGGAGATCGGGCACCGCTTCGACTTCAAGGGGACCGGGGCGGCCATCAGCTGGTCCGGGCAGAACAACATCGAGATCAAGGCGAACAGCGAGGAGCGGGCGAACGCCGCGCTCGACGTGTTCAAGGAGAAGGTGGTCAAGCGCGGCCTGTCTCTGAAGATTCTCGATGCGGGCGAGCCGAAGCTGTCCGGCAAGGAGTACCGGATGCTGGTCAGCCTCAAGGAGGGCATCGACCAGGAGCAGGCGAAGAAGATCTCCAAGCTGATCCGCGACGAGGGGCCCAAGGGCGTCAAGGCGCAGATCCAGGGTGAGGAGCTTCGGGTCAGCTCGAAGAAGAAGGACGATCTTCAGGACGTCATCACTCTGCTCAAGGGTAAGGACCTGGACATCGCCCTTCAGTTCGTGAACTACCGCTAGCGAGGGTGGCAGAACGCGCTGCCCGGTGGGGAGGCGCGTTCCGCCCAGCAATGCCTTCCCGCCCAGCATTCTGGCGGTCCCTTCCCGCCCGACCGGCCCGCCCCCGCCTCACATCAAGGCCGCCGCCCGGCGTACCGCCTAGGCAGGCTGCTTGGGGGCTGCTCGCATGCCGATGTACGCGCACTCGGTGCCGTCCGGGAGGGTCGCGAAGATCACCGGCATCCAGTCGTCGCTGAACGACGCGCCGGCCGCTTCGGCGGCGAAGACCGTGTCCGTCACGGGCACGAGGTCCGCCTCCAGCGGCGGGGAGAAGTTCTTCATCCCACCGACGAACTCGTACACAAGGTGCCCATCCGCATCAACGGTGATATCCACCCCCTCGCGCCGATATTTCCCAGCAAACCGCGAAAAATCCACCGCGACCGGCTCCACCGGCTCCACCGGCGGCCCGAACGGCTCCGGCATCCGCACCCCCGCCAACTCCCCCAGCAACTCCGCGAACAGATCCGCGTAGAGCCGCCGCGCGCCCCCGCCGTTCGTCAGCAGCGCCACGGCCACCCCGGCCCCCGGAACCACCCGAAGGTACGCGTACTGCCCGATGGACGCCCCGTCGTGGCCGAACCCCGGCACGCCGGACCAGTCGTACAGCGTCCACCCGAGCCCCCACGCGTCGGCGCTGACGGTCCACTTGTCCGGCACCTCGACCTCGCGCCGCTGCATGGCCGCGACCGTCGCGGGCGCCAGCACTCCGGCGCCGCCCGCGACGTGCATGCCGGCCAGCCTGACGACGTCGCCCGCGGAGGCGATGACCCTGCCGTACGGGCCCGCTGACCTGGGCATGAGGTCCCAGGCGGGGGCGGGCTCCGGGTCGGCGCCGAGGTGGCCCATGGCGGCGCGGAACCGCAGCGCCTCCTCGGGCAGCGTCATCGTCCTCGTGAGCCCGAGCGGGGTGAGGAGCCGGTCCTTCAGCGCGTCATCCCAGGTCTGCCCGGTGAGCACCTCGACGATGCGGCCGAGCACGTTGTAGCCGACGCTGCTGTACGAGACCGCGATCCCGGGCGGGCAGTCCAGCGCGACGCCCCGGGCGGCCTGGGCATAGCGGGCCAGGCAGTCGTCACCCCGACCGCCGTCGTAGGTGAAGTCGCAGGTCAGCCCGGAAGTGTGGCTCAGCAGCCGCCGAGGGGTGATCAGCGGGGTGGCCGCCGGGTCGGCGGTGGCGAAGTCGGGCAGGACGTCCAGTACGGGCGCGTCGAGGTCGAGCGTGCCGGATTCGGCCAGTTGCATGATGAGCGTGGCGGTGTAGACCTTGGCGATCGAGCCGAGCTGGAACACCGAGTCGGTGGTCGCCTCCACGCCGGTGCCCAGGTGGAGCAGGCCGCTGGCCAGTTCGTGCACCTGGCCGCCGGTGAGCACGGCCAGGGTCGCGCCGGGCACGCGGTGGGCGGCGCGCAGCTCGTCGAGACGAGCCTGCCAGCGGGAATTGTCGAAGCCCTGCGCAATCATGAAATATCCCCCCAAGGGCGTCAGTGAGTGACGGTCAGTTCTTCCGTGGAACCAGCGGCTGCCGCCACCGCGCCCCGGCGGTCCCGTAGCAGGGCGAAGGCCAGGACCGCGGCCGCCAGCGCACCACAGGCTCCCGCGACGAAGCTCAGCGACATGGCCCCGGTGAACGCCTCGCGGGCGGTGTCCACCAGCCCGCCGTCGCCGGTGCGGGCGGCCACGGCGAGCGCGTCGCCGATCGACCGGCGCGCCTGCTCCGGCGCCGATTCGGGCATGGTCGCGGTGAACGTCCCGGCCAGGACGCTGCCCAGCGCCGCCACGCCGAGCGCCGCACCCGCCTGCTGGACGGTGTCGTTGAGCGCCGAGCCGACCCCGGCGTGCTCCGGCGGGACGGCGCCCATGAGCGCCGCGATGGCCGCCGGCTGGGCCAGGCCGCCGCCGATCCCGAACAGCACCAGCGCGACCGCCACCATCCCGAACCCGTCGTCGGCCGACAACGTCGCCAGCACCGCGAACCCGGCGACCAGCACGAGCAGCCCGGCCACGGTCAGCGGCCGGTTGCCCAGCCGCTGGCCCAGGGTGGCCGCGACGGCGTTGACGAGGATCACGGCGAGCGCCATCGGCGCCATGGCGAGCCCGGCCTGGGTGGGCGTGAAGCCGAGCACGAACTGCAGGTACTGGGCCATGGCCAGCAGCAGCCCGCCGTTGCCGATCTGGACGAGCACGAGCGAGAGGCTGCCGCCGCTGAAGTTGCGGTCGCGGAACAGGTGCAGCGGCACCATCGGGTACGGGGTCCGCAGCTCCCAGATCACGAACGCGGCCAGGCCCAGCACGGCCGCGGCCAGCCCGGCCAGGGTGCCGGGGTCGCCGAGGCCGCGGTGCGGCAGCTCGATGATGAACCAGACGAGCGCGGTCAGCCCGGTCACGGACAGGATCGCGCCGATCGGGTCGGGCTTGCGCCACGGCCCCTTGGACTCCGGCATCCAGGCCAGGGCGGCGGCGATGGCGATGACCACGACGGGGACGTTGATCAGGAACACCGATCCCCACCAGAACTCGGCGATCAGCGCGCCGCCCACGACCGGGCCGCCGACCAGGCCGACCATCAGCACGGAGCTCCAGATCGACATGGCCCTGCGCCGTTCACCGTCGTCGAAGACGGTGATGAGGATCGACAGCGTGCTCGGCATGACGAGGGCGCCGCCGATGCCCATCAGCACGCGTCCGGCGATGAGCTGTCCGGGGCTGGCGGCGTACGTGGCCAGCAGGGACGCCACGCCGAAGAGCACCAGGCCGATGATCATGACGCGGCGCCTGCCGTAGCGGTCGGAGAGGCTGCCGGCGGTGAGCAGGAGCCCGGCGAAGACCAGGATGTAGCCGTCGATGATCCACTGGATGTCCTGGGCGCCGGCGCCCAGGTCCTCGGTCAGCGGCGGGATCGCCACGGTGAGCACGCCGTTGTCGACGACCAGGACGAGCGTGCTCAGGCAGAGCACCAGCAGGATCAGCCAACGCCGTGGATGACGCTCCATCAGGAGCACCCCCTTCTGATTGAACGGTGTGCAGTCAGCATTGCACAGTGTTCAGCTATTGCACAACGTCCAATGACTCGCACAGTGTGCAAACGGTCGCTAAGCTGGGCGGGAGAAGAGGAGGACGCCTTGTCCGAACAGCAGCCGTACCCCTCGGTGTGGACCCGGCCGCGCCGCGCGCGGCGCGAGCAGCCGTCACTGAGCAGGGAGCAGATCGTGGCCGAGGCGCTGCGGCTGCTGGACGCCGAGGGCATCGGCGCGCTGAGCATGCGGCGGCTCGGAGGGCAGCTCGGCTCCGTCGCCACCGCGATCTACTGGCACGTGGCCAACAAGGACGAGCTGATCGAGCTGGTCGTCGACGAGGTGTTCGGCGAGATCGAGGTGCCCGTCGCCGACGGTCCGGCCGGCTGGCGGGAGGCCGCCGCCACGCTCGCGCGCGGCTGGCGCGACATGATTCTGCGGCACCCGTGGACCGTGCACGTGCTGGACGAGGTGGTCTCGTCCTTCCACGGGCCCAACAGCCTGCGGCTGTCCGATGAAATGCTCGGACTGTTCGAGAAGGCGGGGTTCGACCTGTTCGAGGCCGATCGCGCCGGGAAGACCCTCATCTCGTACGTGCTGGGCATCGCGATGAGTGAGGCGGCGGCCCTGTCCAGGATGACGCGCGGCAACCGGAGCGAGCACGAGTGGATCAAGGCGCTGTGGCCGTCCGCCGGCGAGGCCGCGCGCGACCATCCACGGCTCCTCGCCCTCTACACCGCCTACCGCGACGCCGATCCGGCCAAGAACCGCGAAGACAGCTTCACGTACGGGCTCGACCGGGTTCTCGACGGCATCGAGGCGCGGCTGCCGCGGTCGTAAGCTTGGCGGACGTGACGATGATCCCGTTGCGCCGCTTCACGGCGCGCGTCCTGCCTCTCGACGATCAGGGCAGGGTGCTCCTGCTCCACGGGTTCGATCCGGCGCGGCCGGACGAGCTGTTCTGGTTCACCATCGGCGGGGCCGTCGAGGAGGGGGAGACGCTGCCGGAGGCGGCCTCGCGCGAGCTGTTCGAGGAGGTGGGGCTGCGGGTGCCGGCCGACCGGTTCACCGGGCCCTACCGGACCGAGACCCGCGAGTTCACGTTCGGCCGCTACGCGATCACCCAGGACGAGACGCTCTACGCGGTCCGCGTCGATGCGGTCGAGGTGTCGTTCGAGCACATGGAGCCGATCGAGAAGGACACCACGGTCGGCCACCGCTGGTGGAGCGCCGGCGAGCTCGACGCGACGCGGGAGACGTTCTACCCGGAGGACCTGGCCGCGCTGCTGCGCAAGATCACGACGGCCGGAGCACCCGCGTAGCGCCCGCGATCAGCGCCGTCGCCAGGATCCAGCCCGAGATGATCAGCCCGTACGCGAGCCCCTGCGTCCACCCCGCCGGGTCGAACTGGTCCCGCTGCCCGAACGTCGACAGCGGCAACAGCAGGTCGAAGGTGTAGGCGAACGAGTCGAACACCGGGCTCTCGCCGGGCTTGACGGCACGCGGCGGGTTCAGCCCGAACACCACCGTGCCCAGCACGAGCAGCGCCCCGAACCACACCGCAGCCAGCCAGGGCCGGTAGCCGTAGCCGACCGTGGCGTCGAGCAGCCGTCCCCAGAATCGGGTACGCGGCCCGCTGATCCCCCGCAGCCCGCGCATCTTGGCGAGCTGGGTGCGGCGGGCCAGCGCGTCGTTGCCGCCGCGCATGTACCAGTCGGCCAGTTGCTCGTACGGTTGCGTCCGGAAGCCCTCCGGATCGCGGCTCACCCACTCGATCCGGCGCGCGAAGCCGTGGCCGCGCAGGCGGTCGTACGTGAGCCCGTTCAGCCGGAGCTTGTCCGGCCAGGTGGCGACGTCGTCGTGCAGGGTGCCCACGGTGGAGTGAGCCAGCGTCACCACGCCGTCGATCCGCTCGGCCGGCTTGATGAGGAACTCGCGCGCCTCGATGTGGCTGGCGTGCAGCGCGTACGTGGTGTCGGGGCTGCGGACGACGCCGCGGAGCGAGAACCGGCCGTTGATCCGCGAGCCCCGCAGCCGCAGGCAGCCCAGGGCCAGGAAGTCACCGGTGCAGCTCATCGAGTCCTCGA
Organism: Nonomuraea sp. NPDC003214; assembly: GCF_053590035.1. NCBI lineage: Bacteria > Bacillati > Actinomycetota > Actinomycetes > Streptosporangiales > Streptosporangiaceae > Nonomuraea > Nonomuraea sp. NPDC003214. The sequence goes on along the minus strand of NZ_JBSFSX010000018.1, from coordinate 84,965 downwards.
CGACCAGGCCGTCGGCGACGAGCGCCTCTTCGCCCGGATTGCGGAGCTTGGCGTGGTCCAGTTGGAAGCCGCCGTTGAGCCGCGCGCCGACCAGGCGTACGGCGCCGGAGAAGTCGGCGTTGCGCATGTGCGTCACCGAATCCACCACCATGGCATCGGCGTAGAACGCCGGATCCCCCTCGGCGGCGACGACCTTCGTCCCGGCCAGCCACAGCCCGGTCTCGAACTGCGCGCGAGCCACCCGGACCATGCCCTGGACGTACGAGCCCGACAGGCTCAGATGGCCGGCCACCCGCATGCCGCCGCCGCTGAAGCCGGGTAAGCGGCAGTCGGTCAGGCGGATGGTCCGCGTCGTCGTGCCGCCCATGAGGACGGGATCGTCCAGGTAGCAGCCGTGCAGCACCAGCTCGTGGTCGACCGTGCCGCCGACGATCTCCAGCGGGCCCGTGATCCGCGCGCCCGTCAGCCGCACCGCCGGGACCGTGCCCGTGCCCGTCTCGCGGGCGCCCAGCAGCAGCTTCGCGATCACCTCGGCGCGTACCGTGCGCTCGGGACCCCAGGTGTGGCCGTCCAGGGGCGCGTTGGCTCCGGCTGAACAGTCAGGGCCCGGCTCGAAAGGGGCGAACGTCACCATCCGGCCGGTCGGGAAGGCGTCCCACAGCTTCCGTTCGGCCTCGGTCAGCCGTGAAGATCGTCGCATGGCCCTGATTCTCGCGTCAGCGGCGGTAACCCGCCATGCGCTCCAGCCGGGCCACGCGCTCGGAGGTGGGCGGGTGGGTCGAGAACAGGCGGCCCAGGCCGGCGCCGCTGAACGGGTTCGCGATCATCAGGTGGGAGGCCGAGGTCAGGCGGCTGTTCTCGGGCAGGGGCAGCCTGCGCGCGCCCATCTCGATCTTGCGCAGCGCGGACGCGAGCGCGAGCGGGTCACCCGTGAGCCGCGCTCCCGCCTCGTCGGCCTGGAACTCGCGGCTGCGGGAGATCGCCATCTGGATCATCCCGGCGGCCACCGGGCCGAGCAGCATCATGAGCAGCGCCCCGACGAACCCCGGGCCCTCGTCGTCATCCGACCCGCCGAAGAACACCGCCACGTAGCTCACCCAGGTGATCATCGTGGCCAGGGCGCCGGCGACGGACGAGATCAGGATGTCGCGGTTGTACACATGGGACAGCTCATGCCCGATCACGCCCCGCAGCTCGGCTTCGTCGAGCAACTGGGTCAGGCCGTACGTCACGCACACGGCGGCCCGGCGCGGGCTGCGGCCGGTGGCGAACGCGTTCGGCTGCACGGTCGGCGACACGTACAGGCGGGGCATCGGCTGGCGGGCCTCGGTGGAGAGCTCCCGGACGATCCGGTAGAGGGTGGGCTGCTCGACCTCGCTGACCGGCCGGGCGCGCATCGCCGACAGGGCGATCCGGTCCGAGAAGAAGTAGGCGAAGCCGTTGGTCACCAGGGCGAGCACGAACGCGATCTGCAGACCGGTGCCGCCGCCCAGCCACGCGCCCGCGGCGAGGATCAGCGCAGACAGGCCGCCGAGCAGGATCGCGGTGCGCAGACCGTTGTGGTGCAAGGTTCCCCCCTTCGTGGTCCGGGTTCACCTGGTACAACGACGATGCCCTGCTCCAGCGTTCCCCGCGGCCCCCACCGGCCACGCACGAGTCGAAACCGTGCGTAAGGGCCGCCCCTCAGGCGAGCGTGAGACGAATCGGCGGCTTCAGGTCACCGTCGTCAGGTCGAGCACCAGTTGCGGCGCGGCCGAGAACAGGACCGCCACCGCCACCGCCACGCCGATCGCCGCCCACACCGCCGGAGCCGACCGGGGCGCGACCACCGCCTGAGCCGCCCCCTCCCGAACGGCTCCCCCTATCGCAGTCACAGGGACGAACAGCCGTGCCGTCCAGGCGACGTAGTAGTACAGCCCGATCACCGTGTTGACGGCCATCACCACCGCCAGCCACCCGGCCCCGCCGTCGACGATCTCCCGGAACACCACGATCTTGGCGAACAGCCCCGCCAGCCCCGGCGGCAACCCCGCCAGGCACAGCAGGCAGAACGCCAGCGCCAACGCCGCCACCGGACTGCGGAACGCCAGCCCCCGGTAGTCGTCGAGCTCGTTGCGCCGGGCCACCCGCGAGACGAGCATGACCACGGCGAACGCCCCCAGGTTCATGGCGGCGTACATGACCAGGTACGCCACCGAGGCCCCGGCCCCGGTCCCGGCGGGCGCCACCGCGAGCGGGGCCAGGATGTAGCCCGACTGGGCGACCGACGACCAGGCCAGCAGGCGTACGGCGGAGCGCTGGCGCATGGCCAGCAGGTTGCCCGCCGTCATGGTGAGCGCCGAGAGGATCGCCACGATCGGCACCCAGGCGCCCGCCTGGCCGGGCAGGGCGGTGACCAGGACGAGGATGAGCCCGGCGAACCCGGCGGCCTTCGAGATCACCGACAGCAGCGCGGCCACCGGGATCGGCGCGCCCTGGTAGACGTCCGCCGCCCAGGCGTGGAACGGCACCGCCGCGATCTTGAACGCGAACCCCGCCACGACCAGGACGACCCCGACGGTGACCACTCCCGGCAGGCCGTGCTCGGCCCCCAGCACGGACGTCCCCAGGTCGGACGCCCCCAGCACGGACGCCCCCAGCACGGACGCCCCCAGGTCGGACGCTCCCGCGCCGGGCCGGCCGGGCGCCGCCGCCTCGCCGCCGAGCACCGCGCCGAGGCGGTCCAGGAAGACGCTCCCCCCGATCCCGTACAGCAGCGACACCCCGAACAGCATGACGGCGGTCGACACCACGGACACCAGGAAGAGCTTGACCGCGGCCTCCGAGGAGCGGCCATCGTAGCGTTTCAGCGCCGTGAGGGCGAAGACCGGGAGCGAGACCAGTTCGAGCGCCACGACGAGCATGATCAGGTCACGCGAGGCGGGCAGCGTGACCGCGCCCACGAGGGTGCACAGCAGGAGGAAGTACCACTCCCCCACCGGGATGTCGCCCCTGGCCAGCTCGGTCATCGACATCAGCACGACCACCACGGCCGCCACCAGCACCAGCCCGGCGAGGATCAGCGTGAACCGGTCGACCACGTACGAGCAGCCCCCGCCCGGGGCGTTCAGGCCGGGCGGGACGCAGAACGTCGACAGCGCCGAGCCGCCCCTGACCGCCTGCGCCACCACGAACCCCAGCGCGACCAGCACCCCCGCCAGCGTGACCAGCCCCAACGCCGGCCTGACCCGCGGCCGGGCGGGCAGGAAGGCGTCGAGCACCAGCACCAGCCCGGCGAAGAGGGCCAGCGTGAGGGGCGCCGCGATGGCGAAGTAGTCGATCTCCTGGATCATGACAGGGCCCCCAGCAGGTTCTGCACGGCGGGCGTGGTGAGCGAGAGCAGCAGCTTGGGCCAGAGCCCGAACAGCAGGGTCAGCACGATCAGCGGCACCCAGGCGACCAGCTCGTACCGCTGCACGTCGAGCATCCCCGCGGCGGGCGAGCCGTCGTCACGTCCAGGTGACCGGGCCTGCTCCGGCTGCGTTTCCAGCGGTTGTACGGGGCGTTCGTCCGGCGTCTCCCACCCGGCCGCGTCCCCGGTCACCTCGGCAGTCGCCGAAACGGCGGCGGCCCGCTCGTCAAACCCCGCACCGGCACCCGCGCCCGTCGCCACCGCGTCGCTGCCCATGCCCGATACCACCGCGTCGCCGCCCGCGCCCGTCGTCACCGGGGCGGGGCCTGGACCTGCGGGGACGGCGGGGACAGTGGGGGCAGTGGGGACGGCAGCACCAGCGGGGACGGCAGGACCAGCCGGGACTGAGGGGACGCCGTGGGTGACGCGGGACAGCATCACCAGGAAGTACGCCGCCGTCAGCACCGCCCCCAGCCCGCCGATGACCATGAACGTGAGGAACAGCCCCCGAGGCAGCCCCCCGCCCGGCTGGAAGGCGCCCAGGAGCGCCAGCATCTCCCCCCAGAACCCCGCCAGCCCCGGCAGCCCGAGCGACGCGATCGCGGCGAACGTGAGAACGGCCCCGAGGTGCGGCAGCGTCGCCAGCATGCCGCCACCGAGCGACGGCATGTCGCCCGTGTGATAGCGATCCTTGATCCCCCCGGCCACGAAGAACAGCAGCCCGGTGATCAGCCCGTGCGCCACGTTGGCGAACAGCGCGCCGTTGATCCCCACCGTGGTCAGCGTCGCGAACCCCAGCAGCACGAACCCCATGTGCCCGACCGACGAATAGGCGATCATGCGTTTGAGGTCGCGCTGGGCGAGGCAGGCCAGCGCCCCGTAGACGATGCCGACCACCGCCAGCGCCCCCAGCCAGGGCGCCACCGCCACCGCGCCCTCGGGCAGGATCGGGATCGCGATCCTGGCGAACCCGTAGGTGCCCATCTTCAGCAGCACCCCGGCCAGCAGCACCGAGCCGACCGTGGGCGCCTCGGTGTGCGCGTCGGGCAGCCAGGTGTGCAGCGGCCACATGGGCGTCTTGACCGCCAGCCCGATCCCGATCGCGGCGAACGCCAGCACCTGCACCGCCCGCGGCATGCCCGCGCCGTGCGCGTCGCCGAGCGCCACGATGTCGAGCGTGCCGGTCTGCGCCCAGACGAGCAGCAGCCCGAGCAGCATGATGACCGAGCCGAGCAGCGTGTAGAGGATGAACTTGACCGCCGCGCGCCGCCGCCCTTCGCCGCCCCAGACGGCGATCAGGAAGTACATGGGCACGAGCACGATCTCGAAGAACACGAAGAACAGGAGCAGGTCGAGCGCCAGGAAGGTGCCGATCATGCCGACTTCGAGCACGAGCAGCGTGAACACCAGCGCCCTCGGCCGCGCCCCTCCCGGCCGTGCGCTCAGGAGCTGCCCCGGCCGCCTGCCGCCGCCCCAGCCCAGGTAGGCGAAGCAGAGGAACGTCAGCAGCGCCGTCAGCACCACCAGCGGCAGCGAGATCCCGTCGACGCCCAGGTGGAACCGCAGGCTGAGCCCCGGGATCCACGGCTGGTCCACCGCGAACTGGGGCCGCGCCGCCTGACCATGGTCGAACGCGGCCAGCATGACCACGGCCAGCACCAGCGTCACCCCGGACACGATCGGCCCGTAGATCCGCAGCACCGGCCGGAGCGCGCCCGGCGCCACCAGCAGCGCCACGGCCCCGGCCAGCGGCACCGCGATCAGCGCGACCGACACCCAGCCCATCATGCGACCACCGCCCAGCCGGGCGGGACGGCCAGGTCAGGAGTCATGTGAACACCACCGCCCCCACCGCGATCAGCAGGACACCGGCCAGCAGGCCGCTCACGTAGAGCTGCACGTTGCCGTTCTGGGCGAGCCTCAGCATCCCCGACAGCCCGTACGCCGACCGGCCCGAGCCGCGCACCGCGCCGTCGACGACCGTGTCGTCCGTCCTGACGACGAGCCTGGACAGCCGCACGACAGGGCGTACGAAGATCGCGGCGTACAGGCTGTCGACGTAGAACGCCCGCTCGCACGGCACCCGAAGCGGCCCGAGCAGGCGCGCCGGGTCGGCCACGGGGTCGGCGCGCCAGGCGGCGTACACCACGCCGGCGCCGAGCAGCGCGAGGGCGACGCTGGTGGCGGCCACCGGCACGTCGAGGTGCACCCCGCCGGCGAACCCGAGCAGCAGGGTCGGCACCGCGAGGATCACGACGGGCACGAGCATGGTGCGCGGCGCCTCGCGGGTGTCGATGACGTGGGCGGTGCCGGGTTCGGGCTCGGGGAGCGCGACGGTGCGCGTCGGGCCGAAGAAGGTACGCAGCCAGGCCCGCGTGGCGTAGGCGCCGGTGACGGCGACGGTCGCGAGCGCGCAACCGTACAGGAGCAGCGCGGCGGCGTCGGCGAGGCCGCCCGCGAGCGCGCCCTCCATCGTGACCAGCAGCGCGTCCTTGCTGAAGAAGCCGCTGGTCGGGGGCAGGCCCATGAGCGCGGCGAACCCGACCGTCGTCGCCGCGAACGTGACCGGCAGCTCGCGTCGCAGCCCGCCCATCCGCGTCATCAGGTTGGAGCCGACGTGGTGGATGACGACGCCCGCGCACAGGAACAGCAGCGCCTTGAACGCGCCGTGCGTGATCAGGTGGAAGATCGCGGCAGTGTCGGAGCCGGCCGCGAGCCCGCCCGCCATGTAGGCGAGCTGGCTGACGGTCGAGTAGGCGAGAACGCGTTTCAGGTCGTCCTGGGCGAACGCGGCCAGCGCCGCGCCGAGCATGCCGAGCGCGGCCAGCACCGCGAGCACGTCGAGCGTCGGCCGGGCGGCGGCGAAGGCCGGGAACAGCCTGGCCACGAGGAAGATGCCCGCGGCGACCATGGTGGCGGCGTGGATCAGCGCGCTGATCGGCGTCGGTCCCGCCATCGCGTCGGGCAGCCAGGTGTGCAGCGGCACCTGCGCGCTCTTGCCGGCGACGCCCGCGAGCAGCAGCATCGTCGCGGTGACCAGCGTCGCGGCGGACATCTCGGGCACCCGCGCGAGCACGTCGCCGATCCGGAAGCTTCCCGCGCCCATCCCGAGCACGAAGATCCCGAACAGGAACCCGACGTCACCCAGCCGCGTCACCAGGAACGCCTTGACCGCGGCGCGCGAATTGCCGCGATCTTCCCACCAGTGCCCGATGAGCAGGTACGAGCACAGGCCCATGACCTCCCACCCGACATAGAGGACAAGAAGGTCACCCGCGTAGACCACCAGCAGCATGGCGGCGGTGAACAAGCTGATGAACGCGCTGTAGGACGGGTAACGGGGATCGTAGCGCAGGTAGCCGATCGAGTAGACCTGCACGGCCAGCGCCACGGCCGTGACCAGCACTCCGAGCAGGCCGGACAGCGCGTCCGCCTGAAGGGTGAGCGAGATGGGCAGGCCACCGGTCTCGATGGTCCCGTACGTCTCGCCCACGGCTACCGGCGTTCCCGTGCCCGTCAGGAACCCGAACCCGTGCCCCCACGCCACCCACGCGGCCAGCACCGCCGAGGCGGCTGTCGGCACGACCGCGATCCACCCGGCCCGCTGGTTGGCTAGCCGATTGGCTCGTCGATCGGTCGGCCCCGATGAGCCCGCCGCGTCGTTGCCACCCTGGCCGTCATGGCCATGCCCTGGGCTTGGCGCCCCGGCTGGGGATACGCGGCCGTGGGGCCATCGGGACAGCAGGAGGCCCGCGGCGGCGGCCAGGAAGGGCAGCAGTACGGCCAGCAACGGGAAGGTCGTCACGGCGTATCCCCTCCTCGATCGGTCCGACGCCCATCGCCCCGCACAGCCGAGCCGCCTTCGGGGCCGCCCGGAGCCTGTTGATCGTTCGTGCGCTGCGGGGTGTCGTCCGAACGCGGGACATCCGCGCCGGTCAGGCCGTCACCGGGCACCCCTGGACCGGCCGGCCCGCCCTCCCGGGACCCCGTACCAGGCGAACCACCTGCCGGAAGGTTCGCGCCAGGCGGGCTGTCGGTATGGGCGCTGGTGCTGGTCAGGGCGCCGCTGTGGGCGGCGGAGCGGACGAGGCGGTCGTCGGCGGGGGCTTCTTCGTACGTCTCGGCGGGCGGATCGGCAGGCTCCGCGAGGTCGCGCAGGTGGTCGATGTCGACGGTCCGCCGGTTGCGGTAGAGGGCGAGCACGATCGCCAGCCCGACCCCCACCTCGGCGGCGGCGATCACGATGACGAACAGCGTCAGCACCTGCCCGCTGTGCAGCAGATCGCCGAGCCACACGTCGAACGCGACCAGGTTGAGGTTGACGGCGTTGAGCATCAGCTCGACCGACATCAGCACCAGGATCGTGTTGCGCCGGGCCAGCACACCGTAGACGCCGATGGAGAACAGCAGCGCCGACACGACAGCGGGGTAGACGATGTGCATCAGAGCCCCCCGTCCATGCGGTGCGGCCCGTCGGCGGCCTCTCCCCCGGGCGGAGCCGCGGAGGCGTCGGGGCGTCTCAAGGTGCCGGGCTCGGAGGGATCAGAAGGGACGGACGGATCATCCGTACGGGATCCGCCGGAGTTGCCGGAGATGTCGGTGCGGGACAGGACGATGGCGCCGATGAGAGCCGCCAGCAACAGCACGGAAAGCGCCTCGAACGGCAGCACCCACGTGCTGAAGATGCTCCCGCCCAGCTCACTGGCCGCGCCCGCGCCGGGGGTGAGCGGCGAGTAGGCCATCCGGAACCCGTCGATCACCACCGTGACCAGGACCGCCGCCGTCGCCACGGCCACCACGGCCGCCGTGACCTTGTTGCGGCTGTCGAGGTCGGTCGAGGGGCCGATCGGCGCACGCGTGAGCATGATGCCGAACAGCAACAGCACCACCACGGCGCCCACATAGATGAGCACCTGCACCCAGGCCACGAACTCGGCCGTGAGAACGAGGTAGCAGCCCGCCAGGGCGCCGAAGGTCAGCACCAGCCAGAGGGCGGCATGGACGAGTTGCCGCGTCGTGACGACGAGCAGCGCCGATCCGACTGCCACAGCGCCCAGGAGCAAGAAGATGATCTCCTGCCCGGTGGGCGACAGGTAGGAGGGCACCGCTTCGGTCACTACTCCTCCTCGGTCTCCCTCGACTGGTCAGGGTCGAGCCGCCCAGGTGGACGGATGGAGCGTGGATCGGCCATCCTGCGCCTGCGTGGGCTCGCGCCAGAAGTTTGCCCGCGTGGACCGGACGCCGGGCCCGGTTCCTCCGCGCCTGTGGAAAACTCTCCCTCGGCGGGCGCGCCTGTGGATGACGCCTCGCCGGTCGCCGTCTCGCCTGTGGATGAATCGCCGCCGCCCGACGCATCGTCGGTGGCGTCCCTGTCCGAGGACGAGCCCGTGCCGGCTCCCGGCGTCTTAGGCGCTTCGCCTTCCGCAGACCCGGCTGCGGAGGCTTCCCCTTCCGCCGAGCCGGACGTGGAGACTTCCCCCTCCGCTGAGCCAGGGGCGGAGGGGTCTGCTTCCGCCGAGCCGGGCACGGTTTCCTCTCCCGTCGGCGCAGGTGCGGAAGTCTCGCCTGCCGCAGGAGGGCGCGCGGGGGGCTCGCCTGGCGCAGGGTGGCGGGCGGCGGTCTCGTCGGTCTCCGGACCGGGCTTGTCGGGCGTGGGGCTCTCGGGACGGGACGGCAGCGCGCCAGGGGGGCGGATGCCGCGTACGTTCGCCATGGAACGGCGCGGACGGCCACGGGCGGGCTGGTCCTGGCCGGGCGGGGTTCCGGCGCCCGGAGTGGGCTGTTCGGGCGCTTCCTGCGGGGCCGTGCCGGTGGTGTCCTGGCGGGGTGCGTCCGCCCCGGCGCGTGGTGCGTTACCGGCGTCTCGCGCAGGTGCGGCATCGCCGGTGACCTGGGAGGACTCCGCGTCGCCGGGCTGGGGACGGCCGCTCGGAACGGCGGCTTCTCCCGACGCATCGCCGCGCCCGGCAGGGCGGCCGGGGCCTGCGTCCGGCGCTCCGGGCGTGCCAGGTCGAGCGGCGCCCGGGGTTCTGGCCGTTGCCGATGGGCCGTCCGAGGTCTCGGACGCTTCCGGGGAGGCGCCCGGGGTCTCGGTCGCGCCTGGTTTGTCCGCGGATCCGGCCGTTCCCGGGCGGGTGGCCTCGGCGCCGCCCGTACGAGCGCGGGGGGCGGCGGGTTCGCGTGCGGGGCGGCGGGGGGCGGCCGTGAGCTCCTTGGGGGGCTCCGCGCCTGGGTCGTGGGCGGGAGGCGGCGGGACGGTTTCGACCCAGGTGGCGAGCCTGTCCTTCTCGTGAAGAAGGTTGCGGATGTCCCCCTCGGCGTACTCGAACTCCGGCGACCAGAACAGGGCGTCGAACGGGCACACCTCGATGCAGATGCCGCAATACATGCACAGGGCGAAATCGATGGCGAACCGGTCGAGAACGTTGCGCTGGCGGGCACGGCCGCCTTCAGGGGCCGGGATGGTCTCCTTGTGGGAGTCGATATAAATGCACCAGTCGGGGCACTCCCTCGCACACAGCATGCAGGAGGTGCAATTCTCCTCAACGAGGGCGATAACCCCTCGGCTGCGTGGCGGCAGGGCGGGCTTGACCTCGGGATACTGCTGAGTGACGGATTTGCGCAGCATGTGGCGAAGGGTGATGGTCAACCCCTTTGCCAGCCCTACGCCGGGAATCCGCGCCATGGTTCAACATCATGGCGCACTTGGCCGCGCACGTGAATGAGCAAGCGCGTTGTCCCCAGGTTTTCCACAGCTATCCACAGGCTGGCGGACAGTTATCCACAGGAAGGCGTCACGCCGGATTTGTGCAAGTAGGGAGCGATAGTCTCTCGCCATGTCGTACGGCCATCCGATCCGTCCCAGCGCAGGCGCCTGGACCGCTTCCGTGGTGTGGGCCGTTCTGTCGCTGATCTCGTGTGGTCTGGCGACTCCGTTCACGATCGGGTTCGCGGCGTTCTGGCTGCGGAGCGTGTGGCAGTTCGTCGCCGCGTGCGCCTACGGCGTCTGCATCGGCGCGTTCGTGGTGTCGCTGATGACGTACGACCAGGTCGAGGACATGCCCGAGCCGCTGGGCACGATCATCTCGCTGATGTTCGTGGGGGCGTGGGTGAGCGGGGTGATCCACTCGGGCATCCTCGTGCCCGCGATGGCCAAGGCCCGCCACTACCGGCCCGTCCAGCCCCACCCTCCGTCCTACGCGCAGCGCGGCCCCGCCCATCATCCGCACGGGCCCACCCTCCAGCAGCACGGCCCCGCTCACCGGCAGCACGGGCCGTCCATCCACCAGCGCACCACCTCGCCCTCCTACCAGCACCGCCCCGGCGAACCCGAGTGGATCGGGCACTATCGGGTGGTGCGTTCGCTCGGGCGCGGCGGACAGGGCGCCGTCTACCTGGCGACCGCGCCCAACGGGGTACGGGTGGCCGTCAAGGTGCTGCACGACCTGGTCGACGAGACGGCCAGGGCCCGGTTCGCCAGGGAGGTGGACTCGGCCCGCCGGGTGGCGACGTTCTCCACGGCCCGGGTGCTGGATGTGAGTATTTCGGGGCAGTTCGCGTACATCGTGAGTGAGTACGTGGACGGCCCGTCCCTGGAGCAGCTCGTACGTAACCACGGCCCCAGGGATGAGGACAGCCTGACGCGGCTGGCGTTGTCCACAGCCGGTGCGCTGGCGGCTATCCACAAGGCGGGGGTCGTCCATCGTGACTTCAAGCCGAGCAACGTGCTGATCGGCAACGATGGGCCGCGGGTGATCGACTTCGGCATCGCGCGGGCGCTCGACCAGGTGACGATGACGTCCGGGAAGATGGTCGGCACGCCGCCGTACATGTCGCCCGAGCAGTTGTCCGGTGAGCAGGTGGGGCCCGCGTCGGACGTGTTCAGCTGGGGCGTGACGATGATGTTCGCGGCGACGGGGCGACCGGCGTTCGGGGAGGACAGCGTGCCGGCGGTCTTCAACCGGGTGCTCACGCATCATCCGGACTTGTCGCCGTTACCGCCGTCCATTCGCGGGGTCGTGGGGTCCTGCCTGGCCAAACGCCCCGACGACCGGCCCAGCGCCTCGGACGTGATGCTGGCCATCGTGCACTGACCCAACCGTGGGTTCAGGGCCGTGGGGTTCAGGGCCGTGGGGTTCAGGGCCGTGGGGTTCAGGGCCGTGGGGTTCAGGGCCGTGGGGCTCAGCGCCGTGGGGCTCAGCGCCGTGGGTCCAGGGCCGTGGGGCTCAGCGCCGTGGGTCCAGGGCCGTGGGGCTCAGCGCCGTGGGTCCAGGGGCTGGGGCTGGGGACCGGGCTGGGCTGGGTTGGGCTGGGGACTGGGCTGGGGCGGCGACCGGGTGCAGGCTGCGGGCCGGGCTGGGGCGGGGCTGGGGATGGCGGGTTGGGGTTTGGGCATGGGGGCGTAAGTTTCGGGGTTTGGTGTCGTGTGGGGGTGCGGGCCGTTCGTCTCTTGGGTGAGGGAACGACGGCAGGCGGCGCTGGGACGGGACGTTCGGGCAGCGCTTGCCGCAGTCACGACCTGGGGAGGACCCATGCGACCCGCGCTCAACACCATCGACATCATCGTCTCGGACATGGAGGCGTCGATCGCCTTCTATGCCAGGCTCGGGCTCGAGTTCAAGCTCGACGCCGCCTCGCCCGAGCATGCCGGGTGCGACCTGCCCGGCGGGCTGCACGTGATGCTCGACACGGAAGGGTTCCGTACGCCGTTCCTGCCGGGCTGGAGGGCTCCGGAGGGCGGGCCGCGTACGCTGCTGTGCTTCGAGTTCGAGTCGCCCGCCGAGGTCGACGCCAAGTACGCCGAGCTGGTCGGGGCCGGTTACCGGGGGATCGCCGAGCCGTTCGACGCGTTCTGGGGGATGCGGTACGCCACGGTGGCCGACCCGGACGGGGGCGGGGTCGACCTGTACGCCTCGCTTCCGGCGCAGGCCGACTGACCTCGTACCGGCCGATGGGCCGGTCAGGAGGGGGCCGGTCAGGAGGGGGAGTCGGTCAGGAGGGGGTCGAGTGCCAGGGGGCCTGCGGGTCGGTGCGGCGGGCGTCGGCCTGGACGCTGACGGCGTACGTGGGGCGGTCGTTGCCGGGGACGGGGCCGAGGTAGTGGTGACCGGTCAGGTGGCACCAGGCGGGCAGGTCGATCGGCGCGGCCGGGTCCGTGGCGATCAGGTGGACGACGGTGCCGGACGGCAGGTCGGTCACCAGGCGGCGCAGCTCGATCAGCAGTTGGACGCAGCGGCGGTCACCGCCGTCCAGCACCACCGGCCCGGGCTGGGCCTCACCGCCGCCGCTCACCCTGGCGTCGTCGCCGCCTGCCGGGGCGTCGTCGCTCGTGGTGGTGTCGTTCATGCCGCTTTCGGTCATGGGGTCCCTTTTCGTGCCGGCACCGATTCTGCCCTGCTGGGTTCCATCCTGCCGCCGCCCGTCAAACCGTCGCCGCCCGGGCCCACCGCCCTCCGTCCCCGCGTAGCGCTGGCGCGTATTGGGCCATTGTGATCACGTACCCGGCCCCGGTGGCCCCCACGTGGCTGGCGGGGGTGCGTCGCTGCGTGCGGGTGCTGGCCTGCGGGTGCGGGTGCGTCGCGGCGCGGGTGCTGGCCTGCGGGTGCGGATGCGTCGCGGCGCGGGTGCTGGCCTGCGGGTGCGGATGCGTCGCGGCGCGGGTGCTGGCCTGCGGGTGCGGGCGGTGCGGTGACCGGCGCGTGAGCGGTGGGGCGGCGCGTGAGCGATGGGGCGGGGCGTGAGCGGTGGGGCGGGCGTCAGGGGTGCCAGGTGTACGGGGTGGTGGTGGCCAGGTGGTGGAAGCCGAGGCGTTGCAGGATGGGGCGGCTGTCGTCGGAGGCGTCCACCTGGAGGTACTCGTAGCCGCGCTCGGCCGCGATGGCGGCGCGGTAGGCGATGAGCGACCGGTAGATGCCGCGCCCGCGCCAGGCTTCGACCGTGCCGCCGCCCCAGAGGCCGGCGAAGTGGGTGCCGGGGTTCAGTTCGAGGCGGGCGGCGCTGACCGGGGTGTCGCCGGCCATGGCGAGGACGGCGAAGACCCGGTCCGGCTCGTCGGCGAGCTGCGCGGTCAGGCTCGCCATGAGGCGCGCCGAGTCGGTGCCGAACGCCTGGTCGTGCACGGCGGCCATCAGGGCCACGTCGTCCGGGCCGGTCACGGGACGCAGGTGGATGCCGTCGGGGGCGGCGGCATCCGGCAGGTCCGCGACGCGGGCGACCATGAGCGCCTCCGGCGGCTCGGCGGTCAGCCCGGCTGCCAGGAGCCGGTCCGCGAGGTCGGCGGGACGGTCGTAGTCGTAGAGCTTCCACTCGAACGGACGGCCCAGCTCGGCGAAGTACCGGAGCTGGGCCGCGATCGTGGCATCCGCGGTGGAGGTGTCCAGGTCTGACCAGATGATGCCGTTCCAGGCGCCCCCGGTCGTCCGGATCACGCCGCCGATCCGCTCCACGCGGCTGCCGGGGCCGTCCGGTTGCGCGCCCTGCCGGAGTTCGCGGTCGAACAGGGCGAGCGTTTCGTCACGATCCATCCGCTCACTTCAGCAGGAGGGCGTCGGCGGCGGCAACCTGATTTCCAGCGGCCACGGCCGCCTCGGCCTCGTCGAGGATCCGGCTCACGTGGGCGTCGTCGTCGGCGGCGTCCGGGACGGTGGCGTAGACGAGGTGTACGGACGCGTCCGGGATGCCGCAGAAGGCGGAGATGCCCTGGGCCAGCTGCTGAGTGAGCAGCTTGTCCCAGCCTGCCGAGGTGAAGTGCTCCTCGGAGTAGCCGGCCAGGCCGATCCAGGTCATCCGTTTGCCGGCCAGGCGGCCCGGGGGGCGGACGCCGTACGCGAAGCCGTAGTTCCACACCCGGTCGATCCAGCCCTTGAGCATCGCCGGCAGGCTGAACCACCAGACGGGGAACACCACCACGATGGCGTCAGCCGCCTCGATCCGGCGCATGTGCGCCTCGGTGTCCGGGGTGTACGTCTTGCCGCGGTCGTTCCAGTCGGGCTCGTCCTCGACGGGCATGCGGGGGTCGAAGCCCTCCGCGTACAGGTCGAGCAGGTCGACCTCGTACCCGTCCCGTTCCAGGCGGGCCCGCGCCCGCCGGGCGGCGCGCGCGGTGAGCGAGGTGGCGCGGGGGTGCGCCACCACGAGCAGCGCACGCGGCGCCACGGCGGGACGGGCCTCCGGCGCCTCCGACGAGATCGGCGCAGCAGTCACGGAAGGAGTCGGCGCAGCTTCCGACGAGGTCGGCGCAGCTTCCGGAGGAGTCGGGACCGAAGAGGTCGGCGCGGTTGGGGCGGGCATCAGAGCTTCACCAGCATCTTTCCGGTGTTGGCGCCGCGCATCATCGCCAGGAACGCCTCCGGCGCCTCCGCCAGCCCCTCGGCCACGGTCTCCTCGGTGTGGAGCGAGCCGTCGGCCAGCCAGCCGGCCGCCTTGCCGATCCACTCGGGGAACAGGTGCAGGTAGGAGTTGATGAGGATGCCGCGCAACGTCGCGTTCTTGGCCGCCAGGCTGAACAGGTTGTGCGGCCCGGGGACCGGCTCGGTGGCGTTGTAGGCGCTGATCGCGCCGACCATGGCGATCCGGCCGCCCTCGCGGAGCGCGTCGATGGCCGCCACCAGGTGGTCGCCGCCCACGTTGTCCACGTACACGTCGATGCCGTCAGGCGCGGCCTCGGCGAGCTGGGCGGCCACGGATCCGGCCCGGTAGTCGATCGCGGCGTCGTACCCGAAGGACGACACGAGCTTGGCCGTCTTCTCCGGCCCGCCCGCCGAGCCGATCACGCGGGAGGCGCCGAGCTTGCGGGCGAGCTGCCCGGCGACGGTGCCGACGGCCCCCGCAGCGGCGGAGACGAACACCACGTCGCCCTCCCGGACGGGGGCGATCTCGGTCAGGGCGGCGTACGCGGTCAGCCCGGTCGTGCCGAGCGCACCCAGGTACGCCTGCGCCGGGGCGAGCGTCGTGTCGGCGACGGTCGCGGCGGCGGCGTCCATGATCGCGTACTCGCGCCAGCCGAGGAAGTGCACGACGGTCGCGCCGATCGGGACGTCGGCCGAGCGGGAGGCGACGACCTCGCCGACGGCCGCCCCGTCCATGGGCGCGCCGAGCTCGAACGGCGGGATGTACGACTCCGCGTCGTCCATCCGGCCACGCATGTACGGGTCGACGGACATCCAGGTGTTGCGCACCAGGATCTGCCCGTCGGCCAGGTCGGGCACCTCGGTCCGGGCCAGCTCGAAGTCGGACAGGACGGGCTCGCCGACGGGACGGGCGGCCAGGCGGATCTCACGGTTGACGAGGGACATGGTGATATCTCCAGTTCATGGGAAGGGTGTCGCGGGCGGCCCGCAGCGCGCGGGCCCACCAGAGGAGCCGGCCGAGCAGGTGTTCGGCGGCTGCGACGGGAGGCGGCCTGCCGTTGCGGAAGGCGAGCCCGCCGCTGACGGTGACCGCGTCGAGCGCGGCGAACACCGGGCGGAGCTGCTCCACGGCCGCCGTCCCGCCGCCGTCGTCCCCGTACGAGACGAACGCGACGGGCTTGGCCCGCCACTCGTCCCGGTACCAGTCGACGGCGTTCTTGAGCGAGGCCGGGAAGCTGTGGTTGTGCTCCGGGGTGACGATCACGAACGCGTCCGCCGACGCCAGCCACGGCGCCAGGTCCCGCACGGCGGGCGGCGCCACGGAGGGCCGCTCGCACGGGACCGGCGGCAGCCACGCCTCGGCGAGGTCGAGGACGTCGACGTCCACGTCCACGCTGACGTCCACGCCCGTAACTACGGCCGCGTCGGCTGCCTGGTCCCCGGGCGGGTGCTTGCGCAGGCCCGCCCGGCAGGTCAGCCAGTCGGCCGCGGCCGGGCCGAACCGGTCGGGCCCGACGCCGCCGATGACGATCGCCATCCGGATGTTCATGGCCCTACTGTGCGAGCCGGCGCGCACGGTTCACTGCGGGTCCGCTGGGGGTCCGCTGGGGGCTCGCCGGGATCGGGGCCCTGCCTGCTGTAATAGCGTGGTCTGATGGAGTTCGGGGTGCTTGGTCCGCTTGCGGTGTGGGCGGCGGACGGACGGCAGGTCCGGGTGCCGGAGCTGAAGGTACGCGCGCTCCTCGCCGACCTGCTGGTCCACGAGGGGCGCCCGGTGCCGGCCGACCGGCTGGCCGACGACCTGTGGGGCGAGAACCCGCCGGGCAATCCCGGCAACACGTTGCAGACCAAGGTCTCGCAGCTCAGGCGGGCGCTGGAGCAGGCCGAGCCGGGAGGCCGCGAGCTGGTCTCCTACCAGCCCGCCGGGTACGCGCTCGGCACCCGGTCGGTGGACGCGCTGCGGTTCGCCGAGCTGGTGGGCCGGGCGCGGGCCGCCGGTGACGCGCGGACCAGGGCCGACCTGCTGTCCGACGCGCTGGCGCTGTGGCGGGGACCGGCGTACGCGGACTTCCGGGACGAGGAGTTCGCCAGGGTGGCGGCCGGGCGGCTGGACGAGCAGCGGCTGACAGCCGTCGAGGAGCAGGCCGAGGCCCGGCTGGAGCTTGGCGAGCACAGCCTGCTCGCGGACGAGCTGGCCGGGCTGGTGGCGGAGCATCCGCTGCGCGAGCGGCTGCGGGCGGCGCACCTGCGGGCGCTGTACCGGGCGGGGCGGCAGGGCGAGGCGCTGGCGGGGTTCGGGGAGCTGCGCCGGGTGCTGGACGAGGAGCTGGGGCTGGACCCGAGCCCGGAGCTGGCGGCGCTGCACCAGGCGATGCTGCGGCAGGATCCGGCGCTGGCCGCCGCCCCGGCGCCCGCGACCTCGGCGGCGCGGCCCCGCTCGAACCTGCCCGTCCCGCTGACGGAGCTGGTGGGACGTGACGACGAGGTGGACGCGGCGGCGGGGCTGCTGCGCGAGGCCCGGCTGGTCACGCTGACCGGGCCGGGCGGGGTCGGCAAGACGCGCCTCGCGCTGGCCACCGCCGCGACGGTGACCGGCGCGTTTCCCGACGGGGTGTGGCTGGTCGAGCTCGCCGGGGTCTCCGGCGGGACGGAGGCCGTGGCCGAGGTACTGGCGACCACGCTGAGCATCCACGACGAGCCCCCGATCAACCCCAGCCCCACCGCACGGGACGAGGCCACGGCCGACCCGCGCCCCGCCGCACCGGGCGAGGCCCGCGGGGGGCTGGTGCGGCGGGTGGCCGGGGCGTTGCGGGGGATGCGGACGCTGCTGGTGCTGGACAACTGCGAGCACCTGGTGGATCAGGTCGCCGAGCTGGCCGGGCTGCTGCTCGGCGCGGCGCCGCAGGTGCGGGTGCTGGCCACGAGCCAGGAGCCGCTGGCCGTGCCCGGCGAGGTGGTGCAGGCGGTGGCCCCGCTCGACCTGCCGCCGGACGGCGGTGCGGTGCGGGAGTCGGCCGCGGTCCGGCTGTTCGTGGCGCGGGCCGCGGCGGCGGCGCCGGGGTTCACGCTCGACGCGGGGAACGAGAAGTGGGTGGCGGCGATCTGCAGGCGGCTCGACGGGCTGCCGCTGGCGCTGGAGCTGGCCGCCACCCGGGTGCGGGCGCTCGGCGTGCGTGGGCTGGCCGAGCGGCTGGAGGAACGGCTGGACGACCGGTTCCGGGTGCTGGCCGCCGCCGGGCGCGGGCTGCCGGCCCGGCAGCGGACGCTCCGCGCGGTGATCGACTGGAGCTGGGAGCAGCTCGGCGAGCGGCAGCGGCTCGCGCTGTGCCGGCTGGCGGCGCACCCGGGCGGCTGCCTGCTGGAGGCGGCCGAGGCCGTGTGCGCGGGGCCGGGGCTGGACGTCGAGGACGTGCCGGACGTGCTGGTGCAGCTCGTCAACCGGTCGATGGTCGTGGCCGAGGAGCGGCCGTCGGGCGAGACGCGCTACCGGCTGCTGGAGTCGGTCGCCGCCTACTGCCTGGAGCGGCTCGCCGCCGACGATCCCGTGTGGGCGCGGCGTGACGGCTACTACGTGGCGCTGGCCGAGCGGGCCGCGCCGCAGCTGTACGGGCACGGGCAGCGCAGGTGGCTGCGGCGGCTGGACGACGAGGTCGTCAACCTGCGGGCCGTACTGGACTCCCAAATCGAGGGCCAGAGCGGGGGGAGGGGCGGGGGCGATGGCGGGGCGCGGCTGGCCGACGCGCTGGCCTGGTACTGGTACCTGCGCGGGCGGCACACGGAGGCGCATCGGGCGCTGTCCAGGGTGGCGGACGAGCGGACGGCGGCGTGGGAGGCCGGGTTCGCCCTGCTGACCGGCGACGGCGCCGGGCTGGCGGCGCGCAGCCGGGCCGCGCTGGCGCGCACCCGTGACCCCAGGAAGCGGTGGTTCCTGGCCCTGGCGCACCTGAACTTCGGCGACGTGGCGGCGGCCGGGCCGCTGCTGGGCGAGGTGCTGACGGAGTTCCGGGCGCTGGACGACCGGTGGGGTGAGGCGGCGGCGCTGGCGTTGCGCGCCAAGCAGGCGGTGTTCCAGGGGGACTTCGCCGCCGCCGGGCGGGACGGGAGCCGGAGCCTGGAGCTGTTCACCGAGCTGGGGGACGGCTGGGGGCGGCTGCAGGCGGCCGACATGCTGGGGTACGTGGCGGAGATCGCCGGTGACTACGAGGAGGCGGGCCGCCTGCACCGGGAGGGGCTGCGGGTGGCCGAGGACCTGCGGCTGTGGACGGACGTGTCGTACCGGCTGTCCAGTCTGGGCCGGGTCGCGCTGCTGACCGGTGACCTCGCGCGGTCCCGGGAGTTCCACGAGCGGGGGATGCGGCTGGCGGGCGAGCAGTCGAACCGGTTCGCCGAGGAGTTCGCCCGGGTGGGGCTGGGGCTGGTGGCGCGGCGGGCCGGTGATCTGGACGGCGCGCGGCGGCTCTTCGAGGAGTCGCTGGCCTGGAACCTGCGGCTGGAGGCCGACTACGGGGTGCCGTTCTACGGGCTGACGCTGCTGATGGCGGAGCTGGGGTTCGTGGCCGAACTGCGGGGCGACGCGGAGGCGGCCGGGGCGTACCACCGCCGGGGGCTCGCCGCGGCGCGGGAGGGCGGCGATCCGAGGGCGATCGCGCTGGCCCAGGAGGGGCTGGCCGGGGTGGCGGCGCTGGAGGGCGCGTACGAGGAGGCGGCGCGGCTGCTGGCGGAGGCGGCCGCGCTGAGGGAGTCGGTGGGCGCGCCGCTCCCGGCGGCCGAGCGCGGCGACGTCGACAGGATCGCCGCCCGCGTCCGGGAGCGTGCGCGGACCGTCAGCGGTCCGTGAGGGCCGGACGAGAGGCTCGCCGCGTCGATGAAACCCGGCCGAGAGAACGCGGCCGACGCGGCACGGCCGGCGAAGCACGGCCGACGCGGCACGTGAGAAGGAGCGACGATGCGAGCCCTCGTCTACGACCCGGCGGCGCCCCACCGGCTTTCCCTGGGGCAGGCGCCCGATCCCGAGCCGACGCCCCGGCAGGCGCTGGTGGAGGTCGCGGCGGTCTCGTTCAACTACGGCGAGATCGCCTTCCGGCCGGCCGACGGGCGGCCGGGGCACGTCTCCGGGTGGGACGCCGCCGGGGTGGTGGTGCGGCCGGCCGCCGACGGGTCGGGGCCGCCCGCCGGCACGCCCGTGGTCACGTTCGGCTGGTCGGGCGCCTGGGCGGAGTTGCGGGCGGTGGACACCGACGAGCTGGCCGTGGTGCCGGACGGCGTCGACCTGGGGACGGCGGCCGCGCTCCCCGTGGCCGGGGTGACCGCGCTCCAGGCGGTGCGGCTGCTCGGGCCGCTGGTCGGGCGGCGGGTGCTCGTCACGGGCGCCTCCGGCGGCGTGGGCCGGTACGGGGTGCAGCTCGCCGCGCGGGCGGGCGCGAGCGTGGTGGCGTCGGTGGGCAGTCCGGCCCGTGGGGAGGGGCTGCGTGAGCTGGGGGCGGCCGAGATCGTCATGGGGCCGGCGGCGATGGCCGGACGGGTGCACGGCGTGGTGGACAGCGTCGGCGGGCAGCAGCTCGCCGAGGCGTTCAACCGGCTGGCGGACGGCGGCGTCGTCCAGGCCGTCGGAATGGCCTCCCGGGAGCCGACGCTGATCGACTTCGAGGAGGCGCGGACCCGGGTGGACCGGGGCCGATTGGAGACGTTCAACCTGGCCACGCCGCTGGGGGACGACCTGGCCTACATGGTCGGGCTGCTGGCGCGGGGCGAGCTGGACGCGCAGGTCGGCTGGCGGGGGCCGTGGGAGCGGGCGCTGGAGGCGGCGGACGCGCTGGTCGGCCGGCGCGTCGCGGGCAAGGCGGTGCTGGACCTGCGGGGTTGACGCATCCCCAAGAGGTTGACGCACCCTGCCGGATTGACTCACCCCTGCTAGGTTGACGCATCCTTGACGGCCTGGCGCGTCCGGGCCGGTCGGGCTGCGGGTATGCGACCAGGTGATGTCCACGAAGATGCCCCGCGACCCGCGAGGGGTGCGGGAGCTGTGGTCGGCGTTCGTCAACTCGCCGTTCCTGCCCGCGACCGTGCTGGTATTCATCCTGGCCGCCGCGGCGGGCCTGTTCGCGGGCTCGTACACGTACGCGATGGCCAGGCCGGCGCCGCACCGGATCCCGGTCGCGGTCGTCGGCACGGGTGACGCGGTGAAGCGGGCGGCGTTCGTGGCGGGGATGGACGGGGCTCTGGACGCGGCGCTCGACCTGCGGGAGTTCCCCACGTACGCGGGGGCGGCGCGGGCCGTGGAGGAGCAGCGGGTGTTCGGCGTCGTGCGCGTGTACGGGGACCGGGCGTGGCTGGACGTGGCGGGTGCGGCGGGCGCGTCGGTGGCGCAGTTGCTGGCGGAGGCGGCGCCGAGGGTGGGGGCGCGGATCGGCGTGGCGGTGACGGTGCGGGACGTCAAGCCGCTCCAGCGGGGCGATCCGCGCGGGCTGGCGCTGTTCTACATCTCGCTGGCGGCGGTGATCATCGGGTTCGTGGGGGCGATCCAGCTCAGCGTGCACGCGCGGGGGCTCAAGCCGCTGGAGCGGATCGGCTTCACCGCCGCCTACGCGCTGGCGGGCGGGTTCGCGATCGCGGCCGTCGTGGACTGGCTGCTGGGGGCGCTGTCGCTGCCGTTCGTGGAGTCGTGGCTGATCCTGGCGTTGACGATGTTCACCTCCGGGATGGTGTTCACCATGTTCAACACGCTCATGGGCCGGTGGGCGATGGTGCCGACGTGGGGCGTGATGGTGCTGATCGGGAACCCGTCGTCGGGCGGGGCGGTGTCGTGGCCGCTGCTGCCGTCGCCGTTCGGCGCGATCGGGCGCTGGCTGCCGCCGGGCGCGTCGGTGAACGCCCAGCACACGGCGGTCTACTTCGGCGGGCACCAGCACCCGCTGCCGTTCCTGGTGCTGGCCGGGTGGGCGGCGGTGTCGTGCGCGGTGTTCTGGACGTGGCGGCACCGGCACCCGGGCGGGCGGTGATCAGGGCAGCGCCTGGGGGCAGGCCCTGACGAGGTCCAGGTACTCCTGCCTGCCGATCCGGTGCACGGCCAGCGCCCGTACAGGGTCAACCGCACGCTTGATCACCCCCACCCTCACGACGTACGGGAGGAGCCGGAAGTTTCAGATCAGGACCTTGACCACGCCGGTGAGGGCGAGCTGGAGCAGCGCCAGGGGCACCAGCACGGCCCAGGCGAGCTTCTGCAACTGGTCCTCGCGCAGGCGGGGGAACGTCACCCGCAGCCAGATCACCACGAACGCCAGCAGGAACATCTTGACCAGCGTCCACGCCCAGCCGGGCAGCAGCGGCCCGTGCCAGCCGCCGAGGAACAGCACGGCCGTCAGGAACGACAGCACCACGATCCCGGCGTACTCGGCCAGCATGAACAGCGCGAACCGCATGCCGGTGTATTCGGTCATCGGCCCCATGATGATCTCGGACTCGGCGATCGGCATGTCGAACGGCGGCCTGCGCAGCTCGGCCAGCCCCGCCAGGAAGAACACCACGCCGCCGACGGCCTGCCACGGCAGCCACCACCACTGCCACGCCTCGACGATGCCCGGCAGCGACAGCGTGCCCGCCGCCATCGCCACGGAGGAGGCGGCCAGCACCAGCGGCAGCTCGTACGCGACGAGCTGGGCGGCGGCGCGCATGCCGCCGAGCACCGAGTACTTGTTGGCCGACGCCCAGCCCGCCATGATCGCGCCGAGCACGCCGACGCCCATGACCGCGAGCACGAAGAACAGCCCCAGGTCCAGGTCGACGCCCACGAACCCGTCGTCGAACGGGATCGCGATCAGCACCAGCAGGTAGGGCACCAGCGCCACCCCGGGCGCGATCATGAACACCCGCCGGTCGGCGGCGGCCGGGATGACGTCCTCCTTCTGCATGAACTTGACGCCGTCGGCGATGAGCTGCGCCCAGCCGTGGAACCCGCCCGCGTACATGGGGCCGAGCCGCGACTGCATGTGCGCCATGACCTTGTGCTCGGTCTGCCCGACGATCAGCGGCAGCGCGAGGAAGGCGATGAGGATGACGGCGAAGTGCAGCACCACGTCAAGCATCGGGCGTCGCCCCCCAGTCGGCCGGGACTCCCGGCGGCAGCGTCTTGCGGCGGCTCGGGGCGCCGTGGCCGGACTCGCCCGGCTCCTTCGCGCCGGGCCACTGCTTGGCGACCCGGGCGGCCAGGATGAAGTCCTTGCGCAGCGGATGCCCTTCGAACCCGTCGGGCAGCAGCAGCGGCACCAGGTGGGGGTGTCCTTCGAAGATCACCCCGAACATCTCGTACGTCTCGCGCTCGTGCCAGTCGGCGCCCCGGTAGACGCCGACGGCCGTCGGCAGGCGCGGGTCGGCGCGCGGCACCCGGGTGCGCAGCAGCAGCCGTTCGCGGGTGGCGGGGTTGTAGACGTGGGCCACGACGTGGAACTCGTCGGGCGGCTCGTCGACGCCGGTCAGCCAGTCGAAGAAGGAGAACCCCAGCTCGTCGCGGACCCGGGTGAGCAGGGCGATCCAGTCGCCGGGCGCGACGTCGACGACGGTGTCGCCGAAGGAGTCGGTGACCTGGGCGTGCTCGCCGAAGCGGGTCACCTCGCCTCCCCGGAGGGCAGGTAGCGGTCGCCGAGCCGTTCGCCCGCGATCTTCTCCTGAAGCTTCATGATGCCGTAGAGCAGCGCCTCGGGCCGGGGCGGGCAGCCGGGCACGTAGACGTCGACGGGGACGATCTGGTCGACGCCGTTGGTGACGCAGTAGGAGTCCCAGTAGGGGCCGCCGGTGTTGGAGCAGGCGCCGAACGAGATCACGTACTTGGGGTCGGGCATCTGCTCGTAGAGCCGTTTGACGGCCGGGGCCATCTTGTCGGTGACGGTGCCGGAGACGATCATCAGGTCGGCCTGGCGCGGCCCGTTGGCGAACGGGATCACTCCGAACCGGATGAAGTCGTGCCTGCTCATCGAGGTGGCGATGAACTCGATGGCGCAGCACGCCAGCCCGAAGTTGAACACCCACAGCGAATAGCGCCGTCCCCAGTTGAGCACGAACCGCATCGGCTTGGGCGCCAGCCGGGAGATCGGCCCCACCGTGGGCATCGGAAGATCCGTCGCTGCCATGTCTGCCATTGTTGCGCGGATCGGGGGCGAGAGCTATGTCCAGGTCAGGACGCGCTTGCGCCAGGCGTAGAGGATGCCGAGGGCGATGAAGCCGAGGAAGACGAACATCTCGGCCAGCGTGGTCAGGCCGTAGCCGGGGGCGTCGAAGATCGTCGCCCAGGGGAAGAGGAAGACCGCGTCGACGGCGAAGACGACGTACAGGTAGGTGAAGACGTAGTAGCGGACCTGCGACTGGGCCCAGCCGTCGCCGACGGGGTCGACGCCGCACTCGTAGGAGGTGAGCTTGTCGGCGGTGGGGCGGGCGGGGCGGAGCAGGCGGTTGATCAGCATGGCTCCGGCCACGATCGCGACCCCGATCGCGAGCAGCGCCGCGACCAGCAGGTAGGACCCGTAGTAGCCGTCCACTCCGCGATGGTAACCCAGTCAAAGCTAACGCCCCATCCCCCCAAAATAGGGCAAACAGTATGATCCGCCGCATAGTGTGCATGCATGCCCAGATTGCGATTGCTCGGTGGGATCGCGCTGCTGGCCGTCTCCGCCACTGGATGCGGGATGGCCGCGGCCGCCCCCGACCGGGAGGCCACGGTCCCCGCGGAGCCCACCAGGATCGACTTCGTCGACCCCGCGACCGTGGCCGGGCTGGCCCCGCGCACGCTCACGGAGGGCGAGAGCGCGGGACGCCACGTGCACATCAGCTACCCGGAGCTCCCGGGCGCGGCGCGGCTCAACGCGCTGCTGCGCCAGGAGGCCGAGCGCGAGCTGCGCGACTTCCACGACACGACCTCCGCCGTCGACAGCCTGCCCCGCCCCGAGCTGAACGTGGACTGGCAGCTCGCCGCCGCCGGCGACGTGGTGGGCGTGCGGCTGCGCACCGGCGAGTACCGGGGCGCCGACTGGGGCAACGCCACCCGCACCTTCTGGTACGACCGCCACACCGGCCGCGCCACCGGCTCGGCCGGGCTGCTGGCCGGGACCGACGCGCTGCGCGAGGTCTCCCGCCTGGTCAGGAACGGCCTCAAGGAACGCGGCCCGGACGTGGACCGTGACCAGGTCTCGGCCGAGCGCGGGAAGCTCGACTCGATGGCCTTCAACGCCGACGGCGACCTGGTGGTGGAGTTCGACGACTGCCAGATCGGCCCCTGCTCGCTCGGCCGCCTCGCCGTCGCCGTCCCGGCCGCGAAGGTCACGCCGCTGCTGTCACCGACGGGCCTGCGCGCCCAGCAGTCCGTACGGGAGTCCGCGCGGCAGGTGGCGCGGGCCGCCTACACGCCCAAGCGGTCGGTGCCCGCCGCCGCCAGCGACCGCGCAGGCACCGTGGACTGCGCGGCGGTCAAGTGCGTGGCGCTGACCTTCGACGACGGGCCGGGGCCGTACACCGCCGAGCTGCTCGACGTGCTGCGCGAGGCCGGCGCCAGGGCCACGTTCTTCCCCGTCGGCAGCGGCGTCGCCGCCGAGCCCGAGCTGCTGCGGCGCATGCGCGACGAGGGACACCTGGTCGGCAACCACACGTGGGACCACCGCGACCTGTCCAGGCTGCCCACCAGCAAGATCGCCGACCAGCTCGGCCGGGCGGGGGACGCCGTCGCCGCGGCCATCGGCCAGCGCCCCACGCTGGTGCGGGCGCCGTACGGGGAAGTGAGCCTGGACGTCAGGAACGTGGCGCGCGAGCGGAAGCTGTCGCTGGTCGGCTGGGACGTCGACAGCCACGACCGGCAGGGCGGCGACCCCGCCGAGATCGCCGCGCGGACGGTCCGCCAGGCGCATCCGGGGGCGATCGTGCTCATGCACGACCTCGACCGCACCGCCGTCGACGCCGTACCGGGCATCCTGGAAGAACTTCAGGGGAAGGGATACGCGTTCGTCACCGTTCCAGAGTTGTACGGAACGGCCGGCATGCAAGCTGGACGCGTCTACACGTCGGGAATCGGGCCCTCACGCAAGGAACCCCTGACGTAGGAGAACCGACGGGGGGACGTATAGTTGGCGGCTGTGACCCGAACCGTCCTCTTCGAACGTCTGCATGTGGATCTCTGCAGGCTCGCGTCAGGGCTGTGTCGTCGTTCTCCCACCTCTCCCTGAATTCCCACCGCGTCTACCCGCTTCGCGCGGGTGGCAAACGCGTGACCTCCCGAGGATCTAGCATGGAACAGAGAACGCGCCAGAAGCGACCGCGCCCCGGCGCGTCGAGGAGGACTGAGCTGTGACGAAGCAGGTCCAGCAACTCGATCGCGTGATCATCAGGTTCGCCGGAGACTCCGGCGACGGCATGCAGCTCACGGGCGACCGGTTCACCGCCGGCACCGCTGAGTTCGGCAACGACCTGTCGACGCTGCCCAACTTCCCGGCGGAGATCCGCGCCCCCGCCGGCACCCTGCCGGGCGTGTCGAGCTTCCAGCTCCACTTCGCCGACCACGACATCCTCACGCCGGGCGACGCGCCCAACGTGCTCGTGGCGATGAACCCGGCGGCGCTCAAGGCCAACCTCGGCGACCTGCCGAGGGGCGCCGACATCATCGCCAACACCGACGAGTTCACCAAGCGCAACCTGCAGAAGGTCGGCTACGCGGCCAACCCCCTGGAGGACGACTCGCTCGGCGAGTGGCGGCTGCACGCGGTGCCGCTGACCTCGCTGACGGTCAAGGCGCTCGAGGGCTTCGATCTGTCCAAGAAGGACGCCGAGCGCTCCAAGAACATGTTCGCCCTCGGCCTGCTGTCGTGGCTCTACCACCGGCCGACCGAGCAGACGATCAAGTTCCTGGAGCAGAAGTTCGCCAAGAAGCCGGAGCTGGCCAAGGCCAACATCGCGGCCTTCCAGGCGGGCTGGAACTACGGCGAGACCACCGAGTCGTTCTCCGTCTCCTACGAGGTCAAGCCGGCCAGGCTGGCGCCGGGCGTCTATCGCAACATCTCCGGCAACCAGGCCCTGGCCTACGGGCTGATCGCGGCGAGCGTGCAGTCCAAGCTGCCGCTGTTCCTCGGCTCCTACCCGATCACCCCGGCCAGCGACATCCTGCACGAGCTGTCCAAGCACAAGCGGTTCGGCATCCGCACCTTCCAGGCGGAGGACGAGATCGCGGGCGTCGGCGCGGCGCTGGGCGCGGCGTTCGGCGGCGCGCTGGGCGTCACCACGACGTCCGGGCCTGGCGTGGCGCTCAAGGCCGAGACGGTCGGCCTGGCGGTCACCACCGAGCTGCCGCTGATCATCGTCGACGTGCAGCGGGCCGGGCCGAGCACCGGCATGCCGACCAAGACCGAGCAGACCGACCTGCTGATGGCCATGTTCGGCCGCAACGGCGAGTCCCCGCTGCCGATCGTGGCGCCGATGTCGCCGAGCGACTGCTTCGACGCGGCCGTCGAGGCGGCCCGGATCGCGGTCAAGTACCGGACCCCGGTGATGCTGCTGTCGGACGGCTACCTGGCCAACGGCTCCGAGCCGTGGCGGCTGCCCGAGGTGTCCGAGCTGCCCGACATCTCGCAGGAGTTCACGACCGAGCCCAACGGCGAGGACGCCGCCTTCCTGCCGTTCAAGCGCGACCCGGAGACCCTGGCCCGCCCCTGGGCCATCCCCGGCACCGCCGGCCTGGAGCACCGGATCGGCGGCATCGAGAAGGCCGACGGCACCGGCAACATCTCCTACGACCCCAACAACCACGACCTGATGGTCCGCACCCGGGCCGCCAAGATCGACGGCATCGACGTGCCCGAGCTCGCGGTCGACGACCCCGACGGCGACGCCAAGGTGCTCGTCATCGGCTGGGGCTCGACCTACGGCCCGATCGCCGCCGCCGTGCGGCGCATCAGGAAGAGCGGCGGCAAGGTCGCCCAGGCGCACCTGCGCCACCTCAACCCGCTGCCCGCCAACACCGGCGAGGTGCTCAAGAGCTACGACAAGGTGCTGCTGCCCGAGATCAACCTCGGTCAGCTCGCGCTGCTGCTCCGGGCCCGCTTCCTCGTCGACGTCATCAGCTACAACCGCGTGCGCGGGCTCCCGTTCAAGGCGGAAGAGCTGGCCGGAGTCATCCAGGACGTGATCGACAGTGACTGAGCTTGTCAACGGGAAGGGCCTGTCGCTCGTCCCCAAGACCGACGCCAAGCAGGGCCTGAAGGACTTCAAGTCCGACCAGGAGGTGCGCTGGTGCCCGGGCTGCGGCGACTACGCGATCCTGGCGGCCGTGCAGAGCTTCCTGCCGGAGCTGGGGCTCAGGCGCGAGAACATCGTGTTCGTCTCCGGCATCGGCTGCTCGTCGCGCTTCCCGTACTACCTCAACACCTACGGCATCCACTCGATCCACGGCCGCGCGCCGGCGATCGCGACCGGGCTGGCGGCCAGCCGGCCCGACCTGAGCGTGTGGGTGATCACGGGTGACGGCGACGCGCTGTCGATCGGCGGCAACCACCTGATCCACGCCCTGCGGCGCAACGTCAACCTCAACATCCTGCTGTTCAACAACAGGATCTACGGTCTGACGAAGGGCCAGTACTCCCCCACGTCCGAGGTCGGCAAGATCACCAAGTCGACGCCGATGGGGTCGCTGGACAAGCCGTTCAACCCGATCTCGCTGGCGCTGGGCGCCGAGGCGAGCTTCGTGGCGCGCACCATCGACTCCGACCGCAAGCACCTGCAGTCGGTGCTGCGCGAGGCCACCGCCCACCGGGGCGCCTCGCTGGTGGAGATCTACCAGAACTGCAACATCTTCAACGACAACGCCTTCGAGCAGCTCAAGGATCCGGAGATCCGCGACGACATCACGCTGCGGCTGGAGCACGGGCAGCCGATCGTGTCGGCCTCCAAGGCCGTCGTCAGGAGCGCCAACGGCGGCATCGAGGTGGTCGCGCGCGACACCGTGACCGAGGACCAGATCCTCGTGCACGACGCGCACCACCCCGACCCGTCGGTGGCGTTCGCGCTGTCGCGGCTGGACGAGCCGGCCTTCGAGCACGTGCCGGTGGGCATCTTCCGTCAGGTCGACCGCCCCGCCTACGACGTGCTGATGTCCGAGCAGCTCGACGAGGCGGTGGCCCAGCAGGGTCAGGGCGATCTGGGCGAGCTGCTCATGGGCGGCGACACCTGGCGCATCGGCTGATTCCTGCGCGACGATGCCGGGGTGGCGAAGACGTGGTCGTATGTCATAGCCGCGGTCGCCGCCCTGGCCCTCGCCGTGACGATCGCGCAGGGGCTCGGCGAGCCCTCGGGTGAGGCCGCCCCGAGCCCCGCGCCCGTGAGCCCCACGTCCCTGTATCCCGTGCGCGCCGTCCCGGCGGGGTTCCCCGACGCGGCCTCCACCGGCGTGCGGCCCGGCACGAAGCTCACCGTCGTCACCGGCGACCAGGTCTTCGCCACGGACGGCGAGGTCGTGCAGGGCCGGGAGTTCCGCGGTTTCGTCGAGGTGACGGCGCGCGGCGTGACCTTCCGCGACTGCGTCTTCCTCGGCGGCGTCGCCGACCGCACCCGCCCGCTGCTCGACACCGAGCACGCCGCCGACACGGTGATCGAGGACTCGGAGTTCCGCGCGGCGCATCCGTCACCGTCGATCGACGGCGTCTGGGCGGCCCGCACGAAGATCTACCGGTCGGAGTTCTCCGGCACCGTCGACGGCGTCAAGGCCCACACCGGCACCCTCGTGCAGGACTCCTACATCCACGACCTGAGCTGGTTCGGCAGCGACCCCGACCAGGACGGCGGCCCCACGCACAACGACGGCGTCCAGGCGTTCGCCGAGCAGACCGGCGTGACGCTGGTGCGCAACACCATCGACCTGTCCAGCACCACCGACCCGAACGCGGCCGTCCAGTCGTCGGCCGACGACCTGCGGGTGGAGGGCAACTATCTCGACGGCGGCGCGTGCGTGGTCAACATCGACCACACGCCGCTCGGCCGCCCGCTCAGGGGGCAGCGCGTCACCGGCAACCGGTTCGGCCGCGGCTCCGCGCACGACTGCCCCGTCCTGCTGAGCACCCGCGCGGAGCTGGTCAGCGGCTCGGGCAACGTCTGGCACGACACCGGCGAGCCGATCCCGGAGCCGGAACGACACGACTAGCGGGAGAGCGACATGTGGCAGGACACGCGGGTGCTCGTCACGGGGGCGACCGGGTTCATCGGCGCCCATCTGGTCAGGCGGCTGGACGGGCTCGGCGCGCGGGTGCACACGGTCAGCCGCCGCCCGCAGGACGGGCCCCGCGCCCACCGGGCCGATCTGAGCGACGCCGCCGCCACCGCCGCGCTGGTCGCCGAGGTCGCGCCCGAGGTCGTCTTCCACCTGGCGAGCGAGGTCACCGGCGTGCGCGACCCGGCCGTGGTGGCGCCCACGCTGGCGGGCAACCTCACCGCCGCCGTGAACCTGATGACCGCGCTCACCGGCACGTCGGTGCGCAGCGTGGTGCTCGCCGGCTCGGTGGAGGAGCCGCGCGACGGCCTACCGCCCGGCTCGCCGTACGCCGCGGCCAAGGCCGCCGCGACCGGCTACGCCCGCATGTTCCACGCGCTGTGGCAGTTGCCGGTCTCGGTGCTGCGGGTGGCGATGGTGTACGGCCCCGGGCAGCCCGACACGGCGCGGCTGGTGCCGTACGTGACGCTGTCGCTGCTGCGCGGCGAGGAGCCCCGGCTGACGTCCGGGACCAGGATGGTGACCTGGGTGTACGTGGACGACGTGGTGGACGCGTTCGTGCTGGCCGGGGAGGGTGGGAAGGCGGCCGGAGAGGTGCTCGACATCGGCACGGCCGAGCCCGTCTCCGTCCGCGAGACCGTGGAGCTGCTGGCCGGGGTGGTGGGCGGGCCGGCCCGGCTCGCGTTCGGGGCGGTGGACGCGCGCCCGCTGGACCGCACGCAGCGCTCCGACATCGGGCCAGCCGAGCGGGTGCTCGGCTGGCGGCCGACGACCGGGCTGGAGGAGGGGCTGCGCCGCACGGTCGCGTGGTACGCCGAGCACCTGTAGTGGTACGCCGGCGCCTGTAACGGTCTAATCAGGGCCGCGATATCACTCCTGGCGGCTTTCTCACCAGGGGGCGGGATGCGGGCGGTAACCAACCTGACCGTGCACGGGATCGGGGAGGCGCCCCGCGAACTCGATCCGGGCGAGGATCTGACCTGGGTGAGCGTGGCGCAGTTCGAGCAGGTCATGGACGCGGTCGCCGGGCGGCCCGACGTGCGCGTCACGTTCGACGACGGCAACGCCTCCGACGTGGAGATCGCGCTGCCCCGGCTGGTGGAGCGCGGGCTGAAGGCCGAGTTCTTCGTGCTGGCCGGGATGCTCGGCGAGCCGGGCCGGCTCGACTCCGAAGGGGTGCGCGAGCTGCTGGGGGCGGGCATGCGGATCGGCTCGCACGGGTGGGCGCACCGCGACTGGCGCACGCTCGACGCGCGGCAGGCGGCCGAGGAGCTGTCGGCGGCGCACCGGCTGCTCGGGCAGCTCACCGGGGAGCCGGTGTCGCGGGTGGCGATCCCGTTCGGCTCCTACGACCGCGACGTGCTGCGGCGGCTGCGGCAGGCGGGCGTCACCCGGGCCTACACCAGCGACGGCGGCCGGGCCCGCGCCGACTCCTGGCTGCAGGCGCGCAACAGCCTGCGCAGCGACCTCGACGGCGGCTGGATCTCCCGGGTGCTCGGCGGCGGGCCTTCGCTGCCGCGCCGGGCGGCCAAGCTGGCCATGCGGCTGTACAAGCGGGTGCGCTGATGCCCAGGGTCGCCGTGGTGATCGTCACCTACAACAGCGCGGACGTGCTCGAAGGCTGCCTGGCGTCACTGCCCGCCGGGGCCGAGGGCGTGGAGCTGGCCGACGTGGTCGTGGCGGACAACGCCTCCAAGGACGGCTCCACGGCCATCGCCGACCGCGCCGACCTTCCGGTCAAGGTGGTGCAGCTCGGGCGCAACGCCGGTTACGCGGCGGGGATCAACGCCGGGATCGCGGCGCTCGACCTGGACGGGCTCGACGCCGTGTACGTGCTCAACCCGGACTGCCGGCTGCGCCCCGGGGCGATCGCGCCGCTGGTGGCGTGCCTGGCAGAGCATAGGACGGGGCCCCGGACCGGCATCGTGGCGCCGTACATGGTCAATCCGGACGGGTCGCTGCAGCCGTCGCTGCGGCGGGCGCCGACGGTGGCGCGGGCGCTCGTCGAGGCGGTGATCGGCGGCGATCGGGCCGGGCGGCTGGGCTCGCTGGGCGAGCTCGTGACGGACCCGCGCGACTACGCGCGCCCGGGGGCGTTCGCCTGGGTGACGGGGGCGGCGATGCTGCTCTCGGCCCGGATGGTGCGCGAGGTCGGGCCGTGGGACGAGTCGTTCCTGCTCTACAGCGAGGAGACGGACTACTGCCTGCGGGCCGCCGACCTGGGCTGGCGCACCTGGTACGAGCCCGCGTCGGTGATCGAGCACATCGGCGGCGACTCCGGCGTCAACCCGATGCTGGCGGCGATGCTGGTGGTCAACAAGGTGCGGCTGTATCGCCGGCGCAACGGCGTGGTGGCCGGGGCGGCGTACTTCGCGGCGGTGCTGGCGGGCGAGGCGGTCCGGGCGCTGGCGGGCCGCCGCACGGCGCGGGCGGCCGTGACGGCGCTGCTGCGCCCGTCGCGCCGGACGAAGGTGCTGCCCCAGTGATGCGGGTGGTGGCGTTCGACCGGCTCGGCACGGCCGAGCTGGACGCCTGGCACGCCCTGCACGCCGGCAACCCGGCGCTGGACAGCCCCTACTTCCACCCCGGTTTCGCCGCCGCCGTGCACGCGAGCGGGCGGGAGGTGCGGGTCGCCGTCGGTGACGGCGTGCTGGTGCCGCACCACCGGGAGGGCCGGACGCTGCGGCCGGTCGGCTGGCCGGGCGCGGACTTCCAGGGCCCGGTGCTGGCGGCCGGGGCCGCGTTCCGGCCGCTGGACCTGCTCGGGGGCGGGGCGGCGGCGTACGCGTTCGACCACCTGGTGGACGGGGCGCCCGGCTTCGAGCCGTGGGTGATCTCGCGCCGGCCGTCGCCGTACCTGGACGTGACCGGCGGGCTGGACGGCTATCTGGGCCGGGCCTCCCGCAGCGGCAAGGACAACATGGCCCAGGCCCGGCGCCGGGCCGGCAAGGCGGCGCGCGAGCACGGCGAGGTCCGCTTCGAGGCCGAGTCGGCCGACGCCGACGCGCTGGCCCAGGTGATCGCGCTGAAGCGGGCCCAGTACGCGGCCACCGGGGCCAAGGACCACTTCGCAGAGCCGGACCGGGTGCGCCTGCTGGAGAGCCTGCTGCGCACCCGCGACCGGTCGTTCGGCGGCGTGCTGTCGACGCTGCACGCGGGGCCGCGGCTGCTGGCCGCGCACTTCGGGCTGCGCGCGGGCGGGGTGCTGCACTGGTGGTTCCCGGTGTACGACCCGGAGTTCGCCCGGCTGGCTCCCGGCTGGATGCTGCTGCGCGAGCTGGTGTCGGCCGCGCCCGCGCTCGGCGTGACGCGCATCGACCTGGGCCGGGGCGAGGACGAGTACAAGCGGCGGGCCAAGACCGGCGAGACCCAGGTGTGCCAGGGCGTGGTGACGCGCAACCCGGTGCGCCGGGCGGCGGCGTCGGCGGAGACGCGGGCGCGGGCGTTCGTGAGAAGTGTCCGGTCCCGGACAGGTCAGTAACGTTCCAATCGGCATGCCCGACATATCCGTTGGAGGCGGGGGGAAATGATCGCTGCCCTCCACGGTCCAATCGGCGGAGGGCAGCTATGCGGATCAGCGTCTTCGGGCTCGGCTACGTGGGGTGCGTCTCGGCGGCCTGCCTGGCCTCGATGGGCCACGAGGTCGTCGGCGTCGACGTCAACCCGGTCAAGGTGAGCCTCATCAACGACGGCCGCGCCCCCATCGTGGAGGAGCGGATCGGCGAGCTGGTGGCGAAGGCCGTGGCGGACGGCACCCTGCGGGCCACCACGGACGCGGCCGAGGCGGTGGCGGCCAGCGACGTGTCGCTGGTGTGCGTCGGCACCCCGTCCGCGCCGAACGGGAGCCTGTCCACGACGTTCCTGGAGCGGGTCGCCGAGCAGATCGGGCGGGCGCTGCGGCAGCGGCACGTGGTGGTGTTCCGCTCCACGATGCTGCCGGGCACCTGCGCGGACCTGCTGGTGCCGATCCTGGAGCTGGCCTCCGGGATGCGGGCCGGGGTGGACTTCGGCGTGGCGGTCAACCCGGAGTTCCTGCGCGAGGGCAGCAGCGTGCGCGACTTCTTCGCGCCGCCCAAGACCGTCATCGGCGAGTCGGACCCGGCGGCCGGGGACGTGGTGGCCGCGCTGTACGAGGGGCTGCCGGGCGAGGTGTTCAGGGTGCCGATCCCGATCGCCGAGATGACGAAATATGCGGACAACGCGTTTCATGCGGTGAAGATCGGGTTCGCCAACGAGTTAGGCGCGGTCTGCCAGGCCCTGGGGCTCGACTCGCACCAGGTCATGGACGTGTTCCTGGCGGACCGCAAACTCAACGTCAGCCCCGCCTACCTGCGGCCGGGGTTCGCCTTCGGCGGCTCGTGCCTGCCGAAGGACCTGCGCGGCCTCGTCTACGCCGCCAGGAAGGCCGACGTGGCCGTGCCGCTGCTGTCGCACGTGCTGCCCGCCAACGACGCGCATCTCCAGCGGGCCTTCGACCTGGTGACCGCGCCCGGCAGGCGGAAGATCGGGCTGTTCGGGCTGTCGTTCAAGCCCGGCACCGACGACCTGCGCGAGAGCCCCCTGGTCGAGCTGGCCGAACGGCTCCTGGGCAAGGGCTACGACCTGCGCATCTACGACGCCAACGTGTCGCTGTCGCGGCTCATGGGCGCCAACCGCGCCTACATCGCCGAACGGCTGCCGCACCTGGGCGACCTGCTCG
This sequence comes from Nonomuraea sp. NPDC003214, assembly GCF_053590035.1. Classification (NCBI taxonomy): domain Bacteria; kingdom Bacillati; phylum Actinomycetota; class Actinomycetes; order Streptosporangiales; family Streptosporangiaceae; genus Nonomuraea; species Nonomuraea sp. NPDC003214. Next base: position 50,301 of record NZ_JBSFSX010000018.1, on the reverse strand, counting down.
GCGACTCGGTGGAGGACGTCCTGGCGCACGCGGAGGTGTGCGTGGTGGGCTCCACCGACCCCGCCGTGCTGGAGGCGATGGAACGGGCCGACGGCAAGGCGATCGTCGACCTCGTGCGGATGCCGGGCGCCGCGGCGCACCGCCACAGAAGGGACTACGCGGGCATTGGCTGGTAGAGCGCTCATCCTCGTCGAGAACCTGTCCGTGCCCCTCGACCGCCGCGTGTGGCAGGAGTGCACCGCCCTGCGCGAGGCCGGCTGGGAGGTGCACGTCATCTGCCCGCAGGGCGCCAAGCAGGACACCGAGCCCGAGGCCGTCATCGACGGCGTCCACATCCACCGCTACCCGCTGCGCGCCGCCACCGGCGGGCCCGCCGGCTACCTGCGGGAGTACGGCTCGGCGCTGTGGCACACCTTCCGCATCGCCCGGCGGCTCGGCCGCTTCGACGTGGTCCACGGCTGCAACCCGCCCGACCTGTTCTTCCTGGTCGCGCTGGCCATGCGGGGCAAGGGCACGCGGTTCGTGTTCGACCAGCACGACCTGGTGCCCGAGCTGTACCTGTCGCGGTTCGGGCGCGGGCGCGACCGGCTCTACCGGGCCGTGTGCTGGCTGGAGCGGCGCACCTACCGGGCGGCGCACGTGGTGATCGCCACCAACGAGAGCTACCGGCAGGTCGCGATGACGCGCGGCGGCAAGAAGCCCGGCGAGGTGTTCGTGGTGCGCAGCGCCCCGGTCGTCGAGCGCTTCCACCAGGTGCCGCCCGACCCGTCGGCGCGGCGCGGCAAGCCGTACCTGCTGTGCTACCTGGGCGTCATGGGGCCGCAGGACGGCGTCGACTACGCGCTGCGCAGCCTGGCCAAGCTGCGCGACGAGCACGGGCGCGACGACTGGCACGCGGTGTTCGTGGGCGGCGGCGACACCTTCGACGCGATGGTGGCGCTCTCCCGTGAGCTGGGGCTGGGCGAGCAGGTGGAGTTCACCGGCCGCATCCCGGACGAGGACCTGATGCGCTACCTGTCCACGGCCGACGTGTGCCTGTCGCCGGACCCGCTCAACCCGCTCAACGACGTCTCCACGATGAACAAGGTCATGGAGTACATGGCGATGGCCCGGCCGATCGTCTCCTTCGAGCTGCGCGAGGCGCGGGTGTCGGCGGGCGAGGCGGCCGTGTACGCGCCGGCCAACGACGAGTCGGAGTTCGCCAAGCTGATCGCCCGGCTGCTGGACGACCCGGCCGAGCGGGAGCGGATGGGCGAGATCGGCAGGCGGCGGGTGGCGGGGCCGCTGTCGTGGGAGCACTCCAAGGCGTCGCTGCTCCGGGCCTACGACGCGGCCGTCGGTTCGTTGTGACGGCTGCTCGCGTCCGTGCCCCAGTCCTGCCGGTCGCCGCGCAGCCGGGTGAGGAGGCGGTCGGCGGCCAGGACGGCGAGGTAGCAGGCGACGTTCAGCGGGCCGGCGGCCCCGGAGCGGACCACGCGGCGCAGGCTGCCCGCCTCCAGCGGGCGCAGCGGGCGGCCCAGCGCGGCGAGCTGCCGGTTGCCCTGCCGGACCCGGACCCGCCTGGCCAGGTGGGCGCGGACCGTGCGGGCCGGGCGGACGACCGAGCGGGCCCCGGTGACCACGACGCGCTCGTCCCCGGTGAAGAAGCTGTCCACGTAGCCGTCGTCGGAGATCACGTCCGGCAGCGGGAAGACCCGGCTGTGCCCCTCGGCGGTGAGCGCGTACACGCCCACCCCGGCCAGCGCGCGGCCGGGCCGGATCAGCGCCTCGTGCACGGCGAGCACCCGGCGGACCAGCGGGCCGACGCCGGTCAGGTCCCACGAGACCTGCGGCGCGCACGCCAGCACGCCAGGCGAGCCGGCCGCCGCGACCAGGGCGCGCAGGGACCCGGCGTCGAGCCGCACGTCGGCGTCCAGGTAGACGCGCGGGAACGTGCGGCAGGCGGCGTCGCCCAGGCGCAGTGCGTGGGCCTTGCCCGGCGTCGCCGTCTCCAGCACCCGCACCCCCGGCCGGGCGGCGGCCCGCGCGGTGCCGTCGGAGCAGCCGTTGGCCACCACGACCACGTCGAACTCGCCGGGTTCGGCGCCGGCCAGCAGCGTGTCGAGGCCGGCGGCGATCACCGCCTCCTCGTTGTGCGCCGGGACGACGACACTGACCGTCGGCTTCATCAGACCGCCTTGAGTATCGGACCGCTTTGAGTAAGGACGACACATGCGAGTGGATCGGGGCGAGATCGAGGGCGTGCTGCTGTTCAGGCCCACGCCGCACCGGGACGGGCGCGGCCTGTTCACCCGGACGTTCGACGCGGCGGTGGCCGCCGGGGCGGGGCTGAGGCCGGAGGCGTTCATCCAGGACAGCCAGTCCAGGTCGCGCCGGGGCGTGATCCGGGGCCTGCACGGCCGGGCCGGGAGCGGCGAGGCCAAGCTGGTGCGCTGCGCCCGGGGCGCGATCCACGACGTGCTGGTGGACGCCAGGCCGGGCTCGCCGACGTTCGGGCGGCAGATGGCGGTACGGCTGGACGACGAGGAGTTCGTCACCCTGTACGTGCCTCCGGGGCTGCTGCACGGCTTCCAGGCGCTGACCGAGCAGGCCGACACCTGCTACCGCATCGACCGCGAGCACGATCCGGCCGAGGATCTCGCGGTCCGCTACGACGACCCGGATCTGAAGGTAGCGTGGCCCCTGCCGCCCACCGAGGTCAGCGGGCGCGACCTGAGCGCGGGCTCGTGGGCCGAGCTGCTGCGCCGGCTCGGCGGCTGAGAGGTGACGGCGATGCGCGTGCTGTTGGCGGCTGTTGCGGTGCTCGTGCTGGCGGCGTGCCAGGCCACCCCGGCCGTGCGGCCGTCGGACCCGCCGGTGGCCGCTCCCACCCCGTCGCCGGGCATCGTCCGGCCCGACGGCAGTTCCTGCCCCGACCACCCCACCCCGGCCTGCACCGGCGCGCCCAAGGCGGTCAAGCTGACGCCGGTCGCGCCCAACCTCGACGGCGTCGCCTACCGCGTCAAGACGCCCGGAGCCGTGCTCGACGGCGTGCACGTCCCCGGCCCGCTGGTGATCCACGCCGACGACGTGACGGTCCGCAACAGCGTGATCGACGGCCATGTCACCAACGCCGACGGGGCCAAGACCTTCCGCTTCTCCATCTCCGACACCACGGTCGGCACCACCAAGACGTGCGGCCCGCTGCCCGCGATCGGCCAGGACAAGTACACGGCCAGCCGGGTGCTCGTCCAGGGCCACAGCGACGGCTTCCGCGTCTCCGGCGACGACGTGCGCATCAGCGACTCGTTCGTGAAGCTCTGCTCCAACCCCGGCGACCACTCCGACGGCATCCAGGCGTACGTGGGCGGCACCGGGCTGCTCTTCCACCACAACACCGTCGACCAGCGCGCGGCCAAGGACATCACCGCGCCGATCTTCCTCGTGGACGAGAAGTCGCGCGACGTCGTCGTCACCGACAACCTGGTGATGGGCGGCACGTTCAGCATCCAGGTGCGCAACGCGGGCGGCAAGCAGGTGGTGCGCGGCAACAAGCTCGTCGACAAGTCGTGGGTGTACGGGCCCGTCGACTCCGAGTGCGCCCGGACCGAGTGGGCGGGCAACGAGCTGGTCACCATCGACGCCGATTATCGGGTCACCTCGATCGTCGGCCCGCTGCGCTGCGAGGGCGCGAGCTGATCCTCCTTGACCGCGCGCAGCAACGCCCCGGCGGCCCCGACCAGCACGAACGACAGCCCGGTGACGGTGGCGAACGACAGCAGGTCGAAGGTGAACGACCCGACGAGCGGCACCACCAGGCAGGCGGCGACGGTCAGCCCGAGATCCCGGGTGCCGGGGTCGGCGCTCAGGTGTCGGGCCCGCAGCGCGGTGCAGAACGCCACCACGAACAGCGCGGCGAACGCGAGGGTGCCGACCAGCCCGGTCTCCACCATCGACAGGATGTACTGGTTGTCGAAGATCTGGTGCTTGGGCGCGTACCAGGTGCCGAGGCCGCGGCCCAGCCAGAAGTGCCTGCCGATCTCCTGGGCGGCCACCGCGTAGTCGTGCGTCCGGTACTGGATGCTCTCGTCGTTGGACAGGTTGGAGAACAGCCCGAAGATGGCGCCGAGCAGCTCCGGCACGGTGACCCAGATGACGACGAGGAACCCGCCGGCCACCGCCGCGGCCTCCAGGCGCCGCCGCGCCTGCCAGCCGAGGAACAGCACCAGCCCGACGGCCCCCAGGCTGAGCATGGCCGAGCGCGACACCGAGAACATCAGCCCGAGCCCGATCAGCAGCGCGCACGCCCACCAGCGCAGCGACGGCTCGGCCCGCATCCGCGCCTTGGTCGCCAGGTGCACGGCCAGCGGCAGCAGCATCGCCGTCGTCACGCCGAACTCGATCGGGTGGCCGGTGGTCGCGGCCACCCGGCGCAGGTCGGCCCGTTCCAGCACGAACGAGTCGCCCTCCGAGGTGTAGCGCAGGATCGGCAGCTCCAGGAACCGGGTCAGGTCCCAGTGCAGGACGAACTGGAAGGCCCCGATCACCGAGATGATCGCGCCGCCGACGACCAGCGTCTTGATGACGAAGTCCAGCCGCCGGAACCCGCGTACGCCGTCGCACATGGTCAGCCCGATGCCGACGGACGCGATCGCCAGCACGAACGCGTGGTCGGTCAGGTTGAGCTCGTCGGAGTCCATGTAGCCCCAGGTCGAGAACCCGTAGGTGGCCAGCATGGCGGTGAAGTAGGCGAACAGCGCGGTGCGCACCGGGTTGCGGCCCTTGGCGACGCCGAGCGTGAGCGTGAACTGCGCGCACAGCCAGAGCAGCGCCGCCGCCAGGCTGACGACGTTGGCCGGGGTCAGCGACAGCGGCAGGTACTTGAGCACGAGCCGCGCGGGCACGACGAGCAGCGCCAGGGCGAAGACCGCCGCCACGGTCGCCCCGTCGGCCCTCCCGGCGAGCGGCGACCGCGCGCCCAGCGGGCCGATGCCCGCGACGGAGCCGGTGGCCACGCCTCAGGCTCCCTTGCCGGCCGTGGCCGGCTCCCGCGCCTCGCCGGCGGCCTCCGGCGCGGGCCGTCGCCGTCGCAGGCGGCCGGAGACGCTCTCCGCCGCGAACGACGCGCACAGGGCGGCGATCAGGCCCAGCCCGAGCGCCGCCGCGGCCGAGCGGAGCTTCCTGCCCTGCTGCGGGACCGGCGTGGTCGGCGGCACCGCCTCGCTCGTCGTGATGTACGTCTCCTCGGGCGCCTGCACCTGGCGCTGGCGCTTGTCCAGCTCGCGTCTGGTCCGGTCCAGCACCTTCAGCGTGATCGCGGTCGCGGCCTCCGGCGTGAGGCTCTCCCCCTCGACGAACACCAGCGGCCCGGTGGCCAGCGACTCCAGGTTGTTGGTGCCGTTCGTGACCGCGTACTTGGTGTCGCCCTCCGCCGTGCCCATCTCGGCGACCATGTCGGGCGTGCTCATCGCGCTGATCAGCATCGAGGCGGCGACGCTGAGCCCGTGGTCGAAGTTGAGCAGCGGGTTCACCCGGGGAATCGGCTGGTCGGGGTGCGGCGGGAGCACGCCGCCGCTGGTCGGCGCGGTCAGCACCAGCACCGCCGTCGTCGTGTAGGTGGTCGGGACCGTCGAGTACGCGTAGAACGCCCCGCCCACCGCCAGCGCGAACGCCGGTAAGGCGACGAACCACCGCCGCAACAGGACGAGGATGGTCCCCCAGAAATCCACGCGCCCTCCCCTGCGAGTCTCGCCTCATGCATGTCGCGCGAACCGGGGTGGAGCGTTACACGGCGGGCTGTAACACCGCCATCCACAGCCCGATATGGCTTACAGGGCGTTTTCACCCGCGCCGGGGGACTGGAGATCAACCTTCATGAGCGAACTGGCCGTCGTCACGCCCACCTATGGCCCCGACGCCGAGCTCTTCGCCCACCTGCATCGCTCGGTCCTGGAGCACACCTCGGACGACACGGTGCACCACGTGATCGTGCCGCCGGCCGACCGGCCGCTGTTCGCCCGCTACGCGGGTCCGCGCTGCCGGCTGTGGACGTACCCGGAGATCCTTCCCCGGCACGTCGTGCACGTGCCGGGCACGAACCTGTGGGTGAACGCGCGGCGGCCGTGGCCGCCGCTGCGCGGCTGGGTGGTGCAGCAGGCCGTCAAGATCGCCGTCACGGCGCTGCTGGACGCGCGCGTCGTGCTGGTCGCCGACTCCGACGTGGTCCTCGTCCGGCGGGCGCTGCCCGAGCACTTCGTCCGCGACGGCCGGGTGACGTTCTTCCGCGCCGACGACGGCGTGCACGACGGCATGGCCGACCACGTCGTCTGGCACCGGGCCGCCCGCGCGCTGCTCGGGCTGCCCTCCGGCTTCACGCTGCCGCAGCCCGACTACATCAGCTCGCTGGCGATCTGGGAGCCGGCCGTCGCGCGGGCCATGCAGGAGCGCGTCGCCGAGGCCACCGGGCGCGACTGGCTGGCCGCCTTCACCTCCCACCTCCAGGTGTCGGAGTTCATCGTGTACGGCGTGTTCGTCGACGAGGTGCTGAAGGCGTCGCCGCCGGTCGACACCATGATCTGCCACAACCGATGGGAACGCACCCCGCTGGACCCGGCCGGGGCCGTCGCCTTCGCCGACCTGCTGGACCCCCGCGCGATCGGCATGATGATCTCCGCCAAGTCGCGCACGCCGATGGCGGCCCGGCTCGCGGCCATCCAGCGGTGCGCCCAGGTCACCGGACCCGATGGGAGCCATCCTTGAGCAAGCTGGCGGTCATCACCCCGTCCTACGCCCCCGACGCCGAGCTGTTCGCCCTGTTGCACCGATCCGTCCTGGAACACACCTCCGACGACACCATCCACCACGTCTTCGTGCCGCCCGGCGACCGGGAGGCGTTCGCGCGCTTCCAGGGGCCGCGCTGCCACGTGTGGGTGCGCTCGGAGCTGCTGCCCCGCCGCTACGTGCGGGTCCCGGCGACCGACCTGTACGTCAACTGCCGGCGGCCGTGGCCGCCGCTGCGCGGCTGGGTCATGCAGCAGACCGTCAAGATCGCCGCCGCCGGGCTGATCGACGCCGACGCGCTGCTCATCGTCGACTCCGACGCGGTCCTGGTACGGCCGGCGGGCGTCGAGTCGTTCAGCGTGGACGGGCGGCTGTGCCTGTACCGGCTGGAGAACGGCGTCACCGCCGGGATGGAGCGGCACGTGCTGTGGCACCAGGTGGCGCGCAAGCTGCTCGGCCTGCCGCCGGCCCCGCCGCCTCCGCTGCCCGACTACGTGACCGCGCTGACGTACTGGGACCCGGTGATCGTGCGGGCCATGCAGCGGCGCATCTCCGAGGTCACCGGGCGCGACTGGATCGACGCGTTCAACTCCCAGCTGCACATCTCGGAGTTCATCCTGTACGGGGTGTTCGTGGACGAGGTGCTGAAGGCGTCTCCGCCGGTCAACACCTCGATCTGTCACCTGAGCTACAACCACGAGCCGTGGGACGAGGCCACCGCCGTGGCGTTCGCCGACCGGCTCGGGCCGCAGGCGGTCGGCATGATGATCTCCGCCAAGTCGCACACGCCGATGGAGTCGCGGCTGGCGGCGATCCGGCGGTGCGCTCAGGTGGTGGAGTCGAGCTGATCGTCGCGGGGCACGACGACCTCGATCGGGCCCGTGTCGTCGTCCGACCCCAGCTCCGCCACGGTCATCGGGAACACCGGCGCGGCGGGGGCGTGCGTCCCGTTGCGCACCCGGAACTCGACGGTCCCCTTGACGTCCTCGGCCGGAGCCGGGGCGGGCCGGGGCTGAGGAGCGGGCTCCGGCGCGGGCTCGGAGGCCGGCTCCGGCGCGGGTGCCGGGGCGGCCTCGGGCTCGGGGACGGGCAGGGGCTCACGGCGGGCGGCCGGGCGCAGGCGCGGGATCGCGTACGCGACCGCGAACCCCGCCAGCACGCCCAGCAGGCCGCCGCCCGCCGCCGCCATGAGCCGGTCGGAGACCACGGCCCTGGGGCTGGAGGCGGGCATCACGTCGAGGATGCCGATGTGCGTGCTGACCGGCGCTTCGAGGTCCACCTGGCGCTTGGCCAGCTCCAGCCGGACCCGCTGCTGGGCCTTGCGCATCACGTCGCGGACGACCTGCGGCGAGGTGGACTCCACCTCGACGTACACGAACGGGCCGTTGGTGCTGATGCCGAGCAGGTCGGGGTTGGTGCGCCCGTCGTTGACGGTCACCGAGGTCGGCCCGTCCTCGGTGACGCCGATCTCGGCGGCCACCTCGGGCGTGTTGGTGGCCAGGATGAGGATGCCGGCCGTGGTCCGCAGCGCGTCGTTGAAGTGCAGCAGCGGGTTGGTCAGGCTCGGCTTCTCGCGCCGTTCGGTCTCCAGCGTGCCGCCGGTGGCGGGCACGGTGAGCACCATGGACGCGGTCGAGACGTACCTGCTCGGCATGAGGAAGTACCCGGCCAGTGCCAGGATGATCGCCGCCACCGCGATGGGCGGTCCAACGAACTTCTTCCGGGCCAGACCAAAGATGGTCGTCCAGAAGCCCACTATTTCCGCCCCCGTCAGATTTTTCGGTACAAACAGGAAATCGCGCTGTTCATCTGCCGCGTTACACCAACCGGGCCATGGCCAGCAGCTTCCGGCTCCGGTGCGCCACAGTGCGCCGCTGCCGCCTCACGTACATCCTGAGCACCGCCGCGCGGGCCCGCCGGCGCTGGTCGGCGGTGAGGTCGCAGTCCCGCACCCACGCCAGCAGCTCGCGGCACTGGAGCGTGTTGGCCAGCCGCGACTGCCACGACGGCACGTCCAGCCGCCGCGCCACGCCGGAGATGCGCTCCTGCCGCCAGTTGCGGTGCGCCAGCACCTCGTTGACGTGCGCCCACGGCCCGGCCAGCGCCAGCTTGGCGGCGAACACCTCGTCCTCGCGCAGCATGTTGCGCCGCGGGATGCCGGTCGCCGGCCCGCGCCTGAGCATGCCGTAGAGCGGGTCGATGAGCAGGTGGCTCTCGTTGAGCAGCCGCAGCATCTCGGTGAATCGTTCCACCGGGTCGCCGGAGGCCAGCGCGGTCCCCTCGTACGCGGCGGTCCTGACGACGCCGTCGGGCCCGGTGTAGGCGACCTGCGTGGTGACCAGGATCGTCCGCTCGTCCTTGGCGAACTCGGCCAGCCCGCGCGAGACGCAGCCCGGGTCGAGCCGGTCGTCGTCGCCGATCCAGCGCACGAACGCGCCCCGGGAGATCCGGGCGGCGTGGACGAAGTTGTTGAGCAGCCCGACGTTCTCCGGGTGCCGGTGGTAGACGACACGCGGGTCACCCGCCGCCAGGTCGCGGCAGAGCTCCTCGGTGCCGTCGGTGGAGGCGTTGTCGGAGATGACCAGCTCCACGTCGGGGTGGTCCTGCGCCAGCACCGACCGGACGACGCCTTCCAGACGGTCCGCCCCGTTGCGCACCGGCAACGCGATCGAGACCAGCTCAGAGCCGGGCATGTGCCCTCCTTTGACGCACCAGTTGCATGAGTACGGCCCGCGGCACGGCGACCAGCGCGAACGCCAGCACGCCCGCGCCACCGGCCACGCAGAGCTGCGCGAACGGCCCCTCGACGACCAGCGACAGCCCGGCCATGACGGCCGCCGCGACGCCCGCGCCCAGCATCGGCCTCGCCAGCCCGTACACGACCAGGCGCAGCGGCACCCGCGAGCGCCGCAGCGTGATGCCGAGCAGCGGCAGCGCCACCGTGACGGCGATGACGGCGTGCGCGACGGCGGCGCCCTGGATGCCGCCCGCGCGGGCGCCGACGAGCAGCGCGGGCACCAGCGCGAGCGCCCAGCCCAGGTTGACCCACATCATCGACCGGGTGGCGCCGAGCCCGGCCAGGATGTCGGTGATCAGCAGCGTCAGCATCCGCACGGCCATGACCACGGCCAGGAACTGCAGCACGCCGGCCGCGGGCAGCCAGCGCGGCTCGTACAGGAGCCCGACCAGGGCGGGCGCGAGCGTGCCCATGAGCACCGCGATGGGCAGCACGATCGCGCCCAGCAGCGGCACGGCCTGCCGCACCCCGGCCTCCATCGACTCGCGCCCCTCCTCGGCCAGCCGCGAGAAGCTGGGCAGGGCCACGTAGCGGACGGCGGTGCCGATCAGCCCGGGCACCCAGCTCGCGATGTTGAAGGCGAGCAGGTAGAGCCCGAGCTGGTGCGGCCCCAGCACGTCGCCGACGATGACGATGTCGACGTTGAGCAGCAGCCCCTCGACGCCGAGCCCGACGCAGAGCGGCAGCCCGAACGTCAGCAGCCGCCTGGCGATCTCCCGGTCGAACCCGGCGGTAAAGCGGACCCGGGCCAGCACGAGCACCAGCACGCCGGTGACCGTGGCCCCGGTGAGCTGCCCCCAGGCGAAGCTGTAGGCGCCCGCCCCGTTGGCGGCCAGCGTGATCGACACCGACGCGTTGGCGGCGAACCCGGCCAGGTTGGCCCAGGCCAGCTTGTCCTGCTCGAACCGGCGCATCAGCGCGGCGCTGCGCACGGCGGTGAGCCCGTAGACGAGGTTGGTCGCCATGAGGATGCGGATCACCCAGGTGGCGTCCTCGCTCCCGGCGAGCTGGGCGTAGAACGGCGCGATCACGAAGAAGAGCGCGTACAGGGAGACGCTGGAGGCGAGCGCGACCACCGTGGCGGTGGGCGCGACCTCCTCCAGCTCACCGCGCCACTGCACGACGGCGGAGATGACCCCGGCGTCGTTAATGAAGATGACGAACTGGCTGACCGCGAGCGCGATCGCGAACACCCCGAAATCGGTCGGCAGGAGCAACCACGCCAGCACCAGGCTCATGCCGAACGAGCCGGCCTTCATCACCACGTTGCCCAGCAGGCTCCAGCGCAGCCCGCGTCCTGCCTTGCGGCCAATCTCGCCGATGTCGCTCACGTACCGTCCTCGACCCTTTCCAGCCAGATCTCCCGCCAGAACGGCACGAACTCGCGGGGACAGTTGGCGTTGTAGACGCCCTCGCACACCAGGTCGTCGAGGATGATGCTGGGCGTCTTCATGATCAGCATCTCCCCGGTCCGCTCGTCGAGGCAGCGCTCGACCCTGGCCCGCACCCGCGCGGTCCTGCCGCAGTAGCGGGCCATCTCCTCCTCGAAGCCCAGGCCCCGGTTGAGCAGGTCGCCGTTGAGCGTGTCGAGGATCTGGTCCTTCGTCTTGATCCTGACCAGCTCGCCCGGCTTCAGGTCGAGCTTGGCCGTCGGCGTGACGTCACCGGCCCGGCCCTCGACGAACCCCCACCGCAGCCCGCGCCGGAACCACAGCCGCCTCGGCAGCACCTTCTTGCTGGCCTCCTGGAGGCGGTTGAACAGCCCGACCAGGAACGTGCGCGCCACCCGCGAGGGCGAGGCGTTGCCGCTGCGCACGTCGGCGACGTACTGGCCGGCGTCGCGGAACGGCAGGCAGGCGGGCGCCGCCCGCAGCAGCTCCGTGGCCTGGCAGGAGTAGGCGCCGCCGCCCTTGCGCGTGTTGAGCCGCAGCAGCGGCAGCAGCTCGGGCGACGGCTCGGCGATCGGCTGCGGCTCGTCCGGATCGACCTTCCGCAGCCACGCCTCCTTCCAGTAGAGGGAGCAGGCGGTCTGGCAGCCGCCGTGCTCGCCGCCGTCACAGCGGGCCGCCTTGAGGTGCACGGCGCGCTCCATCCGCCGCATGCCGCTGCGGCTGATCGTGTCGCACAGCTTGTGCGCGACCTTGTGCACCGTCATCCGCTGCCCGCAGAAGCGCAGCATCTCCGGCATGAACGGCAGGCTTTCCAGCTCGCCCCGCTCGTCGAGCGTGGCCAGGATCTCCGCCTGACCGCGCACCTCGACGAGGTCCCCCACTCGGAGGTTCATCCGCTTTCCCCCACCCGCTTCAGCAAACCGGCACCTTCCAGCGCGTCGGCCGCCTCGGCGACCGCCTGGAAGGGCAAACCCGACCTTTCCGCGACGTCCAGCAGGCTGTGGCCGCCGTCTGACTGGTTCAACACCCATAACATCGCCAGCTGGGCTTGTTTCGTGTCACTCCGGCCGCCGAGAGAGCCGTAGAGCCCGCGCCTGCCGAGTTGCGGCTCGCCGTAGGGGCTCAGGTTCTCGTAGCGGCCGTCGCGCTCCAGCACCTGTACGGCCTGCCAGAGGGTCTCCAGGGTGTCGGCCAGGGCTTCGGGGGTGACGAAGCCCGGGTCGTCGGCCGAGGTGTGATATTCCGGGTAACCGGCGTACGGGGTCCTGGTCAGGCTGCCGACCGGCAGGTCGAAGCCCGGCGAGCAGAACTGCCGCTCGTCGTACCCGTACGGGGAGAAGTCCACGACCGTGTGCGGTCTGCCGCGCAGGACGTGCGTCATCACCCGGTCGATGCGGGTGTCGCCGCGTCTGCTCCGCTTGTACGTGAGCGCGCCGCGGTCGCCGGCGCAGGCGAGCGTGAGCCCGGCCGCGATCCGGCCGACGCGGTCGCGGTTGCGGGCCAGCCAGGTGATGGCCCCGATCGTGCCCGGCGCGAACAGGAACCGGTACGTCAGCCGGGGCCGGTCCAGCCGGGCGGCGAGCGCGGCGGCGACCGCGATCCCGGCCAGGTTGTCGTTGGCCAGCGACGGATGGCACACGTGGCAGGAGATGAGCACCTCGTCGGCGCTGCGCCCCGGCACGACGTGCTCGGCGTAGGTGAGGGAGCCGTCGGCCAGCGTCGAGTCGATCACGACCTCGTACGGCCCCTCCCCCAGGCCGTCGAGCACCCGCTGAGCCAGGCAGAAGCCCCACGTCTCGGCGTAGTAGCTGGTGCGGTACGGCACCAGGTCCGGCTGGCCGGGCAGCGTGTGCAGGTGCGGGCGCAGCTCGTCGAGCGTCATCGTGGCCGACACGGGCACGCTGTAGCCCACCACGTGCAGGTTGGAGCGCCGGAAGTCGACGACCCGGTTCCCCTCGGGGTCCTTGATCCAGGCGTCGCGGATGTTCCACTCCCTGGGCACCGTCCAGTCGAGCACCTGGGTCCCGGTCGGCACCTCGTGGACGGTCAGCGGCAGCCACTCGCCGACGATCTCCAGCGTGCGCCGCACTCCGTCGCCCGTGATGGAGCGGCACACCGGGAAGAGCCGCTCCACCAGGGCATGCATGTCCTCCCCGGTCACGTCCTGAGCTCCGGCGAGACCGTACCGGCCTCGCGGCGGTCGGCCAGCCGGGCCAGCCGGATGAACCGGCGCCGGAAGTCGTGCTCGGTCAGCCCGTGGTCGCGGTAGGCGTCGGCCAGCTCGACCGCGCCCGCCTTGACCGTCCAGCGGGCGTGGTAGCCGGGCAGCGCGGCCTCGATGCGGGAGAAGTCCACCCGGTACGAGCGCGGGTCGGCCCCCGTCTCACCGGTGATGACCAGCTCGGAGCCGGGCACCGCCTCGACCACGTGCTCGGCGATCTCGGCGACGGTCAGGTTGTTCTGCTCGCCGCCCACGTTGAACGCCCGGCCGTGCACCGCCTCGCGCGGCGCGGTCAGCACGGCGGCGAACGCGTCGGCGATGTCGGCGGCGTGCACCAGCGGCCGCCACGGCGTGCCGTCCGACAGCACCAGCACCTTCCCGGTCAGGTGGGCGTGGCCGACCAGGTTGTTGAGCACGATGTCGGCCCGCAGCCGCGGCGAGAACCCGAACGCGGTGGCGTTGCGCAGGTAGACGGGCGAGAAGTCGGCGTCGGCCAGCTCGTCCAGCTCGTCCTCCACGCGCACCTTCGACTCGGCGTACGGGGTGACCGGGCGCAGCGGCGCGTCCTCGTCCAGCAGCTCGTCGCCGCCGGACGCGCCGTACACCGAGCACGTGGAGGCGTACAGGAAGCGGCGCACGCCCGCCTCGCGCGCCAGCCTGGCCAGGCGGACGGAGGCGTGGTGGTTGATGGCGTAGGTGAGCTCCGGCGCGAGCGCGCCGAGCGGGTCGTTCGACAGGGCGCCCAGGTGGATCACCGCGTCGATCCCGTCGAGGTGCGCCTCGGTGACGTCGCGCAGGTCCACCCGATGGCCGGGCGGGTCGGCGGGGGCCGGGCCGAGCACGCAGTCGGCGAACAGCCCGGAATCGAGTCCGGTCACCTCGTGCCCGGCTCTGGTGAGCACCGGCGCCATCACGGTGCCCAGGTAGCCCTGGTGCCCGGTGAGCAGAACGCGCATGTCGATCAGCCTCCTGCGAGGTCGAGAGTGAGTTTGCGCACGTAGAAGGCCTCGGCATAACGTGCGTGGCATTCGATGCCGCGGACCCGGGCGAGTCCGAGGAAGGCCTCCCTGTCGAACCAGTGGCGGCGGCGCTGGGAGGGGTAGTGCTCCCACAGCAGCGCGACCTTGCGCTCGGCGAGCGCCAGGTCGAGCGGCTGGTAGGCGTTGGGCCGGCCGAGGTCGCCGTCCCATTTGACGATCTCGTAGCCGAGCGTGAGATGGTCGCGGAAGGCCGTCGGCACCAGCTCGGCCAGCCCCCGGTGGTCCTGGTGGGCGTCGCCGGGCTGCGGGGCCAGGATCAGGTCCGGCACCGTGCGCAGCCTCAGCTCCTCCACCGCGCGCTTGGCCTCCTCCCAGTGCGCGGGCAGCCGGCCGTCGGGCAGCTTGCCCACGGTGACCCGCAGGTCGGCGCCGGGGCAGAAGGCGGCCAGCGCGGCCCGCTCCTCCTGCTCCCGCTCGGTGCCGCCGCCCGACAGGATCAGCGCGTCCACCCTGATCCCCGGGTGGGCCGTGCACATGGCCAGCAGCGTGCCCCCGGCGCCGATCGCGAGGTCGTCGCAGTGCGCGGCGACGGCGGCGACCCTGCGCAGGCTGCCGGGCAGGAGGTCGATCATGCCGCGGGCTCCCACACGGCCCACGGCCGCTCGCCCCTGGCGTAGGCGCGGTCCAGCTCCAGCCGCTGGTTGACGGTGTCGGTCGGCCGCCAGTAGCCGCGGTACGGGTAGGCCAGCAGCCTGCCGCGCTTGGCCAGCTCCCGGCAGCCGTCGACGAGCAGGTCGCCGCCCGCCGGGATGTGCTCGAAGATCTCCTGGCGCAGCACGAAGTAGCCGCCGTTCACCCAGAGCGGCATCTCCGTGACGGCCGTGATCTGGCCGACGAGCCCGCCCTCGGCGACCTCGACGCAGTGGAAGGTGCCCGGCGGCGGCACCACCATGAGCGAGGCGCCCGCGTCGGAGGCCGCGAACCGGTCGATCATCTCGGGCAGCGGCGCGTCGCTGAGCACGTCGGCGTAGTTGGCCAGGAACACCTCCTCGCCGTCCAGGTGCTCACGCACCCGGCGCAGCCGCTCGCCGATCGACGACTCGATGCCGGTGTGCACGAACGAGATCGTCCAGTCGGAGATGTCGCTGGCCAGCAGCTCCACCCTGCCGCCGCGCAGCACGAAGTCGTTGGAGGCGGTCTCCTCGTACCGCAGGAAGAAGTCCTTGATCTGGTCGGCGCCGTAGCCGAGGCAGAGCACGAACTCCTTGTGCCCGAAGTGCGCGTAATAGCGCATCACATGCCAGATCAGCGGTCTGGGACCGACGAGCTGCATCGGCTTGGGCGCGTCCCCGGGAGCGCCGCTGCGCATCCGCGTGCCGTACCCGCCGCAGAAGAGGACGACCTTCACACGACCTCCAGGGAAGGGATGGGGAAGACCAGCCGGCCGCCCCACTCGTGGACATAGGAGAGCTGCTCGGCCAGCTCCTCGCGCAGGTTCCAGGGCAGCACGAGCACGTAGTCGGGCCGGTCCGCGGCGATCCGCTCCGGCTCGAACACCGGGATGCGCGCCCCCGGCGTGAACCTGCCGTGCTTGTACGGGTTGCGGTCCACGGTGTAGGCGAGCAGGTCCGGCCGCACCCCGCAGTGGTTGAGCAGCGTGTTGCCCTTGCCCGGGGCGCCGTAGCCGACGACGGTCCGGCCCTCCTCGGCCGCGCCCACCAGGAAGCCGAGCAGGTCACGCCGGACCTTGGCGACCCGCGCGGCGAAGTCGATGTAGCCGGAGATCTCGTGCAGCCCAGCCGCCTTCTCCAGCGCCAGCACGTCGGCCACCCGCGCCGACGGCTCGCCCGACGGCCTGGCCCACAGCCTGATCGAGCCGCCGTGCGTCGGCAGCAGCTCCACGTCCACCAGCGTGAGCCCGCCGGAGGCCAGCGCCCGCTGCGCCGAGGCGACCGTGTAGTACTGGAAGTGCTCGTGGTAGATCGTGTCGTACTGGTTGCCCTCGATGAGCGTGAGCAGGTGCTGCACCTCGATCGACACCCAGCCGTCGTCCGCCACCAGCGTGCGCAGCCCCCGGGTGAACCCGATCACGTCGGGGATGTGCGCGTAGACGTTGTTGGCCACCACGTAGTCGGCCAGGCCGTGCTCGGCGACGACCTGCCGGGCCGTCTCCGGCGTCAGGAACGCGGTGACCGTCGGCACCCCGCGCTTCCTGGCCGCCTCGCCCACGTTCACCGACGGCTCGACGCCCAGGCAGCGCACGCCCCGGTCCACGACGTGCCGCAGCAGGTAGCCGTCGTTGCTGGCCACCTCCACCACGAACGTGTCCGGCTTCAGCTCCAGCCCGGCCACGAACGTGCGGGCGTGCTCCACCCACGACGTCGAATAGGACGAGAAGTACGCGTAATCGGTGAAAGTATCCTCAGGCGTGATCAGCGGCGGGATCTGCGCCAGCCAGCACGCCGTGCACACCCGCAGGTGCAAGGGGTAGGTCGTCTCAGGCTCGTCGAGCTGGGCGGCGGTCAGAAACCGCTCGCAGGGCGGGGTGGCGCCCAGGTCGACCACCGAGGCGAGGTCGCCCGATCCGCATAACCGGCAAACAATCATTCGCACGCTCCAAGGCCGTGGGATATTTCGCTCGGACTGCCGCACTCGTTACTGTGCGCGTCATGGATCCCCTCGGCATCGACGGCGCCTGGTGCCACACGCCTCGCGTCCACACCGACCCGCGTGGCGCGTTCCTGGAGGCGTTCCGGGCCGCCGACCTGCCACGCCCGTTCGACGTGGCCCAGGTGAACTGCTCGGTCTCCGCCCGGGGGGTGCTGCGCGGCGTGCACTTCGCCGACGTGCCGCCCGGCCAGGCCAAGTACGTCATGTGCGTGCAGGGCAGCGTCATGGACGTGGTCGTCGACCTGCGTACGGGCTCGCCGTCGTTCGGCCGGTGGGAGGCCGTGACGCTGGACGACCGGGAGCGCCGGGCGGTGCTCGTCGCCGAAGGGCTGGGCCACGCGTTCCAGGCGACGAGCGAGCAGGCCACGGTCGTCTACCTGTGCTCCCAGCCCTACAACCCGGGCCGCGAGCACGGCGTGCACCCGCTCGACGCGGACCTGGCGATCCCGTGGAAGCCGGAGCCGCTGCTGTCGGACAAGGACGCGGCGGCGCCCACGCTCAAGGAGGCGATGACCGCCGGCCTCCTGCCCGACTTCGAGGCGTGCCGGCGGTTCTACGCGACGACGCACTGACGGCCCGCCTTCCCCGCCAGCACCGGCCAGGCGGCGTGCAACGCCTCGCGCCAGGGGCGCATCAGCTCGCACCGGGTGCCGGCCAGCACGCTGTAGGCGGGCCGGGGCGCCGGGCGCGGGAAGGCCGCCGCCGGCACCGGGCGCACCCGGGCCGGGTCGGCGCCGAGCAGCGTGAAGACCTCCGTGGCCAGGCCGTGCCAGGTCGTCTCGCCCGAGCTGGTGCCGTGGTAGACGCCCGGCGGCAGGTCCGACTGGGCCAGCCGGACCAGGAAGTCGGCCAGGTCGGCCGACCAGGTGGGCTGGCCGCGCTGGTCGGCGACCACGTCCACGAACGGGCGGCTCCCGGCCAGCTCGATCATCGTGCGGACGAAGTTGCGCCCCGTGGCGCCGTACAGCCACGCCGTCCGCACCACGTAGTGGCCGTGCTCCAGCGCCGCCAGCTCGCCCGCGAGCTTGGTGCGCCCGTAGGCGTTGAGCGGCGCCGTCGGCGCGTCCTCCGCGTACGGGAGCACCCCGGCGCCGTCGAAGACGTAGTCGGTCGACAGGTGCACCAGCCGCGCCCCCACGCGCTCGCACGCCTCGGCCAGCGTGCGCACCGCGTGACCGTTGACCGCCAGCGCCTCGGCCTCGCGCGTCTCCGCCTCGTCCACGGCGGTCCAGGCGGCGCAGTTGACCACCACCCTCGGCCGGTAGGCGGAGACGAAGTCGCGCACCGCCCTGGCGTCCCGCAGATCCAGCTCCGACCGGCCGAGCGCGAGCACCGGCTCACCGGTCAGCCCGATCCTGTCGAGCACGTCGGCGGCCAGCATCCCGCCGCCGCCCGTGATCAGCCACCTCATAACCCGTCCCACCAGTCACGGTTGTCGGCGTACCACCGCACGGTCTCGCGCAGCCCCTGGTCGAACGGGATGCGCGGCGCGTAGCCGAGCGCCCGCAGCTTGCGGTCGTCCAGCGAGTAGCGGCGGTCGTGGCCCTTGCGGTCCTCGACGGGCGTGACCATGGCCCAGCTGTGCCCGGTCGCGTCCAGCAGGCGGCCGGTCAGCTCCTTGTTGGTCAGCTCGGCGGTGCCCGCGATGTGGTAGACCTCGCCCGGCTTGCCCACCTCGGCGACCAAGCGGATGCCCGCGCAGTGGTCCTCGACGTGGATCCAGTCGCGCACGTTGCCGCCGTCGCCGTACAGCGGGACCTTCCGGCCGCGCAGCAGGTTCGTGACGAACAGCGGGATCACCTTCTCCGGGTACTGCCGCGGCCCGTAGTTGTTGCCGCACCGGGTGATCGACACGTCCAGCCCGTACGTGACCGCGTACGAGCGGGCGATGAGGTCGCCGCCCGCCTTCGCCGCCGCGTACGGCGACCTCGGCTGGAGCGGGGCCGACTCGTCCCAGGAGCCGATGTCGATGGACCCGTACACCTCGTCCGTCGACACCTGCACCACCTTGGGCACGCCCGCGTCCAGGCACGCCTGCAGCAGCGTCTGGGTGCCCAGCACGTTGGTGCGGACGAACTCGCCGGCGCCCGCGATCGAGCGGTCGACGTGCGACTCGGCGGCGAAGTTCACCACCAGGTCGTGGCCCGGCACCACCTCGGCCAGCAGCGCGCCGTCGCAGATGTCGCCGTGCACGAACGTGTGCGGCGCGCCTTCGAGGTTGGCCCGGTTGCCCGCGTAGGTGAGCTTGTCCAGCACGGTCACGTCCGCGCCGGACAGCCCGTGGACGAAGTGCGAGCCGATGAAGCCCGCGCCGCCCGTCACCAGGATTCTCTTCATGAACTGATCTGTACCTTGCTGTGATCGCCCAGCACGAGACGGTGGGCTCTGGGCGTGTTGGGAGCTGGGGTGACCTCGACGTCGTGGCCGATGAGCGACGACTCGATCCGGCCCACCCCCTCGATCGACGCCCTGGGCAGCACGATCGAGTACTCGATCTCGCTGCGGGTGACCGCGCACCCGGCCCCGATCGAGGTGAACGGGCCGACGTAGCTGTCACGGACGACCGCGCCGGACCCGACGATCACCGGGCCGACCAGGCGCGAGCGTTCGACGACCGCGCCCGGCTCGACCAGGACCCGGCCGACCAGCTCGCTGGCGTCGTCGACCGAGCCGAGCACCCCCGCCTCGAGCGATTCGAGCACCAGCCGGTTGACCTCCAGCATGTCGGTGACGTTGCCGGTGTCCTTCCAGTAGCCGGTGATCACCGACGACTCGACCGGCAGACCGGCTTCGAGCAGCCACTGGATGGCGTCGGTGATCTCCAGCTCGCCCCGGCCCGACGGCTTCAGCTCGGCCACCGCCTCGTGCACCGCCGGGCTGAACAGGTAGACGCCGACCAGCGCCAGATCGCTCTTCGGGCGGGCCGGCTTCTCCTCCAGGCCGACGACCCGGCCCCGGTCGTCGAGCTCGGCCACCCCGAACTGGCGGGGATCGCCCACCCGGGTGAGCATGATCTGCGCGGCGGGCCGCTCCCGGGCGAAGCGGTCCACCAGGCCGGTGATGCCGCCCACGATGAAGTTGTCGCCCAGGTACATGACGAAGTCGTCGTCGCCGAGGAAGTCCCGGGCGATCAGCACGCCGTGGGCCAGCCCGAGAGGCGCCTCCTGGCGCAGGTACGTGACCTCCAGCCCGAACGCGGAGCCGTCGCCGACCGCCGCCTCGATCTCCGCCTGGGTGTCGCCCACGACCAGGCCGAGCTCGCGGATGCCGGCCGCCGCGATGGCCTCCAGCCCGTAGAACAGCACGGGCTTGTTGGCGACGGGCACGAGCTGCTTGGCCGAGGTGTGGGTGATGGGCCGGAGCCGTGTGCCCGACCCTCCGGCGAGCACGAGTGCTTTCACGGTCAGTAGGCCCCTTCTCCACGGGTGACGACGGACCAGGTCTTCCAGAGAATCTGCAGGTCCAGAATGAGCGACCAGTTCTCCACATACCGCAGGTCGAGCCGGACCGACTCCTCCCAGGACAGGTCGGAGCGCCCGCTGACCTGCCAGAGGCCGGTCATGCCCGGCTTGACGACCAGGCGGCGGCGCACGTCGGTGCCGTACTGGGCGACCTCCTCCGGCAGCGGCGGGCGCGGGCCGACGAGCGACATCTCGCCGCGGACCACGTTGAGGAGCTGCGGGAGCTCGTCGAGCGAGTAGCGGCGCAGGAACGCTCCCACGCGGGTGATCCTTGGATCGTTCCGAATCTTGAACAGCACCCCGTCGAACTCGTTCGAGTTGATCAAGGAGCCTTTCAGGCGTTCCGCGTCCACCACCATCGTGCGAAATTTCACGACCTGGAATTCCTTGCCCCGCCTGCCCACTCTTGTCTGGTGGAACAGCGCCGGGCCCTGGCTGGTCATCCGGATGAGCAGCGCGATCGCCAGCAGCGGCAGCGCGAGCAGCAGCACCGCGACCCCCGCCACCACCCGGTCGAACACGCTCTTGACGAACTGCCGACCGCCGTCGAACTCGGGATGTTCCACGTGAAGCAGCGGCATCCCGGCGACCGGCCTGATGCTGATGCGCGGCCCCGCCACGTCCATGAGCGCGGGCGCCACGAACAGGTCGGTGCGCGTGGCCTCCAGGCTCCAGGCGAGCCGGCGCAGCGCCGACCCGTCGAGCTCCGGGCAGGCCAGCACGGCGACCGCGTCGGCCCGGGTGTGCGCCACCACGTCCGCCACCTCGGCGAAGTCGCCGAGGACCGGGATCCCGTCCAGGTCGGCGTCCATCCGGTCCTGCGGCAGGCAGGCCCCCACGACCCGCATCCCGTGATACGGCTGGCGGCGGAACTGCATCACCAGGTCGAGAATCGACTCCCGATGCCCGACGGCGATGACCTGGCGCATGTAGTCGCCGACCGCCCGGCGGCGATGCAGGCGCTTGCGCATCCGATATCTGAAGAAAAGCGTGGAAAGCAGCGCCAGCGGCAGCATCGCCATCACGAAGCTCCGCGCGATCGCGGTCTGCGTGGCATATGCGCCGATGGCGACGGCGGCCATCAGTCCCACCCCGCCGTTGAACACCGCCTTGAACTCGTCCGTTCCCTCGCCGTTCGCGCGCTGGCGATACGCGCCGCCGACCCTGAGCGCCACCGGCCAGGCCGCCACCAGGGCGAATCCCAGCAGGAACTCCTCCGGCGGAATGTAGGCCCCGTAGAGCAGCCGGACGCTCAGCACGCAGACGCATGCCAGTAATGCGCAGGTCGTGTCCCCGGATAACAGAAGCCGTAGGTACGCCCGTGTCCAGATGCTGGACGCATGGCGCGGCACGGCCTCGAGGAGCACGACAGCGGACCCCTCAGTCCCCACCCTCATAGCACCACCCAGAACTCATGTGCACCGCGTTAACGTGACGTTCCTTGAACCCCATGGGTTGACAACACCCCATGCACAATCAAGGGCGGCGGCCCCCACTAAAGAGTAAAGATCCAACTTGTAATGGGGAATATCGACTTTTGGCCACAATCGGACGGCCGTCGATCCGGCCTCAGGACTTGACGGAACGGTCCACCAGTGATGCGGCACAGTTCGGGAAAATGCGAGGTTTATGCCGGTATTTCGGCAGGTGACAGGCTAGTCATACTCAAGATCGGGCAATGCGGACGGCGGATCGGGGCTCCGCCACACGACCACAACGCCGTCATGCGCCGAATCCGACGCCGTGGTCAACCTGTCGAGGTCGAAATCAGGAAGATAGCGGAGGCGCGCCAGAAAAGTGGCGTCGGTTGCCGAACGCGGCACCACGCACCCTTCGCCCTCCCGATCGAGCAGGATGTAGAGGACGTCGGCCTCCGGCTCGGTGGCCACACGGACCTCCACGACGTCCTCCCATGCGAGGGCCTCGACGCTCCCGTCCGCGTAGTGACGGGTGACGCCCTCCTCCGTGACATACACATAGGAGTCCGGCACTGGTTCGCCGTGCATGGCCGCGATTCTTGCGAGTTACGGGGCAGTCCCGCAAGGGTTCGCGCTGCTTTGGGAGTGACCCCACGAATGGCTGAGATGCGCCGCCACCGCCGCCCTGGCCGCCTCGGCGGGCCCTTCGGCGATGGCGTCGAGCAGTTCGCGATGCTCGCGCACGAGCACGTCACGCTCCTCGTAGACCTGTCGCAGCCGCACCAGCCCGAGCCGCGTCTCGGCCGCCAGCGCCCCATAGAGCCGCTCCAGCCGAGGGCTGCCGACCGCCTCGATCAGGGCCTCGTGCAGCGCCATGTGCTCGGCGACCGAATCCGACCAGGGCGCGTCGGCGGGCAGCGCCGCCATCCGCCCCAGCGCCGCGTCCGCCTCCGGCACCCGCCGCCCGGCCACGGCCGCGGCCATCAGGTCCTCCAGCGGCCTGCGCACGAACATCAGGTCGTCCAGGTCCGAAAGCGTCACCTCGGCGACATGCGCGCTGCGGTTGCGCTCGCGCCTGAGCAGCCCCTCGTGCACCAGCACGGCCAGCGCTTCGCGCACCGTCGGCCTGGCCACGCCGTAGGCCGCGGCGATCTCCTGCTCGGGCAGCGGCGTGCCCGGCTCGATCTCGCCGGAGAGCACCCGGCGGCGCAGCGCGTCAGCCAGCGCGCCGACAGCGGACACGGGCCGGATCGGCGGCTGGACCGGTTGGGTCGGCTGGGCTGGCTGATCCGGATGGTCGGGCTGGGTCGGCGGCTGGGTGGGCGGTGTCACGCGTGCGACTCTAACGCGCCCCGGCGGGCGTTTTCTCCCGTACGTCCACCCGGGCCGGCCTCTCGGGCAGCGCCACGGCCACCAGGCTGACCCCCAGCAGCACCAGCCCGCCGACCGAGACCGGGGCCAGCCGCTCACCGAGCACCACCAGGCCCAGCAGCGCCGCGACAGCCGGCTCGGCCAGCGCCAGCGTGGCGGCCGTGGCCACCGGAGTGGTCCGCAGCCCGCGCCCGTACAGGAAGTAGGACAGCGCGGTGGTGCCCAGGCCCAGGTAGAGGACGGCGAGCAGGACGATCGGCTCGACCGGCCAGGAGGAGCCCGGCCCGAGCAGGCCGGAGCCCCGCCAGATCAGGACCGGCAGCATGATGACCGCCGCGCCGCCGAACAGCACGCCCATCACCGCGTTCGACGAGCTGCCGCCGCTGATGGCGCGGGCCGCGCTGACCGCGTAGAAGGCGTAGAGCAGGCCGCCCAGCAGCGCGAACAGCACACCGGACACCACCTGGCCACCGGCCTGCGCGCCGCCGCCCGCGATCAGCGCCGCGCACCCGGCCACCGCCGCCGCCGTCGCCGCCGCCCACCGGGCGCTCGGCCGCTGCCGGTGCATCAGCCAGGACAGCAGCCCGGTGAACACCGGCCCGCTGCCGATTGCCACCACCGTGCCGATGGCCACGCCGGTGCGGGCCACGGCGGCATAGAAGCAGAGCTGGTACGCGGCGACGGCCACGGCGGCCAGCAGCAGACCGGGTCGCACCGCCTGCCGCAGCCCGGCCCGGGCGAGCAGGGCCAGCGCCGCGCCGCCGATGACGAGCCGGGCGGCGGCCAGCGCGACGGAGTCGTCCGAGACGAGCATGCCCGCGGTGCCGGCCGTGCCCCACAGCACGGCGGCGGCCACGACGGCGAGCGGTCCGTTCCTCATACGGACATTGTCTGACAACTAGACAATTTCGTCCAGTAGCTGGTCCAGCAGCCGGCCTGTGGGCTGCGCCACGTCCGCCGCGTACTCGTCCAGAACCGCCAGAGCGTCGCCCAGCTCCACGGCGGTCCGGCGGGGCAGATCCAGCAGCGGCTCGCCGTCGAGAGTGACCGCGCCGTCGACATGCAGCACGCCGCCTGATGCGAGGATGGAGACCGCGACGGTGACCTCACGGCCGTCGGGCAGGGTGAACATGACGCCGGTACGGGCCCCGGCGGGCGGGAGGAAGGCGGCGAACGGCGCGCTGCGCACGAACGGGTGATGTAACTCGGCGAGGATTCCCGAGGCCCGGCTCAGGCCCGCCAGGAGCGCGGCCGCGGCCAGACTGTCGCTGTCCACCACAAAAGCGTAGATCACCCCGCCCCCAAATAACCAGGCGATCCCATCCACCCCGCCGGATCCCACAGATCCCACAGATCCCGCCAACTACCCCCGGCCCCCGGCGATCCCCTCCGGACCCCCGAGCCCCAGAGCACCTCAGCTCCGCCCCCCGGGAAGCCCAGGACCCCCGAATCCCCCCAGCCTCCCCGCATCCCCCCGCCCCCCGTCCCGCCGCCCCAGCGCGAGGCGGGCGCATCCGGAAGGCGCCCGCCGGTCGGTGGAGGCCGCCGCATCCGGCAGGCGCCGCCGGTCGGCGGAGGGAGGCACCCCCAGTCGTAAGCGAGGCGCCCGCACCGGAAGGCAGCGCCCTGGAGGCGGCGTCAGCCGGTGGCAAGGCGGCCCGCATCCGGGCGGGCGCGTCAGCCGGCGGCGAGGCGCTACCAGTCGGTGACGGAGGCGCGCCCGCACCGGAAGGCAGCGCGGCCGGGAACGGGCGCGATGGGGAAGGCGGCGCGGCCGGGAGGGGCGCGGGCGGGAGGTGGTGTCAGTCGGTGGCGAGGCGGGCGTGGCGTTCGACGTCGTAGCGGATCCCGTCGTAGTGGAGCTTGCCGCGCTCGACGCCCTCCGGGCGGAAGCCCGCCTTGGTGGCCACCCGGCACGAGGCCGGGTTGTCGGTGCGGTGCCCCAGCTCCAGCCGGAACAGCCCGCGCTCGCCGAACGCCCATCGGGCCAGCTCGGCGGTGGCCGCCGAGGCGACGCCGCGCCCCCGCACCTCGGGCACCGTCCAGTAGGACACCCAGCCGTTGTCGTGCCTGTCGATCCCCGTCACCGCCACGTTGCCGACGACCCGCCCGCCGAGCGTGACGGCGAACGCGTGGCCCACGCCGGTCCAGGAGGCGATCCAGCCGACCGCGTCCTGGAGCGTGACGACCGGCCAGGACGCCTGAGTGGCCATGTCCGGCGACCGGAAGGCACGCAGCACCGCCGGAGCGTCGTCCTCACGCCACTCTCTCAGCCCTATCTGTCCCATTACTGACCGATTTTATGGGCCTCCTCGAAAGCGGTGACGAGGTGCTTGGGCGCGGTCAGGCACCACGCCTCGGCGGTCAGCTCGAACAGCTCGTCCATCTCGATCCTGTCGAGGTGGACGACGACCCACCCGAAGCGCCCGGCGGTGAACTGGATCTCGAACACCTCGGGCCGCTCGGCCACGAGCGCGAGCTGCTCCTCGATGGTGGACTTGAGCCCGACGGTCTCGGTCTCCTCCCACAGGTAGCCGAAGCCCTTGTCACGCACCTTGAGCGCGACCCAGCTCCCGCCGTCGCTCGTGCGCACCTCCGGCAGGCTGTCCAGCATGGTGAGGAATTCATCGACGGTCACACCCATGTGCTCCTGTGTAGCAAACGCCGCCGACAGTTCCTAAGGGATCAGCAGCCCCCAGTAGAAGGCCCACGGGACGAAGACCAGGCCGCCGGCCAGCAGCACGCCGAGCCGAATCTTCTCCCCTCCGGCCGGCGTCCGCCGCCAGGCGAGCGCGACGAGCACGGTGGCCACGACGACCGCCACCGCCAGCACCTGGAGCGCCAGCCAGATCACCGGCCGCCCCGCCAGCAGGGGACCGGGTGAGGCGAGCTTCCCGCCGCTCATGACCACGCTGAACAGGTAGCCGAACCCGCCCAGCACCGCCACCAGCCCGCCCACGCTGACCAGGCGGGCGGCCCGGCTGGCGGGGGCCCGCGACGCCCCACGCAGCCGCCTGACCAGCGCGACCACCGGGTAGGCGAGGAACGCCACGACGAACAGCACCAGCGCGGCCGTCTGCACCGGAGCCGACTCCCACCAGGCAGGCGGCTCGACGGGCCGGGTGCGCGACGCCTGCTGTGGCTCGGGGCCTGACACGTCGGCCGTAGGCGCCCTGCCGGCGACGACCTGCTCGACCCAGGCGCCGACCGCGTCGGCATAACCGGGGGCGAGCTCGGGCAGCCGTGTCACACCGCCGTCGGGGGTCCGGTGCGCGGCGTGGTCGGCGTCGGCGACGAAGCGGAACGCGTACTGCCGGTTGCCGCCCTTCTCCAGGGCGGCGGCCATCACGGGCGGGCTCTCCTGCGGCGGCGTCAGCAGGTCGTTCGTGCCCCAGATCGACAGCACCGGCTGGCGCACCGCCGCGAGGACCGCCTCAGCGTCGTGGTACGGCTCGGGGAACAGGCCGCCGTCGGCGATGGCCCGATACAGGTTGTGCTCGGCCCGGTCCACCAGCGACCCGGACACCCCGGCCTTGCGCAGCCCGGCGGCCACGGCCCAGGTCTGCTGGCGCAGCGGCTGCAGGGAGTTCGCGCCGACGAGCACCACGAACGCGATCTCCGGCGACCGCGACGCCGCGATCGGGGCGACCCAGCCGCCCTCGCTCAGGCCCCAGATGCCGACCTTGCCGACCCCGTCCTGCTCGCCGAGGGCGGCGACGGCGCCGAGCGCGTCCCCGGCCAGTTGCTCGTAGGAGCGCTCGAAGAGCGAGTAGCCCTCGGAGCGCTTGTCGTAGATCAGCACGGACATGCCGCGGCGGGCGAACTCGACGGCCTCGCCCATCAGCTTGGTTCGGGGCGTGCCCGTACCGGCTCCGTGCACGAGGACCATCCCGGGGCGCTCGCCGGGGGTGCGGGGGGACAGGACGGTGCCGTGCAGGGTGAGCCCGCCGCTGCCGCGGAAGCTCACCTCCGTGGCGGCCAGGTCGGACGGGACGGCCGGCTCCGGCTCGTCGGCGATGGCCGCCGCGGGTGTGGCGACCAGCGCCAGCACGACCGCCAATGCGGCGAAAAGTCGTCTCATATCGCCGAATATAATCTGCAGAGACTTCTCGGCAGAGAGTTCTCTGCAAATCTCACTCGCAAGGACTAGACTGATCGTCATGAAGGATGAGGAGCCCGAAGAGCCTTCCCTGCTCGACCCGGAGAGACTCAAGGCCCTCGCGCATCCCATGCGCCGGCTGATGCTGCGCCACCTCGGCATCCACGGCCCCGCCACCTCCACCACCCTCGGCGAGCTGCTCGGCGCCAAGACCGGCACCACCAGCTATCACCTGCGCCAGCTGGAGAAGCACGGCCTCATCGAGGAGATCCCCGAGCGCTCCGCCGGCAGGGAGCGCTGGTGGCGCAAGTCCGACAGCCCCCGCGACCTGCGCCTGCCGACGGCCGACCAGCTCGCGCCCGAGGACCGGCCGGTGCTGGCGGAGTTCCAGCGCATGGGCCTGGAGGAGGACCGCGAGCTGCTGGAGCGCTTCCCGGCCGCCTACTACCGCGACCCCGACTGGGCCAAGGCGTCGCGCGGCATGGGACGCATGACCAAGGAGGAGTTCGCCGAGTTCTTCGACGCCTACATCGCGCTGCTGCTGAAGTACAACCACCGGCCCGAGGACGCCCCGCCCGGCGCCCGGCCCATCCACGTCCGCCTGTTCGCCCTCCCGGCCGACGAGGACTGACCACGACCCCGACGGAGCGGATCACCGGCCCCTTACGGGGCGCGATGCCGGCCCTCGTCGCCCTGATGTTCGACCGCTGATCAGGGGCGCGGCTGCGGGATCGTCACGACGCCGAGCGTGATCTGCCGCCGCCCCTCGGCCGGCCCCTTCTCCAGCAGCGGGCCGATCAGCTCGCGCAGCCCCGCGTGGATGCGCGCCACGTCGCCGGGGTCGGCCCACAGGTGCACCAGCGTGTACGTGAGCCCGTCGGCGACCGGATCGTCGGGCGGATTGCCCAGATAGGCGTGCGCCTGCGCCATCAGCCCGGTCACGAACGCGGTCACCGCCCGGTCATGGTCGGCCGGGGTCAGCTCCCCCGGATCGGGCAGCGCGCCCTGGACCGCGCTCTCGTCCAGCTCGTAGGTGTGCTCGACCGCGCCCCGCACCTTGCGTTCGCCGGTGACGTGGACGACGCCCGCGTCGGTGAGCCACCGGATGTGCCGGTAGAGGCTGCTGTAGGGCACCTCGGGCAGCGCCTGGCGGAGCTGCGTGCCGGTGCGGGGGCCGAGCGCCAGGATCTGCACCACCCGGACCCGTACGGGGTGCAGCACACCTACATCGCTCACTGACGTCCTCCCGATCTCCCGACCCCGGAATCGTAGCGCGGCCGTGGCCATTGATTTCATTTCTGGCTATAGTCTCAAAAGTGAAGTCAATCGTTCCCGGAAGGACCCTCGCCATGCCCGATCTGCAAGAACGCCTCACCACGCTCGCCGAACGCCACCACGTCCCCGGAGCCGTGATCGCCGTCCTGCACGACGACGCCGTCACCGAAGCCGCCACCGGCACCCTCAACCTGCGCACCGGCGTCCCGGCCACCACCGACTCCCTGTTCCAGGTCGGCTCGATCACCAAGACGTGGACGGCCACGCTGGTCATGCAACTCGTGGACGACGGCCTGCTCGACCTCGACCGGCCGATCCGCGACCGGCTGCCCGGCTTCACGCTGTCCGACGAGGACGCCGCCGCCGCCATCACCGCGCGCCACCTGCTGGCCCACACCGCCGGCTTCTCCGGCGAGGACCTCGACGACTACGGCCGCGGCGACGACGCGATCACCCGCCTCGTCGCCAACCTCTCCCGCGCCGCCCAGATCGTCCGCCCCGGCGCCCTGTTCTCGTACAACAACGCCGGCTTCGTCGTCCTCGGCCGCCTGATCGAGGTGCTGACCGGCCAGAGCTGGAGCCAGGCCGTGCACCGGCGGCTCATCGCGCCCCTCGGCCTGACGGCCACGGTCACGCTGCCCGAACAGGCGCTCCTCCACCGGGCCGCCGTCGGCCACGTCGAGGCGGGAGGCACGGTCCAGCCCGCGCCCGTGTGGTCGCTCCCCCGGGCGCTCGACCCGGCAGGCGGGCTCTGCATGTCCGCCGCCGACCTGCTGGAGTTCGCGCGCCTGCACCTCACGCTCGGCCTCGCCCGCGACGGCTCCCGCCTGCTCTCCACGGCCTCCGCCGAGGCGATCCGCACCCACCAGTCGTCCCCGCCGCCGCTGTCGGGGTTCCCGGCCTCGTACGGGCTCGGCATGGAGCTGTACGCGTGGGACGGCCGCGCGGTGATCGGCCACCACGGCGCCACCATCGGCCAGACGGCGTTCCTGCGCATGGTCCCCGACACCGGCACCGCCGTGGTGCTGCTGACCAACGGCGGCGCGCCCGCCGCGCTCCACGACGAGCTGCTGCTCCCGCTGCTGGCCGAGCTCACCGGCGTCCGCCCGCCCACCGCCGTGACGCCGCCCGCCGTCCCGGTCCCCTTCGACCCCGGCCGGTACGTGGGCGCGTACGACATGGGCCTGGCCACCATCCGCATCAGCCACGAGGGCCGCCCGTCGCTCACCATGACGATCGTCCCGCACGGCGCCATCGCCGAGGCCGTGGTCACCAACCCGGTCACCACGCTGGTGGCGCTCGACGACACGCACTTCGTCGAGACCGAGCCGGACGGCGGCCTGCATCGCGGCGTCGCCTTCCTGGACCCCGGCGCCGACGGGCGCTTCCGCATCCTGCACAACAGCCGGGCGCTCCCCCGCACGGCCTGACCGCCACGGCCGGTACCCTTTCCCGACATTTCACGAAAGGACAGGTCACCGGCATGCCGCTCACCGCCCGGCAGCTCAACCGGGCCACCCTCGACCGGCAACTGCTCCTGCGCCGCGCCCCGCTCGGCGTCAGCGACGGCATCCGCCGCATCGCCGCCCTGCAGGCCCAGGAAGCGGCCTCGCCCTACCTGGCCCTGTGGAACCGGCTGGCCGGCTTCGACCCGGCCGACCTCGACGCCGCCTTCGCCACCGGGACCGTCGTCAAGGCGACGCTGATGCGCATCACCCTGCACGCCGTGCACGCCGCCGACTACCCGGCCTTCCACGGCGCGATGCGGGCCAACCTGCGTGCCGTCCGGCTGCACGACCGCCGCTTCACCTCGACCGGCCTGACCGCCGACGACGCCGACGCCCTGCTTCCCCACCTGGCCGCCTTCACCGCCGCCCCGCGCACCGCCGCCGAGATCGAAACCCTCCTGGAATCCCGTCTCGGCGAGCACGGCCGCCGCATGTGGTGGGCGCTGCGCACGTTCGCGCCCCTGCGCCACGCCCCCACCGGCGGCCCCTGGTCGTTCGCCGGCCGCGCCTTCGTCGCCTCGACCACACCCCCGACCTCGGAGGACGACTCCCTCCGCCACCTGGCCCTGCGCTACCTGGAGGCGTTCGGCCCCGCCACGGCGCCCGACCTCGCCCAGTTCACCCTGCTCGGCCGCCCGGCCGTCCGCCGCGTCCTCCAGTCACTCACCGGCCAGGTCGTCGAGCTCGACGGCCCCGGCGGTGTCACGCTGTACGACCTGGCCGGCGCCTCCCTGCCCGCCGCCGACACCCCCGCCCCGCCGCGCCTGCTCCCCATGTGGGACAGCATCCTGCTCGCCTACGCCGACCGCAGCCGCGTCATCCCGCCCGCCTACCGCCCCCTGGTCACCCGCCGCAACGGTGACGTCCTGCCCACCCTCCTGGTGGACGGCCACGTCGCCGGCGTCTGGCGCCCGGTCGACGACGGCATCGAGGCAACGGCCTTCCACCCGCTGGACGAGGAGACCTGGCAGGCCCTCGCCACCGAGGCCGCCGCCCTGGCGACCTTGCTGGCGGCCCGCGACCCGGCCACCTACCGCCGCTACGCCCACTGGTGGACCAAACCCCTCCCCGCCGCCCAGGTCCGCATCCTCCGGGGCTGACGGCGAACAAGTGCGGCATTCGGGGCATCCAACCTGGCATGTTGATCACGTTGCTCGCCGCCACGCTGGCGCTGTCGCCTGTCCAGGTGCCCAAGAACTTCCTGCTGACCGAGAAGGAAGCCCGTACCCCGCTGTCCGAGATGGAGAAGTCGGAGGTGTGGTGGAAGATCAGCGACAGGAGGACCGCGCCCCTCACCCTGAACCCGTGCGGCCGCAAGCGCGTCCCGGCGGCGGGCCGGGCGGCGGCGCGTACGATCACGCACGACACCAGCGCGCCCTCGCACTCCGCCGAGCAGCTCGTGATCCACCGGAGCGAGGCCGCCGCCAGGAGCGCCATGCGCGGCCTGCTCGCCGACGCCCGCCGCTGCCGCACGAAGCCGGACGGCAAGCCGTACTCGTGGTCCGACGACGGGAAGACGCACTGGGAGGTGGCGCGCACGCGGGTGGGCGACGAGGCGGCGGTGATCCGGCTGATGATGTACGACAAGCTGAACAAGGAGTGGGCGCCCCTGCTGTCGGGCATCGCGGCGCGCAAGGGCCGGGCGCTGATCCTCTACACCGGCGACCTGGACACCCTCGGCCACTCGCGGAAGGGCGCGGTCAAGAAGCTGCGCGCGTCGGCCTCCCGCATGGCGGCCAAGGTGTGCTCGCTGCCCAAGGTGTGCTGACGGGCAGGTCGTCGGACAGGTGGATGCGGATCTCCGTGTTGCGGTATCCGGCGCGCCGGAACGCGGCGGCCATCGGCGCGTTGCCCACGTCGGTGGTGGCCGTGACGCGCGGCTCCCCGTTCGCCGCGTGGAAGCGGGTGATCTCGGCCAGCACCTCGTCCACGTAGCCGCGCCCGCGCAGCTCGGGAACCACACCGAGGTAGCCGACGTTCCGGTTGTACGGCGTCGCCGACGGGATGGCCAGGCCCGCGACCTCGCCTTCCGGTGTGTACGCCAGCCGCCACCACGCACGCTCGCCCGGCGCGTCCAGGTAGAACCCCATCTCCTCGCGGGCCGTCGCCTCGACGCCGTTGGCCGCCACGCTCGCCCGGGTGTGCGCGTCCAGGCTGCCCTCGGCGATCCGTGCGAACACGGCCAGGAACTCCTCGTCGGACGCCTCGGCGAACCGCAGCGTGCCTGCCGTCGCGGGCACGCCGTCGGCGGGCGTCCACTCGAACTGCAGCCGTTCGACCTCCCTGGTGAGGCCCGCGGCGTGCGCCGCCGCCCGCCGCCACGCCACGGCGGGGTCGTCGCGCCGGTCGCCGGCCACCTTGATCGCGTACTGCACCGGCTCCCCGAACCCGGCCAGCGCGGCCCGGACCAGCTCGGCGGCGACGGCGGCGCGATCACCGGCGGCGGGGTCGACGTCGAGGCAGTCGAGCGCGATCGGATGCGTGCTGTCGCCGCGCCCCCACCACAGCGCCCGGCCCACGACCCGGCCGCCGTCCTCGGCGATCCACGTCCATTCCGGCCGGTACATGCCCTCGGCCAGCTCCGCGAGATAGCGGTCGGCGTCGATCCACCCGACGGGCTCGGTCACCGTCCAGGCGGTCACCCGGTCGAGGTCGTCGGTGTTGACGCTGCGGTAGGAAATCACCTCCGCACCCTAACGGCGGGACGCAACCGGGGAGCGGCCATCGGGATAGAGGGATATGTCAGCGTCTCGGACACGAGAGGAATCCATCATGGGGCTACGGCCGGCGTGGTGAGCCGACCCGCGGAGCAGCTCGACGACGCGGCGATCGTCGCCATCTCCTCGCACGACCCCGAAGCGTTCGGCGAGCTGTTCCGCCGCCACGCGCCGCGCCTGCACGCCTACGTCAAGCGCCGCCTCGGGCCCACGCTCGCCGACGACGTCGTGGCGGAGACGTTCGCCACGGCGTTCCGGCAGCGGGAACGGTTCGACGGGCGGGCGGAGTTCGCCGCCTGGCTGTGGGGCATCGCCGCCAACGCGATCGCCAGGCACCACAGGCAGGAGACCCGCATGTACAAGGCGTTCGCCCGCACGGGCGTGGACCCGGCCGAGGACGGCATCGCCGACCTGGTCGGCGACCGCGTGGCCGCCGCCGCGCACGCCCCCCGCCTGGCCAGGGCCCTCGCCACGCTGAACGCCCAGGACCGCAACGCCATCCTGCTGCTGGCCTGGGGCGAGCTGTCGTACGCCGAGATCGCGGCGGTCCTCGGCCTGCCCCTCGGCACCGTCAAGGCCAAGATCCACCGCGCCAGGGCCAAGCTCCGCAAGGCCATCCCGAGGGAGGACCACGATGGATGAACTGAACGCGCTCCGCCGGATGCGCGTCTCCCTGGCCGAGCAGGAGAGCCCGGAGACGCTCGCCCTGCGCGCCGACTGGCGCGCCACCCCGCCGCGCCGCCGCCGGGCGCCCGTGATGAGCATGCTGGCGGCTGCCGCCCTGGTCGCGGCCACACTGGTCGCCGTCGCCCTGCCATCGTCTCGGGACGAATCGCCGCGGGACGACCGGCCCGCGCCCCTCCCGGAGAACGCCCTGCTGGTGGCCGCGGCCAACGTCCGCGCCGACCCGCCCGGCACGTACTGGCACACCACCCGCGTCAGCGGAAAAATCTACGCAATCGGCACGAGCGCGGCGAACCACTACAAGGTCGATTCCAGGATGCGCTACGACCAGTGGACCGACCGTACCGGCGCCTCCTGCACCGCGCTCCGGGACCTGCCCGCCCGCCCCTGGACCGCCCGCGACCGGCGCAGATGGCAGCAGGCGGGCTCGCCCGCGAAGGTACGGGAGCCCGGCGGCGGCACCCTGTTCTTCGAGGCGTCCGGCCACGAGCCGGCCTGCCGCCGGATGAGCGACCCGCGCGTCCACGGCATGACGCCCCGCGACCTGGCCGCCCTGCCCACCGACCCGGAGTCGCTGAAGGAAGCCCTGCTCGACCTCGAAGGCAACTGGGAGGTCTACACCCCGAAGGTGAAGAGGCAACCGATTCGCGCCCTCGACGGCGAGGCCCGCGTCCGGGCGCTCAGCGACGTGGCCGGCACCCTGCTGGCCCAGGCCCCCGCCCCACCGGCCGTCCGCGCCGCCGCGTACCGCATGCTCGCCACCCTGCCCGGCGTCACGGTCGAGGGCCGCGCCCCCGACCCCCTGGGCCGCACCGGCGTGGTGATCTCCCTGCCGCTGGAGACGACCATCCCCCTCGGCACCTCGACCGCGCCGCAGCAGCTCGGCACCTACCGGCGCCAGTGGATCATCGACCCCGCCGGCGGCACCCTGCTGGCCATGCGCGACCTCGTGGCGACACCCCCACGCGGCTCCCGCGCCCTCCCGCCCGGCGACGACGGCAAACCGCGCCGCCTGACCGCCGCCACCCAGCCCGAACGCTTCCACCAGCCGGGCGAGGTGTCCGCGTACGAGACGTACGAGGTGGAATGGACCGACACGCCACCGGAGAGCGGCCGGCCTGGCTAGCGGGCACCCCGCCGGACCACCCATTCAGCCACCACCACATTGATCACCCACCCGGCCCCGAGAAGCAGCGCCTTGGCCGACTCCCCCGGAACCCCCACCACGGAAACCCACAGCGCCTGCGTGAACGCCTGGGTCCCCGCCCCCAGGCCGATGGCGTACCCCCGGATCATCCACGCCCGATGCCGGGCGACCTCCCGCCGCCGGATCGCGGCGAACCCGAGCACGATGCAGACGGCCATCGCCGTCCCGAACCCGACCCTGATGCCCACCAGCAGCCCCCCGTCCTCAGGACGAACGGCCATCCACACCCCCGTGAACGCCGCGACCAGCCCGAACCCGACCAGCCCCCGCCCCACCCGCCGATGCCAGCCGTTCCCCCGGCGCCCCCGTAACGTCGGGACGAACTGGAACGCCCCCAGCACGGTGTACGCGGTCACGCAGAGAATGTGCGACACCAGCGGCACCGGCATCCCGGAAGCCGCGCTCTCCGGCATGCCCACCGGCCCCCCGGCCAGCTCGACCATCCGCATGCCCCCCGCGACCAGCGGGACGGCACCGAGCCCGATCAGCCCGGCCGGAACCCGCCACCCGCCACGCGTTGCCGCCTTCGCATCCCTCATGCCTCCGATGGTGACGACCGGCGCCCCGAACCACCTCAGCCATAAGATCCCGCCCCGAACCGTACTTTCGGCTGATGAGACAGTGACCAAGCATGGACACCACCGGGATGCTGCACCACGTCGAAATCTGGGTCCCCGACCTCCACCGGGCCCGGACCAGCTGGCAATGGCTGCTGGAATCGCTCGGCTACGTCGCGTTCCAGAGCTGGGCCGACGGCCGGAGCTGGCGCCTGGGAGCCACGTACATCGTCCTGGAGCAGTCCCCCGCACTCACCGCCGACCACCATGACCGCTCCCGCCCCGGCCTGAACCACCTCGCCTTCCACGCCGGCCCCCGCGCCCGTCTGGACGCGCTGGTCGAACGAGCCCCCTCCCACGGCTGGAAACTGATGTACGCCGACCGCCACCCGTACGCGGGCGGAAGGCAGCACTACGCCGCCTACCTGGAGAACGAGGACGGCTTCGAGGTCGAACTGGTCGCCACCACCGAGCCCTCTGAGCTCAGGTGACTCCTGCTGCCCGGCGAAATTGTCCTTGCCCTCCGCCATGATTGCTCCGCTCGCACCCGCTCACGTGATCCCGAGGGAGCCGTCATGACCGCCAACGCATCCGCCGGATGGTCCGATCTGGGGTGGCACTCCTGGGACGACCTCGCCCTCGTCCGCGCCAGGCTCGACGCCGGCGCCGACCCGAACGACGGGGCGTACCCGTACACGCGGCCCCTGCACGCCGCGGCGGAACGCGGCTCCCCGGAGGTGGTCGCCGAGCTGGCCGCCCGGGTCGACGACGTCGACGCGGAGTGCGAGGGCCGCACCGCGCTCTGGGATGCGGTCTTCAACAAGCGGCCCGGGAACGCCCGCGCCCTGGTCGCCGCCGGAGCCGACCCGTGGCGCCCCATGATGAACGGCTGGTCGCCCGGCCGCCTCAGCCTCGCGGGCCCCACCCCCGGCCTGTTCTTCCCCTTCCCCCAAGGTCACCCGAGCCTGACCGACGCGGAGGCCGCCGCCGTCGCCGAGGCCGACCGCCTGATCGCCGTGCTGGAGGAGCTGGAGGACGAGGACGGCTTCAGCCTGGCCTGCGTCCGCGGCATCACCGCCGCCGAGGCGGCACGCCGCCTGGCCGCCCAACCCGCCGACGAGGCAGAGGTGGACGAGATCCTCGAAGACCCCTTCCACGACGAGGCACTGCGGCTCATCGGCGTAACCGACGTCCCCGGCGGCTGCGTCGTCAGCCAGTCGTCCGGATACATGGCCGACGCCCCCGGCGTCATGAAGGCCCTCTCCGCCGGCACGGTCGCGTACGGCATGTTCGCCAACCCCAAGAGCGGCAACCAGGGCTGCGTCTTCCGCGACGGCGAGGTCGTCGACTGGGACACCCACCCGGGCGGCGGCACCGTCTCCCCGGACGCCTCGGCCGAGGAGATCCTGCTCGAGTTCCTGTACGAGGGCCACGCCGAGGCCTACTGCTTCGCCGCCGCCGCCCTCCGCCCCGCCGACACCCGCTCCCTCACCAGCCCCGACACCCACCTCCGCCTGCCAGAAGCCGACTACTGGCCCTGATCCAACCGCTTCGGCGGGTGCCCCGTGACCCGGCCTCCGCGTTCGGGCTCATGGCGCAACCTGTACCGGCCCGAAGTCCCCACTCGTAGGCCGGCGCGCCTCGGCGTATCGCGCAGGGTCAGCCTTGATTCTGGCTGTGGCCTGCCAGCCTGCGATGATCTCATGGGCGACGCCGTCGACATGCGGCTCGGCCTCGTCGGAAAGTGCTCCGCCGAGCTCCAGCTCGAAAGCACGAAGTTCGTCGGGAGCCAGGTGGCGAACCCACGGTTCACACTCAGGCCGCAGGAGCACGTGGAAGGATCCGTACTTCCAGATCGGCGTCCAGAGCTCGGGCCAGACGCTCGAGGACCGGCAACGTCGGAACGGTGCCTCCAGCCTCGAAACGAGCCACGGCCGACTGCGTCATGTCGGCAGCCCGAGCCAACTCGCTCTGGCTCCAGCCACGGGATTCCCTCATGCGCCGCACTGCCCGACCGAGTTCGAAGGCAAGACGAGTCGCATCGTAAGCCTCGGCCGCACCCGGCTCGGACAGCCGTCGATCCCGGAGATCGGCCCAATCGGTCCGCTCGGTCATCACCACTCCTCGTCCACCGAGTGCGCCTCGTCCCTACAGCGGTACAGCGCCCGCCGCGCCCGGTCAACTTCTCGATCTTCCCTCATTCGCGTTTTGCGGAAAACGGTCAGAAGGATGACCCGCCGCTGCGGTGCGATCCAGTAACTGATCCGCATGGTCAGATCATCAAGGTAGAACCGTAGCTCGCGCAGCTTGCCATCAAGCTGTCGCGTGTATGGGTCCCCGAGGAGCGGACCCTCCGCCGCCAACAAGTCGATGTAAAAAGCCGCACGCGCGAACGACTCCGCCGATAGCTTCTCCAGGCCACTCCCGAACCTCCGGCTCGAGCTCCACGGCACCCCAGGCCATAGCAACGATGCTATGGCCGCGCGAGCACAGCGTCCTGCGATTACCAGGATTCGGCTAGTAAGAGTCACGTACCTGAGTCGCCCTGCAAACCGCTACGCCTCACCGGGCCTCAAGCCGACCGGCCAGGCCAGGCCAGGCCACGCCCTTGCCAGTGCCGCAGAAGGAGTCCCCATGCCCGCACCTCACCCACCAGAGTTCCGGCGCCGCGCGGTCGAGCTCGCGCGCCAAGGCGACAAACCACTCGTCCAGCTCGCCAAAGACCTGCGCGTCAGCCGGTCGTGCCTGCAGAACTGGCTACGACAGGCCGACGCCGACGACAACCGCGGTGCCGCCGACATCTGTGCGGCCCTCACGCAGCCTAGACAACGACCACCTGCACTGCTTTCCCGCACAGCTTGCTCATGTCGTCCTCATCAGACGCCAGGACGACGGCAGGGCGCACCGAACGCAGCGCGGTGGCCGCGACCACGGCGTCAATGGCGTACTTGTGCCCGTGCAGCCGGGCATCTCGAAGAAGCTCGATCGCTCGCGAGGAGATGTCCTCGGTCACCGGTTCGATCTTCAACCGGGACAGATACCACCTGAGACGATCCCCTTTGACCCGAACGTCTTGCGCCTCGATCGGCGTCATGGCGCTGACCACAACCCGAAAATCGTTGTCCTGCGCCTCCCTGACGAACGCCGTCACCCGCTGGTCTGCCTCGCACCACTTCACCAGCCCCTCGCAATCGAGGACGACAGTGCCCGCGCTCAACCGGCTTCGTGCGCGCGCCATGAGTCCTCCTCTTGGAGTTCGGGCGCGGACTTCACGTGGCGGAACAACTCCGCCGCCTCGTCACGCAAGTCCTGCGGGATGGGCCCGGAGGCGGCCTCGTTCACCTGCAGGGCTTCCTCCAGAAGGTCCCGCTCGATCTGACGCTCCACAGCGGCATCAACGTAGGCGGAAAACCCGCGGGCCCCGACCCGCTCTCGGACAGCGCGGATGTTGCCCGTTCTCAGAGACACACTGACCTTGGCGGCCGGACCGTCCCCCGGCCCGAAGTCTCGCTCTGGCATGCTCATGGCCTGAGTTTACTACTCGAAGTAGCAAAACACTGGATCCGCTCTGGTGGCTGGTGAGCCCACCTGGCGTCACGCCTAGCGGAACTTGTCGCCGTATCGGATATCCCCTGCGGTGATCAACGGCTCATGCCGTAAGCGGCGGCCACATCACAGGCCAGTTCCACCTGCTCCCGAAGCACGTCACCCACAGCGCCGTACACCTCGACCGAGATCACCGAGCCGCCCACCGCCTGCGCCAGCCTGAGATCAAGCCTCGCCGTCTCCCCGACGAGCGGATAGCCGTGCCAGCGTTCTTCCTGCTCATCGTCGGTGCTGGACAACCCCGTCTCAACCGCCTGCCAGTCGAGATCGTCGAATTCGTACCCGATGAGCGACGCGAGGATCTCACAGAAGACCCTCGCGTTCTCCTCCTTGATCCACCCAGAGAAGGGACGCCGACACCGACGCCAGGCGGCTACCAGCCCGGAGGCAGATGGTTCGGCCTTCGAGTCCACCACCATCGGGTCTCGCGCCCCTCGGCAAGAGACCGCCAATACTGGGCGAGCTCAGCCCCGCCGTCGTCGTACGTCACAGCGCGATAGCGGTCGTCGAGACGGCTCAGCCTGCTGACGACCCTGGTGCGAGCCGCCCCGTGCAGGGTCTCGCAGCAGTCCTCCAGAGCATCCCGACAGGTCAGATCATCGAGGAACTCATAGACCATGCAAGAGCCCTGACCAGGCCACCCCTCCATGTCCTCGATCAGCCCCTCCCACCGCCTGAGTGCCCGGAGAACGCCATGGCCCAGCTCACCGGCCTGTGATTCATGTCCGGGCAACCTGCCCTCCCCAGGATCAAGACTCAGAGCCCGAAGCCTCACGCGACAACAGCCGCCTACTCGGTGTCCTTCGGGTGTCGAGGTGATGCGTAGATCACCCAGACGGTACGAGTGTCGTCATCGATGACGTAGCGGACGCGTCCGCCGCTGGTGACCTCGAACTCCCACTGCTCCAGATCCTTGCTGTTGTGACGATGGATCGCGAGGTCGCCACGTAGCCGATGTTGCCGATCATGACCCGCGCCCGTTCGAGGATCAAGCCGCAGGGTCTCGAAGCACCGACGCGTATTGGCCAGAGCATGGCGGCACAGCTCTTCCCAACCCCGGACTGCCTCGCTGGTACCGAACCGGACATCCCATTCGCCATCGGGAGGCGGCACCGTCACCCGGTCTCCGCGCTTCGGGCTCATGCAGAAACCTGCACCGGCCCGAAATCACCGCTCGTTCCCTTACGCGCCTCGGCATAGTGAGCAGGATCCGCCTTGATCCTGGCAGTGGCCCGCCAGCCCGCAATGACCTCCTGGCTGGTGGCGTCGACGTCCAGCTCAGCCGCATCGGAAAGGGCCTCGACCAACTCCAGCGTGAAGGCTCGCAGCTCGGTCGAAGACAGGTGGCGAACCCAGGGAAAAACCTCGGGCATGGCGATGACCAGGGCCCGTGCGGTGGGATCATGCTTGATCAGCGCGAGGAACAAACGAGACGCGGTGGCCAGAGTCCGTTCGCGCTCTTCTTCGCGATCCGCTGCGGTCAAGTAGAAGTCCGGCGCGTCTCGGTGCGTGACACGCACCCGCCCAAGGCGTGCCGCACGTTCGGCTACCGCTCGCGGATTTCTCGACAGATCAGAGAAGGTCACTGCGTCGGCATGACTAGCGCTCACCTCAGCAGTGTATGTCAGAACACAATCTGATGTGCGCTGTACCGAAGGGCAGCGACGGCCTCGACCGCAGAAAGGCTGGACAAAGCGGGTGACTTCACGCCATCTGCACCATCTGAGGCCTGTGAAACCATGCGACTGTGCCAAACGATGCCATTCACGGGGGTTCCAACCAGTTCGCCGCTCGTCTCGTGGCCACCGCCGCCGCTCCGCTCGACCCCGCCTCGGCGGACGGCCCACAGGTGCTGCACTGGCCCGGGCGCAGGCTGCTGGTGCAGCGTGGGGACACCGAGCTGGCCGTCCGCGACCTGGACGGGGAGGGGACGGAGGTCCGCTTCCCCGCGCCCTGGCCCCGCCGGTACGGCTCGGTGGCGGTCTCTCCCACCGGCGATCTCGCCGTGTTCGCCGGCGTGCACGCGCTGCGAGCCGTGGATTCGACCGGCACCGTGCGGTGGGAGATCCGGCACGGTTGCTGGTCCGCCGCCGAGTGCACCAAGGCTCATGCCTCGTTCTCCGAGTACGCCGACGACTACCACCACGGCCACGCGGACAGCGGCTCGGCGGCCTTCTCCTCAGACGGCAAGCTCCTCTGGGCCCACATCCGCAACCACGCGAGGCGCGACGTCCACGAGGAATGGCTGATCCTCGACCCCGCCGACGGCACGGTGCTGACCCGGGCCGAGACGATGACCGTGGGATCGGGCTCCATCCACTTCCCCCATCCGAACCCGGCGTACATGGGGCTGACCATCGGCGAGGGCGAGGAGAACTCGCCCGTGCTGTGGGGACACTGGGACGGCGCGAACCTCACCGTCCAGCGGTTCGTCGAGGAGGTCCTCCTCGCCGTGAGCCCGTCCGGGGAGCACTTCCTGACCACGGACCTGGGGCAGTGGACCCTTTACCTGCACCGGGCGAAGGATGGCACCGAACTACGGCATCTGGACGCCGACGAAGCCGTGCCCCTTCCCCCGAGCTCGGACGACGACCGCGTCCGCTGGGACTATGAGGCGGCGGCGTTCCCCTACGACGACACCGCCGTGGTCGGCACCGAGGACCACGCGCAGGACCCCCGCCACTGGCTTGTCGACCCACGCACGATGGCCCTGCGCGGCCAGGTCGTCTACCCCTTCCCTGTCTCGGGCTCTCCCCGATCAGCGGGGCATGCCGCCTGGTACACGGTCTCCAAGGACCAGACCATCCTCCACCTGTGGGACCTGCCGCACCGGCAATGAGTCAATGGGCTCCACGCCAAGGCCCTGGCACTCGGCGACCGCACCGCGATCGTGCAGGCCCTCCTCGTCTTGCACTCCGCCGAGACCCGCCGTCAGCCACGATGAGAACGGCTCCTTGCAATTACTACGATGACCCGTGCCCACAAAGGGCAATGAGCGCCACGTTCGCGATAACGTTCGCCGCGCTGATGAGCTCCTGCGGCCGTCAAGCGCATCGGCTCGGCAGTCCGCACCGAGGCCACCGACACAGCCGTCTCGGAAATCCCTACTCAGGTAAAGAGGATTACGCCGGCCATAGAATATCCGAGGCAACAGAGGTTTCTCCTGAAGGCGCCTCTGGCCGAGGCCATGGCCCCAAGAGGACCTGACCTGGGGAATGCAGATGCAATCACCCCAAGCCACTCGGAACGGGAGACCTTCCTCGCGATGAACACCCAGTACCCATGGTCCGACCGCTTCCCCGCACGGCATCCCGCGACCGCGGCTACTGACCACCCCGCGGCCAGCCCGCTCGGCACTATCTATCCGCCGGCCACCGAAGCAGAGGTCCGCGAGATAGAAAAGCGGCTGGGTGTGGAGCTGCCGCCGAGTTACCGGCAGTTTCTCCTGTTCGCCAACGGGTGGGGCAGCCAGGACGACTGCCGCCTGCTGCGCATCGAGGAAGTCGGCCGGCTCAGTGACGTCGATCCCTCAATTGCCGAGAGCTGGTCAGAACCCAAACCCGAGAACTCATGGAGCGTGCCCGACGAGCTCTACTTCGTCTACGGACCGGAGCAGGACTCCATTCATTACAGAGCGGAGTACGTGCCCGACACCTTTCTAGCCGGGTATTGGGATGACGGAGTGGTCCTTCTCAATCCCCACATCCGCACTGCTGAAGGCGAATGGGAAGCCTGGTACCTTGCGCCCTGGAAACCCGGCGCAAAGCGTTACAGGTCCTTCTGGGACCTCGCCATGGACGAGCTGAGACTCCGATACCCG
Organism: Nonomuraea sp. NPDC003214; assembly: GCF_053590035.1. Classification (NCBI taxonomy): domain Bacteria; kingdom Bacillati; phylum Actinomycetota; class Actinomycetes; order Streptosporangiales; family Streptosporangiaceae; genus Nonomuraea; species Nonomuraea sp. NPDC003214. The sequence continues at coordinate 7,760 of NZ_JBSFSX010000018.1, read as the reverse complement.
AGCTGACGTCCAGGGCGGTCAACCCTGGATCCGGGTCTACGCGTCGAACCGGGAGACTGGTTCGAGGCCTGGTTGAAGCCATCCTCGCAAGACAACCCGGACACGGCGTAATCTACCGCTCAGCTACAGGGAGCGAATCTGAGCCAGATGCGTGGGCGGTGAGCCCGCAGGCTCGGATATCCCTGCGGTTGTCAACGGCTCATGCCGTAAGCGGCGGCCACATCACAGGCCAGTTCCACCTGTCCCCGAAGCACGTCGCCCACAGCGCCGTACACCTCGACCGAGACCACCGAGCCGCCCACCGCCTGCGCCAGCCTGAGATCAAGCCTCGTGCTGGACAACCCCGTCTCAACCACCTGCCAGTCGAGATCGTCGAATCCATACCCGATGAGCGACGCAAGGATCTCGCAGAAGACCCTCGCGTTCTCCGCCTTGATCCACCCAGCGTGGATCAGGCCGAGCCGATCAGGCCTCACCTGACGTCAGGCCGACCGGACAGACGACGCCAGTCCCACCGATGCCGCAATGCACCTTGAAGAGGTACTGCTGGCGGTAGCGCGCTACAGAACCAGCTTGGGAGGACTTCAGCCCGCTCGAAGAGCAGCGACCGCTTCGACGAGGCCCGCCGCCTCCAACGCGTCGAGCACATCATCAACGGTCTCCGGCGGGCTGGTCCGTGAATCCGCGATCTGCTGCACACAAGCCCAAACGATCCTTCCGTCCAGGTCGATTTGGTCCAGCACGAAGTCATCGGGCGACTTCACCTCGATATCCCATGGCGCCAAGTCGTCGGCAGGGAAGTCCTTGAGATTCGATGTGACGATCACCCCCGCGCCCACCTTGATCGCCGCAGCCAGGACATGCCGATCATCAGCGTCGGGCAGCTTCAGCCCTTCGATCAGCGGCTCGTACCCCTCGACGAGGCAGTCTCGGACAGCGGAGTTCATCAGGCAGCGGAGCCTGCCGAGCTTCTCCGCAGGAATGTCGGGCCGGTTGATGGCAAGGTTGCGCTGCATCTCGTCAAGGATTCTGTTGGTCCACCTGGCTTGCACCCGTCCCGTCATGGCGAGGCGAATGAGCAGGTCACGCAGCGTGTTGCCGTACAACACGTTCGCATCGTAGACCACCACGAATGTCATGGCTCAGATGCCCAACTCTTGCCCCAGCGCAGCAAGTTCATCGGCCGCGGTCCGGCGCTTGGCGTCATCGCGCCGCTTGTACTCCTGAAGATCCTCGTACCTGATTCGGCGGTGCTTGCCAATCAACCGGAAGGGGATTTCTCCCGCCTCCAGAAGTTTGATCACGTACGGGCGTGAGACGTTCAGCATGTCCGCCGCTTGCTGTGTCGTCAGCTCAGCATGCGACGGAATCACCGTGACTCCGCGTCCTTCGGCTGCTTGGGCAAGGATGAAGGCGAGCAGACTCACGGCTTCGCGAGGCAGGATCAACGGATCCTCACCCCCGTGTTCTCCGGCGACCCGGACGGTCGGCTGCTCGGGATACCGCATGAGGTAATCCTTGATCCGGCGCACCGCGCGGCCGGCTACCTCGGCATCGATGCTCCCCGGCTGAACTCGCTTGGCCTGCACGTCACCCATGACGTCACCCCCTCTTCGCAGTATCCGCAACAAACGAAACAAGCGCAAGCGAAATCGCTAGCGGCTTACGGGCGCACACGGTGAAAGACGGCCGTCAACAGACGCATGGGCATGCCGCTACCCCAGGGCCCGAATTGGCGATGAAGGCGTGGATCTCCGCGAGGCCGACACAGGAAGGGGATGCCGACCGGGCGAAAACAGCCGGCCGCTCGTTCAAGCGCGCCAGGAGGACCGTATCCACGCCTTGGCCAGCATGCCGTGCCCTTGGGTGCGCTACGGCTCTTGATCGACATCGGCAGACCAGGCGATCAAGAGCTAGCATCAGCTCTCCGCAGGTCTATGCCTCGCCGGAGGTCAGACCTGCCGGACAGGCGACGCCAGTCCCGCCGATCCCGCAGTACCCGTCAGGCACCTTGAAGAGGTACTGCTGGTGGTAGAACTTAACTCTCCGCAACAATTCATGCGAGGAGAGTTACATGACCAATGTCCCAGTCGTCTCTTACGCTCGCATTTCCGCTGACATCAGGCGGGATGAGCACGGGGTGCAGGACCAGCACCGCCTCAACCGGGAGACGGCGGAACGGCACGGGTGGACGGTCGTCCACGAGTACACGGACAACGACAAGTCAGCCGCCAAGGCCGACGTCGTACGCGACGACTTCGAGGCCATGCTACGGGCTCTGCGGGCCGGCGAACTTCCCAACGGTACGGCGGTGCAAGGCGTCGTGATCGTCGCCGAAGACCGTCTCGCCCGGCGTCCCGGCGACTACGAACGCTTCGTCGAAGCGATCACCTACCAGGACGGCCGCGTGTTCGCCGATGCTCGCGGCCCGAAGGACCTCTACAGCGAGGACACCGAGAGCATGGGCCTCTTCGGTGCGGTGATCTCCAAGATGGAGGTCCGCAAGATGCAGCGCCGCATGCGCCGCTCGCATCGCACGCGAGCCGAGCAAGGACTGCCCGTCGGCGGTACGCGCCCGTTCGGCTGGAAGCCCGACCGGCTCACCCTCGACCCCCAGGAGGCACCTCTCGTACGACAGGCGGTCCTCGACCTCATTGCAGGCCGCTCGCTGCACTCCATCACGAACCAATGGCGTCGGGAGGGCGCGAAGACCTCTCTTGGCAACGAGTGGACCTCCACCTCACTCAAGATCACCGTCCAGAATCCCCGCATCTGCGGATGGCGGGAGATCAACGGCGAACTCGTCCGAGACACAGCGGGCAATCCCGTCGTCGGGCAGTGGGACCCGATCGTGACACCCGAGCAGTGGATGGCGGTCAAGAACATCTTCGATGCCCGCAGAGGTCACTACATCCACCGGGACGGGCGTATCGGCCACATCCTCACACCGGACTTCCGCGAGCCGAACTACCTGCTCACCGGCTTCCTCCGCTGCGGTCGCGCCAAGCCGGACGGTTCCCTCTGCAACACCTCGCTGCGCGTCACCCACAGCAAGGACTGCGTCCAGCACATCTACATCTGTCCCGGAAAGACCGCTGGTGGCTGCGGCGGACTCGGGCGGCGCGGCGACATGGTCGATCTCTTCATCTCGGAAGCGGTCCTCGCCAAGCTGGAGCAGGTCCAACTCGCTGCATCCACCGCGCCCGCCGAGTGGCCGGGCCAGGCGGAGTACGAGGGAGCAAAGACCCGCCTGGAAGAGCTGCGCGTCCAGTGGACGGCGGGCAACATCACCAACGAGCTGTTCTTCTCAACAGCGCCGGACCTTGAGAAGCGCATCGCCCGCCTTCGCACCGAGGCTCAAGGCTTCACCGCCGCCGCTCAACGCCGCCAAGCCCGCTCCGACACCGACATCAGCGACATCCGACGGCGCTGGTACCTGCCAGAGGAGGAAGACGGACTTCCCCTCACCATCAAGCGGTCCTACATCCGCGAAGCCCTCCTAGCCGTGATCATCTATCCCTCCGGCAAGGGACGCAGGAAGTTCAACCCCGACCTGCTTGAGCCGATCTGGCGAGAAGGTTGAGCCCAAGACGTCCAGGACGTCCCGGAAGGCTGTCCCCCTTACCCGCGGGCGACAGCCTTCTTACTTTGCCCTCGGAACCACCGGTGACAACCGGACTTCTACGGACACCCCCGGACGCCCACGGTACGTACCGGACGTCTGCGTCCGCGTCCCACCGGAACTCCGACCTGCGTAAACACGTTCTCCGAGCGGTACAACGTACTCACACCAAGAGCCACCGTCCCTCTACAGCACGACCGCAGCGAACATCTCGGCGAATCACCTCAAGGCGCATAGACGATTCCGGGCAAGCACATCCACGACCACCGATGACCCGTCGGATTTCCCGGCCCCGACGGCAGGTGTCCAAACAGAGCGCGCCATTCACCTTCTCGCCGCACTCCATTCCTGTTCTCTCGCTGCTGGTACCACCGCCAATGGCCGCTATCAGGCTGTCTTGGCGCTGGCGTCTGGTCGTGCTCGTCAGGTACGGCGGTGGCTCCCGCCCACGAGCTGAGGAGGCCACCTGAACCAATCGAACGAGCTGTCTGCCCAGGAGTGGGGCAAGCAGCAAGCCGCACGATCCCCTCGCTGGTCAGAAGAGAAATGGCAGCGCATCGCCACCGTGCTCGGCGTGTGCGTCGCCCGCCAAACCCCGCCCGACGGCTCCTCCGGGAAGGACGCCGCATGAGCGAGGTTCCTCACCTGTCACCCGAGATGCTGGCCGTGATGCAGCGAGCGGTCATGCCCGACTTCGCCCGCTGGCAACAGATGGTCCACGCCACGGGCGGCTGTGCCCAACCGATCCGGCTACACGGCGAGCGGTACACGCTGGACAGCCGGACGGGTGAAATCCTCGACATGTACCGGACCGCCGACGAACCGACCGGCTTCCTGCTCACAGCCTGCGGCAACCGGCGCGCGTCCAGATGCCCGGCCTGCTCGGCGGTCTACAGGGACGACACGTACCACCTGATCATCACTGGCCTACGCGGCGGCAAGGGCGTTCCGGAGGAGGTCAGCCAGCATCCCCGCGCGTTTGTCACCTTCACCGCCCCCTCATTCGGTGCCGTCCACGCCCACCGCGAGCAGTCCGGCCGGACGCTCCCATGCCGTCCTCGTCGGGACCGTCCCGTCTGCGAGCATGGCCGGCCGCAGAGGTGCGGTTCGCGTCACGAGCGCGATGACGTCCAGGTCGGGCAACCCCTGTGCGTGGACTGCTACGACTACATCGGAGCCGTCCTGTGGAACGCCCACGCAGGCATGCTCTGGCGGGAGTTCACCAAGACCGTGCCGAGCGTCCTGGCCCGCCTGCTCGGCATCACCCGAACGGAGCTGCGCCGGATGGTCCGCCTCTCGTATGCCAAGGTCGCCGAGTATCAAGCGCGCGGCCTGGTCCACTTCCATGCCATCGTCAGACTCGACGGACCGGACGGGCCCGCTGACCGCCCCCCGGACCGCATCACGATCGGCCTGCTCGACCGGGCCATACGCCGGACCGCCGGTCAGGTCGCGGTCCGCATAGAGGACGGACCGCCCTCGCTGGGTCCGGTGGGGCGATCAGCTCGACGTACGACCGGTCTACGTCTCAGCTGAGCTGGGCGGACTGAGCGATCAGCGAGTTGCCGCGTACGTGGCCAAGTACGCCACCAAGGGAGCCGAGTCCGCGGGCACCGTAGACCGTCCGATTCGGCATGCCGGACAGATCGCCGGTCTGGAGGTCACCGAGCACGCCCGCCGCATGATCTACACCTGTTTCAGCCTTGCCGAGCTCCAGCCCTACCGAACTCTGCTCCTGCGACAGTGGGCGCACATGCTCGGCTACCGAGGACACTTCTCCACCAAGTCCCGCCACTACTCGATCAGACTCGGGGACCTTCGACAGGCCCGCGCCGACTTCCGCGCCGAGCAAGCCCGGCTGATCACTGGCGCTCCGCCTCCCGATCCAGAGAAGACCGTGACGGTAGACGCATGGCACTATGCCGGAAGCGGCCACCGCCACGGAGAGACTTTCTGGGCCGAGGTGGCACGCCAACGGATCGCCATCGCTCGCAAGATCGCACGGGAGCAAGCAGGCGAGAACCGATAGAACCCTGTGCCTCTAGACCTAGAGAGATCACCTCTAGGTCTAGAGGCAGGCCTAGAGGTTCATTAGCCGCCTGACCAGGCGCCTAGCGTCTAGAGGTTCCTAATCTCGCCGGGCCCCATCAGGCCAGATCACCCGCACGGGCACCTCCAGCCGCCGCGCCTCGGCCACCACGTCAGCAGTCCCGCCATAGCCTCGGGCGGGCTGCCCGTCCCAGACGGCGAACAACACATCGGCGTCGTCCAGCATCCGCGCGCTGGCCGTCATGTGCGACTCCGCGGTGGACTCCACAAAGTCCAGCCTGTGAGTTTGGACCGCTCGGCCCAGCAACTCGTCGTACGCAGCATGGCACTCGCCCGGCAGCCCGTCCCGATACTCCTTGGCCGGGATCACGGCCTCCAGCACGCCGCCGAGGTCGAGTATCGCGCGAGCGAAGATCTGATCAGCCCCGTCCGCCAGGCAGGACAACCCTGCGACTTCAGGACCGTACTCCGCGAGCGCCTGGCGTACCGCCCCGTCGATCAGTACGGCGGTCTCCTCCGGCAAGCCCCGATGGCCGGACACAGCGATGCGAACCATGATTCCCCTAGATCAGAGTGGCGTGAAGGCGCTCGTCGAACGAGCGCAAAGCGCTGGACGACGGCCCGGCATACGATCGGCGGAAGTTCTTGACCCGGTGCAGGACACGCTCGGAGCCGTACGTCGTCGCCACCGTAAGCGCATTGGACGCCAGATACAGCGCCTCGTCATAGCGTCCCGACATGGCCTCAGCCGTCGCCACTTCCGTCATGAGCACACCCCGCTGCTTCGCACCGGGCTGGGCCGACGCAAGCGACTCGTTGAACGCGGCAACGGCTTCAACCGGCCGCTTGAGCCGTACCATCACCAGGGCCCGATACCCCGCCAGCTTGGCGTGATCGAACGGGAACACCCACGGCCAAGGCGGTGCAGCGGCTGCCCGCTCACCAGCCCGTACCGCCGCCTCAGCCACACTCAACGCCTGAAGCGCCGCCGCCTCGTCCCGCGCGGTCGCATGGCCGAGCGCTTCGAGACTCGACAGCCACGCACGAGCGATGGCCGGGGGCCGCTCCCCGATCTCCCGCCGTGCCCGCGCCAAGAGATTCAGTCCGATCAGCGGGTCGTTGGCGTCGATCTCGAACGCAGCCAGACTGCCGATCATGTACGCCGCCAGCAGCGCATGGTTGGCCTGTCGTGCACTGTCGACGGCGCGACGGTAGTAGAGCCGCGCCGAACCGGTGTCCTGCATATCGGCGTGCACCCAAGCCGCGAAGCCTGCCGACGCGCTCAGACCGGCTCGGATCTCGTCAGCATGCGGAGACCGCGACGCGCGGCCAAGAACCCGGCTCACGAGATCGACCTGCGCCACAGCCGGCCTGGCGAGTTCACGCGCAGGCGTGACGGACTCCAACCGACGCTGGGCGCCGGTGATGCTGGTCAGCGTGGCAGCCGTCGTCTCGTCCACATCGGGACGCTTGGGCAGGGCCACCCCCGCCAGCGCGGTCAACGCCAGCGCCTTGCCGAAATCTCTGCGCTTCGTCGGATCGTCATCCCCTCGGGCTCCGAATCGGAGCAAGTGAAGCGGCACCCCGATCTGGATGGATATCTCCCGAACCTGGTCCACAGTGAGCGGCTGACGACCACGCAACACCTTGGACACCCAACTCTGGGAGTAGCCGACCGCCTCAGCGAGCTGGCCCTGCGTCCAACCGTGCGCCCGCCGCACCTCTTCGAGGATGGTTGGTAGATCGCACTCGGCGAGAGCGGCGGCCACGACTGGCCCGGACCAGAACTGCGGCGGCATCTGGGTCACAACGATAGGTTAAGCCGCCGACCTCGACCGTACCGATATTCGTGACAGGAATACCCGTACCACCAGCAGCACTAGGCCGTTCACCTGCGGTTTCATGACGGCAACGCTCAGTACATGAACGAACTGCCGCCTCATCCTTTGGTCGCCGCACAACAACTGGCCGTTGCCCTTGCAGAGGAAGGAATCACTGAATGCTTTTCATCCTCACGCGGCCTGCGCGAGCCGGTGGTTTTGAAGGACGGAGATGGCCTTGCACAGGTGGCCGGCCTTGCACGGGCTGC
>NZ_JBSFSX010000017.1:0-115094 GCF_053590035.1 Nonomuraea sp. NPDC003214 | reverse complement strand
GTCTACCAGGGGTTTCGCCATGTCAGCAGGCGAACGTGAACCTTGCGATCATGCTGTGATCAGCAGCCCGCCGCCGGGGATGAAAACGGCTCAGTATTGATGCCACCCGCTGCGTAATCATACGGGCCTTCTATCGCACAGAAGGCATGGCCCACCTACGGCCGATCCGGACACACTTCCACTTGACACCCGAGCCGGGATCGCCCGAGGCCGCAGCGGTTCGTAAGTTCTGGGAGTACGGGACCAGGCTGCAGCACATCCCCGGAGTGGTGACGGTCCTGAACGATCCCACTGGCCTCGCTGACAATGGACCAGGACTGATCTACTTCGTCCCCAGCGTCGACACCTTGCTTCCCGATCTCAAAGTCCGGCTCTTGGACCACAACGGCGAAGTCCTCCATCGCGTCCCCCTGGTTGATCCGGCCCGGTCTGCCGGTCAGGTCGAGGGAGGCTACAGCCTCACGGCGCAGGATCCCGCTGGTGCCTTCACGATGGTGGTGACGGCCAACGCAATCAGTGGGCGCTATGGCTTCCACTTCGTACTCAATGACCTCACCGGGAAGACACCGGGGCAGGTGTGTTCGTCGCTGCGGTTTCTCCGTGATCTTCTGCCGGGCAATGCGACGGTGCTGGCAGTACAGGGCGCGGGTGAACTCGGGCATCGAGTAGCGGTGCCGGACGGGGTTTCCTCGATGCCCCGGCGTGCCGCCGACCTGATGGAGTTCACCAAGGCACTGCTCATCTTCCAGCAATACACCCTGATGCGAGTGACGTTCCCGCCGCTTGACGGCCTAACCGAGGAACAGATGCACCGGATGGCTTCCGTTGCGGACCTCCTGCTGGGGCAGGTCTATTCATCAGACTGGTACAGCATTTCGATCGAAGCATCTGCAGCTCGGGTGATCATGGCCCAGGCCACCCTCGGCAGCGCCATCATCCGAACGCGCCCGTTGGCAGTCGACCTCGGCAGCTACGCGATCGAGTTCGATATCGAGGAGCAGTACATCTTCCAGCGGCCAATATGTCTCACCCAGTGGAAGAGCTCCGAGCATTGCCCGAAGGGGAGATCGTGCAGCTGGTACCAGGGGAGGGCGGCAAGCTGATTCACCGGTTGCCGGTGGAGCATGTGCCACGAGTGGTGGAGATGGATTGAGCTATTGGGCTTGACCGTGACATGCGTGATTGGGAGCCACGCCAAGCGATCTGGCCTGAACTGGCCTGAACAGGATCGATTGACCAACCTAGCCCAAGAACCGCAGTGTTCGATCATGCACGGCAGTGCACGGGCATGAGGGATTGCGCAGCCAGAACACCTAGTCACATGATCGACCTCACACCGAAGAGGTCACTGGTTCGATCCCAGTATCGCCCACCAAGGGCAAGGGCCACATCCCCACACGGGATGTGGCCCTTTCCGCTTCTCAGGCGGCCCTCGGCGACCGGCCGGCTCAGCTCGTGATCGGGAAGTTGGCGCGGATGACGCCGCCCGGGTCGCGCTCGCGCTTGATCCGCGCCAGGCGTGCCCGCACCTCGGCGGGGAAGGCCTGGGTGGCGCTCTCGCCAGGGGCGAGGAAGGTGTACGGCTTGCGCCCGCTGACCGCCTCGCCGAGCTGCGCCACCAGCGCGGCCTGCTTGGCCTCCACCGCCTCGGTCAGGTGCGGCAGCCGCAGCCCGAGCAGGTAGAGCAGGTACGGCTCGCCGAGCGCACCGCCGGGGCCGCCGTCCGAGCGCGCCTCGGCCAGGGCGCCTCCCAGGTGCCGGATCTGCAGGTTCAGCAGCGGCGCGAGGTCGGCGTCCGCGAGGACGTCCACGGGCAGCGCGGTCAGCAGCTCGGTGCGGGCCAGCATCGGGCTTGGGTCGACCGGCTCGGCGGCGATGGCGCCCAGGTCGGCGACGTCCATGGGGCCGCGGCTGTCCGACAGGCTGCCGCCGATCGCCGCCAGCGGGGCCAGCAGGTCCTCCGCCTCGGCCGCCCCGCCGAGGAAGGTCACGTCGATGCCGACGGTCGCCGGGGCGGGGGGCGGCGGGGCCGTCCGGTTGAGCCACAGCGACAGCTCGCGCGGCGCGTCGGCCGTGATGGTCCGGAACGCCTCGAACACCTCGCCGGTGCGCTCCGCCGGCCACACGACGCGCCCGCCGTACAGGCCGGGCACCTCGTACAGGTCCAGTTCGACGGCGGTGATGATCCCGTAGTCGCCGCCACCGCCGCGCAGCGCCCAGAACAGGTCGGCGTCGGAGTCCGCCGTGACCCGCACCTGTTCGCCCCCGGCGTCGACGATCTCGAACGCGCGCACGGAGTCGGCGGCCCAGCCGTACGCACGGCCGAACCAGGAGACGCCCCCGCCGGCGACGAACCCGGCGACGGAGACCACCGGGCTGCTGCCCGCCAGCCCGGTGAGGCCGTGCTTGCCGGTCGCGACCAGCACCTGCCCCCACCGCGCGCCCGCCCCGGCCCGGACCACCCGCCCGGCCGGGTCGACGGTGATCTCGTCCAGGCGGGCGGTGCGTACCAGGATCGTCCCGTCGACGTCACCGGAGGCGCCGTGACCGGACGGCTGGGCGGTGACGGTCAGCCCGGCCTGGCGGGCGTAGCGGACGAGCGCCACCACGTCGGCGGCGTCGGCCACCTCGGCGACCGCGACCACCGGCTGGCGCACCCCGATCGCCCAGGGCGCGGCGGCCCGGTCGAACCCGTCGTCGCCAGGCAGGAACACCTGGCCTCGCACGATGTCACGCATGCATGTACTCCTTCAGAAGGGGATGGGGCCCTCGTCCTGGACGAAGGCGGCGGTGGGGCCGTCCGGGCCGAGCAGCGCCATGGCCACGATCGGCGCGGCGCCCTCCTCGGGCGTCTTGATCCCGGCGCCGTGGTTGATGTCGGTCTTCACCCAGCCCGGGTCGACCGCGTTGACCTTGACGGGGGTGTCCAGCAGCTCCTTGGCGTAGGACACGGTGATCATGTTGAGCGCGGCCTTGGCCGAGCAGTAGGTCACGTTGAGCATCGGCCACAGCGGGTGCTCCCGGTCCAGGGCGCGGGTGATCGAGCCGCGTTCGCTGGAGACGTTCACCACGCGCCCCGCAGGGGAGCGGCGCAGCATCGGCAGCATCGCGTTCGTGACCTCGATGACGCCGAACACGTTCGTCTCGTAGATGAACCGGGCCTGCTCGGCGGTGGCCTCGCTCGGCGGCCCGTCGGGCAGGACGATCCCGGCGTTGTTGACGAGGATGTCGAGCCCGCCGTACTCCCGCTCGATCCGCTCGGCGGCGGCGCGGACGCCGGCCGGGTCCGTGACGTCCAGGCGCACGTACGGCAGGCCGAGCCGCTCGGCGGCGGCCTCGTCGCGCGCGCCGACGATCGCGGTGACGCCGCGTTCGGTCAGCAGCCGGGCGGTCGCCAGGCCGATGCCCCGGGTGGCCCCGGTGACGAGGGCGACGCTCACCATGCCGCGCCCGCGACCTGACGGGTGGCGGCGTTGAGCCGGTTCCACAGGTTGACGGTGGCGATCTGCAGCAGCAGTCCGGCCAGCTCCTGCTCGGAGTAGTGGTCCGCGGCCTCGTCCCACACCGCGTCGCTGACCATGCCGCCGTCGGACAGCCGGGTGGCCTCCTCGGTCAGGGCGAGCGCGGCGCGCTCGGCGTCGGTGAAGTACGGCGCCTCGCGCCAGGCGGCCACGGCGAACAGCCGCTCGTCGCTCTCGCCCTGCTTGCGCAGGTCCTTGGCGTGCATGTCCACGCACACGCTGCATCCGTTGATCTGGCTGGCCCGCAGCAGCACCAGGTCGACCGTGACCTTCGGCAGCCCGGCCTCGTCGGCCGCCTTGCCGAGCGCGAGCAGCGCCTGCATCGCGCCCGGCAGCACCAGGGCGGGGTTCTTCATCCGTGCTTCCATGAGTGACTCCTCAGCAGAGTTGGTTGCCGCTTTCCGCTGACGAGTCTCGGCAAGGGCTTTGATGCGCCGGCTATGCGCGAGCTATGGAGCGCCCATATGCCGTGACTTGTACGATCCTGGGGTGTCTGCGCGTTTCCTGATCCTGGGTCCCGTGGAGGTCTCGGCAGGCGACCGGCCGCTGCCCGCCCTCGCCCCCCGGCACCGTGCCTTCCTCGGTCACCTGCTGCTCCACGCGGGACGCGCCCAGAGCGTGGAACGGCTGATCGACGCGGTGTGGGGGCCGGCGCCCCCGGACACCGCGCGCGCCCAGGTGCACGCCGCGCTCGCGGCGATCCGGCGCGTCCTTCGCGCGGCAGGCGTGGCCGACCAGCTCCGGACGAGCGTGGCCGGATACGTGCTCACCACCCGGCCCGGCCAGCTCGACCTGGAGGACTTCACCACGCTCACGGCCACGGCCGAGGACGATCCACGGCACACCGCCGGGCGGCTGCGCTCGGCGCTGGAGCTGTGGCGCGGGCCCGCGCTCGCCGACGTGCAGGCGGAGTACGCGCCGGACGCCCGCGCGCGGCTGGAGGACCGGCGGCTGACCGCCGTGGAACGGCTGGCCGACCTGGAGCTCGCCGAGGGACGCCACGAGGACCTGATCGACCGGCTCGGCGCGGAGCTGGCCGCCCACCCGCTGCGCGAGCGGCTGACCGGGCAGCTCATGCTGGCCCTGCACCGCGCCGGACGGCAGGCCGACGCGCTGGCCGCCGGACGCGCCTACCGGTCCCGGCTGGCCCATGAGCAGGGCCTCGACCCGGGGCCCGCCTTCCTGTCCGTGGAAGAGACCGTGCTCCAGGGCCCCGACGTACGGGCCGGCGAGAGCCCGAAGGGGAAGAGCGCGACGTACCTGCCCTACGACGTCGCCGACTTCGCCGGCCGCACCGCCGAGCTGACCCAGCTGATCGCCGGGGACGGCCCCATGCCGTCGATCACCGCGATCGACGGCATGGCCGGCATCGGCAAGACCGCCCTCGCCGTGCGCGCCGCCCACCAGCTGGCCGACCACTACCCCGACGGCCGCCTCTTCGTCGACCTCCACGCGCACACGGCGGGCAGGCAGCAGGTGAGCACGTCCGAGGCGCTGGAGGCCCTGCTGCGCCAGCTCGGCGTCCGCGCCGAGGCCGTCCCCGCCCACCTGGAGGAGCGCGCCGCGCTGTGGCGGGCCGAGCTGGCCGGCCGCCGCGTCCTCGTCGTCCTGGACAACGCCGCCGACTCCGCGCACGTACGCCCGCTGCTCCCCGGCCCCTCCGGCAGCCTCGTCCTCATCACCAGCCGGCGCCGGCTGACCGATCTCGACGGCGTCCGGTCCCTGCCCATGGAGGTGCTGCCCGCCGCCGACGCCACCGACCTGTTCACCCGGATCGTGGGCGAACGCGCCGTACGGGAGCCCGACGCGGTGGCCGAGGTCCTGCTGCTGTGCGGGTTCCTGCCGCTCGCCGTACGGATCGCCGGGGCGCGGCTGCGGCACCGGCCCCGCTGGAGCGTCGCCTACCTGGCCCAGCGCCTGCGCGACGAACGGCGCAGGCTGTCGGAGCTGGCCACCGCCGAGCGCGGCGTGGCGGCCGCGTTCGCCCTGTCCTACCAGCAGCTCGACGACACCGAGCGCCACCTGTTCCGCCTGCTCGGTCTCCACCCCGGCCGCGACGTCACCCCGCCCGCCGCGGCCGCGCTGGCCGGGCTCGACGTCGCCGACGCCGAGGACACGCTGGAGTCGCTGCTCGACACGCACATGCTCCAGCAGCACGAGCCGGGCCGCTACCGCTTCCACGACCTGCTGCGCCAGTACGCCCACGACACCGCCGCCGAGGAACCGCCCGCCGAACGCCACGCCGCCATGACCCGGCTGCTCGACCACCACCTGTGCACCGCCTCCGCCGCCATGGACCTGCTCTATCCCGACAGCGCGCACCGGCGGCCGAGGACCGGCCGCCCGGCGGCGCGCTTCCGCGACGCCGCCGAAGCGCTCGCCTGGCTCGACGCCGAACGCGGCAATCTCGTACGGACCGCCGCGCACGCCTGCGACACCGACTGGCCGGCCCACACAGGAGCGCTGGCCACAACCCTTTACCGCTACCTGTACGACCACGCGCTGCACGACGACGCCCGCACCCTGTACGGCAGGGCGCTGGAGGCGGCCCGGCGGCTCGCGGACCCCGCCGGTGAGGGCCGGGCGCTGACCGACCTCGGCTGGGTGCACCACCTGCAGGGCGACCACCGGCTCGCGGCGGAGCACTTCGACCGGGCCCTGACCGCCTGCCGGGCCGCCGACGACCGCCGCGGCCAGGCGCGGGCGCTGACCGGCCTGGGCGACGTACGGGCCGCGACCGGCGACCACGAGGGCGCGCTCGCCGCGCTGCGCCGGGGGCTGGAGCTGTTCCGCGAGCTCGGCGACCGCTTCGGCGAGGCGGTGACCACGGACTACCTCGGCGTCGCGCAGGAACGGCAGGGCCGCTTCGCCGAGGCGGACGCCCTGCACCGCGAGGCGCTGGAGATCTTCCGCGCCATCGGCAGCCGGGGCGGGGAGGCCGACGCCCTGCACCACCTCGGCACCGCCTGCCTGCGCCTCGGCCGGCCCGCCGAGGCGGGCGCGCACCACGGCGACGCCCTGGAGCTGTACCGCCGCTTCGGCTACCGGCGCGGCGAGGCCAAGGCCCTCAACGGCCTGGCCACGGCCGCACTGGCGCTCGGCGAGACCGGCCGGGCGCGGCGTCTCTACCAGGACGCGCTCGACGCGGCCGTCGAGGTGGGCGACCTCGCCGAGCAGTCCCGCGCCCGCACCGGCCTCGCAGGGCTGGCGGCCGGCCCCTGAAGGGCCAGGGTCCCGGCTCCGGTCCAGATGCCCGGGCGGTGCAGATGCGGGGCCGGAATTGGTCCTCCGGGCGGCTGCGCGATCGGCCCTTATCGAGGGTACCGATCGGTGTCACGCTCAGGGCATGACAACGACAGCGACTCGCTTCGACGGCCGGCTCCTCACCCCCGGCGACGCCGGTTACGACAGCGCCCGCACCGTCTGGAACGCCATGGTCGACCGGCGGCCCCGGATGATCGTCCGCGCGGCGGGCGTCGCCGACGTGGTCGCCGCCGTGCGGCTGGCGCGGGAGCTGGACCTGGAGATCGGGGTGCGCTGCGGCGGCCACAACGCCGCCGGCTTCGCCGTCCCCGACGGCGGACTCATGATCGACCTGACGCCCATGGGCGGCGTGCGGATCGACCCGGCCCGCCGCCGGGCCCGGGTGCAGGGCGGCGCGCTGCTCGGCGCGCTGGACCGCGCGTCCCAGGCGTACGGCCTGGCCACCACCGCCGGCAACGTCTCGCACACCGGCGTCGGCGGGCTCACGCTCGGCGGCGGCATGGGCTGGCTGGCCCGCCAGTACGGCCTGGCCTGCGACAACGTCATCTCGTACACGATGGTCACCGCCGAGGGGGACGTGGTGACCGCCAGCCGTGCCGAGAACCCCGACCTGTTCTGGGGCCTGCGCGGCGGCGGCGGCAACTTCGGCGTCGTCACCGAGTTCGAGTTCCGGCTGCATCGCACGGGCACGCGGACGCTGGTCGCCGAGTTCGACTTCCGCGCCGAGGACGCCGTCCCGGTCCTCGAGGGCTGGCGTGACCTGAACGCCGTCGCGCCCCGGCAGGCGACGTTCACCGCCGGCGTCGGCAGCGGCCCGGAAGGCCCGATCGCCACGGTGGGGTTCGTGTGGGTCGGCGACCCGGACGAGGGCCGACGGCTGCTCCCCGCGATGCGGGCGCTCGGGCGTCCCGTCGCCTC
This sequence comes from Nonomuraea sp. NPDC003214, assembly GCF_053590035.1. Classification (NCBI taxonomy): domain Bacteria; kingdom Bacillati; phylum Actinomycetota; class Actinomycetes; order Streptosporangiales; family Streptosporangiaceae; genus Nonomuraea; species Nonomuraea sp. NPDC003214. Next base: position 107,391 of record NZ_JBSFSX010000017.1, on the reverse strand, counting down.
ACGCGTCACCACCCCGTCCTACCTCGAACTCCAGCGGCGCGACGACTCCACCGGCGGCCACGCCTACCGCCGCTACGCCAAGGCGCACTACCTGCGGCGATTCCCCACCGCGGCGATCGAGGCGTTCCTGCTGCGCGGCGGCGCCGACCTGAGCGCGGACCCGTACCTGCCGGGTGTCGGCCTGCAGGCGCACGGCGGCGCGATCGCCGACGTCCCCGAGGCGGACGCGGCGTTCGGCCACCGGGGCACGATGTTCGAGTTCGGGGCCGGGTCCCGCTGGACCGACCCGGCCGAGGACGACGCCAGGATGGGCGCCGCCCGCGCCGCCGGGGCGTCGCTCGAACCGTACGCGAGCGGCGTGTACGTCAACTCGCTGACGGCCGACGAGCTGGCCGAGGGGCAGAGCGGCGTGCGGCGGGCGTACCCGGCCGCGAAGCTGGCCCGGCTGACCGAGCTCAAGACCGCGTACGACCCGGCCAACGTGTTCCACCTGAACCAGAACATCCGCCCGGCATGCTGACGGCGTCAGCGTCCCCGTACCTCGCGCACGGCCGCCGCGAGCAGCGCGACCCCCTCGGCGATGGCGGCCTCGCTGAGGATGGCGTAGCCGAAGATCAGGCCGCCCGGCCCGGCGCCGGTGATCCGGTACGGGCCGACGCCGTGGATGCCGAGCCCGCGCCGGGCGGCGGCGGCCACCACCTCCGCCTCGTCGAGGCCGGGCGGGAGCCAGGCGACCACGTGCTGCCCGGCGGCGATCCCGGCCGGTCGCAGCTCGGGCAGGTGGGTGCGCAGGGCGTCCAGCAGCGCGTCACGGCGGCGGCGGTAGACCGGGCGCATCCGGCGCAGGTGGCGGTCGAACTCCCCGCGCGCCAGGAAGTCGGCGAACGTCAGCTGGTCGATGACCGGCGACCCCCGGTCGGCGAGCACCTTCGCCGCGGCGACGTCGCCCACCAGCCGGGCGGGCACGACCAGCCAGCCGAGCCGCAACCCGGGCGCGAGCGTCTTGCTGGCCGTGCCGCAGTAGACGACGTGATCGGGCGCCAGTCCCTGCATGGCGCCGACCGGCGAGCGGTCGTAACGGTACTCGGCGTCGTAGTCGTCCTCGATCACGAGCGCGCCGCGCCGCTTCGCCCAGCGGATCACCTCCGCCCGCGCCGGGGCCGACAGCACTCCGCCGGTGGGCCACTGGTGCGACGGCGTGAGCACGACCGCGTCGGCGTCGGCCCGGTGGAGCGCGCCGACCTCGACGCCGTCCGGGCCCACCGGGACGCCGACCACCTCCAGTCCGGCGGCGCGGGCCAGCACCAGGGCGTCGTCGTTGGACGAGGGGTCCTCCAGGGCGATCCGCCTGGCGCCGTGCTGGACGAGCACCTGGATCAGCAGCGCGATGCCCTGCCCGTAGCCGCCGCAGACGACCACGTGGCCCGGCGCGGCGGAGGTGCCGCGCACCCGGTTGAGGTAGTCGCACAGGGCCGTGTGCAGCTCCGGCACGCCACGACCGTCGAGGTAGGCGAACCGGTCGTTGGGCGTGGCGGTGAGCACGGCGCGGACCGAGCGCAGCCAGGCAGCCCGGGGGAACTGCGACACGTCGGTGCGCCCGTACCCGAAGTCGACCCGGAAGCCGCGGTCGTGCGCCGCCGGGGTCGCGGGGGCCGCGCCGGCGGCCACCGGCGGCATCGACGCGGCGACCTGCGTGTAGCCGCCCGACCGGCTGGCGAGGTAGCCCTCGGCGACGAGCTGCTGGTAGGCCTCGACGACCACGCCACGGGAAACGCCGAGCCCGGCCGCCAGGGTGCGGGAGGGCGGCAGCGAGGCGCCCGCCCGCAGCCGGCCGGCCCGGATGCCCGCGCGGATGGACGTCTCGATCTGCCGGTGCAGCGGCACCCCGGCGTCGCGGTCCAGCTCGATGAGCAGGTCCTCGGCCAGGCCGGAACCGGTCCTCGAACGCCCCATAGGATCGGACCCTACCGGCGGGCGCCCCGTCCGGCCAGACTGTGTGACCTGGCGGGGCACGGCTCCCTCCGGCACCACGGCACCCATCGCAGGAGGCGGCGGATGAACGGCACCGAGCCCGGGCAGGCGCCCCGGCACCGCACGACGACCGCGGACCGCCGGGCGTGGCCATGCTGACGCAGGTCGCCGAGGGGGTGCTGATCCACCAGAGCATGTTCGTGCGGACCAACGCCGTCGTCGTGCGGGGCGCGGCCGGGGTGCTGCTCATCGACCCCGGCGTGACCGGCGCCGAGCTCGGCTGCCTCGCGGACGACCTGCACGAGCTGGGACAGCCCGTCGTGGCGGGGTTCTCCACCCATCCCGACTGGGATCACCTGCTCTGGCACCCCCGGCTCGGCCAGGCGCCCCGCCACGGCACGGCGCGCTGCGCGGCCGCCGTACGCGACCAGCTCGCGGACCCGGACGCGAAGGCCCGCGTCGCCGACCACCTGATCGGCACGGAAGTCGCCGGGCAGGTGCCGCTCGACCTGCTCGGCGACATCACCGGCCTGCCCGCCGGGACCGCGTACGTCCCCTGGGACGGTCCCCGGGTCCGGATCGTCGAGCACCGGGCGCACGCGCCGGGCCACGCGGCGCTGCTGATCGAGGAACGCGGGGTTCTCGTCGCCGGCGACATGCTCTCCGACGTCCTGGTCCCGATGCTCGACCTGGACGCCGCCGACCCGGTCGAGGACTACCTGGAGGCGCTGCGGCTGCTGGAGGAGGCGGCGGGCGACGCGGGCGTCGTCGTCCCCGGTCACGGCTCCGCCGGCGGAGCGGGCCAGGTCCGCGTCCGGATCACCCTGGACCGGGCGTACGTGCACGCCCTGCGGGACGGCCATGAGCCGAGCGACCCCCGGATCGGGCCGTCGGCCGAGCCCGGCTGGGAATGGGTGAGCGACGTGCACACCGGCCAGCTCCAGCGCCTCGCCCGCTCCCGCTAGCCGAGCACCGGGTAGTTCGCGCGGAACACGTGGTGCGGGTCACGGGCCCGCTTGATCTCCCGCAGCCGCGCGAGCGTCCCGGCGGAGAAGGACTGCGCCGCCGTGTCGCCGGGGGAGAGCATGGTGTACGGCTTGCGTCCGCTGACGAGGCTCTCCAGGCCGGCCACGACCTCGGCCTGCTTGGCGCGCGTCGCGTCGGCCGCGTGCGGCAGCCCGAGCCCTAGCAGGCCGAGCAGATACGGCTCGGTCAGCGCGCCGCTCGCACCGGCGCCGCCGCCCGGCTCGGCGAGAGCCCCGCCCAGGTGCCTGATCTGCACGTTGATGAGCGGTTCGACCGGCTTGGCCAGCAGGCGCTCCACCGCGTCCGCGTCCAGGCCGGTGAGCAGCTCCGCCCGGGCGATGGACGGGGCGGGGTCGGTCGGCTCGGCGGTGATGCCGCCCAGCTCGGCAAGGGGGACGACGCCCCGGCTGTCGGAGATCGCGCCCTCGATCTTGCCGAGGCGCGCCAGCAGGTCCTCGGCCCGGGCCGCCTCACCCAGGTAGGCCAGGTCCAGCGTCACCATCGGCGGCGCGCCGGGCGGCTGGAACCGGTTGATCCAGACGCTGAGCTCGCGCGGCGCCTCGGCGGTGATCTCCAGGAACGCCTCGTACACCTCCCCGGTCCGGTGCTCCGGCCAGATCACGCGCCCGCCGTACAGGACCGGCACGGGATACAGCTCCAGCTCGACGGCGGTCACCACCGCGAAGTCCCCGCCACCGCCGCGCAGCGCCCAGAACAGGTCGGGGTCGGACTCGGCGGTCACCCGGCCCGGCTCGCCGTCGGCGTCCACGACGTCGAGGGCGCGCACGCTGTCGGAGGCGAAGCCGTACGCGCGGCTGAACCAGCCGATCCCGCCGCCCAGGGCGTAGCCGGTCACGCTGACCCCCGGCGCGCTGCCGGACAGGCCGGCCAGCCCCAGCGGGCCGGCCGCCGCCAGCACCTGCCCCCACTTCGCGCCCGCGCCCACCCTGGCCACGCGCTCCTCCGCGCGCACCTCCACGTCGTTCAACCGGCCGGTACGCAGCAGGATCACGCCTTCCACGTCACCCGAGGCGCCGTGGCCGCTCGGCTGCGCGGTCACCGTAAGGCCCGCCCGGCGCGCGTAGCGGACGAGCGCCGCCACGTCGCCGGCGTCCGCGGCCTCCGCCACGGCGGCCACCGGCTGCCTGACGGTCAAATTCCACGCGGCGGCCGCCTGGTCGAAGCCGTCGTCACCGGGCAGGAGCACGCGTCCCTTGAGGGCGCCGCGCAGGTCGTTGCTCGTCATCTGTCCTCCTGGTTCTCGTCAAGGTCAAGGCCGGCGAAATGGTTGTCGTGGGCTTCGTGGAGCCTGCCCTCGTCGCGCTCGGTCACGGTGGCGAGCCGCGCGAAGTACTCCTCCCGGGGCACGCCCGGTGAGAGGGCCATGAGGAGGGTGGCGGGCTCGGGGCGGTCCTTCCGGATCGCGTGCACGGCGCCCGCCGCGGCGTGCGCGGTGTCCCCGGCCCGCAGGGTCCGCCAGGCCCGCCCGTCGAAGTAGCCGACCTCGCCCTCCTCGACGACGAAGGTCTCGCTGAAGGTCGTGTGGAAGTGCGGGGAAGGGCCCCGGCTGGAGGGCGACATGCGCCACCTGTAGAGGCTCACGGTCCCGCCGGTCTCCGCCGGGGTGGCGAGGACCTCGATGACCGATCCGCCGGGGCCCAGCCGGATCGTTCGCGCCGGTGTCGGCTTCGTCTCCGTCATGACCCCGAGTCTCGTGACTCCGCGGCCCGCTCGCGCTCACTTCGGCCCTGGCCTAATGGTGTGCCCGACAATGGGGAGATGATCCGCTACCGACTGGGGGCCGGGGCCGCGGGCGTGCGGTGGGCGATGTCGCCGATCCACGAGGTGGTCAGCCTCGCCCGGCTCCTGACCGAGCCGCGGCGTCACCCGATGTTCCACCCGTGGCTGCGCCGTCGCCGCGACCGCCTGTCGGGGCTGGACCTGGGCGCGCTCACGATCTTCATGGCCGATGGCGCGTACCGGCCCGACTTCCTCGACCCGTCGCCGATGTCCAGCGAGCCGTCGTTCGAGGAGTGCGTGGCCGCCCTCCTCGCCACCCCGCTGGACCAGGTCCGCGCCGAGCTCGCCGACGCCGCGATCGGGCGGGAGGCCGGACCGGGCCGGCTGCTCGGCGACCCCGGCCGGGTCAGGGCGGAGGCCGCCGGCGCGGTGCGCCGCCTCTGGAAGGCGGTCGTGGAGCCGGAATGGCCGTCCATGCGCCAGGCGCTGCGGGCCGAGATGCTGGACCGGGCCCTCCAGGTCAACCGCGAGGGGCTGCGCGAGGTCCTTCCGCGCCTGCACCACTCGACGGCGCTGGAGGGCGACACCGTCACCGTCGCGTCGGCCGTCGACGTCGACGTCGACTGCCCGGACGGGCTCATCCTCGTCCCGTCGCTGTTCATCACGGACCGGGTGCAGTGCGCCACCTCCGCCCACTGGGCCCCGGCGATCTACTATCCGGCGTCCGGGCGTTACCTGTGGGCGGCCCCGGCCACGCCGCGATCCCTCGACCGGCTGCTGGGGACGACCCGGGCGGGCATCCTGGCCGCGCTCGTCACCCCGTTGCAGACGGGCGTGGTGGCCCGGCTGGTGGGAGTGACCGCCCCGACGGCCAGCGAGCACCTGACGGTCCTGCGCGACGCCGGGCTGATCGACAGCAGCCGGGCGGGTCGCACGGCCACGCACGAGCTCACCGACGCCGGCCGCGCCCTCCTGGCCGCCGCCTCGCCGCACCCCCGCCGCCCTCGGTGAGCGCGCCGGGGGCGGGACCGGCCGCGGGCGGGTCATTCACCGTCGGCGATCTCGGCGGCCCACGCGCGCAGTCCGGCCAGGAAGCCCTCCCGCTGCTCGGGCGTGAGCGCGTCCATCGCGCGTAGGAGCGGGCCCGCCCGTAGCCGCAGGAACTCCGCCACGAGGTCGCGGTGAGCGGGGCTGAGGAGGACGAGCGTGCGCCGCCGGTTGGCCGGGTCGGGGGTGCGGTCGGCCAGGCCGGCCCGGCACAGGTCGCTGACCAGGTCGCTGGCGTTGGGCAGGGAGACGCCCAGCCGCGCGGCCAGCTCGGAGACCGTCAGCGGGGAGTCGAGGCCGAGCTGCGTGACGACCGCGCCGTGGCGCCGGGTCAGCGAATGGCTCTCGAAGACGGTACGCAGCCCGTCGGGCATGCCCGGTGGCGGGTGCCCGCGGAAGTAGACGGCGACCTGCGGGATCAGTTCGAGGATCTCGCGCCGGATCGCGTCGGAGTTGCTGGACATGGTCACGAAGTATACAGTTCAAAAAATGGAACAGTTAAGAAATCTGAACTATGGGGGTGTCGTGGCTCATCCACGTGCGCGCATCCTGGGCGACGGCGGGCGAGGGCCCGCCCTTCCGCCGCGCCGGGCGGGGGGCGTCCGATGAAGCTCGTCGTCTTCGGCGCCAGCGGCGGCACGGGGCGCGAGCTGGTCGAGCGGGCGCGGGCCGCCGGTCACCACGTGACGGCGGTGGTGCGCACGCGGCGCGATCCCGCGGACACCGTCGTGGCCGGCCTCTTCGACGCCGCGCCGCTGGTCCCGGTCCTGGCCGGGCACGACGCCGTGCTGTCGGCGCTCGGGCCGCGGGGGCGCGCCGCCGCCCCGGTCTGCTCGGCGGCGGTCACGGCGATCCAGGAGGCCATGACGGCGGCGGGGGTGCGGCGGATCGTCGCCGTCAGCGCCCAGCCGGTGCTGCGCGGCGGTGCGGGCGAGCCGATGTGGCACCGCCTCACCGTCAGGCCGCTGCTGCGGGCGATCTACCGCGACGTCTACCGCGATCTGGAGCGGATGGAGGGCGTCCTCGCGGCCGGCGACACCGACTGGACGGTCCTGCGGCCGCCCTATCTCACCGACGACCCGCCCTCCGGCCGCTACCGCACGGCGGTGGACGCCGGCGTCCCCGGCTGGAGCCTGCCGCGCGGCGACCTCGCCCGCGCCATGCTCGACGTCCTGGCCGACCCCGCCACCTACCGCCGGGCCCTGGGCGTCGGCCCCGGCTGACGGTCATGGGCGGTGCTGGTGCTGCTCCGGCAGATGGCTGTCCGGGTGGACCCACAGCAGGACGTTGTCCGGCCGCGAGGCGCCGGGCCGCTCCCGCTGCCGCCGGAAGAACTCCAGCACCTCCCGGTCGGAGTGGCGCAGGCTGAAGTGGATCAGGACGAACAGCGTACGCGGGTTCGCCTCGACGATCGGGCGCAGCCGGCTCCACACCGTGTGCCCGACCCGGTCCGCGCGCTCCAGCTCGCCGTCCTCCAGGAAGGTGCACTCGGTGATGACGACCGGGTAGCCGAGCAGCCAGGGGTTGCGCTCGAAGACGCGCACGTGCGTGTCCCCCAGATAGGCGAAGAGCGGCCGGGTGGTCAGGGCGTCGACCTCGACGCCCCTCTCACGCTCGCGCGCCATCAGGCGTCCGAACTCGGCCCCCCTGCCCCGCTCCGCCAGTGACCGCCGCAGCTCCGCGTACTCCGGCCGCAGCGCCTTGACCCGCTCCGAGAAGGCGTAACCGACGCAGGGCACCTTGTGCTCGCACTCCACCACGCGCACCCGGTGTCCCCGGCGCCCGAAGCCGAACTCGTCGCCCCCGGCCACGCCGTGCAGGCGGTGGCCCCCGGCCAGGGCGGGGTCGAACCCGGCCCCGTGGTTGAGCTCGGCGGAGGCGCGGATGTAGGACTCCGCGTACGGCACCGCCTCGGCGGGCAGGTAGACGTCCACGCCGGAGGGGTTGGCGGCCAGGTGGTCGAGGTCCTTGGCGTGGTCGTGGTGGGTGTGGGTGAGGAAGACCGTGTCCGGCCGCCGCCCCTCGCACAGGCCCGCGTCGAGGCAGCACCGCAGCTCGGGGATGTGGAAGAACGTCTTGTCGTTCGCCCGGGAGTAGCCGGTGAGGGTCAGCTCGGTGCCGGGGATCCGCCACGTCTTCCACTGCCGGAACGGGTGTCCCCGCTCCAGCCGGTCGGGGTGCTCTGCCTGGTTCATGTGGGTGTGGGCCGTTTCCGGGAGTTTCGGGCGGTCATGGGCGGGGCCGGGGAGAGGGGCGACGGTGCCGCCGCCTAGGCTTCAGGCTACCTGAAGGTTATGACCCCCTTCGCCTTGGAGGACACCCATGTCCAGTTCGTCCACGCCTGCCTTCTCCCGGCGCACCCTGGTCACCTCGCTCGTGGCGACCGCGGGCGCGAGCGGGGCACTGGCCCTCACGGGAGACGACGCGCCGGCCACCCCGCCGAGGCAGGCGGCCCCGGAGCGGCGTCACGAGACGCAGCAGCCCGGCATCGCCACGCCCCAGCAGCTCTACGCCTACTTCGCCGCCTTCGACCTCGAGAGCGCCGATCCCAAGGGCAAGCCCCTGCCCACCGAACGGATCGCCGCCAACTTCCAGCGCCTCATGGAGCACTGGAGCGCCGCCGCCGAACGGCTCATGCGGGGCCGCCCCGCCGGACCGCTCCCGTCCAGCCGCCCCGGCATGCCCGCCGACACCGGCATCGCCGACGGCCTGCCGCCCTCCCGGCTGACCGTGACGTTCGGCCTCGGACCCGAGCTGTTCGGCCGCATCGGCCGCAAGAAGGAGCGGCCCCGGCACCTGCGCCGGCTGCCGGCCTTCTCCACCGACCAGCTCCAGCCCGCCTGGAGCGGCGGCGAGCTGTTCGTGCAGATCTGCGGCGACGACCCGCAGAGCATCAGCCACGCCTTCCGCGCCCTGCGCGGCCGCGCCCCCGGCCTCGCCCGGCTGCGCTGGAGCCAGCAGGGCTTCCTCGGCCGGTTCGGCGACGCCACCCCGCGCAACCTGTTCGGGCACAAGGACGGCACCGCCAACCCCAGGCCGGGCACCGCCGCCTTCGACGACGCCGTACGGGTCACCGCGCCGGACGAGCCGTCCTGGTTCACCGGCGGCACCTACCTGGTCTTCCGCAAGATCCGGATGGACCTGCCCACCTGGGACACCTCCACCGCCGGCAAGCAGGACCGGTCCATCGGCCGCCGCCGCGACAACGGCGCCCCACTCAGCGGCGGCCACGAGTTCACCCCCGCGGACTTCGGCAAGAAGGGGCCCGACGGCAAACCCCTCATCCCGGCCGACTCCCACGTGGCCCTGGTCCACGGCATCCCCATGCTGCGGCGCTCGTACAACTACGACTACGCCTTCCAGGCGCCGCCCGCCTCGGACGCCGGCCACGAGCACCCCGGGGGCGACAAGCCCGGCCACAGCCACGACGACCCGCTGCACGACCACGCCGGGGCCGGGCACAACAGCTACGACACCGGCACCCTGTTCTGCGCCTACCTGCGGGACCCCGGCGACTTCGTCCGCGCCCAGCGCAAGATGGCCGACGCCGGCGACCGGCTCAACGCCTTCATCCAGCACACCGGCAGCGCCGTCTTCGCCATCCCCCCGGCGGTCCGGCCCGGCCGTTCCCTCGCGGACGCGCTGTTCCCCGCCCGCTGACCCCGGACCGCCCCCCGGGTCAGGACGGACGCGGCGCGGGAGCCGCCCGGGGGTCAGCCCCGCTCGCCCAGGTCCAGGCGGTCGAGCAGCCCGGCGGCGGTGAAGGCGGCCACCAGCTCGTCGCGGCCCTCGGTGAAGTGCGCCCAGCTGTCGTAGTGGACGGGGACCACCTGGCGGGCGCCGAGGATCCTGGCGGCCTCGGCGGCCTGGGCGCTGTCGAGGACGATCGGCGCGCCGCCGAAGAGGACGTCGAAGCGGGGAGCCCCGGCGAAGAGCACGGCGGTGTCCACCGGGCCGAAGCGCTCGGCGATCCGCTCGACGAGTTCGAGCGAGGCGTTGTCGCCGCTGACGTAGACGGTGGGCAGCCCGTCCCCGGTCAGGACGAACCCGACGACCTGCCCGGTGAACGGCTCGACGTCCTCGCGGGCGCCGGGCCCGTGGACGGCGGGCACGCCGGTGACCGTGACTGTGCCGCCGCCGGGGCGCTCCAGCTCGACCGCCTCCCAGTCGGCCAGCCCCCTGGCGCCGCCGCCCAGGCGCTGGCCGCCTCCGGGCGTGGTGAGGGTCAGGGGGACGCCGGCGAGCAGCGCCCGGCCGGAGACGTCCAGGTTGTCGGGGTGCTCGTCGTGGGAGAGCAGGACCACGTCGATCCGGCCCAGGTCGGCCGGGGCGGCGGCGGAGGGGGCCGTCTTGGTCAGCCGGCCGCGCGGCACGAGGTAGTCGCGGGGGGCGTCGAAGGTCGGGTCGGTCAGGAAGCGCAGGCCGCCGTACTCGAACAGGGCGGTCGGGCCGCCGAGGACGCGGACATGGGTAGCGGTCATAGGTTCCTCACGGATGGGAAGTCGTTTATCCGTGAAGGACGGTAGCGGTGTCTCACGGATGAGCGCAAGCCGTACCATGAGAGCCATGAGTGCCGAGCCTTTGCTGCCGCCCGCGCCGGGAGCGGCGGACCACCTCGCCCTCGACTTCGCCAACAGCGCCGTCGCGCTGCCCGGAGGGCGGTTCGTCGACCTTCTCGGCACCCCGGAGGCGGCGAACCGGTGGCTGGCCGAGCGCGGCCTGGCCCCGGCCGACGCCGGCGTGCGGGAGATGTGCGCGACGCAGCTGCGCTCGCTGCGCGAGCACGTCAGGTCGCTGTTCGCCGCCCGCGTGGCCGGGGTGCCCGCCCTGCCCGCGGCGCTGTCGGCCGTCAACGACGCGCTGAGCGGGGCGCCCACGGCGGCGCTGCTGTACTGGGACGACCGGCGCGGCCCGTACCGCGCGGCGCCGTGCCCGGTCAACGAGATCCTCGACCGCGCGCTCGCGGCCCTCGCGGCCGACGCGGCCGACCTCCTCACCGGCCCGGACGCCGGCCGCCTCAGCTCGTGCGGGGCCGCGCCCTGCAACCGCTTCCTGCTGAGCCGCGGCCGCCGCCACTGGTGCTCCGTCCGCTGCGGCGACCGCGCCCGCGCCGCCCGCGCCTACGCCCGCCGCGCCCGCTCGCAGGCCGGCTGACCCCGCGGCCGGGGGTTCCCGCGCCCTCCGTTTCCCCCGGTGGGGATATATCCACCTGTGTGACAGGAGGGGCCGCATATATGCGTTGACGGGGGCGGAGCTGGTGGCGTTCCATTCAGGATGGCTGCCATCGCCGGGGGTCTCGGGCGGCCGCACGCGGCGCGGACGCAGGCGGAGCATGCGCTATCGGCTCGACCCGGCGGCGGAGGCGCAGGCCGTACGCGGCAACCTGAACGGCGCCCTCTACGAGATCGAGCTGCAACTGCCCGTGCAGCCGTTCGGCAGCGAGTGGCAGGCGCTCCTGGCCGGCCGGACCGGGCCGCTGCGGGGCCGCTACGCCGACCTCGGCAGCACCGAGCGGATCGTGCCCGGCGTGTTCGTGCTGCTGCATCTGCTGCTGATGGCGGGCGGACTCCTGGCATGACCTGCCTGGACGCGGACGCGCGCCTCATCCGGAGCCTGCCGACCGCCGCGCGCGCGGGCGACGAGCCGTACGCCGAGGCCATCCGCGCGGCGGCCCGGCGCCGCCGGTGACCCGGGCGGGCGGCGGACCGGGGGCCGTCAGCCGGTGCTGGTCCAGACGGGCAGGGTCAGCACGGTGTGCATGCGGCGCAGCTCGTCGCGGTGCAGGGCGCTCAGGCGGGTCAGCACCTGCTCGCCCTCCGGCGTCACCAGGACGCGCACGGCGCGGCCGTCGTCGGGGTGGGCCTCCCGCTTGACCAGGCCCTGCGACTGGGCGCGGTTGACCAGCTCGACGACGCTGTGGTGGCGGAGCTGGAGCCGGTCGGCGAGCTCGCGCACGGTCGCCCACTCCCGCCCGGGGAAGCCCTTCAGCGCCAGCAGCAGCTGGTATTGCTGCGGGGTGAGACCGTCGGCGCGCACCGTCTCCTCGCTGAAGCGCAGATAGCTGCGGATCCCGAAGCGGAAGCGGGCTAGCGCCTCGAAGTCCTGCTTGGTCAGGGGCGGGCTCTCATGGTCGGACACCGGACAAGTCTATCGTGTCACGAGGTGACGCGCGGCGCAGCGACAGCACATCAGTCCAGGTCAACGTGATGTCAGACCGCCCATGTTCGCCCGATTTCTATCGTGTTACGATGCAAATGCGTCCTGGGGAGGTATCGTGCTCAGTGATCGAGATCGCGAAGTGCTGCGGGAGATCCAGTGCCGGCTGCTGGCCGACGATCCGGCTTTCGCGCGGGACTTCTCGACCGACGCCCGGCTTCTCGAGGACGACGCCCCGTCCGGCGACCCGGCCACGTCCGCCTTCACGCTGCCGCTCCTGCTCAGCCTGGGGCTCGGCGTGCTCTCCCTGGCGGGCGGGTCGGGCGTCGGCGGGCTGGTGTTCTCCGGCATGGCTGCGGGCTTCTGGTGGCTGCGCGAGCGCCACGACGCGGGCACGTACGGGCCCTGAGCGCGCGTACGGGACACCGGCAGGATCCGGCCATCGATGCCCCGCCGGCCGTACGGGGCGGATATCGGAGGAACGAATGATCGCCATCGTCGCCGCGCTGGGCACGGTCCTGGCGCCGGTCGCCCTGGGGCTCGGCCTCGGCGTGCGGGCCGTCAAGCATGAACGGGCCACGCCGCCCGAACAGGCCCCGGAGATCGCGCCGGGTGAGCCGGAGGAGCCGCCCGCCCTCCCGGCTCGGCCTGAGCCGACCCCGGACAGCGTGCCGGGCCAGCGGCTCCCCACCGAGCGGAGCGTCGCCCGATGAGCCGGCCCGCGGAGCTGAGGCGGCACGCCAGGACCTCGGCCGCGCGCCCCAGGGACGGCGAGACCCCGCACACCCTCACCGGCGAGCACGCCCAGCTCCTGGCCCAGGTCACCGCCCGCGCCCGGGCCCTGCTCGCGGCGGCGGCCCGGGGCGGCTCCCCGGAGCGGGAGGCCCGCGCCCTGACCGCCTACCTGCGTGCCGAGGTGATCCGGCAGATCAGGGACGAGGAGTGGCTGCTGTTCCCCGCCTACGGCGCCGCGCCCGCGCTGTCACGGCTGACCCGCGACCACGCCCGGCTGCGTGCCGCCGTCGACGCGATCACCCGGGCGGCCTCGGACCCCTGCTCCCCGGCGCGGCTCGCGACCCTCACCCGCGACCTGCTCACCCAGCTCGGACGCCACTTCGCCACCGAGGAACGCGTCCTGGCCGCGCTCGGCCGACCGGCCGCCGCGACCGCCGCGCTCGGCGCGCAGCCGCACCGCTGGTTCCCGCTCACCGAGGGGCCGGTGATCGACCTGGACGCGCTGCCCCAGGCCGCGGCCGCCGACGCCGTACGCGACCGGCTGCGCAGGCTCGGCCGCGACGAGGCGGTCGAGCTGCGCTCCGGCCACGACCTCAACCTGCTGTGCTGGCAGCTGGCCGACGGCGACTACGGCTTCACGTACCTGAGCGAGGGGCCCGGCGAGTGGCGCGTTCGGGTGCGGCGGCGCTGAGGCGGGGCGGGGTCAGTCGCACCGCACCCAGTCGCTGCGGGCCGAGTCGTAGGAGCAGGAGTCGATCAGTCTGCCCGCCGGGGTGCGCACGTACGCCGTGTCCTTGTCGTTGTTCCACACGTACGCGCGCCGCCCCCAGTAGACGGTGCTCGTGCCCGAGTCGCCCGAGCCGGTGCGCAGCGTGAGGCTCCTGCCCGCCCTGAGCACCTGCCCCGGCTCGAACGTGTAGCGGTAGCCGGTCCGGTCGCGGATCGTCCAGCCCTCCAGGTCGACGTGCGCCCGCGTGGTGTTCCTGATGACCACGTACTCGCCGTTGAGCGAGGAGTTGGAGCGCCGGTCGGTCCCGGGGGAGTCGTAGTACACCTTGACGATCTGGACGCGCGGCACGGCGGCCTGCGCGGGACCGGCGGCGGCGAGCAGGGCGGCCGAGGTGGTGAGGACGGCGAGGGCGGCGAGGGCGGCATGGGCGGTTCGCACCATTGTGCTCCTGACAGGGGCGGACGGGGACACGGAGTAGACGGCTCCCGTACCGCACGGGTTGACCGGGAAAATGGCCACATACGGCCACGGCCCGCCGCGGGGTTCTAGGGTGGAGGCGTGCTGAAGGCGTGGGCCGGGGTGGCGGGGGAGTCGCGGGCGGCGCTCGCCGTGGGGGCGGAGCTGGTGGCCCGCTGGAGCGAGCCGCACCGGCGCTACCACGACCTGGCCCACCTGCGCGCGGTGCTGTCGGCCGTCGGCCTGCTGGAGGGCTCCGCCGCCGACCCCGTGGCGGTGCGGCTGGCCGCCTGGTTCCACGACGCCGTCTACGACGGGCGGCCCGGCTGGGACGAGGAGCGCAGCGCCCAGCTCGCCCAGGCCAGGCTGCCGCGCTGCGGCGTACCGCCGTCGCGGGTGGCCGAGGTCGCCAGGCTGGTCCGGCTGACCGCCGCGCACGACACCGTCACCGCCGGCGACCGCGACGGCGCGGTGCTGTGCGACGCCGACCTGGCCGTCCTCGGCGGCGACGGCTACGCCGGCTACGCGCGGGCGATCCGCCAGGAGTACGCGCACGTGCCCGACGACCTCTTCAGGCGGGGCCGGGCCCAGGTGCTGCGCCGGCTGCTGGCCGTACCGGAGCTCTATCGCACGCCCGCCGCGCGGGAGCTGTGGGAGGAGCGGGCGCGGGCCGCGATGGCGCGCGAGCTCGCCGAGCTCAGCGGGGCTTGCGGCGGCGCAGCCCCGAGGCGATGAGGCGGTGCAGCAGCTCGCGCGAGCTGACCGGATGCGCGCCGAGCGACACCGCGTGCGCGTGCGCCGTCTCCGGCACGTCGTAGTGGTCGCGGTCGAACGCGCGCCCGGGCACGCCGAGCCGTACCGCGAAGGCGTGCAGCTCGTCCAGCGAGCTGTCGCTGACCAGGTGGGACCAGAGCAGGCCGCGCGGCCCGGGGAAGTTGGGCGGGTCGATGAGCACCGTCACGACGTCAAGGGTAGAACCCGCCCGCGCACGGTGAGCTCGCCCAGGTCGTCCACCACCACATCCACGTCGCGCGCGAGGCCGGGGCCGTCGCGGTCGACCGCCACCACCAGCCCGAACCCGCCCCTGCGGGCCGCCTCGATCCCCGGCAGCGCCGCCTCCACCACCGCCGCCCGCACCGCGGGCAGCGCCAGCCGGCGCACCGCCTCCAGGAACAGCGCCGGGTCGGGCTTGCCCGGCAGGTTCATCAGCGCCGCGTCGCTCCCGTCGACCAGCACGTCGAACAGGTGCGTCACGCCCGCCGCCCCGACCAGCCTGCGCCCGTGCAGGCTGGCCGACACCCCGGCGGTACGGGCCCCGCGCCGGCGCAGCTCGTGCAGCAGCGCCACGGCGGCGGGGAACGCGGCGACGCCGTACTTGTCCACCTCGGCCAGGAACAGCTGATCCTTGGCCAGGCCGAGCCCGTGCACGGTCGGCGCGCCCGGCGGGTCGTCGGCCGCGCCCTCGGGCAGCGTGATGCCGCGCGAGGCCAGGAACGTGCGCACCCCGTCGAGGCGCGGACGCCCGTCGACGTGGCGCAGGTAGTCGCCGCGGATGTCGAACGGCTCGCAGCGGCCGCGCAGGAACGCGTCGAAGACGTGCTTCCAGGCGGCCGCGTGCCCCCGGGCGGTGTCGGTGACCACGCCGTCGGTGTCGAACACGACGGCGCCGATCGCCGTCAGGTCGATGACAGGATCGCTCACACCGCGAACGTAACCCCTCTACCAGGCGACGGGTAGCTTCTCCACGCCGTAGACGATGGCCAGCTTGCGCCACGGGATCTCCCCGGCCACGTGCAGCCCGGGGAAGCGGCGCAGCAGCGCCGGGAAGGCGATGCGCATCTCCATCTGGGCCAGCGGCGCGCCGATGCAGCGGTGGATGCCGTGCCCGAACGCCAGGTGCGAGCCCGCGGTCGGGCGGCCCGGCTTCACCTCGTCCATGTCGTCGCCGAGGTTCGGGTCGCGGTTGGCCGCGGCGAGCGAGCACAGCACCATCTCGCCCTTCTTGATCTGATGCCCGTGCAGCTCCAGGTCGTCGCGGGCGAAGCGCGGGAAGGCCACCTGCACGACCGTCATGTAGCGCAGCAGCTCCTCGACGACGTCGTTGACGTAGCCGTCGACCTCGCGCACCTTGGCGGCCTGCTCGGGGTTCTCCAGCAGCCACAGGGTGCCGAGCGCGAGCATGCTGGTGCTCGTGTCGTGGCCGCCGGTCAGCAGGCCGTCGGCCATGCTGGCGAGCGTCCGGTCGTCGAGCTCGTCGCCGTGCTCGCGCAGCAGCTGGCCGAGCAGGCCCTCGCCGGGGTTCTGCCGCTCACGGGCGACCAGGTCGACCAGGTACGTCATCGCGTCGTTGATCGCCTGCAGCGACGCCTCGGGCCCGGCGGTGAAGTCGAACCGGTCCGTGCTGATCTTGACGAAGTCGGCGCGCTCCTCGTACGGGACGCCGAGCAGCTCGCACACGACGAGCGACGGGATGGGGAGCGCGAACTCCTCCATCAGGTCCACCGGCGAGCCCTTGGCCGCCATCCGGTCCAGGTGCTCCTCGACCATCGCCTCGATCCGCGGCTCCAGCCTGCGCAGCCGCCGCATGGTGAACTCGGGCGTCAGGTACTTGCGCAGCCGCGTGTGCTCGGGCGGGTCGCGGAAGCCGAGGCCGCCCGGGTCCTCCTGGTTGGAGCCCAGGCCGATGACGCCGGCGAAGTCGTTGCTGAAGCGCTCGTGGTCGCCGAGGACGCCACGCACGTCGTCCCACCGCGTCACCAGGTAGACCGTCTGGCCGCCCGGGATCTCCATCGGGAAGACCGGGTGCTCGGTCCGGATGCGGGCGAGTTCGGCCGCCGGGTCGAACCCGTCGCGCATGAACTGGACGAGCGGGAACTCTGAGTCTGACATCGAAATCCGTCCTGCTGGGATACATCACACCATGTTGGGATAAATCCCTCGATAGATGGTCCCATCCGTGACGGGTGGCTGGTGCCCTCCGAAAGGACGAGATTTCATCTCACCTGATGATGAGATTCCGCCCCGCCGACCGCAAGTGTCCTGGTCACCTCGTCCGGCGGTTCCCGCCTCCCGCGACGGCACGGAAGGTAGCTGTCCGGTACGAACCCCGCTTCTTGTGCTGCTCCTGGGGCGTACGGGGAAAGACGGGCAAACCGGGGCGGCAGGCGGCGTTTGGCGTACAAGATGGCGACATTCTGCGATGATCTCGTCGTTTGGAGCCCGAGACTGAGCCTCACGGATAGTGACTGATGCCCACATTCGAGGAAATAGCGGCCTTCATCACAGAGAAGCCGCTCGCGACCGCCGTCATCGCCGTTCTCACGCTGGCCGGGCTGGGGCTGGCCTTCCTGGTCCTGCGCGTCGTCTGGCGCGCCACCGCCTGGCTCGTCGCCCGCTACGTCGCCCCCCGCCCCATCGAGGACCTGCTGACCATCGTCGCCGCGTCCATCGCCACCGGCGTCTCGGCCCAGGGCATGTGGCGCTTCTCCGGCGACGTCCTCGGCCTCGACGGGCCGCTGCGGCTGCTGCTGTTCGCCTTCATCGAAGTCGCCATCATCACCTCCGCCGTACGCGCCCGGCGCAACATGCGCGAGAACTACTCCGCCGGCATCGACGGCATCGCCGTGTGGGCGCTGACCTGCCTGACCGCCGTGCTGTCCAGCATGGACGCGCGCAGCCTCCCCGAAGCGATCTTCCGCCTCGCCGCCCCGCTCGTCGCCGCCTGGCTGTGGGAGCGCGGCATGGCCATCGAACGCCACCGCATCCGCGGCACCGGGCGCATCAACTGGCGGCTCACCCCCGAACGGCTCCTCGTCCGCCTCGGCCTGGCCGAGGTCAGCGACCGCACCGCCAGCGAGGTCGACGCGCACCGCAGGCTCACCCGCGTCGCCCTGGCCGCCAAGCGCGCCAAGGCGCTGCGCGAGTCAGGCGGCTCCGAACGCAAGATGCGCGCCGCCCTCGCCAAGCTCGACAAGGCCATGGACCAGGCCGTCGAGCACACCGGCCTCGCCGTCGACCAGGCCCGCCAGGAAGCCCTGCTCGCCCAGATCGCCGCCCTCTACAACACCTCCGCGCTCATCGACGCCGCCCCCCGCGTGCCCTGGGAGCCCGACCCCGACCACCAGCCCGTGCCCGCCCGCCCCGCGCTCCCCCCGGCCCTGGCCGAACTCGTCGACGAGGAGGACGAGGACGTCGACGTGCTCGACGCCACCCCCCAGGTCGTCGACACCGCCCAGCGGGCCGCGCTCATGCGGGCCGCCCGCGCCTACTGGGACCGGCAGATCGCCAAGGGCATCGTCCCGCGCACCGTCGACATCGCCCAGGAGATCGGCATCTCGCTCGCCACCGCGCGCGAGTATCGTGCCCTGTGGAAGCTGGAGCCGCGGGCCCACGCCCTCATCGAGGCGCTGTTCCACCAGCACGGCATCGTCGACACCGGCGCCTTCCCCGCCATCGCCGACGACGGGCGGGTGCTGACCAAGTCCTGAACGGAACGGGGGCGCCAGGGTGCGCGAGCGGACGCTCGAACGGGTCAGGAAACTGCTGGCCAAGGCCGAGCGCACGGACAACGAGCACGAACGGGCCACGTTCATGGCGGCGGCCACGGCGCTCATGGCCAAGTACGGCATCGACGCCCTCGACCCCGAACAGCCCCGCCGGCGGCCCGGCGACCGCATCGTCACCCTGCCCGGGCCGTGGGCCAGGGAGAAGGCCCGGCTCGTCAGCCTCGTCGCGCAGGCGCTGCGCTGCCGGCCGCTGCTCATCGGGCGCGGCGACGGCGGGCACCGGGTGCACGTCTTCGGCTTCGCCGCCGACCTGGAACGTGCCGAACTGCTCGCCACGTCGCTGCTGCTCCAGATGGCCTCCGGGCTGGCCCGCGTCCGGCTGCCCGACGGGGTCGACGCCGTCCGCGCCTACCGCCGCTCCTGGCTGCTCGGCTTCACCGACGAGGTCTACCGGCTGCTGAGCGAGGCCGAACGGCGCGCCGAGGACGAGTCGCCCGTCGCCGGCACCGCCCTGGTCCTCGCCGACCGCCGCGCCGAGGTCGACCGCGCCGTCTCCGCCGTCTACCCGCGCATCCGCCTCAGCGTCCCCCGCACCAGCGGCACCGGCTACCGCGACGGCGTCGCCGCCGGCCGCCGCGCCGACCTCAGCCGCACCGGCGTCCCCACCCCACCGACCCGCCAACTCCCGTGAACCTCGCCCTCGCCGACCACTGACCACCCCCTCCCGGAGGCCCGCCCCTTTAAGAGGTCCGCCCCCGTCCAGGAAGCCCGCGCCCCGCCCGGAGGCCGCGACTTCCGGGGGTGGCCGTCTGCTGGTGGGACGCGCGTCTGGGGGAGGGGCCGCCCTCCGGCGGAGGCGGCCTTTCCCGGGCGTACGGCCCCTTCCGAAGGCCCGCCCCCGTCCAGGAGGCCCGCCCCCTTGCGGAGGCCGTGACCTCCGTGGGCCTCTCCTGGTGGGGCGCGAGTCTGGGGCCGGGGGCGGGCGGGTCAGGTCAGGGCGGCGGAGACCAGGGAGCGGGCCTCCTCCTGGACCTGGGCGAGGTGGTCGGGCCCCTTGAAGGACTCGGCGTAGATCTTGTACACGTCCTCGGTCCCCGACGGCCGGGCCGCGAACCAGGCGCTGGCCGTGGACACCTTCACCCCGCCGAGGCTCGCCCCGTTGCCCGGCGCGGCCGTCTGCACGTCGGTGATGGACTCGCCGGCCAGGGTGGAGGCCGTCACCTGGTCGGCGGACAGCTTGCCGAGCACCGCCTTCTCCTCCCGGGTGGCGGGCGCGTCCACCCGGGCGTAGGCGGGCTCGCCGTAGGCGGCGGTGAGGTCGCGGTAGTGCTCGCTCGGCGACCTGCCGGTGACCGCGCGGATCTCCGAGGCGAGCAGCGCCAGGATGATCCCGTCCTTGTCCGTGGTCCACGGCGACCCGTCGCGGCGCAGGAACGACGCCCCGGCGCTCTCCTCGCCGCCGAACCCGAGCGACCCGTCGAGCAGCCCCGGCACGAACCACTTGAACCCCACCGGCACCTCGTACAGCCGCCTGCCGAGCGACGCGGCGACGCGGTCGATGATGCCGCTGCTCACCATCGTCTTGCCGACGCCGGCGTCGCCGGGCCAGCCGTCGCGGTGCCCGTACAGGTAGGAGATGGCGACGGCGAGGTAGTGGTTGGGGTTCATCAGCCCGTCGGGCGTGACGATCCCGTGCCGGTCGGAGTCGGCGTCGTTGCCGGTGGAGATGTCGTACGCGTCGCGCCCGGCGATGAGGGACGCCATCGCGTACGGCGAGGAGCAGTCCATGCGGATCTTGCCGTCCCAGTCGAGCGTCATGAAGCGCCAGGTGGGGTCGACGAGCGGGTTGACCACGGTGAGGTCGAGCCGGTGCCGTTCGGCGATCTCCCCCCAGTAGGCCACGGCGGCGCCGCCGAGCGGGTCGGCGCCGATGCGCACGCCGGCGGCGCGGATGGCGTCGAGGTCGATGACGGAGGGCAGGTCGTCGACGTAGGAGCCGAGGAAGTCGTGCCGTCCGGCCTCGGCGAGCGCCTTGGTGTAGCTCACCCGGGGGACGTTCTTGAGCCCGGCGGCCAGCAGGCGGTTGGCCCGGTCCTGGATCCAGGAGGTGGCGTCGGAGTCGGCGGGGCCGCCGTGCGGCGGGTTGTACTTGAAGCCGCCGTCGGAGGGCGGGTTGTGCGACGGCGTGATCACGACGCCGTCGGCGAGGCCGGTGGTGCGGCCGCGGTTGTGGGTGAGGATGGCGTGCGACACGGCGGGCGTGGGCGTGTAGCCGTCGCGCGAGTCGATCAGCACCCGCACCCCGTTGGCGGCGAGCACCTCCAGCGCCGACACGCGGGCGGGCTCCGACAGCGCGTGCGTGTCGATGCCCAGGTAGAGCGGCCCGTCGGTGCCCTGCGCCTGCCGGTATTCGCAGATGGCCTGGGTGGTGGCCAGGATGTGGTCCTCGTTGAAGGCCGTCTTCAGCGACGACCCGCGATGCCCCGAGGTGCCGAACGCCACCCGCTGCGCGACCTCGCCGGGATCCGGCTTCAGCGTGTAATAGGCGGTCACCAGCCTGGCGACGTCGACCAGGTCGGCGGGCTGAGCGGGCTTCCCCGCGCGTTCGTGGGTCATGGAGCCACTTTACAAATCGCCGCCCGCACGGCTCCGTCAACACCCTGGGTGATCGGGTTAGACTCGCGCCTGCGGCCACCAGAATGGAGTTCTGTAGCGATGCGATTCGGACTTCTGATCAACGAGCCCCAGGGGGACGACCCGTTCGCCGAGCTGAGCGAGCGGATCGCCCAGGCGGAGAGCGACGGGTTCGACTCGGCCTGGATGTCGAACATCTTCGGCCTCGACGCGCTCACCGCGCTGGCCGTCGCCGGCAGCCGGGCGGGCGGCCGGATCGAGCTGGGCACCGGCGTGGTGCCGACCTACCCGCGCCACCCGGTGGTGCTCGCGCAGCAGGCCATGACCGTCAACGCGGCGCTCGGCGGGCGGCTGGCGCTCGGCATCGGGCTGTCGCACAAGGTGGTCATCGAGGACGTGTTCGGCTACAGCTACGACCGCCCGGCCCGGCACATGAAGGAGTACCTGGAGATCCTGCTGCCCGCCACCCGCGGCGAGCAGGTCTCCTACGGCGGCGAGACGCTCCGCGCGAACGTGCGCCTGGGCACGCCGGGCGCCGGCCTGCCGGTGCTCGTGGCGGCGCTCGGCCCGCGCATGCTCAGGCTCGCCGGCACCGTCGCCGACGGCACCGTGCTCTGGATGACCGGCCCGAAGACCGTCGCCGGCCACATCGCCCCCACGATCAACGCCGCCGCGGAGGAGGCCGGCCGCGAGCGGCCGCGCATCGTCTGCACGCTGCCGGTCTGCGTCACCGACGACGCCCCCGCCGCGCGGGCGCGCGCCGACGAGATCTTCGCGATGTACGGCAAGCTGCCCTCCTACCGGGCCATGCTGGACCGCGAGGGCGCCGAGGGGCCCGGCGACGTGGCGGTCATCGGTGACGAGGACTCCGTCCGGGAGCAGATCGAGGGCCTCGCCGCGGCCGGGGTGACCGATTTCGTGGCCTCCGTCTACGGCGACCGCGAGCGCGCCCGGCAGGTGCTCCTCGGCGCGTCCCGTGGGTGAGCGGCGGGCGCCTGCCTAGACTCCGCAAAGGTGAAGCGCTTGCTGCATGGCATCGACGTGTCCAACTGGCAGGGCTCCGTCGACTGGGCCGACCACGCCCGGTCCGGAGTGGCGTTCGCCTTCGCCAAGGCCACCGAGGGAGGAGACTGGACGGACCGGTGGTTCGCCCGCAACTGGGACGGCATGCGGGAGAACTGGATCGTCTGCGGCGCCTACCACTTCGCCCGGCCCAAGGGCGACCCGGAGCAGCACGCGCGCCACTTCCTGCGCACGATCCGCCAGGCGGGCGGGCTGCGCCGCGGCGACCTGCTCGCGCTCGACCTGGAGACGGGCGACGGGCTCAAGCCGGACGAGGTCGCCCGCTACGCCCGCCGCTGGTGCCGGGCGGTCGAGCGGCAGGCGGGGGTGCGCCCGTTCATCTACACCTTCCAGTCGTTCGCCGGCGCGGGCAACTGCGCCGGCCTGGCCGAATACCCGCTGTGGATCGCCAGCCCGCACCAGCCGCGCGGCAGGCCGGCCGTGCCGAGGCCGTGGCGCGAGTGGACCATCCACCAGCACGCCAACAGCCCGATCGACCGCAACGTGTTCGAGGGCACCCGCCGGGAGCTGACCAGGCTGGGGTACGACCCGCGATAGCATCGGATCCCACCGATCCGCGTGCTATCCCAGGGAGTCACCGTGTCAGCCGAGCTACGCATCACCCTCGCCGGAGCCGAGCGTGTGGTCGCGGCCGGCACGACGGCCGGCGAGGCCCTGGAGGCCGACGGGCGCGCCGTCGTCGCGGCGCGCGTCAACGGCGAGGCGCGCGACCTGGCCCACCCGCTGGCCGACGGCGACGTGGTCGAGTCCGTCGAGGCGTCCAGCGAGGAAGGCCGGGCGATCATCCGGCACTCCACCGCCCACGTGATGGCCCAGGCGGTGCAGGAGCTGTTCCCCGAGGCCAAGCTGGGCATCGGCCCGCCGGTCGACAACGGCTTCTACTACGACTTCGACGTCGACCAGGCGTTCCAGCCCGACGACCTCAAGCGCGTCGAGAAGCGCATGCGCGAGATCGTCAAGCAGGGCCAGGTGTTCTCCCGCCGCCCCGTCACCGACGACGAGGCGCGCGAGGAGCTCGCCGACGAGCCCTACAAGCTGGAGCTCATCGGCCTCAAGGGCGGCGCGGCCGACGAGGAGGCCGTCGAGGTCGGCGCCGGTCAGCTGACCATCTACGACAACCTCGACGCCAAGACCGGCGAGCTCCACTGGAAGGACCTGTGCCGCGGCCCGCACGTGCCGTCGACCCGGTCGATCCCGGCCTTCAAGCTCATGCGCTCCGGCGGCGCCTACTGGCGCGGCAGCGAGAAGAACCCGCAGCTCCAGCGCATCTACGGCACCGCCTGGGAGTCCCGCGACAAGCAGGACGAATACCTCAAGCTGCTGGAGGAGGCCGAGAAGCGCGACCACCGCAAGCTCGGCGCCGAGCTCGACCTGTTCAGCTTCCCGCCGGAGCTGGGCAGCGGGCTGCCGATCTTCCATCCCAAGGGCGGGATCATCCGCAAGGAGATGGAAGACTACATGCGGGCGCGGCAGGCCGAGGCGGGCTACGAGTTCGTCAACACGCCGCACATCACCAAGTCGTCGCTGTTCGAGACCTCCGGCCACCTGCCGTGGTATGCCGACGACATGTTCCCGGCCTTCGAGCTGGAGGGCGTCGAATACCGGGTCAAGCCGATGAACTGCCCGATGCACAACCTGATCTTCCGGGCGCGCGGGCGCTCCTACCGCGACCTGCCGCTGCGGCTGTGCGAGTTCGGCTCCGTCTACCGCTACGAGAAGTCCGGCGTGGTCCACGGCCTGACCCGGGTGCGCGGCATGACGCAGGACGACGCGCACATCTACACCACCCGCGAGCAGATGGCCGACGAGATCAAGTCGCTGCTGCGGTTCGTGCTGAGCGTGCTGCGCGACTTCGGCCTGTCCGACTTCTACCTGGAGCTGTCCACCCGTGACGACTCCGAGAAGTTCATCGGCGACCCCGCCGAGTGGGAGGAGGCCACCGAGGCGCTGCGCCAGGTGGCGACCGAGTCGGGGCTGACGCTCAAGGACGACCCGGGCGGCGCCGCCTTCTACGGGCCGAAGATCTCCGTGCAGGCCAAGGACGCCATCGGCCGCACCTGGCAGCTGTCCACCATCCAGCTCGACCTCAACCAGCCCAAGCGGTTCGGCCTCGAATACCAGGCGGCCGACGGCAGCCGCCAGACCCCGGTCATGATCCACCGGGCGCTGTTCGGCTCCGTCGAGCGCTTCCTCGGCGTGCTCACCGAGCACTACGCGGGCGCCTTCCCCCCGTGGCTGGCGCCGGTCCAGGTCGTGGGCATCCCGATCGCCGACGCGCACGTCCCCTACCTTCAGGACGTGGCCAAGAAGCTGCGCGAGCGCGGCGTCCGGGTCGACATCGACGCCTCCGACGACCGCATGCAGAAGAAGATCCGCAACGCGCAGAAGTCGAAGGTCCCGTACATGCTGCTCGCGGGCGACGACGACATCGCCAACGGCGCGGTGTCGTTCCGCTACCGCAGCGGGGAGCAGAAGAACGGCGTGGCGGTGGACGAGGCGATCGCCGAGATCGTCAACGCGGTCGAGGGCCGCGTCCAGGTCTGACCAGCCGCCGATCAGCCGCCGACCAGCCGCCGGGCGGTCAGCGGCTGAAGAGCCTGAACGGGATCGCCGGGCGGCCACCGAACCGCCCGGCCGTCTCGGCGGCGAACCCCTCGACGAGCGAGCGGGCGTAGTCCTGCGGCGGCTGGTCGGTGAGGGCCTCGATGTAGGCGCGGTGCTCGGCCAGCGACCGGACGCCCGCCTCGAGGCCCGCGGTGACGTCGACCGCGTGGGTGGGGTCGTCGTCGCCGGCCACGGCGACCCAGCGCACGCCGTCCCAGGGCTCTGCCTCGATGTCGGGGAAGATCCACCGGTTGCCCGCGTCGCCGGCGGCGTCGAGCGCGGCCCGGCCGACGGCCCGGTGGTCGGGGGTGTTCCAGGCGGTGCCGCCCCAGGTGTCGGCGAAGTTGAGCGTGATGAGCAGCTCGGGCCGGTGCCTGCGGATGGCCGCGGTGATGTCGCGGCGCAGCGCGACCCCGTACTCGATCACCCCGTCGGGGTGGTCGAGGAACTCCACGGACGTCACGCCGACGACGGCGGCGCCGGTCCGCTCCTCGCGCTCGCGCAGCGGGGCGGCCTCGGCCGGGGGCAGCGTGTCGATGCCCGCCTCGCCCCTGGTGGCCACCAGGTAGGAGACCTCCCGGCCTTCGCCGGTCCACGTCGCCACGGCCGCCGCGCAGCCGTACTCCAGGTCGTCGGGGTGCGCGACCACGGCGAGGGCGCGCCGCCAGTCGCCGGGCATGGGTTCCAGCTGCTCCATGAGCCCACCCTAGAACGTACGATGGCCCGCGGAGCGGAGGAGGCACGAGCATGGACGAGACGGCCAAGGCGATCGCGGCGGGTGACCAGGCGGCGTTCGCGCGGCTGGCCGAGCGCCACCGGCACGAGCTCCAGGTGCACTGCTACCGCATGCTCGGCTCCTACGCCGACGCCGAGGACATGGTGCAGGAGGCGCTGCTGAAGGCGTGGCGCAGGCGCGACACGTTCGAGGGCCGCTCGTCGCTGCGGGCCTGGCTCTACCGCATCGCCACGAACGTCTGCCTCGACGCGCTGTCCGGCCCGGCGCGCTCCCGCGAAGTCGTGGTCACGATGGGCGGCACGCCCGCCGAGGTGCCGTGGCTGCAGCCGTACCCGGACCGGATGCTCGACCTGGCCGGGCCGGGGGAGGGCGAGCCCGACGCGCTCGCCGTCGCCCGCGAGACGATCGAGCTGGCCTACCTGGCGGCCATCCAGCACCTGCCGCCGCGCCAGCGGGCGGTGCTCATCCTGCGTGACGTGGCCGGCTGGCCCGCCGAGGAGACCGCGCAGGCGCTGGAGCTGAGCGTGGCCGCGGTCAAGAGCGCGTTGCAGCGCGCCCGCGCGACGCTGCGCTCCCACCTGCCCGAGCGGCGCGCCGAGTGGGGCCCCGCCACCGAGCCGAGCGCCGAGGAGCGGGCGGTGCTGCGCCGCTACATGCGCGCCTCGGAGACGGGCGACCTCACCGCGCTGGCCGAGCTGCTGCGCGAGGACGCCCGCCAGACGATGCCGCCCGCGACCCTCCTGTACGACGGCCGCGCCGCGATCCTCGGCCTGTGGGCCCCGGTCCTCGAAGGACCCGAGGCGTGGGGCGAGTGGCGCGCGCTGGAGGCGACGGCCAACCGGCAGCCCGCCGCCGCCAACTACGTGCGGCGGCCCGGCGAGACCGTCTTCACCGCGGTCAACCTCGACGTGCTGCGGGTGGAGGACGGGCGGATCGCCGAGATCATCACGTTCGGCCCGGAGGTGTTCGCCGCCTTCGGCCTGCCCGCGACCCTCTGAGAAATTTCTCCCGCCGGACCGATTCCTTTTCCCGCGCCGCGCCGTCATACGGGCATGACTGAAGACATGCAGCTCAAGGCCCTTGACCGGCTCGTCGGCACCTGGCACGTGACCGGTGGCGCGGAGGGCACCGTCACCTACCGCTGGCTCGACGGCGGCTTCTTCCTCGTCCAGGACGTCGACCTGGTCCAGGACGGGCAGCCCGTCAAGGGCGTGGAGATGATCGGCCGCGAACGACCCTTCGGCGCCGACAAGCCGAGCGAGGACATCAAGTCCCGCTACTACGACAGCAACGGCAACACCCTCGACTACGTCTACGAGCTGGAGGGCGACACGCTCACCATCTGGGGCCTGGAGAAGGGCTCGCCCGCCTACTACCGGGGCACGTTCTCCGCCGACGGCGACACCGTCACCGGCGCCTGGGTGTACCCGGGCGGGGGCGGCTACCAGTCGGACATGACCCGCGTGAAGTGAGGCCCCGGCCTGTGGTGAACTGGGCCCGTGCGCGTCGCCCTCGGAGCCCTCGTCGTCCTGGCCGTGCTCGCGCTGCTCACCGGGCTGCTCTGGCTGTTCCAGCGGAAGCTGGTCTACCTGCCCGACCGCGGCCCGGTGCCGCCGGCCGGGCAGGTCGTCCCGGGCGCCCGCGACGTCGTGCTGACCACCGGCGACGGGCTACGGCTGGGCGCCTGGCACGTGCCCGGCGACCACCCGGTGACCGTGCTCGTCGCGGGCGGAAACGCGGGCAGCCGGCTGCACCGGGCGCCGCTGGCCAGGGCGCTGGCCGCGCACGGGCTGCCGGTGCTGCTCATGGACTACCGGGGCTACGGCGGCAACCCCGGCAGCCCCGACGAGGAGGGGCTGCTGCGTGACGCGCTGGCGGCGCGCGAGTTCGCCGGCGACGGGCCGGTGATCTACTTCGGGGAGAGCCTGGGGGCGGCCGTGACCACCCGGCTGGCCACCGTCCGGCCGCCCGCCGGGATGGTGCTGCGCTCGCCGTTCACCGACCTGGCGGCGGCCGGGCAGGTCAGCTACCCGTTCCTGCCGGTGCGGGCGCTGCTGCGCGACCGCTTCCCGGTCAGCGGGCTCCTGGCCGGCGTGCGGGCGCCGGTCGTGGTCGTGTACGGCAGCGCCGACACGATCGTGCCGCCGGAGCAGAGCAGGGCGGTCGCCGGGGCGGCGGGCGGGCCGGTCACCGTCGTCGAGGTCGCCGGGGCCGGCCACAACGACCCGGCCCTGCTGACCGGGCCGGAGCTGATCGGCGCCGTCGTCGACCTGGCCGACCGGATCCGCGACGCCTCCTGAGCCGGCCGGGCCTCCCGGCGTGCGGTCAGAACGGCTCGTCGCCGGCGGGGTCTGGCGCCGCGCTCACGCCCTGGTTGCCGCGCCGCGACCCGATGCCGACGCGGTCGCGTACGGACTCGAAGGCGCGCGCGAGGTCGCCGCCCATGTCGGCGACGCCCGCCACCTCCTGCGCCGCCAGCGCGGCCACCTTCTCCACCACCTCGTCCGCCACCGTGATGCGGCCCTTGACGACGGGCGCGGCGGGCGGCTGGACGGGGCCGGCGGCCTCGGCGGGTGCGGGAGGGTCGGCGTGCTCGGCGATGGCTTCGCTCATGGCTGCCTCCGAGACGACGTGTCTGGATTGTGCCGGATGTACGCCTCGTTTGTCCGCCAAGTCGTGGCCCTATGCTGCTACGTATGCACGATCAGGCAGGGGCCGGGGCGCCCGACAACTTCCAGCGTCTGTGGACCCCGCATCGCATGGCCTACATCAAGGGCGAGAACAAGCCGACGGGGGAGGGGCCCGGCGACGGCTGCCCCTTCGACGCGATCCCCAAGATGAGCGACGAGGAGGGCCTGATCGTCGCCAGGGGCGAGACGGTCTACGCCGTGCTCAACCTCTACCCGTACAACTCCGGCCATCTCATGGTCGTGCCGTACCGTCACGTCTCCGACTACGCCGACCTCGGCGCGGCGGAGCTGACCGAGCTCGGCGACTTCACCCAGCGCTCGCTGCGCGCCCTGCGCGCGGCCAGCGGCGCGCAGGGCTTCAACGTCGGCATGAACCTGGGCCACGTGGCGGGCGCCGGCATCGCCGCCCACCTGCACCAGCACGTGGTGCCCCGGTGGGGCGGCGACACCAACTTCATGCCGGTCGTGGCCCAGACCAAGGTGCTGCCGCAGCTGCTGCGCGACACCCGCCAGATGCTGGCCGACGCCTGGGTCTGATCCCCGGGGCTAGACGGGGTCGACCTTGACCTTGACGGCCTTGCTCTCGTTGTGCAGGCGGTCGAGCGAGGTCACCAGGTAGGTGCCGGCCGACGGGGCGGTGAACGACGGGCCGTTGACGACCGCGACCAGGTTGCGGGCGTCGGTGGTGTGGCAGTCGTCGCCCGACTTCGGCACCCGGTAGACGGCGTAGGAGCGCGCCCCGGGCGAGGCCGTCCAGGTGACGGCCGTGCCGGCGGCCTTGACCCCGGCGGGCTTGGCGGGCGCCTGGCCGCCGCGCTCCTTCATCAGGGGCAGCAGCGCCGGGCGGCGGTAGTGCGTCTTGGCGACCTGGTCGATCGCGCCGAGCGGGTTGGTGAGCAGCTGCTTGGCGCTGAAGTAGACGTCGCCCCTGATCTGCTCGTGCCGGCGGTTGAGCGTCAGGTGCGCCGACAGCTCGCCGGGCTTGGTCCAGGCGGCCTCGTCGCGGGCGCCGACCCGGTAGAGGGCCTGGCCGATGTACAGGTGCACGCCGCTGCCCTCGACGGCGTCGGCCCACCACGGCGCCAGCGCCTTGTAACTGGCCGTCTTGTGGCCGCGCGACCAGTAGAGCTGCGGCATCACGTAGTCGACGGTGCCCGCCTCGATCCAGGCGCGGGCGTCGGCGAAGATCGAGTCGTAGGCGGACATGCCGCCCGTCGCCGACCCGCTCGGGTCGTCGGACTTGTTGCGCCAGATGCCGAACGGGCTGACGCCGAACTTCACGTGCTGCTTGGTCGCGTGCACGGCCTCGTCGACCTGAGCGATGAGCTTGTTGACGTTCTGCCGCCGCCAGTCGGCGAGCTTCTTACCCTTGCCATACTTTGTAAAGGCGGCGGCGTCATTGAACGTCCCGCCCTCACCCGGGTACGGGTAGAAGTAGTCGTCGAAGTGGACCCCGTCGACGTCGTAGCGCTTGACCACGTCGGTGACGACCTTCGTCACGTGCTCGCGGACCTGCGGCAGGCCGGGGTTGTAGTAGAGGCGGTCGCCGTACTTGACGGTCCAGCCGGGGTGACGCTTGGCCGGGTGGTTCGCCGGCAGCTTGGACATGTCGGCGTCGTAGGAGGCCCGGTACGGGTTGAACCAGGCGTGGAACTCCATGCCCCGCTTGTGCGACTCCTCGATGAGCCACGGCAGCGGGTCCCAGCCCGGGTCCTTGCCCGCGGTGCCCGTCAGGAAGCGCGTCCACGGCTCGATCGACGACTTGTACAGCGCGTCGGAGGCGGGCCGCACCTGCACGAACACCGCGTTGAACTTGCGCTTGGCGGCGGCGTCGAGCAGCTTGACGTACTCGGCCTTCTGCCGCTCGGCGGACAGGCCGGTGCGGGAGGGCCAGTCGATGTTCTGCACGGTGGCGATCCACACGCCGCGCAGCTGGCGCTTGGGGTGGCGGGCGTCGGGCGTGCACGCGGCCGTCACGACGGTGTCGGCGGCCGGCTTCTTCTGGGCCTTGGCCTTGCCCTGGTCGGCCACGGCGCCTGGCCCGAAGGTGTAGGCGGCTCCGGTGGCGACGACTGCGAGGGCGGCTGCGGCTAGGAGGGGGCGTCCGGTTCGCATAGTGCCCACCAGTGTGGCATCCCCGCTGACGTGCTCTGACCGGAAAAACGAAATCGGACCGTGACACTTCTGTTATCCCCGGGGCAGGTGGTTCCCGGGAGGGCCGTGCGCCCTCCCGGGACGCCGGTCAGTCGGCGGCCGCCACCTTGTCGGCCAGGTGCGACGGCAGCGGCTCGTAGCGCAGGAACGTGCGCTGGAAGGTGCCCGTGCCGTGCGACATCGAGCGCAGGTCGATCGCGTAACGGGTGATCTCCAGCTCGGGCACCTCGGCCTTGACCAGGGTGCGGCCGGTGCCGACGGGCTCGGTGCCGAGCACCCGGCCGCGCCGCGACGACAGGTCCGACATCACCGGGCCCACGTAGTCGTCGGCGACCAGCACCGACAGCTCGTCGACCGGCTCCAGCAGCAGCGTGGGCACCTTGGCCGCCGCCTCCTTGAGCGCGAGCTGGCCGGCGATCTGGAAGGCCATGTCGGAGGAGTCGACCGAGTGCGCCTTGCCGTCGTACAGGGTGACGCGCACGTCCACCATCGGGTAGCCGGCCACGACGCCGCGCTCCATCTGGGCCCGCACGCCCTTCTCGACCGACGGGATGAACTGGCGCGGCACCACCCCGCCGACGATCTTGTCGACGAACTCGAACCCGCCCCCGGACGGCAGCGGCTCGACCTCCAGGTGGCAGATCGCGTACTGGCCGTGGCCGCCGGTCTGCTTGACGTTGCGCCCCATCGCCTGGCAGCGCCCGCCGAACGTCTCGCGCAGCGGCACCCGCAGCTCGATCCGCTCGACCTCGACGCCGTGCCGCCTGGCCAGGCGGTCGAGCAGCACGTCGGTGTGCGCCTCGCCCATGCACCACAGCACGAGCTGGCGGGTCTCGGCGTTGTTCTCCAGGCGCAGCGTCGGGTCCTCGGCGACCAGGCGGCCCAGGGCCTGGGCGAGCTTGTCCTCGTCGGCCTTGGACTTGGCGCGGATGGCGACCGGCAGCAGCGGCTCGGGCATCGCCCAGGAGGTCATCAGCAGCGGCCGGTCGACCTCCGACAGGGTGTCGCCGGTCTCGGCGCGCGACAGCTTGGCCACGGCCACGATGTCGCCCGCCATGCCCTTGGCCGCGGGGCGCTGCTGCTTGCCGAGCGGGCAGGTCAAGGTGCCGATGCGCTCGTCGACGTCGTGGTCCTCGTGGCCGCGCTCGGCCAGGCCGTGCCCGGAGACGTGCACGGTCATGTCGGGGCGCAGCGTGCCGGAGAAGACGCGCACCAGGCTGATGCGGCCCACGTACGGGTCGCTGGTGGTCTTGACGACCTCGGCGACCAGGGGGCCGTCGGGGTCGCAGGCGATGCCGGTGACGGGCTTGCCGTCGAGCGTGGTGATCTCGGGCATCGGGTGTTCGAGCGGGGAGGGGAAGCCCTGCGTGATGAGCTCCAGCAGCTCCTGGGCGCCGACGCCGAGCCCGGTGCAGAGCACGGGGTAGAAGCTGCCGCGGGCGACGGCCTTCTCCAGGTCGTCGACGAGCACGCCGGTGTCGATCGGGTCGCCCTCCAGGTAGCGCTCCATGAGCGACTCGTCCTCGCTCTCCTGGATGATGCCCTCGATCAGCGGGCCCCGGTACTCCTCGATGCGGGTCTCGTACTCGGGGCCGGGGGCGTTCTCGGTGCGCGAGCCGGTGGCGTAGTTGTAGAACTTCTGCGTCAGCAGCCCGATCAGGCCGTTGACGCGCCCGTTGGTGATCACGGGCAGGTAGAGGGGGGCGACGCCGTCGCCGAAGACGTCCTGGCAGGTGGCGAGCACCTCGTCGAAGTCGGCCCGCTGGTGGTCGATCTTGGTGATGACGACGGCCCTGGGCATGCCGACGCGCGAGCACTCCTCCCACAGCATCTGGGTGAGCCCGTCGACGCCGTCGCAGGCCGACACGACGAACAGCGCGGCGTCGGCGGCCCGCAGCCCGGCGCGCAGGTCGCCGACGAAGTCGGCGTAGCCGGGGGTGTCGAGCAGGTTGATCTTGATGCCGTTGTGCGTCAGCGGGGCCAGGGCCAGGTTGACCGAGCGCTGCTGGCGCACCTCGACCTCGTCGAAGTCGCTGACGGTGTTGCCGTCCTCCACGCGGCCGGCCCGCTGGATGGTGCCGGTGGCGGCCAGAAGCTGCTCGACGAGGGTCGTCTTGCCCGATCCGGAGTGGCCGACCAGGACGACATTGCGTATCGCGTCCGCCTTGTCGGCCGCTGGTGCCCTGCCCGCGGCTCCCATGGCCGCGTTCGCGTTCTTGTCCGCCACTTCGCCTCCCGCGTCGTCGGTGCGTGCCAACGCCGCGCCCGCGCGGAGGGGTTCTGGCAACCGCATGGACGCGGTGTGTTCACCAAATACCCCTGTGGCGAATATCACAAGGGGGGCAGGGCAAAGAAAGTCGCCGCCCTCAGGATGGCCTACGATCGACAGCGCGATGCTGAAACTCCTGCGCCCGGCCATGACCCGGATACTCACCCCGCTGGGCAGGGCCCTGGTCCGCCGCGGGATCGGCCCCGACGCCGTCACGGCGATCGGCACCCTCGGCACTGTCGTGTCCGCCCTGCTGTTCTTCCCCCTGGGCCTGCTCACCGCGGGCGCCCTGGTGATCACCGTGTTCGTGCTGTTCGACCTGCTCGACGGCGTGGTGGCGCGGCTGGGCGGGGGAGGGGGCAGCACCTGGGGGGCCTTCCTCGACTCCACGCTCGACCGGGTCGCCGACGCGGCGATCTTCGCCGGGCTGATCCTCTACTTCATCTCCACCGGCGACGCGCTGATGGCGGCGGTGACGCTGTTCTGCCTGGTGGCGGGGGCGCTGGTGTCCTATGCGAAGGCGCGGGCCGAGGGGCTCGGGCTGACCTGCGACGTGGGGCTGGCCGAGCGGCCGGAGCGGCTCGTGGTCGCGCTGGTGGCGACCTGCTTCTCCGGGCTGGGGGTGCCCTACGTGCTGGAGGCCGGCATGTGGTTGCTCGCGGCGGCCAGTGCCGTCACCGTGGTACAGCGCGTGGTTCACGTCTACCGGCAGACGAGGGAGCGATGAGCGGCAAGCCGTCTTTCACCGATCGAGTCGTGGCCGCGGGGTTCGCGGCGGGCTGGACCGTGGTCCCGCTGCTGCCCGAGCGGCCCACGGCGGCGGTGTTCCGGTTCCTGGCCGACCGGGTGTGGGCCAGGGGCGGCCGGTCGGTGCGCCGGCTGGAGTCCAACCTGGCCAGGGTGACCGGGCTCGCGCCCGGCAGCGCGGAGCTGCGGGAGCTGACCCGGGCCGGGATGCGCTCCTACTTCCGCTACTTCCACGAGATCTTCCGGCTGCCGTCGATGACGACGGAGGAGATCGTGCGGCGCAGCCACACGGTCGGCGCCGAGCACGTGCACGACACGGTGGCGGCCGGGCGCGGCGTGGTGCTGGCGCTGCCGCACATGGGCAACTGGGACCAGGCGGGCGCCTGGCTGGTGGCGGTCGGCCACCCGTTCACCACGGTCGCCGAGCGGCTGCGGCCGGAGTCGCTGTTCCGCCGCTACGTGCGCTTCCGCGAGGGCCTGGGCATGGAGGTGCTGCCGCTCACCGGCGGCGACGGCCACAACTTCGGCACGCTGGCCACCCGGGTGCGCAAGGGCGGCGTGGTGTGCCTGCCGGCCGAGCGCGACCTGACCAAGAGCGGCGTCGAGGTGGAGTTCTTCGGCGCGACGACGAAGATGCCGGCCGGGCCGCCGCTGCTGGCGGTGCAGACGGGCGCGGCGCTGCTGCCGGCGATCCTGTCGTTCGAGGGCGACGACTGGCGCATCCACATCCACGAGGAGATCCCGGTCCCGGCCGAGGGCAGCCGCAAGGAGAAGGTGGCGGCGGTGGCGCAGAGCCTGGCCGCGGTGTTCGAGAAGGGCATCGCCGAGCATCCGGAGGACTGGCACATGCTGCAGCGGCTCTGGCTGGAGGACCTGCGACCATGAGGGTCGGGATCGTGTGCCCGTATTCGTGGGACGTGCCCGGCGGGGTCAAGCAGCACGTCGACGACCTGGCGCAGGCGCTGATGGCGCAGGGGCACGAGGTGTCGGTGATCGCGCCGGCCAGTGACGACGACGAGCTCCCGCCGTACGTGACGGGCGCGGGCCGGGCGGTGCCGGTGCCCTACAACGGGTCGGTGGCGCGGATGTCGTTCGGGTTCATCTCGGCGGCGCGGGTGCGGCGCTGGGTGCGCACCGGCGACTTCGACGTGCTGCACATCCACGAGCCGCTGATCCCCAGCCTGGGCGTGCTGGCCTGCTGGGCGGCCAGGGGGCCGATCGTGGCGACGTTCCACGCCTCCTTCACCCGCTCGCGGGCGATCGCGGTGGCCGAGCCGCTGCTGCGCAGCGCGCTGGAGAAGCTGAGCGGGCGCATCGCGGTCTCCGACGCGGCCCGCAAGAGCCTGGTGGAGCAGTTCGGCGGCGACACGGTGCTGATCCCCAACGGGGTGACCGTCGGCCGCTACACCGAGGCGGAGCCGCTCGACGGGTGGGGGCCCGACGGGGCGACGATCGGGTTCCTGGGGCGGATGGACGAGGAGCGCAAGGGGCTGCCGATCCTGCTGGAGGCGTTCAAGCTGCTGGCGGCCGAGCGGCCGGAGCTGAAGCTGCTGATCGCCGGGCCGGGCGACGCCAAGGACGTCTACGACAAGGTGCCGAAGGCGTTCCGCGACCGGGTGACGGTGCTGGGCATGGTGAGCGAGGCCGACAAGATCCGCGCCTACCATTCGGTCGACGTGTTCTGCGCGCCCAACACGCGCGGCGAGAGCTTCGGGATCGTGCTGGCCGAGGCGATGGCGTCCGGGGCGACGGTGCTGGCCAGCGACATCCCGGCGTTCCGGCGGGTGCTCGGCGAGGGGCAGGCGGGCGCGCTGTTCGCCAACGGCGACGCGGCCTCGCTCGCGCGGGAGGCGGCCGCGCTGCTCGACGCGCCGGAACGGCGGGCCAAGCTGGCGGAGGAGGCGCTGGTCGCGGTCATGAAGTACGACTGGTCGACGGTGGCGCGTGACGTGGTGCGGGTGTACGAGACGGTGACGGCCGGCGGGGCGGGCCGGGTGGAGGAAGACCTGTGACATCCACCATGATCGTGCTGATCGTGGGCATCGTCGTGGTGCTCACGGCGGTCTACATCTCCTGGCGGGCGGGCCGCCTGGACCGGCTGCACATCCGGCTGGAGCTGGCCCGCGAGGCGCTGGAGGCGGCGCTGACGCGGCGGCGGGCGGTGGTGCTGGAGCTGGCCGGCTCGCGGCTGCTCGACCCGGCGACGTCGCTGGTGCTGGCGGCGGCGGCGCACGAGGCCAGGACGGCCGGGCCGGAGGAGCGCGAGCACGCCGAGAGCGACCTGTCGCGGGCGCTGCGGGCGGCGGTCGACCAGGAGCGCTTCCGGGAGAAGCTGGCCGAGGCGCCCGGCGGCGAGGACCTGCTGGAGGAGCTCGACGCGGCCGTGGCCAAGGTCGTCTACTCGCGCCGCTTCTACAACAACGCGGTCGGGGTGACGCGCACGGCGCAGCGCCGCTGGCTGGCGCGCACGCTGCGGCTGGCCGGGCACACCGAGTACCCCGGCTTCTTCGAGATCGACGACGATCCGCCGGCAGCGATGGCAACTGAATGACCCGATTTTGGGTAGACCGGTAAGCTTCCTTCCGTTTCAGGCAAGAGCGGAGGAGATTTCAGGTGCGGCTACCCCGGATGATCACGGTGACGCTGGCCGGAGCGGCCGTCCTTCTCCCGCTGGCGGCCTGCTCGTCGGAGGAGCCCGCGCCCGGCAACGTGCCGCAGGCCGCCACGTCGCAGGCGCCGGCCGAGGAGCCGACGCCGGAGAACCTGCACCCGTTCACGGGCCTGCCGATGACGGGCGGGGCCAAGCCGGTGGTCGCCGTCAAGATCGAGAACACCGCCGCGGGCAAGCCCCAGATGGGGCTCAAGAGCGCGGACATCGTCTACATCGAGCAGGTCGAGGCGGGCCTGACGCGGCTCATGGCGATCTTCTCGTCCAAGATCCCGGCCAAGGTCGGCCCGGTCCGCAGCGCCCGCATCTCCGACCTGCACATCGCGCCCATGTTCGGCAAGCCCGCGTTCTCCTACTCGGGCGCGCAGACCAAGATGCTGCCGTTCATCGCCGAGGCGTCGCTGTTCGACGTCTCCGACAGCCGGGTGCCCGGCGCGTACTTCCGCCAGCCCGGCCGCTTCGCCCCCTACAACCTGTTCGCCCACACCAAGAAGCTGCTGGCCGCCGCGCCGAAGGCGAGCAAGGCCAAGGACGTCGGCTTCACCTTCGGCGACCCGCCCGCCGAGGGCGGCGTCGAGCGCAAGTCCTACACGGTCAGGTGGCCCGCGGCCCGCTTCACGTTCGCCTGGTCGGAGGCCAAGAAGCAGTGGCTGATCTGGCAGGACGGCAAGAAGGACATGGCGGCCGAGGGCGGCCAGCTCGGCGCCCCGACGATCGTCATCCAGTACACCAAGACCGAGCGCTCGCAGTTCCACGACAGCAACCAGAGCTACACGCCGCTGGTGCACACCACCGGCAAGGGCTCGGCGATCGTGCTGCGGGACGGCAAGGCGTACAAGGCGAAGTGGGAGCGGGAATCGGAGGACGGCGGCACGACGTTCACCACTCAGAGCGGCGAGCCGATGAACTTCGCGCCCGGGCAGGTCTGGGTGGCGCTCGCCAGCCGCAAGCCTGTGACTCCTTGACGTACAAAACTCCCCGCCGAAGCTGACATCGTGGCAGGCGGGGAAGTGCCACATCAGGACCTACCATGGGTTTGATAACTTACCGTTGCCCCCCAGAGCCTCGTGAGGATGACCGTGTCCAGCAGCACGCCCGAAGCCCAGAAGACCGCCGGCCCCGAGACCGGCACCGCCCGTGTGAAGCGCGGCATGGCCGAGATGCTCAAGGGCGGCGTCATCATGGACGTCGTCACCCCTGAGCAGGCCAAGATCGCCGAGGACGCCGGAGCGGTCGCCGTCATGGCCCTGGAGCGGGTGCCCGCCGACATCCGCGCGCAGGGCGGCGTCTCGCGGATGAGCGACCCCGACATGATCGACGGCATCATCGCCGCCGTGTCGATCCCCGTCATGGCCAAGGCCCGCATCGGCCACTTCGTCGAGGCCCGCGTGCTCCAGGCGCTGGGCGTCGACTACGTCGACGAGTCCGAGGTGCTCACCCCGGCCGACTACGCCAACCACATCGACAAGTGGCAGTTCACCGTGCCGTTCGTGTGCGGCGCGACCAACCTGGGCGAGGCGCTGCGCCGCATCACCGAGGGCGCGGCCATGATCCGCTCCAAGGGCGAGGCCGGCACCGGCGACGTCTCCAACGCCGTCACCCACATGCGCACGATCCGCGCCGAGATCAAGCGGCTGACCACGCTGCCCGAGGACGAGCTGTACGTGGCGGCCAAGGAGCTGCAGGCCCCGTACGAGCTGGTCGCCGAGGTGGCCAGGACGGGCAAGCTGCCGGTCGTGCTGTTCACCGCGGGCGGCATCGCCACCCCGGCCGACGCCGCGATGATGATGCAGCTCGGCGCCGAGGGCGTGTTCGTCGGCTCGGGCATCTTCAAGTCGGGCGACCCGGCCAAGCGCGCCGCGGCGATCGTCAAGGCGACCACCTTCTACGACGACCCGGACGTCATCGCCAAGGTGTCGCGCGGTCTGGGCGAGGCCATGGTCGGCATCAACGTGGACGAGATCCCGCAGCCGCACCGGCTCGCCGAGCGCGGCTGGTAGGGCGAAAACTTCCGTAAAAGGCGGCATCCGCGAAGGATGTCGCCTTTTACGTGTCGCATGGCGTTCACTCATGAGTCATGATCCTGAGTCAGGCTACGCTCGTCCCCGGCCTTGATCGTCTCAAGGAGCAGCCATGCCCGAGCTCAACCGACGGCACTTCCTCGTCACCGGACTGGCGGCGGGCGCCGCGGCGGCCGTTCCCGCCGGCGCCGCCCACGCCCAGCCCGATCCCGTGCCTGACCCCGTGCCCGATCCCGCCGCCGAGTCCGCCCAGTCCCTCGCCTCGCGCGGCCTGCGCACCGACCCCTTCACGCTCGGCGTCGCCTCGGGCGACCCCGACCACGACGGCTTCGTGCTGTGGACCCGGCTCGCCCAGGAGCCGCTGGCCGAGGACGGCATGGGCGGCATGCCGAACCGCCCCTTCCCGGTGCTGTGGCAGGTGTACGCCGACGAGCGCTGCCGCCGCCTCGTGCGCGCCGGCGTGGCCGTGGCCGCGCCCGAATGGGGGCACAGCGTGCACGTCGAGGTGGGCCACCTCAGCTCCGGCCGCGAATACTGGTACCGCTTCCGTGTCGGCCCGTACGTCTCGCCCGTCGGCCGGGCGCTGACCGCGCCGCACCCGCTGTCGTACGGCGGCGCGCTCACGATGGCGTTCGCCTCCTGCGCCCAGTACGAGCACGGCTACTTCACCTCCTACCGCCGCATGGCCGAGGACCGCCCCGACATCGTCCTGCACCTGGGCGACTACCAGTACGAGTACAAGCGGGAGACGTACAACAGCCCCGGCGGCAACGTGCGCCACCACGAGGGCCCCGAGACCGAGACGCTGGCCGGCTACCGGCAGCGGCACGCCCAGTACAAGGCCGACCCCGACCTGCAGGCCGCGCACGCCGCCTCGCCGTGGCTGGTCGTGTGGGACGACCACGAGCTGGACAACAACTGGGCCGACGAGGTGCCGGAGAAGCCGGAGATCCCGCAGCCGGGCTTCCTGTCCCGGCGCGAGGCCGCCTTCCGCGCCTACTGCGAGAACATGCCGCTGCGCCGCAGGTCCGTGCCGCGCGGCATCGACATGCAGCTCTACCGGCGCGTCCGGTGGGGCCGGATGGCCACCTTCCACATGCTCGACACCCGCCAGTACCGCGACGACCAGGGCTGCGGCGACGGCTACCGCGACTGCCCGGCCGCCGTCGACCCGGCCCGCTCGATCACCGGGGCCGAGCAGGAGGCGTGGCTGCTCGACGGCCTCCGCCACTCGCGCGCCCAGTGGGACATCCTCGGCCAGCAGGTGTTCTTCGCCCAGCGTGACAACAACGCCGGACCCGCCAAGATCACCAGCCAGGACGCCTGGGACGGCTACGTGGCCTCGCGTCGCCGCATCACCCAGGGCTGGATCGACGCCGGGGTGCGCAACCCGGTGGTGCTGACCGGCGACGTGCACGCGCACTGGGCCAGCGACCTCAAGCTCGACTACGACGACCCGACGGGCCCGTCGGTCGGCTCGGAGCTGGTGGCCAGCTCGATCTCCACGGGCGGCGACGGCGCCGACTCCGACCCGGCGGCGCACCCGTTCCTGAAGATCAACCCGCACCTGAAGTTCTACAACAACCAGCGCGGCTACGTGCTGACGCGCATCGAGCGCGACCTGCTCACCGCCGACTTCAAGGTGCTCCCGCAGGTGCGCGAGGCCGGCGCGGAGGCGTACACGCGGGCCACGTACGTGGTCGAGGACCGGGTGCCCGGCGTGCAGCAGACCTACCTGCGCCCGCTCGACCCGGCGCTGCGCAGCCGCACGATGACCGCCGAGGAGACGGTCCGCCTGGAGACCGAACGCCCGTAGGGGAGAAGAAGGCGGCCTTCGTGCCGCCTTCTTTCGTTTGTCATACTTAGCTTGGCTAACTTAGACTG
The DNA here is from genome assembly GCF_053590035.1 of Nonomuraea sp. NPDC003214. Taxonomy (NCBI): domain Bacteria; kingdom Bacillati; phylum Actinomycetota; class Actinomycetes; order Streptosporangiales; family Streptosporangiaceae; genus Nonomuraea; species Nonomuraea sp. NPDC003214. The sequence goes on along the minus strand of NZ_JBSFSX010000017.1, from coordinate 67,535 downwards.
GCTAAGTATGAAGGACGCCGAACTCGCGCTCGCCGAACAGGTCTCCACCGTGCTGCGCCACCTGGTGCTGCTCCTGCGGCGCAGTGCTGCGGGCCAGCCGGTCACCAGCCAGCAGTACGCCGTGCTCGGCTCGCTGGAGCCCGGCCCGCGCCGCATGACGGAGCTGGCCGAGGAGCACGCCGTGCAGCTGCCGACCATGAGCGTGCAGATCAACCGGCTGGAGGAGGCCGGCCTCGTGGCCCGGGGCGCCGACCCGGCCGACGCCCGCGTCAGGACCGTCGAGCTCACCGGCGAGGGCCGCGAACGCCTGCTCGCCGTGCGCCGCGCCAGGATCGCCGCCATCGCGGAGGAACTGGCCGGGCTCACCGGCGACGAACGCGACACGCTCGCCGCCGCCCTCCCGGTGCTCGCGAAGTTCGGCAGGAAAAATCGGTAAGGAGCATCATTTGTCCGGCGGAATCCTCCGCCAGCCGATGTCCGTGTGGGCCACCGCGTTCGCCGCGGTCGTCGCCTTCATGGGCATCGGGCTGGTCGACCCCATCCTGCCCGCCATCGCCCAGGGCCTCGACGCCACCCCGAGCCAGGTGTCGCTGCTGTTCACCAGCTACTTCCTGGTGACCGCCGTCGCCATGCTCGTCACCGGCTGGGTCTCCAGCCGCATCGGCGGCAAGCGCACGCTGCTCGCCGGCCTCGCCCTCGTCGTCGTGTTCGCCGCCCTGGCCGGCACCTCCGGCAGCGTCGCCGAGCTCGTCGGCTTCCGCGCCGGCTGGGGCCTGGGCAACGCCCTGTTCGTCGCCACCGCCCTGGCCGTCATCGTCGGCGCCGCCACCGGCGGCGCCGAATCGGCCGTCATCCTGTACGAGGCCGCGCTCGGCCTGGGCATCTCCCTCGGCCCGCTGGCCGGGGCGCTGCTCGGCGACTGGAACTGGCGCGCCCCCTTCTTCGGCACCGCCACCCTCATGGCCGCCGGATTCCTGCTCATCCTCACCCTGCTCAAGGCCACCCCGCCGCCCGCCACCCGGACCCGGCTGAGCGCCCCGCTGCGCGCCCTCGCCCACGGCGGCCTGTCCACCACCGCCTTCACCGCGCTGTTCTACAACTTCGCCTTCTTCACCGTGCTCGCCTTCACCCCGTTCATCCTCGGCATGAGCCCGTACGGCATCGGCGCCGTCTTCTTCGGCTGGGGCGTCTGCGTCGCCCTCGCCTCGGTGCTCGGCGCGCCCGCGCTGCGCCGCCGCCTCGGCCCGGTCGGCGTGCTCCACCTGGCGCTCGCGCTGCTGGCCGTGGGCCAGATCGGCATCGCCGTCACCGCCTCGGCCGGTCAGCACGCCGGGATCGTCGCCTTCACCGTGCTGACCGGCGTCCCGATCGGGCTCTGCAACACCGTCTTCACCGAATCGGCCATGGAGGTCTCCGACGCGCCCCGGCCCGTCGCCTCCGCCGGCTACAACTTCGTCCGCTGGATGGGCGGCGCCCTGGCCCCGTACCTCGCCACCAAGCTCGGCGAGGACCTCGGCACGCCCGTCCCGTACCTGCTCGGCGCGCTGTGCTGCGGCGTGGGCATGGCCGTGCTGTTCACCCGCAGGCACCACCTCGGCGCGCTCGTCCCCGCCGTCGTGTAGGAAGATGTCCGGGGCCCGTGACGTTGAAAGCGGTGTCGGCTCATCAGGCGGAAGGAAGAACGTGCCCTCGATCGGTGTACTCGCCCTGCAAGGAGACGTGCGCGAGCACGTGCGCATGCTCCAGGAAGCGGGCGCGACGGCCACCACCGTGCGCCGGCCCGCCGAGCTCGACGCCGTCGACGCGCTCGTCATCCCCGGCGGCGAGTCGACCACCATCTGGAAGCTCGCCGACACCTTCGACCTGCTCGAACCCCTGCGCCTGCGGATCAAGTCCGGCATGCCCGCCTACGGCTCCTGCGCCGGCATGATCATGCTGGCCGACCGCATCGAGGACGGCATCGCCGGTCAGCAGACGTTCGGCGGCATCGACATGGTCGTGCGCCGCAACGCCTTCGGCCGCCAGGTCGACTCCTTCGAGGCCGATCTCGACTTCGCGGGCGAGCCCGTGCACGCCATCTTCATCCGCGCGCCGTGGGTCGAATCCGTCGGATCGGGCGTCACAGTGCTGGGCAGGGCCGAGCCTGGGGATAGGATCGTCGCGGTCCGGCAAGGATCGCTGCTCGCGACCTCGTTCCACCCGGAGCTCACGGGTGACACGCGCGTGCACCGGTATTTCGTAGACATGGTTGTATCGACAGTGAGGGACTAGTAGCCGATGTCCGGCCACTCCAAATGGGCGACGACGAAGCACAAGAAGGCCGCACTCGACGCCAAGCGCGGCAAGCTGTTCGCCAAGCTCATCAAGAACATCGAGGTGGCGGCCAGGACCGGCGGCCCTGACCCGGACGCCAACCCGACGCTCTTCGACGCCATCTTCAAGGCGAAGAAGAACTCGGTGCCCAACGACAACATCGAACGGGCCCGCAAGCGCGGCGGCGGCCTGGAGGCGGGCGGCGCCGACTGGCAGACCATCATGTACGAGGGCTACGCGCCCGGCGGCGTCGCGGTGCTCATCGAGTGCCTCACCGACAACCGCAACCGCGCCGCCTCCGAGGTGCGCGTCGCGCTCACCCGCAACGGCGGCTCCCTGGCCGACCCCGGCTCGGTGTCCTACATGTTCAACCGCAAGGGCGTCGTGCTCGTCCCCAAGAACGGTCTCGACGAGGACACCGTCCTCATGGCCGTGCTGGAGGCGGGCGCCGAGGAGGTCAACGACCTCGGCGACTCCTTCGAGGTCGTCTCCGAGGCCGGTGACCTCGTCCCCGTCCGCAAGGCGCTCCAGGAGGCCGGGATCGACTACGACTCGGCCGAGTCGAGCTTCCTGCCGACGATGAGCGTGCCCCTCGACGAGGAGGGCGCCAAGAAGGTCTTCCGCCTCATCGAGGCGCTGGAGGACAGCGACGACGTGCAGAACGTCTTCGCCAACTTCGACGTCTCCGACGAGGTCATGGAGAAGCTCGACGCCTGACGCGCGCCCCCGCCCCGCGCGGGGGCCGGCGGGCGCTGTGACATTCGCCCGTCGCGTAGCCGCGCCGCCGCGAGTCGGCGTAAGGTCGGGCGTCGTGACCTCCCGCACCGCCACCGAACCCCCGCCGCGCGCACTGGGCTGGCTGCTCCTCATGCCCGCCGTCATCGGCATGCTGATCACGCTGGTCCTGCCCACCGTGCAGACGATCGCCTTCAGCTTCGAGAGGGGCGGGCTCACCGGGCCCAGCACGTTCGTCGGACTGGAGAACTACGGCACGGCCCTCGACGCCGAAGGCCCGTTCTGGCCGGCCCTGGGCTTCACCCTGTCGATCACGCTCATGCCGCTCCTCGTGGCGCTCGTGGTCGCCCCGCTGCTGGCGCTCGCCCTGGACCGGGCCGGCACCTGGCCCCGGCGCGCCGGGCGCGTCGCGCTGTCGCTGGCCCTCGTGACGTTCTCGCCGGTGGCGGTGGCCGCCTCCTGGCTGCGCGGCCTCGACCCGCGCACCGGCGGCCTGACCGCCGTGGCCCGCGAGCTGTCCCGGCCGGACACCGCCCCCGGGGCCTTCCGGCTGATCTTCGCGGCGGCCATGTTCGGCGTCGTGTGCGCGCTCGCCGTGATGGCGTTCCTGCCCGCGCTGCGCGGCGGGACCGTGACCCGCTCGATGCTCGTCGTCGGCGCCCTGGTCGCGCTCGCCGCCGTCGCCGCCGGGCTGCAGACGTTCACGATGAGCCTCACCCTCACGCAGGGCGGGCCGCTCGACTCGACCCAGACGCTCGCGCTGCTGCAGCACACCTTCGCCTTCAAGACCATCCGGCTCGGCCTCGGCGCCTCCGTCGCCACCGTCCTGGGCGTCCTGCTCGGCGTCCTGGGCGTCGTCGCCGCCGTCATCGCCGCCGCGAGCGGCCTGCGCATCACCCTCACCCCCCGCCGTCCCCTCAGCCCCGCCTCGGCCGCCGCCGGGCAGGGGCTCGGGCTCGGGAAGACCCCGAGCACCGTCCCGCCCTCCGCGTACGCACCCGCCCCCCGCCCGGGGGACACCCCTACGGCCGCCGGGCACGCGCCTGGCGGCGGGCCGGGAAGCGCCCCCTCCGCCGGATACGCGCCCGGCGGCGGGCCGGGGAACGTCCCCTCCTTCGGGTACGCGCCCGGCGCCGGCCAGGGGGACGCCTCCGCTCCCGCAGGGCACGCGGCCGGGGGCGGGTTCTTCACGCCTGGCGGTGGGGCGTCCGCTCCCGGCGGCGGCTTCCCCGGTGGGCCTTCCGCGCCCGGCAGCCGCCCGTTCCCGTACGGTGTCGAGGCGTCCGGGCCCGGGGCGGGGGAGCGGCGGGCGTCGCCGGCGGCGGTGGCCGTGGGCGTGGCGGCGCTGGTCGTCGTCACCGCCGTGGCGCTCTGGCTGACGTGGCCGTGGGTGGCGGCGCTGTTCGAGCCCGGGGAGGAGCGCGGGCTGCCGCCGGGGCTGCGCACGCACCTCAACACGTGGGTGCCCGCACTGGTGGGCGCCGTGGTGTCGGTCGGCGTGGCGTACCTGGCCGCGCTCGGCATCGGCGGGCTGCGGCCGCTCGGCCGGGGCAGCGAGTGGCTGCTGCTGCCGTTCGCGCCGTGGCTGTTCGTCGGCGACGGCCCGCTCAGCATCGCCAACTGGAACACCCTGCGCGGCCTCGGCCTCATCGACACGTTCGTCGCGCTGATCCCGCCGCTGCTCGTCAGCGTGCCCGCGCTGCTCGTGCTGACGCTGCTGTGCAAGGGCCTGGCCGCCGCGAACGAGCGCGACTTCCTCAGCGGCGTCCTGCTGCCCTCGCTGCCCATGGCGGGCATCCTGGTGCTGGCCGTCACGTTCGTGAACGCCCAGGACCTGCTGTGGCCCCTCCTGGCGGTCCAGGATCCGGGCCTGGCCACCGCCCCGGCAGTCCAGGCGATGGCGCTGTCCCAGTTCGCCGGCGGACCGGCCCCGGCCGGGCTCGCCACCCCGCTGGTCGTCGTCGTGCTCATGCTGGCCGCCGCCGTCGCCGCGCAACTGCTCTACCTGGACCGGCTGGCCGTCACCACCGGCCGCGAAACCCGTTCGCGGGGGAGTGCCCCGGCTGCGTAGGTTGGGGCACTGTGGAGATCCGTGACCTGACGGCCGACGACCTGGACGCCGCCCTCGACATCCGTAAGCGCTCCTTCGGGCTGCTGTCCGCCGCCGACGTGCGGAGCTGGCGCGCGACCGTGCTGCCCGGCCTGCCCGAAGGCCGCTACCTCGGCGCCTTCGACGGCGACCGGCTGACCGCCACCACCCGGCTGAGACCGTTCACCCAGTGGTGGCACGGCAGGCCGCAGTCGCTGGCGGGGGTCGCCAGCGTCACGGTCAGCCCGGAGGACCGGGGCCGCGGCCTGGGCACCATGATCATGCGCGCGGCCCTGGACCGCGCCGTCGCGCTCGGCGACGCCGTGGCCGCCCTCTACCCGGCCACGACGCCGATCTACCGCAAGCTCGGCTTCGAGCACGCCGGGGCGCGGCACATCGTGACGCTGCGCGCCGAGGATCTGCGCGTCCTCGCGCCGTCGCAGCAGGTCAAGCTGCGCCGCATGGGCCCCGACGACGCGGCCGAGGTGATCTCGGTCCTGCACCGGGTGCACGGCGCCGCCCGCTCCAGCGGCCCCATCTCCTGGGACGAGACGATCTGGCGGCAGTGGCTCGCCGAGGAGGACGACTTCCTCTACCTGGCCGCCGACGGCTTCCTCGTCTACCGCTGGAGCGGCGGCGACATGGAGGTCGACAACCTCGTGGCCGGCTCCGCCGACACCGCCGCCGCCCTGTGGTCGCTGGTGGGCACCGCCTCCTCGATCGCCAAGCGCGTGGTCGCCACCGTCGCCCCCGACGACCCGGTGCTGTGGCTGCTGCGCGAGCGCGGCAAGGAGACGGTCGAGCAGACCCGGTGGATGTTCCGGGTGCTCGACCTGGCCGCCGCGATCGAGCGGCGGGGCTACCCGGCGGGCGTGTCGGCGGCCGTCGTGGTGCGGGTGGACGACCCGCTGCGCCCGGCCAACTCCGGCGTCTGGCAGCTGGAGTTCTCCGGCGGCTCCGGCGCGGCCACCCGGCTCGACCGCGACCCCGGGGACGGCGTCCCGCTGCTCGGGATCAACGCCCTGTCCGCCCTCTACTCCGGCGTCCCGGCCGCCACGCTGCGCCGCAGCGGCCTGATGTCCGGCGACGAACGCCACGACGAGGTGCTCGACACCGTCTTCGCCGCCAAGCCGTACATGCTCGACTACTTCTGACCCGCCCACCGCGCCCAGCCAGGCCCCCTGGCCCGGCTTGTCCACCCGGAGGGGCCCGCCCGCCCGGAGGGCTCGCCCGCCCGAGGAGCCCGCCCACCTCAGGAATTTGCCCGCCCGGGGGGGGTTCGCTCCATTCCGAGGAGCTTGCCCACGCCGAGGGGCTCGCCCACCCCAGGGCTGCCCGCCCGGAGGGGTTCGTCCGCCCGAAGGGGTTCGCTCCACCCCGAGGGGCTCGCCCACCCGAGCGGCCCGCCCACCCCGGGGGCTCGGCCGCTCCGGGTCGGCCACTCCCGATTGCCACGGGCGGACGCCAGTTCGGTGGGCCGGCTGCTTCCGGCGGGCGTTTCCCGGTGCGCGACCGGGCCCGCCGGGGTAGAGTCTCGTGCCGAACAGGTGTTCGGCGAACGGAGGCAGACCGGTGCGGGTGTTGGGCGTCGATCCGGGGCTGACCCGGTGCGGCATCGGGGCCGTCGAGGGCCGCCCCGGCGCGCCGCTCGGGCTGGTCGCCGTCGGGGTGATCCGCACGGGCGCCGACGAGGAGCTGGGCACGCGCCTGGTGGGCATCGAGGCGGGGATCGAGAGCTGGCTCGACGACGTACGCCCCGACGCGGTCGCCGTGGAGCGCGTCTTCAGCCAGCACAACGTGCGCACCGTGATGGGCACCGCCCAGGCCGCCGGCATCGCGGTGCTGTGCGCCGCCCGGCGCGGCCTCCCAGTGGCGCTGCACACGCCCTCCGAGGTCAAGGCCGCCATCACCGGGAGCGGCACGGCCGACAAGAAGCAGATCGGCGCCATGGTGACGCGGCTGCTGCGTCTCAAGGAGATGCCCAAGCCCGCCGACGCGGCCGACGCGCTGGCGCTGGCCATCTGCCACGTGTGGCGCGGCGGCCCGCAGCACCGCCTGGCCGAGGCCCTGGCCACCGCCCGCCGCCGCACCACCGCCCAGCCCGCCCCGGCACGGCAGCCCGTACGGCCCCGGCAGTCCGCCCCGACGCCGGAGCCCGCCCCAACGCGGCAGTCCGTCCCAGCGCGGGAGCCCGCCGCGACACGGGAGTTCGCCGCGCCCCGGCAGTCCGGCCCACCCGTGCAGCCGGGCCAACCCGTAGAGCCCGGGAAGCACGTGCAGCCAGGCCAACCCGTAGAGCCCGCGAAGCCCGTACAGTCTGGACAATCCGTACAGCCGGACCAACCCGTACAGTCCGTACAGCCCGGACAGCCCGTCGTGGCGCGGCGGTCCGGTGGGCGTGGCGAAGGGAGTGCGTCGTGATCGCGTCGGTGGCCGGCCGGGTGGCCGCGATCGCCCCCGACGGGGCGGTCATCGAGGTCGGCGGCGTCGGCATCCTGACCCACTGCACCCCCGGCACGCTCGCCACGCTCCGCCTGGGCGAGGAGGCCCGGCTGGCCACCTCGCTGGTGGTGCGTGAGGAGTCGCTGACGCTGTACGGGTTCGCGACCGACGACGAGCGCGTCGTGTTCGAGCTGCTGCAGACGGCCAGCGGCGTCGGGCCCAAGCTGGCGCTGGCGATGCTCGCCGTCCACACGCCCAACGCGCTGCGGGTCGCCGTGGCCGCCGCCGATCTCAAGGCGCTCACGCAGGTCCCGGGCATCGGGCAGAAGGGCGCGCAGCGGATCGTGCTGGAGCTCAAGGACCGTCTCGGCACCCCGGAGGAGGCCGTCAACGCGGCGATCCGCGGCGAGCGGCGCGTGGCGCTGTGGCGCGACCAGGTGCACTCGGGCCTGGTCGGGCTGGGCTATTCGGCGCGCGACGCCGACGAGGCCGTCGCCGCGGTGGAGCCCGAGGCCGACGCCGAGGTGGCAGCCGGGCGCACCCCGCAGGTGGCCGCGCTGCTCAAGTCGGCGCTGCGCGCGCTGAGCGTGCGATGAAGCCCGGTGGCGCGGGCGGTCCCGGCGCGGTGGGATGCTGGAGGGCGACGCGGGAGGCGGGTGAGACGTGAGTTTCGAACGGGAGCTGGTGTCGCCCGACGCCGGCGGCGACGAGCTGCAGATCGAGGCCGCGCTGCGGCCCAAGCGGCTGGCGGAGTTCATCGGCCAGTCCCGGGTCAGGGAGCAGCTGTCGCTGGTGCTGGAGAGCGCGCTGCGCCGGCAGCGCCCGCCCGACCACGTGCTGATGAGCGGCTCGCCGGGGCTCGGCAAGACGACGCTCGCCATGATCATCGCGGCGGAGCTGGGCGCCCCGCTGCGCATCACCTCGGGCCCGGCGCTGGAGCGGGCCGGCGACCTGGCGGCGATCCTGTCGACGCTGGCCGAGGGCGAGGTGCTGTTCATCGACGAGATCCACCGGATGGCCAGGCCCGCCGAGGAGATGCTCTACCTGGCGATGGAGGACTTCCGGGTCGACATCGTCGTCGGCAAGGGGCCGGGCGCGACCGCGATCCCGCTGGAGATCGCGCCGTTCACGCTGGTCGGCGCCACCACGCGGGCGGGGCTGCTGCCCGCGCCGCTGCGTGACAGGTTCGGCTTCACCGCGCACATGGACTTCTACGAGCCCGCGGAGCTGGAGCTGGTGCTGCACCGCTCGGCCGGGCTGCTGGGCGTCGACCTGCCGGAGGAGGGTGCCCGCGAGATCGCCGGCCGCTCGCGCGGCACGCCCCGCATCGCCAACCGGCTGCTGCGCCGGGTGCGCGACTTCGCCGACGTGCGCGCCGGCGGGGTCATCGACCGGGAGATCGCGGCGGCGGCGCTCAATCTTTACGAAGTCGATGCCGAAGGGCTCGACCGGCTCGACCGGGCGGTGCTGGGCGCGCTGCTGCGCAAGTTCGGCGGCGGGCCTGTCGGGCTGTCGACGCTGGCCGTGGCCGTGGGCGAGGAGCCGGAGACCGTGGAGGTGGTGGCCGAGCCGTTCCTGGTGCGCCAGGGGCTGCTCGCGCGCACGCCGCGCGGCCGTGTGGCCACCGCCGCCGCCTGGACGCACCTAGGCATGACCCCCCCACCACATGCATTCGGAGCGACATCTCTCGACTGATTACAGAACGGTTGCAACCGTTTCAAATTGGGAACTTCCCCGCGCGCCGAAACGCTGCTTCGTTGCCGCGTTTCGCAACAACCGCCTACACTCCGTGGCTTGGCTGGCTGTGTAGGCTGACGGGCTGAGCGGCGCGGCCCGAAGCAACGCACGGAATTTCCGGCGCGAGGCCGGTGTCAAACTTCTTTGTACGAGATGGAAGGTCGCCCCTGATGGACATGGGACAACTCGGAAGCATCCTGCCGCTGATCCTTCTGGTGGTGGTGTTCTACTTCCTGCTGATCCGCCCGCAGCGCAAGCGCCAGCAGGAGGCGATCAAGATGCAGAACTCCTTGACGCCCGGCACCCGCGTGATGACGACCACCGGTCTGTTCGCCACGGTCGTCGTGGTGGACAACGAGGACGTCGTCCTTGAGGTGGCCCCCGGCATCGAGACCCGCTGGGTCAAGGCCGCCATCGGCCGCGTCGTGACGCCGGGTGAGCCGGTGGCCGACGAGCCCGCCGCGGATGAGAGCGATGACACCGTCACCGGTGAGAGCGGCACCGCCGACGGTGAGGACTCCAAGAAGTCCTGAGAAGGCTCAGCCACCAACCCCTATCCGAAAGAACTGACGACCAGTGGCCCGACCGACCAGCAGCCACAGCAAGCCGGGGCGCACGCTCCTGCTGCTCCTGGCGCTCATCCTCGCCCTGGCCGGGACGATGTTCTTGCAGAAGGCGTACACGCCCAAGCTGGGACTCGACCTCGCCGGCGGCACGACGGTGACGCTGTCACCCGTCACCCAGACCGGTGCGGCTCCGCCTGAGGAGATCCTTGACCGCGCGGTCAACATCATCCGCGACCGGGTCAACGGCACCGGCATCTCCGACGCAGAGGTCGCCAAGTCCGGCGACAACATCATCATCTCGATCCCGGGCGTCGGGCAGAGCGAGGCCATCAAGCTGGTCGCCACCACCGCGGAGCTGCGGTTCCGGCAGGTGCTCTGGATGGAGATGACGCAGCTCGGCCAGGAGCAGCTCGCCACCGAGGCCCCGACGCCCAGCGGCTCCGCGTCGCCGGGCGTCTCCTCCTCGCCCGGCGCCTCCCCCGACGCGTCGCCCGACGCCACCCCGGCCTCGCCGGACGCCTCCCCCGACGCCACCCCGACCACCACGGTGCAGCCCAGGTCGATGCCCTCGCGCTCGCCGGGCGGCAACCAGCCCAGCGCGTCCCCGACGGGCAAGGCCCTGTCGTCGGCGCTGACCTCGCCCGTCCCGAGCCCGTCGCAGACGGCGAGACAGGGCGACGACCGTCAGGGCGACGACAAGCAGGGTGACAAGCAAGGCGACCAAAAGGGTGACCAGAAGGGCGACCAGAAGGCCGCGACGCCGACCCCGGAGCCCTCTCAGGACCCCAACGCCGGCATCAACACCGATGGCGTCGACCCGGCGGTGCTCAAGCAGTTCCACGCGCTCGACTGCACCGACCCGAAGAACCGGGGCCAGGGCGTCCAGGACGACCCGAACAAGCAGTACGCCGCCTGTGAGTCGGACGGCAGCTTCAAGTACATTCTCGACGTCGCCAAGGTCGTCGGCACCGACATCGACACCGCGACCTCCGGCGTCCAGCAGGGCAGCACCGAGTGGGTCGTCCAGCTCGACTTCAAGAGCAAGGGCGCGACGGAGTGGAGCAAGCTCACCTCGGCCGCCTTCAACTCCCAGGAGCCGCGCAACAAGGTCGCGGTCGTCCTCGACGGCGTGGTCATCACCGCCCCCAACATCATCAGCCCGATTCCCGGCGGACGCGCCGAGATCACCGGCGGCTTCAACCAGCAGAGCGCCGGTGAGCTGGCCGAGCAGCTCAAGTACGGCGCGCTCCCGCTGAAGTTCGAGCGCAGCTCCATCGACACCGTCTCCTCGACGCTGGGCCAGGACCAGCTCGAAGGCGGCCTCGTCTCCGGCATCATCGGCCTCGCGCTGGTCGTCGTCTACTGCCTCCTCTACTACCGCGGCCTGGGCGTCGTCGCCGTGCTGAGCCTCGTGGTGGCCTCGATCCTCACCTACACCGCGGTCGTCGTGCTCGGCCACAACGCCGGCTTCCGGCTGTCGCTGCCGCACATCATCGGCCTGGTGGTCTCGATCGGCATCACGGCCGACTCCTTCATCGTGTACTTCGAACGCATCCGTGACGAGATGAAGGAAGGCAGGCGGTCGCTGCGCGCGGCCGTCGAGGTGGCCTGGGTCCGCGCGCGGCGCACGATCCTGATCGCCGACGCCGTCATGTTCATCGCCGCGGTCGTGCTCTACCTGCTGGCGGTCGGCGGTGTGGCGGGATTCGCGTTCGCGATGGGCCTGACCACGCTGATCGACATCGTGGTGGTGTTCATGTTCACGAAGCCGTTCATCGCGTTGCTGGCGAGGCTGAAGTTCTTCGCCAAGGGGCACCCGCTGTCCGGTCTGGACGCCGAGCGCATGAGCCTCGACTCCTCCACCGGCTCCGGCCACAAGACCACCCCGCAGGAGGCCTGAGATGGGACTGGGGCGTCGCCTCTATCGGGGCGAGATCGACGTCGACTTCGTCGGCAAGTGGCGGCTGTGGTACAGCCTGTCGGGCATCCTGCTGGCGATCTCCATCGCCGGTCTGCTGATCAACGGGCTCAACCTGGGCGTCGAGTTCAAGGGCGGATCGGTCTTCTCCTGGAAGCCGCAGTCGACGGTCGGCATCGAGCAGGTCCGCGGGACGTTCCTGGACGAGGGCGTGCACCAGCCGATCGTGCAGACGGCCGGTGACCGCTACCGGGTCACGACCGAGACGCTGCCCGAGAGCAAGACCCTCGAGCTGCAGAGCGTCATCGCCAAGGAGTACGGCGTCACGGTCGACGACGTCAACATCCAGTCGATCGGCGCCTCGTGGGGCGGTGAGGTGTCCACCAAGGCCTGGTGGGGCCTGGCCGTCTTCATGGTGGCAATCATTTTGTACCTGTCGATGGCGTTCGAGCCGAAGATGGCGCTGGCGGCGATCGTCGCGCTCATCCACGACCTGGTCATCACGGCCGGCATCTACGCCTGGTCGGGCTTCGAGGTCACGCCGGCGACGCTGCTGGGCTTCCTGACGATCCTCGGCTACTCGCTGTACGACGCGGTCGTGGTGTTCGACATGATCAAGGAGGTCACGGCCAAGCTGGGCGCCACGTCGAAGCAGACCTACTCGATGGCGGCCAACGACGCCCTGAACCACACGCTGATCCGCTCGCTCAACACCTCGCTGGTGGCGATCCTGCCGGTGGCGGCGATCCTGTTCATCGGCACCACGGTGCTGGGCGCGGGCACGCTGAAGGACCTGTCGCTGGCCCTGTTCGTCGGCATGATCGTCGGCACCTACTCCTCGATCTGCGTGGCCACGCCGCTGCTGGTGACGCTCAAGGAGCGGGAGCCGCGCTACCAGGCCATCGCCCGCCGGCTGGCCTCCACCGGGGGCGGCAAGGGCGCCAAGGGGTCGAAGGGCTCCAGGAGCGCGGCCACGGCCAAGGGCTGACCGCTTCGCCGACGCCCCCGCCCACGCGACCGGGCGGGGGCGTCCGCGCGTCTGGACGCCCCCGTGCGCGCGTCTGAACGCCCCCTGAGCGCTCGCGGGGCCACGGGCGGGCTCCCCGGGGGCGCTGGTCGGATTACCGCCCGTCATGGGCCATCATGGAGCCCGCAAGCGTGGACAGCCCCCGAGGAGTGACGTGAAGACCGAGCTGAGCACGATGATCCTGGAGCGCATCCGGGACATCCCCGACTATCCGCAGCCCGGGGTGCTGTTCAAGGACATCACCCCGCTGCTGGACGACCCGGTGGCGTTCGCGGCCGTGGTGGACGAGCTGGCGGGGCTGCACGAGGTCGACAAGATCGTCGGCATCGAGGCTCGCGGCTTCATCCTGGCCGCCCCGGTCGCCTACCGGGCCGCCGCGGGATTCGTGCCGGTCAGGAAGAAGGGCAAACTGCCTGCCGCCACGCTGGAGGCGTCCTACGATCTGGAGTACGGTTCCGCGACCATCGAGGTGCACGCCGACGCGTTCCAGCCCGGCGACCGCGTCCTCATCGTCGACGACGTGCTGGCCACCGGCGGCACGGCGGAGGCGACGGTCGAGCTGGTGCGCAGGGCCGGAGCCGAGGTCGTCGGCGTGGCCGTCCTCATGGAGCTCGCCTTCCTCAAGGGGCGCGAGCGCCTGACGGGGGTGGAGACCCACGCCCTGGTGATCGTCTGAGCAGGACCCGCGGCGGCCCAGGTTCGCCGCCTGGATACACTGGGGGACCTGGACTCGAAAGTGAGGAGTCTGAGTGCCCCGTGATGTGGTCGCGCCCGACGTAGCGGACGCAGGCAGCGCCGAGACCGTGCCCGGCGCGCCCGCGGCACGTCGACGGCGATTTGGGGGTGGTGGCATGAATCCGGTGCTGGAGCCGCTGTTCCGGACCGTCCGCGCCACCCATCCCAAGGCCGACCTGCGGCTGATCGAGCGCGCCTACGATGTGGCCGCCTATCACCACCGCGATCAGAAGCGCAAGAGCGGCGACCCGTACATCACGCACCCGCTGGCCGTGGCGACGATCCTGGCCGAGCTCGGCACCGACGACGAGACGCTGTGCGCCGCCCTGCTGCACGACACGGTCGAGGACACCGCCTACAGCCTGGACGAGCTGCGCGGCGACTTCGGCGACACGATCGGCTCGCTGGTCGACGGCGTCACCAAGCTCGACAAGGTCAAGTTCGGTGACGCCGCCCAGGCCGAGACCGTGCGCAAGATGGTCGTCGCCATGTCGCGCGACATCCGGGTGCTCATCATCAAGCTGGCCGACCGGCTCCACAACATGCGCACGATGCGCTATCTGCCCGAGCACAAGCGCCACCAGAAGTCCCGCGAGACCCTGGAGATCTTCGCCCCGCTGGCCCACCGCCTGGGCATGAACACGATCAAGTGGGAGCTGGAGGACCTGGCGTTCGCCATGCTCTACCCCAAGCGCTACGACGAGATCGCGCGCATGGTGTCGGAGCGGGCGCCGCGCCGCGACCTGTTCCTGCAGGAGGTCATCGAGAAGGTCTCCGGCGACCTGCGCGACGCCAAGATCCGCGCGGTGGTCAAGGGCCGGCCGAAGCACTACTACTCGGTCTACCAGAAGATGATCGCCCGCGACGTGGCCTTCGACGACATCTACGACCTGGTGGGCATCCGGGTCCTCGTCGACAGCGTGCGCGACTGTTATGCGGCGCTCGGAACGATCCACGCGCGCTGGAACCCGGTCCCTGGCCGGTTCAAGGACTACATCGCGATGCCCAAGTTCAACATGTACCAGTCGCTGCACACGACGGTGATCGGTCCCGAGGGCAAGCCGGTGGAGCTGCAGATCCGCACCCACGGCATGCACCACAGGGCCGAGTACGGCGTGGCCGCGCACTGGAAGTACAAGGAGGAGGTCGGCGGCCCCGGCCCCGCCGGCAAGGTCAAGCCGGGCAGCGACATGGCCTGGCTGCGCCAGCTCCTCGACTGGCAGAAGGAGACCGCCGACCCGGGCGAGTTCCTGGAGTCGCTGCGCTTCGACCTGTCGGTGTCGGAGGTCTACGTCTTCACCCCCAAGGGCCAGGTCATCCCGCTGCCCGAAGGGGGCACGCCGGTCGACTTCGCCTACGCCGTGCACACCGAGGTGGGCCATCGGTGCATCGGCGCCCGGGTCAACGGCCGGCTGGTGCCGCTGGAGTCGCGGCTGGGCAACGGCGACACCGTCGAGATCTTCACCTCCAAGTCGCCCGACGCCGGGCCGTCGCGCGACTGGCTCAAGTTCGTCAAGTCCGGCCGCGCCCGTAACAAGATCCGGCAGTGGTTCTCCAAGGAGCGCCGCGAGACCGCGATCGAGGCGGGCAAGGAGGCCATCGGGCGGGCGATGCGCAAGCAGGGCCTGCCGCTGCAGCGGCTGATGTCCGGCGAGGCGCTGCTGGCCCTGGCCCGCGACCTGCGCTACCCGGACGTCTCGGCCCTGTACGCGGCCGTGGGCGAGGGCCACACGGCCGCGCAGACGGTCGTGCAGAAGCTCGTGGCGTCCATCGGCGGGGTGGAGAGCGCCGAGGAGGACATCGCCGAGACGTCGCTGCCCACGCGCCTGCGCGGCCGTCCCAGGGGCGGCGGGGCCGGCGTGGTCGTGGCGGGCGACGCCGACGTGTGGGTGCGGCTGTCCAAGTGCTGCACGCCGGTGCCCGGTGACGAGATCGTCGGGTTCGTCACCCGCGGCCACGGCGTCTCGGTGCACCGCGCCGACTGCACCAACGTCCAGCAGCTGCGCACCCAGCCCGACCGGCTGGTCGAGGTGAGCTGGTCACCGGGCGACGACAGCGTGTTCCTGGTGGCGATCCAGGTGGAGGCGCTCGACCGGCCGCGCCTGCTGTCAGACGTCACCCGTACGCTGTCCGACCAGCACGTCAACATCCTCAGCGCCTCCGTCACCACCTCGCGCGACCGGGTGGCGGTCAGCAAGTTCACCTTCGAGATGGGCGATCCCAAGCACCTGGGCCACGTGCTCAAGGCCGTCCGGAGCATCCAGGGCGTCTTCGACGTCTACCGGGTGAGCGGCGCGGGCAGCTAGCGGGGCCGCAGGTCGGGCAGGTTGACGACGATCGCCTCCTGGGTGCTGCGCGATGACGACGACGGCCTCCCGCGACGGGTCGGGGTTCTCCTCGCGGTGCGGCACGTACGGGGGCACGAAGACGTAGTCGCCGGGCCCGGTGTCGACGCGCCGCTCCCGCCCGTCCTCCAGGAAGACGAACGACGGGGTGCCGCTGACCACGTAGATGGCGGTCTCCGAGGCGCCGTGGTGGTGGTCGGCCGAGCGGGTGGCGGGGGAGACGTGCGTCTGGCCCATCCACAGCCGCCGCGACCCGGTCGTGCCGTCGCTGATCGCGGCCAGCCGCCGCATGCCGGGCGTCTGCGCGGTGCCGCCGGACAGGCCGGAGGACGGCACGTGGCGCAGCGGCTGGTGGAACGGGTCGGCCTCGATGCGGTGGCCCTCCCACAGGCGGCCGCCGGCGCGGTCGAGGACGCCGGTCGCGGCGGCGGCCAGCCGGGCCGGGTCGTCGCGGGCGGCCAGCAGCTCGGCGGCCAGCTCGGGGTCCTGGGCGCGCAGCTCGCGCAGCAGCCACTTGCCGCCGCCGTGCCAGCGGCCCGCCAGCGACAGCGCCAGCCGGGCGGTCTCCTCGACGACGTGCCAGGAGGTGAAGGCGCGCTCGCCGGGGTCGCCGCCGCCCGCCAGGTCGTCCAGCAGGTCCGACAGCACGTAGCGGGCCCGGTCGAGCCGGGGCGCGGGCAGCGGGCCGGGACCGGCGTCGAGGCGGGCGCGCAGCTCGCGCTGGAGCTCGGCGGCCTGGCCGTCCGAGCGGTCCACGAGCAGGACGCCGTCGGCGCACAGGCGCATCAGCGTGGGCCGGTCGCGCGCGACGTCCTGCTCGACGAAGGCGAGCAGGCTGGTGCGGCTGTGCACGAGCAGCTCCACCGGCCACTCCCTCCACCGGCGCGACTCCTTCACCGGCCGGGCCAGGCCGTCGATCACCACGACGACGTCGAGGTCGGAGGTGGGCGTGCGCCGCCCGGTCACCGAGCTGCCGCCGAGGAAGGCGTACAGGGCGCCGGGAAAGAGCTCCTCGACGAGGGTGCGCGCGGCCGTCACGGGATCCATGACGGCCAGCATAGGTCTCAGAGCTGCCGGGAGAACGTGACCAGGTCGTTACCGGGGCCGTTGTAGCCGGGCACCGGCGGGCTCACCGCGAACCCCAGACGCCGGTGGAAGGCGATCGACGCCGTGTTGGCGGGGGAGGTGATCGCCCTGACCACGTGGCAGCCGTGCTCACGGGCCAGGTCGAAGAAGCGCCCGTACAGGCGCCTGCCCAGGCCGGCCGCCCGCTCGCGCGGGCTGACGCCGACGAAGTGGATGTACGCCTCGCCGGGCAGCGACGGCGAGACGAGGCCGACGAGGAAGCCGGCCAGTCCGGCCGGCCCCTCGGCGACGAAGCTCGTGCGGTGGAAGTGGTCGAGGAAGAGCCGGGGGAGCACGGGCAGTATCGGCCGCCCCCACCACTCGTCGACCACCGCCGCGATCGCGTCATAGTCGCCGGGGACGGCGGACCGGATCTCGTCCACGCGCGTCAGCTGAACTCGGCCAGCGTGCGCTCGGCCTCCTCCAGCCAGGAGCGGCGCGCGATGATCGCCTCCTCGGCCTCCTTGGCGTCCTTGGCCCGGCCGTTGGCCTGGGCCTTGGCCAGCCGCTTCTCCAGCTGCTCGATCGAGGTGCGGAGCTGGTCGACCGTGCTCTGCGCGCGGGCGCGGGCCTCGGGGTTGGAGCGCTTCCACTCGGCGTCCTCGGCCTTGCGCACGGCGTCGTCGACCTTGCGCAGCCCGCCCTCCAGCCGGTCGCGCTGCTCGCGCGGCACCGGGCCGGCGGCCTCCCAGCGCTCCAGCAGGTTGCGCAGCGCCGCCCGGGCCGCGCGCACGTCGGTGACCGGGAGCAGCTTCTCGGCCTCGATCAGCAGCTCCTGCTTCACCTCCGCGTTGGCGGCCAGCGAGGCGTCACGCTCGGCGAAGACGGCCGAACGCGCCTGGAAGAACTGGTCCTGGGCGCTCTTGAAGCGCGCCCACAGCTCGTCCTCGGCCTCGCGGGAGGCGCGGCCGGCGCTCTTCCAGCGCTGCATCAGGTCGCGGTAGACGGCCGCGGTCTCGCCCCAGTCGGTCGAGCCGGCGATCGCCTCCGCCTCGGCCACGATGGCCTCCTTGGCGGCGCGCACGCCCTCACGCTGCTCGTCGAGCCCGGCGAAGTACTGCTTGCGCCGCTTGGCGAAGGCCGTGCGGGCGGCCGAGAGCCGCTTCCACAGCTGCGCCTCGGTGACCCGGTCGATGCGGTCGGCGGCCTTCCACTCCTCGACGAGCTGGCGCAGCCGCTCGCCGCCGGACTTCCAGTGAGTGGTCTCGTCGGCGATGCGCTCGGCCTCGGCGACGATCCGCTCCTTGACGCCCCTGGCCTCGACCCGGGCCTGCTCACGCGCCGCCTTGACCTCCTCGCGGCGCTGGGCGACCAGCTCCGAGAGGGTGTCGAGGCGGGCCGTCAGCGCGCCCAGGTCGCCGACGGCGTGCGCGTCGGAGACCGCCTCGCGCAGCTTGACGATGCTGGCCTCGGCCTGCGCCGGAGCCAGGTCGGTGCCGCGCACGCGCTGCTCCAGGAGCTGGACCTGGCCGGCCAGTTCGTCGTACTTGCGATGGAAGTAGGCCAGTGCCTCTTCGGGCTCGCCGGCCTGCCAGGACCCGACGGCCCGCTCTCCCTCAGCCGTACGCACGTAGACGGTGCCGTCGTCGTCTACCCGGCCCCACGGGTCGGTGCTCACCGTGTCCTCCCGCACTTTCCATCAGACCCTTCGGGACTCTTCGTCCCTAGTTTGTATTACGTCAGCTCTTGCCACTGATTGTCACGTCTTTGATTTCGACGGTTTCCTTGGGAGCTCCGGTCCCATCACCCGAATCGCCGATGACGCCCGCCTTGTTCACCTTGTCCAGGATGTCGAGCCCCTTCGTGATCGTACCCACCGGTGTGTAATCGGGGGTGAGACCGATGTCGCCGTACACGAGGAAGAACTGGCTCCCCGTCGAGCCCGGCGCCTGCGTCTTGGCCATCGCCATCACGCCGCGCTTGTAGGTGGCGCCCTCCAGGTTCTCCTCGACCATCACGTAGCCGGGCCCGCCCGAGCCGTCGCCCTGGGCCTTGCCGTCGGCCTTGGCCTTCGGGTCGCCGCACTGCAGCATCGGGAACTTGTCGTTGCCGAGCCGGTGGCACTTGCTGCCGTCGTAGAAGTTCTTGCTCGCCAGGTGGTCCAGCGAGTTGACGGTGCACGGCGCCTTGGCGTTGTCCAGCGTCACCACGATGTCGCCGAGATTGGTCTCCAGCGTCATCGTCTTGGTGGCCGGCTTGAGCTTCACCTCCGCCGGCGGCATGCCGACGTCCTTGACCTGCCCGCCCGCCGTGTCGGCGACGTAGCCGCACGTGCCGGTCGCCGGATCGTACGGCTTGGGCTGCGCGGCCGCGGAGGCGGTCTCCTGCGGCGCGGAGGCGGTCGGGGTGCTGGCTGCCTCCGTCGCGGAGTCGCCGCCGCCCAGCATCGCCACCGCGGCGACGATGCCGCCCACCACGACGACCACGCCCACCGTGGAGCCGATGATCGCGGTGCGCTTGTTGCGCTGCTCACGCTCCAGGCGGCGCTGCATCTGCCGCTCGTAGTGCTCGCGTGCCAGCTGCTTCTGCCGGTCCTTCCCCGTGGCCACCGCTTTGCCTCCCATAGTCAATCAACTGAGGTGGGCGAATCGTATCGGCCAACGGGTAATGATTCGCAGCCCGGCGACCCGCACCGGTACCCTTCGGTTACATTCCCATTGGCATTTTTGACGAGATCAGCTGAGGCAGATGCTCATCGCCGGCTTCCCCGCAGGGGCCTTCCAGACCAATTGTTACGCCGTCGCGCCCGCTGCGGGCGAGGAGTGCGTCATCATCGACCCAGGTCAGGACGCCACCGAGGGAGTCGAGGAGCTGCTGCGCGAGCATCGCCTCAAGCCGGTCGCGGTCCTGCTCACCCACGGCCACCTCGACCACGTGTGGTCGGTGGCCCCGGTCTGCGGCGCGCGCGACGTCCCCGCCTGGATCCACCCCGAGGACCGGCACCTGCTGAGCGACCCGGCGGCCGGCTGGTCGCCGACGAGCGCGTCGCTGTTCGGCGGCATCACGCTGAGCGAGCCCGACGACGTCCGCGAGCTGTCCGACGGCGCCGTGCTGGAGCTGGCCGGCATGGAGTTCACCGTCGACCACACGCCCGGCCATACCAGGGGGTCGGTGAGCTTCAGGCTGCCCGCTGACGAGATCATGTTCGCGGGTGACCTGCTGTTCGCCGGCTCCATCGGCCGCACCGACCTGCCGGGCGGTGACTATCCGACGATCCTGCGCAGCCTCGCTGCCAAGTGCCTGACGCTGCCTGACGATACGGTCGTCCTGCCGGGCCACGGACCACAGACCACGATCGGCCACGAGCGCGCCACCAATCCTTATCTCAAGGAGGCCGCGCCGCACGCCGGTCCCACACGAGGAATCTGATGACTTTCCAAGCACCGAAGGGCACCTTCGACTGGCTGCCACCCCGCTCCGAGCAGGTTCTCGCCGTCCGCGAGGCGCTCGTCGCCCCGGTACGGCTGGCGGGCTACGGCTATGTCGAGACGCCCGTCTTCGAAGACACGCAGCTGTTCGCCAGGGGCGTAGGCGAGTCGACCGACATCGTCTCCAAGGAGATGTACACCTTCCCCGACAAGGCCGGCCGCTCGCTGACCCTGCGGCCCGAGGGCACCGCGTCCGTGGTGCGCGCCGTCCTGCAGCACAACCTGCAGGCCGGGCAGCTCCCGGTCAAGCTGTGGTACTCCGGCAGCCAGTTCCGCTACGAGCGTGCCCAGAGGGGCCGTTACCGTCACTTCTGGCAGGTCGGCGCCGAGGCGCTCGGTTCCGAGGACCCGGCGCTCGACGCCGAGCTCATCATGCTCGCCGCCAACGGCTTCGCCTCGGTGGGGCTGAAGGACGTCAGGCTGCTGCTCAACTCGCTCGGTGACAAGACCTGCCGGCCCGCCTACCGGGCGGCGCTGCAGGACTTCCTGCGCGGCCTCGACCTCGACGAGGACACCCGCGCGCGGATCGAGATCAACCCGTTGCGCGTGCTGGACGACAACCGTCCTGCGGTGCAGGCCCAGCTCGAGGGCGCGCCCCTGGTGATCGACCACCTGTGCGAGGCGTGCAAGGCCTACCACGAGGAGGTGCGGTCCCTGCTGACCGCCTCCGGCGTCGCCTTCGAGGACGACCCCAAGCTCGTGCGCGGCCTCGACTACTACACCCGCACCACGTTCGAGTTCGTGCACGGCGGGCTCGGCTCGCAGTCGGCCATCGGCGGCGGCGGACGCTACGACGGCCTCAGCGAGATGCTCGGCGGCCCGCCGCTGCCCAGCGTCGGCTGGGCGCTCGGCGTCGACCGCACGTTCCTGGCGATGGAGGCCGAGGGCCTGCTGCCCGAGACCGCGCCAGGCCGCGTCCAGGTGTACGGTGTCGCGCTGGGCGACGACGCCCGCCGCCGGATGTTCCACCTCGTCGCGGAGCTGCGCGGGGCGGGCGTCAGCGCCGACATGGCCTTCGGCGGCAAGGGGCTCAAGGGCGCGATGAAGGGCGCCGACCGCTCGGGCGCCCGGTTCGCGCTCATCCTGGGCGAGCGTGACCTGGCCGCCGGGGCCGCGCAAGTGAAAGACCTGACCACCGCTGAGCAGACCGAGGTGCCGCTGGCCCAGGTCGTCGACGTCTTGAAGGGGAAAGTGCAGTGATCCGCACGCATAAGGCCGGGGAGCTCCGCGAGGAGCACGCCGGGCAGCAGGTGACGCTCGCAGGATGGGTGGCCCGCCGCCGTGATCACGGCGGCGTGGTCTTCATCGACCTGCGCGACGCCTCCGGCTCGGCGCAGGTGGTCTTCCGCGAGGAGGACCACGCCCACGACCTGCGCGCCGAATACTGCGTGCAGGTGTCCGGCCTGGTACGGGTGCGGCCCGAGGGCAACGAGAACCCCGAGCTGCCCACCGGCGCGATCGAGGTCGTGGCCGAGACGGTCGAGGTGCTCAGCGAGTCGGCGCCGCTGCCGTTCCCCATCGAGGGCAACGTGGGGGTGTCGGAGGAGGCGCGGCTGAAGTACCGCTACCTCGACATCCGCCGCCAGCAGGTCGCCACCGCGATGCGCACCCGCTCCAAGGCCACCTACCTGGCCAACGAGGTGATGAACGAGCTCGGCTTCGTCTACGTCGAGACGCCGACGCTCACCCGCTCCACGCCCGAGGGCGCGCGCGACTTCCTGGTGCCGGTGCGCCTGCAGCCGGGCAACTGGTACGCGCTGCCGCAGTCGCCGCAGCTGTTCAAGCAGCTGCTGCAGGTGGCCGGGCTGGAGCGCTACTACCAGCTCGCCAAGTGCTACCGCGACGAGGACCTGCGCGCCGACCGGCAGCCGGAGTTCACCCAGATCGACGTCGAGATGTCCTTCGTCGACCAGGAGGACGTCATCGAGGTCGGCGAGAAGCTGATCGGCAGGCTGTGGCGGGAGATCCTCGGCTACGAGATCCCCATGCCGCTGCCCCGCATGACCTACGCCGACGCGATGGCCCGCTACGGCTCCGACAAGCCCGACCTGCGCTTCGGCCAGGAGCTCGTCGAGATGACCGACTACTTCGCCGGCACGTCGTTCCGCGTCTTCCAGGCCGACTACGTCGGCGCGGTCGTCATGCCCGGCGGCGCCTCGCAGACGCGCAAGGAGCTCGACGGCTGGCAGGAGTGGGCGCGCAGCCGCGGCGCCAAGGGCCTGGCGTACGTGCTCGTCCAGGAGGACGGCACGCTCGGCGGCCCGGTGGCCAAGAACCTGTCGGAGGCCGAGACCTCGGGCCTGGCGGCGAAGGTCGGCGCGCAGCCGGGCGACGCCGTCTTCTTCGCGGCCGGCGCCCGCGGCGCCTCGCGCGACCTGCTCGGCGCGGCCCGGCTGGAGATCGGCCGCCGCTGCGGGCTCATCGACGAGTCGCAGTGGTCGTTCCTGTGGGTCGTGGACGCGCCCATGTTCGAGGAGGACGGCGAGGGCGGCTGGACGGCCGTGCACCACCCGTTCACCGGCCCCAAGCCCGAGTGGGCCGACAACTTCCAGGACCACCCGGCCGAGGCGCTCGCCTACGCCTACGACATGGTCTGCAACGGCATGGAGATCGGCGGCGGCTCCATCCGTATCCACCGCGCCGAGATGCAGCAGCGCGTCTTCGACGTGCTCGGCATCTCCAAGGAGGAGGCGGAGAGCAAGTTCGGCTTCCTGCTGGAGGCGTTCAAGTACGGCCCGCCGCCGCACGGCGGCATCGCCTACGGCTGGGACCGGATCTGCATGCTGCTGTCGGGCGGCGACTCGATCCGCGACGTGATCGCGTTCCCGAAGACCGCCTCCGGCTTCGACCCGCTCACCGGCGCGCCCACGCCCATCACCGGCGTCCAGCGCAAGGAGGCGGGCGTCGACGCCCAGCCCAAGGAGAGCTGAGCCTCCGGCCGCACATGACAACGGCAGGCGTCCGACGGGACGCCTGCCGTTGTCGTTGCCGTCGCCGCTCGTCAGGTGAGGGTGACCTTCTTGATGATGATCGGCGTCTTGGGGGCCGTGGAGCCGCCGTCGCCGGTGATGTCGTTCTCGTTGACGATGACGCCGTCCTTGGCGACCTTCTCGATGATCTCCAGGCCCGACTGGACCATGCCGAGCACCGAGTAGACCGGGTCGATCTGGGCGTTCTCGTCCGAGAGCGAGATGGCGAACTGGCTGCTGTTCTGCCCGGCGGCGTCCTGCGGCTGGGTGAGGAACACCACGCCCTTCGTGTACGGCACCAGGCCCGCGGCCTCGTCACGGAAGACGTAGCCGGCCGTGCCCTGGCCGTCGGTCGGGTTCTTGCCGTCGGCCTTGGCCTTCGGGTCGCCGCACTGCAGCAGGAACAGGCCGGACGTCTCCGGGGTCACCAGGCGGTGGCACTTGGTGTTGTCGTAGAAGCCCTTCTTGGCCAGGAAGGCCATCGAGTTGACCGAGCACGGCGTGACCGCCGGGTCGACCTGGATGACGATGTCGCCGTGGTTGGTGGTGATCGTCATCTTCGAGAGCTTCATGTTGGGCTTCTTGCCCGGCATGCCCACGTACTTGAACGGGACACCCGAGGTGTCCTTCTTGTAGTCGCACGTGACGGGGCCGGTCGGCGTCGCCGTGGGCGACGGCATCTCGGTCACCGGCGGCGAGGGCGTGGCGGAGGCCGTGGGCGTGGTCGCCGCCGCGACCGTCTGCTTGTCGTCGCCGCCGACGAGGGTGGTCACCGCGAAGATGCCGCCCGCCACCACGGCCACGGCCACGCCGGCGCCGATGAAGGTGTTGCGCCTGGCCTTGGACGCCTGGCCCGCCGCGCGCTGCGCCTGCCGCTCCTTGTGCTCGCGAGCCAGCTGGCTCTGGCGGTCGTCGTCGTCGCCGCTCACCGGTATGTCCTCCATCTTTGCTGACACATGACCAAATAACTCCGCGAATGCTACCGGCCCCGCGATGTGCCGGACGTAAGTGACGAAAACTCACCGCAGTGACTCGACGGCGCTGACCACGGACGCGACCCGGGACGACCGGTGGCGCCGGGCGCGTAAACTCGCGATGTGGAGAGTCTGTTCGATTCAGCGGCTGAGGAGGCCACGCCGCAGCCTCTGGCGGTCCGCATGCGGCCCCGCACGCTCGACGAGGTGATCGGCCAGCGCCACCTGCTCGGCGCCGGCACGCCCCTGCGCCGGCTGGTCGAGAGCGAGGCGCCGATGTCGCTGTTCCTGTGGGGACCGCCCGGCACCGGCAAGACCACGCTCGCCTACGTGGTCTCCAACGTCACCAAGCGGCGCTTCGTGGAGATCTCCGCCGTCTCGGCCGGGGTCAAGGACGTCCGGGCCGCCATCGACGACGCCCGCCGCCAGCTCGGCATGTCCGGCCGCCAGACCGTGCTGTTCGTCGACGAGGTCCACCGCTTCAACAAGGCCCAGCAGGACGCGCTGCTGCCCGCCGTGGAGAACCGCTGGGTCACCTTCATCGGCGCCACCACCGAGAACCCCGCCTTCTCCGTCATCTCGCCGCTGCTGTCGCGCTCGCTGCTGCTCACGCTGGAGTCGCTGACCGACGACGACATCGCCGCCGTGCTGCGGCGCGCGGTCTCCGACGAGCGCGGGCTCGGCGGGCGCGCCACGCTCGCCGACGAGGCGCTGGAGCACCTGGTACGGCTGGCCGGCGGCGACGCCCGCCGCTCGCTGACCTACCTGGAGGCGGCCGCGCTGCTCGACGACGAGATCACGGTCGAGGTCGTGGAGAAGGCCGCCGACAAGGCCGCCGTCCGCTACGACCGGCAGGGTGACCAGCACTACGACGTCATCAGCGCCTTCATCAAGTCGATGCGCGGCTCCGACGCCGACGCCGCGCTGCACTACCTGGCCCGGATGATCGAGGCCGGCGAGGACCCCCGGTTCATCGCCCGCCGCCTGGTCATCTTCGCCTCCGAGGACGTCGGCCTGGCCGACCCCACCTGCCTGCAGACCGCCGTCGCAGCCGCCCAGGCCGTGCAGCTCATCGGCCTGCCCGAGGGCCAGATCAACCTGGCGCACGCCGTCATCCACTGCGCGCTGGCGCCCAAGTCCAACGCCGTCGTCAAGGCCATCGGCGCGGCCGTCGGCGACGTGCGGCGCGGCCTCATCGGCCAGGTCCCCGGCCACCTGCGCGACGCCCACTACCCGGGCGCCGCCAAGCTGGGTCACGGCGAGGGCTACAAGTACCCGCACGACTTCGAGCACGGCCTGGTCCGCCAGCACTACGCGCCCGAGCAGGTGCGCGAGCGCCGCTACTACGAGCCGACCACGCACGGAGCCGAGGCGCCGGTCGCCGGACGCTGGGGAAAGATCCGCGAGTTCCTCAGGGGATCGGACCCGTCCTGACATGTCCTCACCGACCTCGTCCCCGGGACGCGATAGGGTCTTGGCGTTCCGGCCCAGCGTACGAGGGAGATGAGCGGATGCTT
Source organism: Nonomuraea sp. NPDC003214 (assembly GCF_053590035.1). NCBI lineage: Bacteria > Bacillati > Actinomycetota > Actinomycetes > Streptosporangiales > Streptosporangiaceae > Nonomuraea > Nonomuraea sp. NPDC003214. Next base: position 41,615 of record NZ_JBSFSX010000017.1, on the reverse strand, counting down.
ACCGCTGGAGAGGTCGCCGGGCTGATCGCCGCCACGGGATGGATCGTCCTGGTCTGCGTTCTCGCCATGGTGCTCGTCAAGCTCGCCAGGCTGCTCACCGAGACCACCAAGGCGGTCTCCGAGCTCAACGCGCGCCTGACGCCGCTGCTCGACGACATGAGCGTCACGGTCAACGAGACCAACCGGCAGCTCGTCGCGGTCGAGGCCATCGCCAGGGACGTCAAGCAGGTCAGCGGGCACGCCGCCAAGCTGAGCGCGGTGACCCAGACCGTCTTCACCGGGCCGCTGATCAAGGTGTCGTCGCTGAGCTACGGCGTCCGCAGGGCCATCGAGGCCCGCAGGCCGCGCAAGGCCGGGCGGCGGTGATCACGGCGATGATCAGACGGCTGTTCTACCTGTCGCTCGGCGCGCTCATCACGCTGTGGGTGATGCGCAGGCTGCAGGCGCTGCACCCCAACCACATCGCCCGCCGCACCGCCGACGGCGCCGCGGGCATGCTCGTGCGGGTGAGAGACTTTACCTCCGACGCGCTCGGCGAGGCCGCCGGGCGCGAAATCGAGTTGCGGGCCCGCTTCGGTCTCGACAACGCTGAAGACAACCACTAAAGCAAAGGATGGCCACCATGGAGTCGGCAGAGATCGCGCGCCGCTTCCTGCGCTTCTTCGAGGAGTGTGGGCACAAAGTAGTGCCCTCGGCCAGCCTGATCGCAGAGGACCCCACGCTTCTCCTGGTTCCGGCCGGTATGGTGCCGTTCAAGCCGTACTTCCTGGGGCAGCGCAAGCCTCCGGCGTCCCGGCTGGCCACCGCCCAGAAGTGCGTGCGCACCCCCGACATCGACGAGGTCGGCAAGACCACCCGTCACGCCACGTTCTTCCAGATGCTCGGCAACTTCTCCTTCGGCGACTACTTCAAGGCCGAGGCGATCCCCTTCGCCTGGGAGCTGCTGACGCGCTCGGAGTCCGACGGCGGCTTCGGCTTCCCCGAGGAGAAGCTGTGGGCGACCGTCTACCTGGACGACGACGAGGCCTACGACCTCTGGCGCAACAAGGTCGGCCTGCCGGACGAGCGCATCCAGCGCCGCGGCCTGGAGGACAACTACTGGCACATGGGCGTCGCCGGCCCCGGCGGCCCCTGCTCGGAGATCTACTACGACCGCGGCCCCGAGTACGGCAAGGAAGGCGGGCCGGTCGCCGACGAGGACCGCTACCTGGAGGTGTGGAACCTCGTCTTCATGCAGTACCAGCTCAGCCAGGTCCGCACCAAGGTCGACTTCGACGTGGCGGGCGAGCTGCCGGCCAAGAACATCGACACCGGCATGGGCCTGGAGCGCATGGCGGCGATCCTGCAGGGCGTCGACAACATCTACGAGATCGACACCACGTACAAGATCCTCGACAAGGCGGCCGAGCTCACCAAGAGCCGCTACGGCAGCGACCCGCGCACCGACGTGAGCCTGCGCGTGATCGCCGACCACGTCCGCACCGGCACCATGCTGGTCGCCGACGGCGTGCTGCCCAGCAACGAGGGCCGCGGCTACGTGCTGCGCCGCATCCTGCGCCGCTCGGTGCGCAACCTGCGGCTGCTCGGCTCCGGCGACGAGCGCTACATGCACACCCTCACCGACGTGGCGATCAACGTCATGGGCGAGCAGTATCCCGAGCTCAAGGTCGACGCGCCGCAGATCCACGGGGTCATCGACGCCGAGGAGGCGTCGTTCCTCGGCACGCTGCGCACCGGCACGGCGATCTTCGACGTGGCCGTCGAGGAGACCAAGCGCAAGTCCGCCACCACGCTCTCCGGCGACCAGGCATTCCAGCTCCACGACACCTACGGCTTCCCCATCGACCTCACCCTGGAGATGGCGGCCGAGCAGGGGCTCAAGGTCGACGAAGAGGGCTTCCGCCGGCTGATGAAGGAGCAGCGCGAGCGCGCCAAGGCCGACGCGGCGGCGAAGAAGACCGGCAACGCCGACATCTCCGTCTTCGGGCAGCTCCTGGAGAGCGCGGGCAAGGTCGAGTTCCTCGGCTACGACGAGACCGAGGCCGACACCACCGTCATCGGCATCCTGTCCGGCGGCGTCTCGGTCCCGGCGGCGGGCGCGGGCACCGAGGTCGAGGTCGTCCTCGGCCGCACCCCCTTCTACGCCGAGGGCGGCGGCCAGCTCGCCGACCAGGGCGTCATCCGCACCGCGGGCGCCGAGGTGGAGATCCACGACGTCCAGACGCCGGTCGCCGGCCTGGTCGTGCACCGCGGCAAGGTCCGCTCCGGCGAGCTGCGCGCGGGCGACGAGGCGCACGCGGAGATCGACCTGGAGCGCCGCCGCGCGATCTCGCGCAGCCACAGCGCCACCCACCTGGTCCACCGCGGCTTCAAGAACGCGCTCGGCGAGTCGGCGGCCCAGGCCGGTTCGGAGAACTCGCCCGGCCGCTTCCGCTTCGACTTCACCGCGGCCGGGGCGGTCCCGCCGAGCGTGCTGCGCGACGTCGAGGACGAGGTCAACGCCGTCCTGATCAACGACCTCAAGGTCAACGCCTTCTACACCTCCCAGGCCGAGGCGCGGGCGATGGGCGCGCTGGCGATGTTCGGCGAGAAGTACGGCGACGAGGTCCGCGTGGTCGAGATCGGCGACTACTCGCGCGAGCTGTGCGGCGGCACCCACGTGCACAGCTCCGGCCAGCTCGGCCTGGTCAAGGTGCTCGGCGAGCAGTCGGTCGGCGCGGGCGTGCGCCGCGTCGAGGCGCTGGTCGGCATCGACGCCTTCCGCTTCCTGGCGCGCGAGAGCCTGCTGGTCGCCCAGCTCACCGAGCAGCTCAAGGCGCGCCGCGAGGAGCTGCCCGAGCGCATCGAGGGCATCGTCACCCGGCTGCGCACCGCCGAGAAGGACCTGGAGAAGCTGCGCTCCGCCCAGGTGCTCCAGGTGGCGGGCGAGCTCGCCGCGCAGGCGGCCGACCTGCGCGGAGTCTCCGCGGTGACACACCGCGCGCCTGATGGCACCAGCGCCGACGATCTGCGTAAGCTCGCGCTTGACGTGCGCGGGAGGTTCCCGGCCGACCGTCCGGCGGTCATCGTGATCGCCGGAGTCCCCTCCGACCGGCCCGTGGTGGTTGCCGCGGTGAACGAGGCGGGACGCGAGCGCGGGCTCAAGGCCGGGAGACTGGTCGGCGTCGCCGCCAAGGCGCTTGGGGGTGGCGGTGGCGGCAAGGACGACGTCGCGCAGGGCGGTGGCACCAGGCCCGACGCGATCGACGACGCGTTGCGGCTGGTCGAGCAGGCCGTCGGCGAGCAGCTCGGCTGAGATGAGGTTCGGCACGCGGCTCGGCGTCGACGTCGGGTCCGTACGCATCGGCGTGGCGCGCAGCGACCCTTCGGGGATGCTCGCCACGCCGGTGGAGACCGTCAGGCGGGGCGAGGGCGACCTCGACCGCATCGCCGCGATCGCGGCAGAGCACGAGGCCGTCGAGGTGGTGGTGGGACTGCCCACCTCGCTGTCCGGCCGTCAGGGCCAGGCGGCCCAGCTGGCGCGCGAGTTCGCGGCTCGGCTGGCCGCCCGGCTGGCCCCCACGCCCGTCCGGCTCTTCGACGAGCGGCTCACCACGGTGGCCGCCCAGCAGGGGCTGCGGGCCAGCGGCGTGCGCGCCAAGAAGCAGCGCGGCGTCATCGACCAGGCGGCGGCCGTGGTGCTGCTGCAGGACGCGCTCGACGCCGAGCGCGCGACCCGCAGGCCGCCGGGCCGGCCGGTCGACCCGCCTTCCGCGACAGGCGACGGCCCGTCCGCATGACGGCCGTGCTCCACCGCTCGAAGATCGCTAAAGTGATCGTCGGCCGGTGCCGCCGCGTGGAAACTGTTACCCAGCGTGACGACAAAGTGCGCGTGGCGTGTCCGGCGACGGGTGATCCGCACCGGTTTAACGCGACGAATCCGGTGCATAGAATCACGAAATTCACCGACAAAGAGAGCGGGTTCGTGAGATACCGGAAAGAGTCGAACGACAACCTCGGGACGAACTGATGCTCGCCGGGCTGCATCCCACCCCGCGGGAGCGCGCCGGTGTCACCGTGCGAAGCTCCCGACCCGGGACACACACGCTCTTTCCGTCCTCTAGCATGGCTACTCACAGTGACCCCTGCCGGCCGTCGCAGCGTGTCCGGCACATCCCCCTCGTCCGCTCGGTGACCCCCCACCGCCGGGTGTCACCGAGTGACCCCGGGCCAGCAGTTCCGGGAGATTGGCCGGCTCACCTATGAACGATCTCGACATGGACTTCCTCCTCGGCGCCGAGGACGACGACGGCCGGGGCGGGCGTCGCGCCAGGGGCTCGGGCAGACGCGGCGGGCGCAGGAGGCGCAGGCGCCGCAGCCGGGGCCGCTTCCTGGCCCCGCTGCTCGCGTTCATCGTGCTGGCGGGCATCATCGGCGGTGGCGGCTACTACGGCTACCAGTGGGTCAGCGACGCCATCGTCCCCGACGACTACGCCGGCAAGGGCAGCGGCGAGGTCGTGATCGAGATCAAGGACGGCCAGAGCGCCTCCGAGGTGGCCCAGGAGCTGGAGCGGCAGGGGGTCGTCGCCAGCGCCAGGGCGTTCACCAACGCCGTCGACAGCGCGGGCAAGAGCTCGTCGCTGCAGCCCGGCTCGTACAAGCTTCGCAAGCAGATGGCCGCCGCCGAGGCCGTCAAGCTGCTCAACCCCGACGCGCGGCTGCGCCTGACGGTGACGCTCAAGGAGGGCCTGCGCCTGTCCGACACCTTCACCCAGCTCGCCGAGGCGACCGGCAGGAGCGTGAAGGAGTTCGAGACCGCGGCCAAGAAGCCCGACGAGCTCGGCCTGCCCAGCTACGCCAAGGGCAAGCTGGAGGGCTACGCCTTCCCCGCCACCTACGAGTTCCAGCCCAAGGCCACCGCGTCCGAGATCCTGGGCCAGATGGTCGAGCGGTTCAACCAGTCGGCCGAGAAGCACGACATCAAGGCCGCCGCGAGGAAGCGCGGCTTCACCGCCCACCAGATGCTCACGATCGCCAGCATCATCCAGGCCGAGGCGGGCCGGCACGAGGACATGCCCAAGATCGCCCGGGTCATCTACAACCGGCTCGACCACCAGCCGGAGATGCACCTGCGCATGGACAGCACGGTGATGTACGCCTGGAAGCGCTACAAGACCGCGGCCACGCACGCCGAGCTGGAGATCGACTCGCCGTACAACACCTACAAACACCTCGGCCTGCCGCCGGGCCCGATCGCCAACCCCGGCGACCACGCGATCGAGGCGGCGCTGAATCCCGCCAAGGGCTCCTGGCTGTACTTCGTGGCCACCGATCCCAGCAGGAGCAGCGTGACCAAGTTCGCCACCACCGAGGCCGAGTTCGAGGCGCTGCTCGCCGAGTACAGACGGAACGGCGGCTGATCCGGGGATGAGGGCCGCGGTCCTGGGCTCGCCCATCAGCCACTCGCTCTCGCCGTTCCTGCACCGGGCGGCGTACCGGGAGATGGGCCTGACCGGCTGGAGCTACGAGGCGTTCGAGTGCGACGAGGCGCGGCTGCCCGCGAAGCTGCGCGAGCTGCGCCCGGTGCGCGGCGAGCGCGACGGCGACGCGGGCGCGTGGGCGGGGCTGTCGCTCACGATGCCGCTCAAACGCGCCGTGCTGCCCCTGCTCGACACCGTCTCGGAGCTGGCCGTCGAGGTGGGCGGCGCCAACACCGTGGTGTTCTCCGGCGGCGCCGCGCACGGCGACAACACCGACGTGTACGGGATCACCCAGGCGCTGGCGGAGGCCGGGGTGCCCGCGCCGCGCTCGGCCACCGTGCTCGGCGGCGGCGCCACGGCCGGGTCGGCGCTCGCCGCGCTGCGCGAGCTGGGGCTGTTCGCGGTGACGCTGATCGTGCGCGATCCGGCCAGGGCGGGGGAGACCGCGGCCGTGGCCGAACGGCTCGGGGTGACGCTCTCGGTGCGGACGTTCGACAAGCTCGACGCCGCGCTGGAGGCCGACCTGGTCGTCTCGACGCTGCCCGGCGGGGCCGCCGACGCCTACGCCGACCGGCTGGCGCGGGTGCCGGCGCTCTTCGACGTGGTCTATGCGCCCTGGCCGACCGTCGCGGCGGCGGCCGTGCGCGCGGCGGGCGGCACCGTGGTCGGCGGGTTCGCCATGCTGCTGCACCAGGCGGTGCGGCAGGTGGAGCTCATGACCGGCCGCACGGACGTGCCGGTGGACGCCATGCGCGCGGCCGGCGAGGCGGAGATCCTCAGGCGGTCCGGCGAGCGGGGATGACCAGCAGGATGACCAGCACGGATGGACCAGCGGGATGATTCGAGGAAGCTCCGTGGTTGTGGTAATGTAGCTCTCTGATCGGTCCGGCATGACTTGCTGGACGCGCAAGCGGAGGTCTCCCTCCCACCCGAGTCGCCGCGAGGTGGCCGGGTAAAGGATCACGCCGGACTACTCCGGGGAGCTTGAGGCCACGAAGCCGAAAAGCTCAGTGGCCCCGCATGCGCGACGTGCGGGGCTTTTCGCGTTGCGGCGAAGAGCTGCCCGGCACGACGAGCACGTAGGGATCGCAAACCTAGGAGGCCCCATCAGCACTGAGCCCCGCATCAACGAGCGTATCCGAGTTCCCGAGGTCCGCCTCGTGGGCCCGAACGGCGAGCAGGTGGGCATCGTGTCCATTCACGACGCCCTGAAGCTCGCCCAGGAAGCCGACCTGGACCTCGTCGAGGTCGCGGCGACGGCTCGACCGCCCGTGTGCAAGCTCATGGACTACGGCAAGTTCAAGTACGAGTCCGCGATGAAGGCGCGCGAAGCGCGCAAGAATCAGGCGCACACGATCATCAAGGAGATCAAGCTCCGGCCGAAGATCGACCCGCACGACTACGAGACCAAGAAGGGTCACGTGGTGCGGTTCCTCAAGGCGGGAGACAAGGTCAAAGTCACGATCATGTTCCGCGGCCGTGAGCAGTCCCGGCCCGAGCTCGGCTTCCGGCTGCTGCAGCGGCTCGCCGAGGACGTCCAGGAGCTCGGGTTCGTCGAGTCCCAGCCCAAGCAGGACGGCCGAAACATGATCATGGTGATCGGTCCGCACAAGAAGAAGGCCGAGGCCAAGGCCGAGAAGGCCGCCGCCAAGGCACAGCGTGGCAGCGAGGAGCCTTCCGTAGAGGAAGTGTGACCCGCGGTTCGGGTTTAGCCTTACTGGACACCCGAGCAGGCCACCCCGCCACACGAAGACGCCGCGACCGGGCCGGCCAGCACCGGCCCGGCCACCGGCACGACCGAATGAGGAGAGACGGCGACATGCCGAAGATGAAGACGCACAGCGGTGCGAAGAAGCGGTTCCGGCTCACCGGCACCGGCAAGGTCAAGCGCCGCCGCGCCAACCGCGCGCACTACAACGAGTGGAAGTCGTCCACGCTGACGCGCCGTCTCAAGAACGAGGTCGTCCTTTCCGACGCCGATTCCAAGAAGATCAAGAAGCTGCTCGCCAAGTAGCGCGAACTTTCCCCGGGGAGAAGAAACATGGCACGCGTGAAGCGGGCGCTCAACGCCAAGAAGAAGCGCAAGGTCGTCCTCGAGCGGGCGAGCGGTTACCGTGGCCAGCGGTCGCGGCTCTACCGCAAGGCCAAGGAGCAGATGCTCCACTCGATGACGTACGCCTACCGGGACCGCAAGGACCGTAAGGGCACGTTCCGTCGTCTCTGGATCCAGCGGATCAACGCCGCCGCCCGCCAGAACGGCATCACCTACAACCGCCTGATCCAGGGTCTGCGTCTGGCCAACATCGAGGTCGACCGCAAGATCCTCGCCGACCTCGCGGTGAACGACAGCCAGACCTTCGCCACGCTCGTCGAGGCCGCCAAGAAGGCGCTCCCGGCGAACGTGAACGCGCCGGCCGCGAGCTGAGCCGTACCGAGCTGAGCCAAGGGCCCGCCTGACGGTGGGCCCTTTGCCGTGCCCGGGACCGGTTCGCCCGAGCCGGTCGTCCGGGCCGACCGTTGTGAGAGCCAGGGGGATGAGATGGCCGGGACCGAGCTGACCAACCTGAGGTCGCCGCGCGTGAAGGCGGCCCGCAGGCTCACCAAGCGCGCCTTCCGCGAACAGGACCGCAAGTTCCTGGCCGAGGGCCCGCAGGCGGTGCGCGAGGCGCTCAAGCTCGACGGCGTGACGCTGGAGCTGTTCACCACCGCCGAGGCCGAGCTGCGCCATCCCGAGCTCGTCACCCAGGCCACCCTCCAGGGCCTGCCGGTCCACCGGGCCAGCGGCGAGGTCATGGCCGAGCTGTCGCAGACCGTCACCCCGCAGGGGCTGCTGGCCGTCTGCCGCCACGTCCACGTGCCGCTCGGCGATGCGCTGCCCGCCGAGCCGAAGCTGGTCGCCCTGCTCGCCCACGTACGCGACCCGGGCAACGCCGGCACCGTGATGCGGGCCGCCGACGCCGCCGGGGCCGACGCCGTGGTCTTCACCGACGCCTCCGTCGACCCGTACAACGGCAAGTGCGTGCGTGCCAGCGCCGGGAGCCTGTTCCACCTGCCGGTCGTCATCGGCGAGTCGGTGGCGGCGGCCGTGGCGCGGCTCAAGGAGCGCGGGCTGCGCGTGCTGGCGGCCGACGGCGCGGGCAAGCACACCCTCGACGACGTCGACCTGTCCGGGCCGGCCGCGTGGATCTTCGGCAACGAGGCGTGGGGGCTGCCCGACGACGTGCTCGCGCTCGCCGACGACGTGGTCCGGGTGCCCATCTACGGGCAGGCGGAGAGCCTCAACCTGGCGACCGCCGCGGCGGTCTGCCTTTACTCGTCCGCGAGGGCTCAGCGAGTGCCCTAGGCGGCGGGAAACCCGCTATTGTCGGCCTTGTAGGCGGAGGAGGCGAGGTCGTGCACGGCGCAGACACCGACGGGCGGGTGGTGGCCGCCGCGTGTTCGATCGCCATCGACGACCTGCCCGACGGGCTCATCGTGACCGACCGGTTCGGCCGCGTCCTCGCCGTCAACCGGGCCGCCGCCCGCCTCACCTCCGTGACGGCCGAGCGCGCCGTCGGCCGCGACATGAGCGAGGTCTTCCCCTTCCGCGACAACGACGGGCGCGAGTGGTGGAAGGCCCTCGACCCCGAGGGCGGCCTGCGCACCCGCAGCCGCGTCCCCGAGCGCCCGCTCCACCTGCCCGGCGGCCAGGAGCTGTACGTGGCCGCCAGGCTCGTGCGCGAGCCCGAGCGGTGCGGCGACGTCGAGCGCGTCACGATCACCCTGCGCGACGGCGGCGCCCGCGCCCGGCTGGAGCGCAGCCGCGCCGACCTGGTCTCCACCGTCGCCCACGAGCTGCGCTCCCCGCTGACCAGCGTCAAGGGCTTCACCGCCACGCTGCTCGCCAAGTGGACGCGCTTCACCGACGAGCAGAAGCGCGTCATGCTGGAGACCGTCAACAACGACGCCGACCGCGTCACCCGGCTCATCACCGAGCTGCTCGACGTCTCCCGCATCGAGTCGGGCCGGCTGGAGCTGCACCGCCAGGTCGTCGACCTGCCCGCGCGGGCGCGCCGGGTCATCGCCGGCCGGGTCGCCGCGGGCGAGCAGGAGGACCGCTTCCGCCTCGTCGTCGGCGACGACCTGCCCGAGATGTGGCTCGACCAGGACAAGGTTGACCAGATCCTGGCTAACCTGGTGGAAAACGGAGTGCGTCACGGGCGCGGAACTGTGACGATCGAGATCGAGTCCGTCGAATGGGGAGTGGCCGTGTCGGTGCGCGACGAGGGCGAGGGCGTCAAGCCCGAGCTGGCTCCGCGCGTCTTCAGGCAGTTCTGGCGCGGCGGCAACAGCCGCCGGCGGGGCGGCACCGGCCTGGGCCTGTTCATCGTCAAGGGCCTGGTCGAGGCGCACGGCGGCACCATCATCGTGCAGCGCGCCCCCGAGGGCGGCGCGGAGTTCCGATTTACCATGCCCACCGGCACTCCTGACTTCGCATAAACAGGACCGGTGGGCCGGGCCACTAGACTTTTCCCGCTCAAGCCCTGGATACGGAGCTCACTCTTGTCTGACTACGACCCCGTCGAGGTCACCCCGCTGCACGCCGACGAGGTGGCGCGCATGGAGGCCGGCGCCCTGGAGGCGATCAAGGCGGCCGACACGCTCGACGCACTCAAGCAGGCCAGGCTGGCGCACGCCGGCGACCGCTCGCCCATCGCCCTGGCCAACCGCGAGATCGGCGCCCTGCCTCCGGCCGCCCGCGCCGAGGCCGGCAAGCGCGTCGGCGCCGCCCGCAAGGCCATCGGCGAGGCGCTGGCCGCCCGCCAGGCCGAGCTGGAGGCCGAACGCGACGCCCGCGTGCTCGTCGAGGAGACCGTCGACGTCACCCTGCCCTGGGACCGGCGCCCGCGCGGCGCCCGCCACCCGCTGACCACGATGCAGGAGCGCATCGCCGACACCTTCGTCGCCATGGGCTACGAGGTCGTCGAAGGCCCCGAGCTCGAAGGCGAATGGTTCAACTTCGAGGCGCTCAACATCGCCAAGGACCACCCGGCCCGCTCCGAGCACGACACGTTCTTCGTCGGCTCCGCCGACTCGGGCATGGTGCTGCGCACCCAGACCTCGCCGCTGCAGATCCGCGCGCTGCTGGAGCGCGGCGTGCCCTGCTACGCGATCGCGCCCGGCAAGACGTTCCGCACCGACGAGCTCGACGCCACCCACACCCCGGTCTTCCACCAGACCGAGGGCCTGGCCGTCGACAAGGGCCTGACGATGGCCCATCTCAAGGGCACGCTCGACCGGTTCGCCGAGGTCATGTTCGGCGAGGGCATCACGACCCGGTTCCGGCCCAACTACTTCCCGTTCACCGAGCCGTCGGCCGAGCTGGACCTGAAGTGCTTCGTGTGCCGCGGCGCCTCCGCGGTGCCCGGCAACCCGCCCTGCCGCACCTGCAAGAACGAGGGCTGGATCGAGTGGGGCGGCTGCGGCATGGTCAACCCGCGGGTGCTCGTCGCCTGCGGCGTCGACCCGTCGGTCTACTCCGGGTTCGCCTTCGGGATGGGCATCGAGCGGACGCTGATGTTCCGCCACAACGCCGAGGACATGCGCGACATGATCGAGGGAGACGTGCGCTTCACGCTCCCGTTCGGAATGGAGATCTGATGAGGGTCCCGCTTTCCTGGCTGCGGGAGTGTGTCGATCTCCCGGCGGCGGTCACCGCGCAAGAGGTGGCCGACCAGCTCACCGCGGCAGGGCTCAAGCTGGAGTCCATCACCTCGCACGGCCACGACGTCAAGAACGTCGTCGTCGGCGAGGTGCTGGAGATCGAGGAGCTGACCGGCTTCAAGAAGCCGATCCGCCACTGCAGGGTCGAGGTCGGCGAGGCCGCGCCCCGCGAGATCGTCTGCGGCGCCACCAACTTCGCCGCCGGCGACCGCGTCCCGGTCGTGCTGCCGGGCGGCGTGCTGCCCGGCGGGTTCGAGGTCGGCGCCCGCAAGACCTACGGCCGCATGTCCGAGGGCATGATCTGCTCCGAGCGCGAGCTGGGCCTCGGCGACGACCACGGCGGCATCATGGTGCTGCCCGAGGGCACGCCCATCGGCGCCGACGTGGTCGAGCTGCTCGGCCTGCGCGACGACGTGCTGGAGCTGGAGATCACCCCCGACATCGGCTACGCGCTGTCGATCCGGGGCGTGGCCCGCGAGGTCGCCACCGCCTTCGGCGTGCCGTTCCGCGACCCCGCCGCCGTCGAGCCGCCCGCCGAGACCGAGCAGTCCTGGCCGGCGTCCATCGCCGACGAGACCGCCTGCGACCGGTTCGTGCTGCGCCGCGTCACCGGCTTCGACCCGGCCGCGCAGAGCCCGCTGTGGATGCGCGTACGCCTCACCCGCGCCGGCATGCGGCCCGTGTCGCTCGCCGTCGACATCACCAACTACCTCATGCTGGAGCTCGGCCAGCCGCTGCACGCCTTCGACGGTGCCAAGCTCACCGGCCCCGTCGTGGTGCGCCGGGCGCGCGCGGGCGAGCGGCTGGAGACGCTCGACCACGTCGTACGCGACCTCGACCCCGACGACATCCTCATCACCGACGAGTCCGGGCCGATCTCGATGGCCGGCACCATGGGCGGCCTGCAGACCGAGATCTCCGAGGGCTCGACCGACATCGTCATCGAGGCCGCGCACTTCTCCGCGACCGGCATCTCCCGCGAGTCCCGCAGGCACAACCTCGTCTCCGAGGCGTCCAAGCGGTTCGAGCGGGGCGTCGACCGCGAGCTGCCGCTCGTCGCCTCCTGGCGGGCCGTGTCGCTGCTGGCCGAGCTCGGCGGCGCCACCGTCCAGCCGGGTGTCACGCACGCCGAGGTGGACGTGACGCCCGCCCGCATCGCCATCCCGGCCAGCCACCCCGGCGACATCGCGGGCCTGCCCTACTCCAAGGAGACCGTCGTCCACCGCCTGGAGCAGGTCGGCTGCGTCGTCACCGACGGCGCCGACCCGGCGGTGCGCAGCGGCGGCGTCGACCCGACCGGCGTCGTCACCGGCGGTGAGCTGGCCGCCCGGCTGGCCGTCACCGGCGACGACATGATCACGGTGACGCCGCCGTCGTGGCGCCCCGACCTCACCGACCCCAACGACCTGGCCGAAGAGGTCATCCGGCTGGAGGGCTACGAGAAGCTGCCCTCCGTGCTGCCCAAGGCCCCGGCCGGCGCCGGGCTCACCGAAGGGCAGCGGCTGCGCAGGCGCGTCGGCCGGGCGCTCGCCGAGGCGGGCTACGTCGAGGTGCTGGCCTACCCGTTCATCAGCGCCGACGACTTCGACCGGCTCCAGCTGCCCGCCGACGACGCGCGCCGCCGGGCCATGCGGCTGTCCAACCCGCTGGCCGAGGACGAGCCGCTGATGCGCACCACGCTGCTGCCGGGGCTGCTCAAGGTCCTGGTCCGCAACGCCGGACGCGGCTTCGCCGACGTGGCGCTGTTCGAGACCGGCGCGGTCTACCGGCCGCGCGAGGGCGCCCCCTCGGTCGCGCCGGTGCTCGGCGTCGAACGCCGTCCCACGGCCGACGAGCTCGCCTCCATCGAGGAGGCGCTGCCCGACCAGCCGATCCGGGTCGCGGCCGTGCTCGCCGGCGAGCTCGAGCGCTCCGGCTGGTGGGGCGCCGGCCGCCAGGCCTCCTGGGCCGACGCCGTCCAGGCCGCCCGCCTGATCGTCGGCGAGGCCGGGCTGGAGCTGTCGATCACCGCCGACCAGCACGAGCCATGGCACCCGGGCCGCTGCGCCGCCCTCTACCTGGGCGACACGCTCATCGGCCACGCCGGCGAGCTGCACCCGCGCGTGGTCGAGGCCTACGGGCTGCCGCCGCGCACCGCCGCGCTGGAGCTGGAGCTGACCCGCCTGGAGGCGGCGCTGACCGGCCCCGTCGACGCCCCGGCCATCTCGTCCTACCCGATCGCCACCCAGGACGTGGCGCTCGTCGTCCCCGACTTCACCCCGGTCGCGGACGTCGAGGCCGCGCTGCGTGACGGCGCGGGCGAGCTGCTGGAGTCGGTGCGGCTGTTCGACGTCTACGCGGGCGAGCAGGTGGGCGAAGGCAACAAGTCGCTCGCCTACAGCCTGCGCTTCCGCGCCCCGGACCGCACGCTGACGGTGGAGGAGACGACGGCCGCCCGCGACGCCGCCGTCGCCCTCGCCGCCGACCGCGTCGGCGCCCACCTGCGCACCTCCTGACCCCGACCCCCAGGGCCGGTACGGACTCCCGTACCGGCCCTCGCCATGCCTAGAAGGTGTCGATCTCGGTGAGGTCGAGGTCGATGTCGAAGGGGACGGTGACCTTGAGGCGGTCGTGGTAGATGCCGGTGGGCACGTAGGAGCGGGTGGGCGGGTCGAGCTCGTGGACGTAGACGACGGGTCTGCCGGAGTCGCTTTCGACGCGCCAGAAGTGGGGGATGCCGGCTTCGGCGTAGAGGGCCGGTTTGCGGGCGCGGTCGCGCTCCTCCGATTCGGGCGAGACCACCTCTGCCGCCAGCACCACGTCGGCGGCCTCGTAGAAGGTGGCGTCGGGGCGGATGACGGCCCGGGGGCCGAGGACGATGAGGTCCGGCTCGGGGCGCTGCCGGGGGCCGAGCTTCACGCTCATCTCGCGGCGGACCCGGTGCCCTTCGGGGGCCGCCGCGCGCAGCCCCACGGCCAGCAAGAACAGCGCCGAGGTGTGGAAGTCTCGCTGTGGGCTCACGAAGACCAAGCTTCCGTCAATCAACTCTGTGTGCGCAGGCAGATCCGGAATGTGATCGAGGTCTTCCGCCGTGAAGCCCTGCGGTGGCGGGAACACCCAGTCGGGTAGCGAAGGTGGCGTCATCGTCAGGCTCACCGCTTCGGCCGTCATGGTTCTTACCGTAGCAAGCTACTTCGATCACTGTAGGTGAACGAGTGCCGGGCTGGCGAGTGGTGAGAGAATGCGGCTCTATGAGGCAGCTGCTCGTGTTCGGTGAGAGGGACGACGCCGAAGAGGTGGCCGAGACGCTGGGGGAGTGGTTCCCGGGGCTGGGGGTGCCGCGGGTGGTGCGGGAGACCCTGGCGGGGGAGGACGACGCCGAGGACGCCCAGTGGGTCGTGGTGCTCGACGGCGCCGATGAGGTGGATCCGGTGAAGGTCGACGAGCTGGTGGAGCGCTACGACGGGTGGCGCGAGGACGCGTAGGGCGCCGGAGCGGGCGTGCTCCGGCGCCCGGCGGGCGGTGCGGGGTCAGCCGATGGGCTCGAAGGGGTTCGGGGGCTGGGCGGTCCAGCGGTGGAGCTGGGCGTGGGCGGTCTGCTTGGTCACCCCGTCCTCGACGATCTTGCCGTCCTTGACGACGTAGAAGCGGCCGTCGTCCAGCGAGGCCAGGCCGTACTGGCCGCCCGACTCCCAGCCGCGGACGCCGCTCTGCGGGTCGTGCAGGCCCTTGGGGGCGAGGGGGAGGATGGCGCCCTGCTCCGGCTGCGGCTGGCCCACGACGGGCCCGGTGACGGGCTTGGCCGAGGCGTCGACGGTGAAGAGCGAGTAGTTGGGGAAGCCCGGCTTGGCGCCCTTGTAGGCGGCCATGAGCCAGGTGCCGCTGTGGCCGTCGAACTCCAGGTTCTGCACCCCGTACCTGGTGTTGCCGGTGCGGACGAAGTACTTGCCGGCGGGGGCGTCGGGCCCGGCGGTGTGCGGGGCCGACTGGGTGAGGGGCCGCTCGTACTTGCGCCACTGGTTGACGTCGTACTGCAGCAGGACCTGGTGGTCGTTGTCGGCGCGGGTGGTGTTGGAGTAGACGCCGTAGGCGACGGTGAGCTTCTGCTTGCCGTGCCGCTTGCCGAACTCGGGCCCGAACGCGACGCCGTCGATGCCGCTGCAGCCGTAGCGGTGGTCGGGGGTGTCGGCCACGTTGCCGTCGAAGACGCCGTCGCCGTTCATGTCGGCGCTGTAGTCGGCCACGACCTCCTTGAGGTAGACGGTCTTGACCACGTCGGAGTTCTCGGCGTCCATGCCGAGGCTGGTGATGCGGTCGACGTCGAAGATCGCGATGTAGAACGCCTTGGCGTCCTTGTACTCCAGCGAGCCGTAGACGCGGCCGTCCTGCCGGTTGAGATCGAGGTCGCCCAGGTGGCCGGTGAAGCCGGTCACCGAGCCGACGGGCTTGCCGGTCAGGTCGGTCTTGACGAGGAGGTTGGTGAACGAGAAGTACATGAAGCCCTTCTTCTCGTCCACCGCGATCCCCTGGACGTGCCCCGCCTGCCAGGCCCCGCCGTACACCTCCGCCGGGAAGGACGGCCGGTCGGCCGCGTGGGCGGGGAGGGAGACGAGGGTGGAAGCCGTGAGGGCGGCGGCCAGGACGTGTGCGACCCGCATGTGTTGCCTTTCAGGATGTTCCTTGACGAACCCGGATAATAAGGCGTCGCAGAAGATCCTTACAGACTTCTAGACGGCCAGTCCATGTCCGCTGGTCAAACTCCTGGTGAGGCGGAGGTCGTGGGAGCCGTCGGCGCGGGTCAGCTCGTAGTAGAACCACCACTCGTCCCCGACGGCCAGCGCGTTGACGTAGCGGAGGGACCCGGTGGCGTACGGCGAGACCGACCAGGGACCGCCGGGCGTGAGGCTGCGCCAGGAGCGCAGGTCAGGGGAGACGGCCAGGCCGCAGCGCTCCTCGTAGTTCTCCTCGTGGGAGGCCGAGCCGTCGTAGAGGCCGAGGAAGCCGCCCTCGATGGGCACGACGCTGTTGAGCCGGGCCTGGTAGCGGTCCCAGCCGCCGCCGACCGCCAGCGCCTCGCCCTCCCAGCGGAACTCCTCGCCGCCGTCGTGGGAGACGGCCAGGCCGGTGGGGTGGGTGGTGGCGCCGACCGCGTAGACGTCGCCGCTCGCGTGGGCGTCCGCGCGCGGCCCGGCGAACGGGGCGGCGTAGCTGGCGAACAGGTACGTCACCCCGCCCCAGGTCAGCGCGTACGGGTCCTTGACCCCCTCGGTGCCGGTGGACGCGGCCGTCAGGACCGGGCGGCGGGCGGCGAGGTCGAAGCGCGCGGGGTGGGCGGCGGTCAGGCCGTCGATCCGCCAGCGGTTGTCGGCGGGATCCACGTACGAGATCAGCAGCCGGTAACCGCCGGACGCGGTGCGCGTCAGGCAGAAGCGTTCCATGGAGGGGGTGCCGAGCTCGTCCTTGCGCACCGACCACACGTCGGTGAAGCGGACGCCGTCGTCGGAGACGGCCACGGCGCAGCGCCAGCCGCGCTCGGCGGCGGCGCCCCGGGGGCGGCGCTGCCGGTAGGTGAGCCAGAACCGCTCGCCGTCGTGCAGCACGCCGGCGCTGCCGGCCCAGTAGCCGGGCTCGTCGCGTTCGGGCCGCAGGACGACGGTCGCGCCGGCGGGGTCGATCGGGGGCAGGGGCATGGGGCCTCGCAGGCGGGAACGGGCGGCCCGCGGGGGCCGCCGTGAAATTTGCTCAGGTTGCGAAATTAACCCGCCGTTCGTCACGCGCCGCAACCCTCGTTACGCGAACGTTACGGGACGTGCACGATCACCTACGGCGGTGTTTCGCCTGGTGAAGGCCGAAATTTCGGCCCGTAGACCGTTTTTTCCGGGTTATTGACCAAAAAGAGCGGCGGTCGGCAGACTCTGCCCTATGCCCGGTCCACTCTCACAGTTGCGCCGCGGGCACGAGGAGCTCGTCCTCGGCCTGTTGCGCCGGCACGGCCCGCTGAGCCGCGGCGAGCTCGGCAAGCACTGCGGCCTGTCCCGCACCACCCTGTACGACATCCTGGCCGAACTCGTGGCCAGCGGCGCGGTCGTCGCCGCCACCCAGCAGGAGGCGCCGCGCGGACGCGGCAGGCCCGCCGAGACCCTCACCCTCAACCCCGACGCCGGCCAGGCCATCGGCATCGACTTCGCCCGGCGCGCCGTGCACGTCGCCGCCGTCAACGTGGCGCACGAGGTCGTCGGCTCGGCGAGCGAGCCGCACCCGGCCGGTCTGCCGTGGGAGGAGCGGGTGGAGCTCGCCGCCCGGCTGGTGCGCGGCCTGACCGGCGCCCACGGCGGCGGCGCGCTGCGGCTCGGCGCGCTCAGCGCGATCGGCGTCGGCGTCGTCGGCCCCGTGGGCGGCGGCCCTCAAAGTGAGGACGGCCCCGGTGACGGCCGCGGGGGGAGCGACCCCCGGGGGCACGAACGGCTCGCCGGGCTGCTGCGCGAGCGCTTCGGCGTGCCGGTGCTGGCCGACAACAACACCCGGCTGGCGGCGCTGGCCGAGTCCATCTGGGGCGCGGCCACCGGCGTCGAGGACGTGCTCTACCTGCGGCTGTCGCACGGCGTCGGCGGCGGGCTGGTGGTCGGCGGATCGCTGCACCGCGGAGCGTACGGGCTGTCGGGGGAGTTCGGCCACATCACGGTCGACCCGGCGGGCGCGCGCTGCGACTGCGGCGGGACCGGTTGCCTGGAGACCGTCGCGTCGATAAGGGCCGTGCTCGACGCCTACCGGGCGGCGGGCGGGCGCGCCGAGGACGTGCCGGAGCTGGTCAAGGCGGTGCGCGAGGGTGACGCCGTCGCGCTCGGCCTGCTGCGCGACGTCGGCTCGCGCGTCGGCGCGGTGCTCGCCGCGCTGTGCAACGCGATCGGCCCGAGCGTGGTCGTCGTCGGCGGCGAGCTGGCGGAGGCCGGGGCCGCGCTGTTGGACCCGGTCGGGGAGACGCTGGGCGCGCAGATCATGCCCGTCACCCGCGACCGGGTGAGCCTGCGCCGAGCCACGCTGGGCGAGGCCGCGGGCGCGCTCGGGGCGATCGCCCTGGTCCTGCATGAATCGCCCCTGCTGTCCCGCTACCCGGCGGACGGCGACGAGGCGGAGCGGCCTCCGGCGGCGCCGGAGCGAGCGGAGGAGACCATGAACCCTGGGAGGCGGCGATGACCGCGATCTCCGCGCCGCAGCGCAAGACGGGCGGCGGGGCCGAGGGGCGCAGGCCGCGCCGCTCGATCGTGCTCAACCTGGTGGCCGTCGTCATCGGCCTGGCGATCTGGACGCTGCTGGCGTCGGTCGGCGTGCAGGGCATGCCCGGCCCGGCCGAGGTCGCCGCCCGGGCGGTCGAGCTGGTCGCCGACGGCACGCTGGCGATGGACGCGCTGGCCAGCCTGCGCCGCGTGCTGCTCGGCTTCCTGCTGGGCACGCTGCTGGCCGTGCCGGTCGGCTTCCTGATGGGCTGGTACGCCACCGCGCGCGGCCTGCTGGAGCCGTACGTCCAGTTCTTCCGCACGATCCCGCCGCTGGCGATCATCCCGCTGGCCATCGTGCTCATGGGCATCGGCGAGGTGCCCAAGGTGTTCGTCATCTTCCTGGCGTCGTTCCTGTCGAGCGTCGTGGCGACGTTCCAGGGCGTGGTGGACGTGGACAAGACGCTCATCAACGCCGCCCGGGTGCTCGGCGCCTCGGACCGGACCATCTTCCTCAAGGTCGTGGTGCCGGCCTCCACGCCGTTCATCCTGGTCGGCATGCGGGTCGGGCTCGGCTCGGCGTGGGGCACGCTGGTGGCCGCCGAGCTGATCGCCGCGCAGGAGGGGCTCGGCTTCCGGATGCAGCAGGCCCAGCTCTACTACGACCTGTCCACGATCTTCGTCGGACTGATCGCCATCGGCGTGCTCGGCCTGCTGATGGACCGGCTGCTGCTCCTGGCCGAGCGACGACTCACCGACTGGCAGGAGCGCCGATGACCACCAAGATCTCCTTCAGGGACGTCGTCAAGACCTACCCGATGCGCGAGGGCACGTTCACCGCGCTCGACCACGTCAGCCTGGACATCGCCGACCAGGAGTTCGTCACCGTCGTCGGCCCGTCGGGGTGCGGCAAGAGCACGCTGATGAGCATGGCCGCCGGGCTCGTCGAGCCGTCGGCGGGCCAGGTGCTCGTGGACGGCGAGCCGGTCGCCGGCCCCGGCCCCGACCGCGGCGTCATCTTCCAGCAGTACGCGCTGTTCCCCTGGCTGACCGTGCGCAAGAACGTCGAGTTCGGGCTGAAGCTGGCCGACCTCCCGGCGGAGGAGCGCAGGCGCCGCGCCGAGCGGGCCATCGAGCTCGTCGGCCTGTCGGACTTCGCCGACGCGCTGCCCAAGACGCTGTCCGGCGGCATGAAGCAGCGCTGCGCCATCGCCCGCGCCTACGCGGTCAACCCGAAGGTGCTGCTCATGGACGAGCCGTTCGGCGCGCTGGACGCGCTGACCCGGGTGCAGCTCCAGGACCAGCTCCTGCACACCTGGAGCCAGGATCAGCGCACGGTCATGTTCATCACCCACGACGTGGACGAGGCCGTCTACCTGGCCAGCCGGGTGATCGTCATGGCCGCCAGGCCCGGCCGGGTCCAGCGGATCATCGACGTCGGCCTGCCCTACCCGCGCACCGAGGAGATCCGCCTGTCGCCCGAGTTCGGCCGCATCCGCAACGAGGTCTGGCACTCCGTCTACCACCAAGCTCCCGCGGCCTGATCGGCCGACGAAACCCCCCGGAAAGGACGTACCCGCCATGCGTGTGCTTCGCCGCGCCCTGACGGCCGCCACAGCGGTGATCATGATGTCGCTGTCCGTGTCCGCGTGCTCCGAGGACGGCTCCACCGTCCGCTTCGGCTACATCAGCGACTACAACGGCGCCAGCCTGCTGGCCATCGCCGACAAGCAGGGCCTGTGGGAGAAGCAGGGCCTGACGCCCGAGATCAAGGTCTTCACCAACGGCCCGCTGCAGATCCAGGCGCTCGGCGCGGGCGACCTCGACTTCGGCTACATCGGCCCGGGGGCCATGTGGCTGCCCGCGTCCGGCAAGGCCAAGGTCGTGGCCGTCAACACCCTCGCCTACGCCGACCGCGTCATCGCCCGGCCCGGCATCGCGAGCATCCGGGACCTGAAGGGCAAGAAGGTCGGCGTGCCCGAGGGCACCTCCGGAGACATGGTGCTCAACCTGGCCCTGCGGAAGGCCGGCATGACCGTCGAGGACATCGAGAAGGTGCCGATGGACCCGGCCACGGTCGTCTCCGCGTTCGCCGCCGGGCAGATCGACGGCGCCGGCATCTGGTACCCGCTGATCGACACGATCAAGGCCAAGGTGCCCGGCACGGTCGAGCTGGCCAGCACCAAGGAGTTCCCGGACAACTCGTTCCCGACCGCGTTCGTCGGCGGCAACGAGGTGGCGCCTGAGCTGACCGAGAAGGTGCTCAAGGTGCTGCAGGAGGCCAACGACTGGCGCGCCGCCCACCCGGACGAGGCGATCGCCGAGGCGGCGGCCCTGCTCAAGCTCGACAAGGCCAAGGTCGCGGCCGACGCGGCGAACGTGCAGACGATGTCGACCGCCGACCTGGTCGCCAAGACCCAGGACGGCAGCGTCGGCAAGTGGCTGAACAGCCTGAGCGAGTTCTTCGTCAGCACCGGCCAGCTCCCGTCGGCCCCCGACCCGGCCACCTACTACACCGGCGATCTCTACACGAAGGCCTACAGTAAGTGAACCTGCTGTTCCTGATGACCGACCAGCACCGCGTCGACACGCTGGGCTGCTACGGCAACCCGCACGTCGCCACGCCGAATCTCGACCGGCTGGCCGAGACCGGCACGCGGTTCGACCGGTTCTACACGCCCACGGCCATCTGCACCCCGGCGCGGGCCAGCCTGCTCACCGGGCAGGCGCCGTTCCGGCACCGGCTGCTGGCCAACTACGAGCGCAACGTCGGCTACCTGGAGGACCTGCGCGACGACGCCTTCACCTTCCCGGAGGCGCTGAAGGAGCGCGGCTACCGGCTCGGGCTGATCGGCAAGTGGCACGGCGGCACCCACCGCAACGCCGCCTCGTACGGCTTCGACGGTCCCGACCTGCCCGGCTGGCACAACCCGGTCGACCACCCCGACTACCTGGCGTACCTGAAGGAGCGTGACCTGCCGCCGTACCGGATCTCGGACCTGATCCGCGGCACCACGCCCAACGGCAACCCGGGCAACCTTCTGGCGGCGCGGCTGCACCAGCCGGTGGAGGCCACGTTCGAGCACTACCTGGCGACGCGGGCGATCGAGCACCTGGACCGTTACGCGGCCATCGGGGAGCCGTTCTTCCTGGCGACCCACTTCTTCGGGCCGCACCTGCCGTACCTGCTGCCGGACGAGTACTTCGACCTGTACGACCCGGCGCTGGTCGAGCTGCCGCCCTCGATCGCCGAGACGTTCGAGGGCAAGCCGCCGGTGCAGCGCAACTACAGCGAGCACTGGACGTTCGACACGATCCCCATCGAGGTGACGCGCAAGCTGATCGCCGTCTACTGGGGGTACGTGACGCTCATCGACCAGCAGATCGGCCGCATCCTGGACAGGCTCGACGAGCTTGGCCTTTCCGACCGGACCGGGGTGTTCTTCACCGCGGACCACGGCGAGTTCACCGGGGCGCACCGGCTGCACGACAAGGGCCCGGCGATGTACGAGGACATCTACCGCATCCCCGGCATCATCCGCGTCCCGGGGGCGCAGCCGCAGGTCAGGGACGAGTTCGTCACGCTCACCGACTGCACGGCGACGATCCTCGACCTGGCCGGTGTCGACACCTCCCCGGCGGTCGACAGCCGCAGCCTGGTCCCGCTGGTGCGCGGCGAGCGGCCGGAGTGGGCCCCCGAGCTGGTCGCCGAGTTCCACGGCCACCACTTCCCCTACCCGCAGCGGATGATCCGCGACGAGCGCTACAAGCTGGTGGTCAACCCCGAGTCCGTCAACGAGCTGTACGACCTCGCCGGCGACCCGCACGAGCTCAGCAACCGCTACGAGCACCCCGAGCTGCGCCCGGTCCGTCAGCGCCTCATGCGCAGGCTGTACGACCTGCTCCGGGAGCGCGGCGACAACTTCTATCACTGGATGACGCCCATGTACGACATCGGCGCCTCGGACTACGACCCGAGCCTGAGCGCCTTCGAACCAGAGGACAGTCCGGTCTAGGCGGTCGTCGGCTCCTGGGCGCGGCGCGCCCGCTCCGCCAGCGCGTGCTCGTCGGTACGCGCGTCGTAGCGGCGGAAGGCGGGCAGCGCCGCGCTCAGCAGCGCGACCGCGCCCACGCACATCAGCCCGCCCAGGCCCAGCGACAGCCTCGGCCCGCCGAGCTGGCCCATCAGCGACGCTCTGGCGTTGCCCAGCATCGGCCCGGTCGAGTAGGACAGCAGCTCGATGCCCGCCAGCCGGCCGCGCATCTCGTTCGGGATCGTCTGGTTCCACATCGTCATCCGGAAGATGCCGCTGATCATGTCGGCGGCCCCGGCCAGAGCCAGGCAGACGACCAGCGCCCAGAACTGCGGGATCGCGGCGGCCAGCGCCACCGCGACGCCCCACACCGACGCGGCCACGATCACGCCGAGCCCCTGCCGCTGCACCCGGGCCGCCCAGCCGCCGGTCACCGAGGCGATGAGGGAGCCGATCGCGCCCGCCGAGTAGAGCAGGCCGACGGCCGGCAGCGCCCCGTACTCCTCGGCCAGGCCGGGGAACAGCGCGATGGACATGGCGAACACCATCGCCGCGATGTCCACCAGGTAGGTGCCGACCAGGTCCTTGCGGCTCACCGCGTAGCGCAGCCCGTCGATCATCGACCTGATCGAGGCGGGCTGGGCGTCCTCGGCCGGCGGGCGGGAGCCGATCCGCCACAGCAGCGCCAGCGACAGCAGGAAGCTGACCGTGTCGAGCCCGTAGGCGAAGGCCGCACCCCATTCGGCCACCAGCCAGCCGCCCAGCGCGGGGGCGGCGATCGCGCCGAAGTTCCACCGCAGGCTCGTCAGCACCGCCGCGGCGCCGAGCTGCTCGTGCTTGACCACCTGCGGGATCAGCGACTCCATGCTGGGCCGCTGCAGGCACGTGATGCCCACCGCCAGCGCCCCGACCACGTACAGCACCCAGATCTGCGGCTGCGGCAGCATGGCGTTGACCATGAGCGCCGCCGCCGTCACGGCCAGCCCGACCTCGCTCAGCAGGATGATCCTGCGCCGGTCGAGGGAGTCGGCGATCGCGCCGCCCCACAGCCCGCACACCACCATGGGCACGAACTCGACCAGGCTCATCATCCCGACGGCCACGTACGAGCCGGTGAGCTGCCACATCTGGAACGGCAGCGCCACCATCGTGATGAACGTGCCGAACATCGTCACGACGCCGGAGGCCATCAGCAGCCGGAAGTCACGCGAGTCACGCAGCGGGCTCAGGTCCGGGGCGAGTCTGCTGAGCTGGGATATCACACGACGGCGCACGGGCGTCGATTGTCCACGCCCGTGCGCGTTCCCGGCAAACCGTTTTCCGCCCGGTGGTCAGCGGAGCTTGCGCAGGCCCATGATCTGCAGCTCGGCGAACACGCCCACCACGAGCGCCTGGGCGATGGCCCACACCGCGCCGATCGTGGTGAACTCCATCATCCCGGTGATCACGGCGGCGACGCTGCCGAGCGTCCAGGCGATGTTCAGCCCGATCACGGCCTTGACGCCCGCCTGGCTGACCGTGCCCCTGGCCGCCAGGAGGCCGACGGCGACGCCGTACACGAGCAGGAACGCCCCGATGCCGCGCAGCAGGCCCGCGTCCGGCCCGAGCAGGTCGCTCACCAGGCCGGCCCCGGCGAGGTAGACCAGCCCGTTGGCGCCGGTGACGACGGCGTCGAGGGCCAGCACGAGGCGCAGGAACTTGGCGCGGCCGGTGGTGGCGACGGTGAGAGTGGTCATCTCGCTTCTCCTTCAAGGATTCTGTCCGACACCGCAACCGTGCCATCACGGGCGTAGGCGGCGCGATTACGCGTGAGGTAATGCGGCCTCCGGGCGGCGGTTCAGGCGGGCCAGCTCGCCGGGGGTGAGCCTCAGCCCGGCGGCGGCGGCCGAGTCGGTGATCGAGGCCGGCCGGGTCGCGCCCGGGCTGGGGATCACCCGCGGGCTCAGCGCGAGCAGCCAGGCGAGGCAGACGCGCTGCGGGCTCACCCCGCGCAGCCGTCGCGGACGGCGGGGGAGAAGCGGTTCTGCACCGACACCAGCCTTTCGCCCAGGTCGAGCGCAGCGCCCCGACCGACTCGGCGACCGGCACCGCCGGGTCCGGCCTGTGCAGCTGGTACAGGCCGATGGCCTCGGCGCCCAGCCCGACGGCGCCCACGCGGACGTCCCCGATCACGCGCACCCTGCCACCTGCCCTGCCACCCGCCCCTCCGCGACCCCCGCCACGACCTCCGCCGCCACCCCCGGCAGCCAGGCGCTCAGCTCCGAGAAGCGGAACCCGAGCCCGCTCGCCCGGCCGTTGTCCAGGGCGTACGCGCGCCCGAACGAGTACGGGGACGCCTCCTCGCCGACGGTGTAGACGGCCCGGCCGGCCCCCGCGGCGGCCAGCGCGTCGCACAGATCGAACACGTCGGCCGGCCCGTGCGAGCAGGCGTTGACCGGCCCGGTGAACGATCCGCGCACCGCCCACACGAGCACGTCGGCGATCTCCGCGTGGCTGACGAACGTCGCCGGGCGGGGCCGCCGGTGCACCACGATCGGGACGCCGTCGCGCATCCGCCGCGCGTAGTGGGCCAGCCGCCCGGTGAAGTCGGCCCCGCCCAGCACGTGCGCGGTGCGCACCGCCACCACCTCGAACGGCGGGCGCCCGGCCAGCACCGCCTCCGCCTGCCGCTTGCCCTCGCCGTAGTGGGCCGCCAGGAAGCCCGGGTCGCGCCACGGCAGCTCCGGCCGCACCGGCCAGGCGCCCGCGTCCACCGCGTCCTCGGCCCACGGGCCGCCGTCGAGCCGGTCGTACACCTCGGCGGTCGAGGTCATCACGTAGCGGCCGGCGCGCCCGGCGAAGACGCGCCGCGCCGACGCCGCCTGCAGCGGGGTGTAGCAGACCTGGTCGAGCACCACGTCGAAGGAGCGTCCCGCGAGCGCGGCCCGCAGCCCCGCCTCGTCGTCGCGGTCGGCCGCCACGTGCCGCACCCCTTCGGGCACGGGGGCCGAGCCGCGGCTGACCACGGTCACGTCGGCCCCCTCGTCGCGCAGGCGCTCGACCACCCGCCTGCCGAAGTACCGGCTGCCGCCGATCACGCACACACTGTCCATGCGCACAGCCTCGCGGCACTACAGTCATCAGCGGTAGTGGTGATCTGCTTATCCGGTCGTAAGGAGCACTGATGATCGATGTCCAGCGCCTGCGGGTGCTGCGCGAGGTCGCCCGGCACGGCAGCTTCAACCGCGCCGCCGCCACCCTGCGCTTCACCCCGTCGGCCGTCTCCCAGCAGATCGCCGCCCTCGAACGCGGCCTCGGCCTTCCGGTGGTCGAGCGCAGCACGCGCGGCGTGACGCTCACCGCGGCCGGACGCACGCTGGTGGAGACCGCCGACGCCATCGCGGCCGAGCTGGCCGACGCCCAGGAGCGCCTCGACCGGCTCTCCCGCCAGAGCGCGCGGTTCACGGTCGCGGCGTTCGCCAGTGGCGGCAGGCGGCTGCTGCCGGCCGCGCTGGCCGCCTTCAGCGCCCGGCATCCCGAGGCGGAGCTGACGATCCTGGAACGGGAGCCGGAGGAGAGCCTGCCGCTCGTCCGGGAGGGGCGGGCCGACCTCGCCCTCGCCTACCACTTCGACGGCCCGCCGCCCGCCAGGCCGGGCGACCGGTCCGGCCTCGACTGGACGCCGCTCGCCGCCGACCCGCTCCAGGTGGTGCTGCCCGCGGGCCACCCGTACGCCGGGCGCGCCGCCGTGCACCTGGCCGAGCTGGCGGGTGAGCGGTGGGTGCTCGGCTGCCTCAAGACGGCCGGGCTGATGGACCGCTACGCCGCTCTGTCCGGGTTCGAGCCGCGCGTCTGCTGCGCGGCCACCGACTACGGCTTCGCCCAGTCGCTGGTCGGCGCGGGCGTCGGCGTCGCGCTCATCCCGAGCGTCGCGCTCGGCGACACCCCCGGCCTGGTGGCCGTGCCGCTGGAGCCGCCCGCTCCGGCGCGCCACATCGGCGTGGCCACGCCGCGCCGCCACCGCGGCGCCGCGCAGCCGTACGTCGAGTCGCTGCTGGAGCTGTTGCGCGGTTAGGCGCCCAGCACCTCCCTGCGCAGGCGCGTCTTGAGGATCTTGCCGCCGGGGTTGCGGGGCAGCTCGGTGTCGCGGAACCACACGTGCGCCGGGATCTTGAACTTGGCGATCCGGTCGGCCAGGAACGCCGTCAGCTCCTCGCGGGTGGCCGAGGCGCCCGGGGCGAGCCGGATCACCGCCCCGACCTCCTCGCCCAGCTCGTCGTGCGGTACGCCGATCACCGCCGCGTCGTCCACCGCCGGGTGCTCGAACAGCGCGGCCTCGACCTCGGCGCAGTAGACGTTCTCGCCGCCCCTGATCACCATGTCCTTGGCCCGGTCGACGATGTAGACGAAGCCCTCCTCGTCGATCCTGGCCAGGTCGCCGGTGTGCAGCCAGTTGTCGACGAACGTCTCGGCGGTGGCCTGCGGCTTGTTCCAGTAGCCCATGATCACGTTCGGGCCGCGCAGGCAGAGCTCGCCCACCTCGCCCGGCGGCAGCTCCTCGCCCATCGGGTCCACCACGCGCACGTCCACCACGGCCGTCGGGCGGCCGATGCTGTCGGGCTTGGCCTGGTAGTCGGCGCCGCCGTTGCCGATGGCCAGCGCGGTCGTCTCGGTCATGCCGTAGCCGTTGGACGGCGCCCGGTCGGGCAGGTTCGCGGTGATGCGCTCCAGCAGCTTGGGCGGGGCGGGGGCGCCGCCGTAGCCGAGCGTCGTCAGCGAGGACAGGTCGTGCTTGCCGAAGTCGGGGTGCGACATGAGCTGCCAGGCGTTCGTCGGCACGCCGATCATCGCGGTGACCTTCTCCCGCTCGATCAGCTCCAGCGCCTGCTTGGGGTCCCACTTGTACATGAGCACCAGGCCGCCGCCGCTGAAGATCGTCGTCATCAGCGCCGAGAAGCAGCCCGTCACGTGGAACAGCGGCACCGTCAGCAGCGTCACCCGGCGCACCGCCGACGCCTCGGCGTAGTCCTTGCCCGCCATCGTCACCGCGCGCATCAGCCCGTAGGCGACCGTCATCGGCGCCTGGCCCAGGTTGCGGTGGCTGCCCAGCGCGCCCTTGGGGCTGCCGGTGGTGCCGGAGGTGTAGAAGATCGTGGCCGGGTCCTCGGGGGACAGCTCCACGTCGGGCAGCCGCACGCCGGGCTCGACCACGCCCAGCACGTCCTCGAACGAGCGCGCGCCCGCCGGGACCTCGCCGCGGGCGACGATCAGCGGCACGCCGGTGCCGGTCAGCCGGGCCGCGCGCTCCCCGTCGGCGACGATCACCTTGGCGCCCGAGTCGCTGACCCCGTAGGACAGCTCCTTCTCCGTCCACCAGGCGTTGAGCGGCACCGCGATGGCCCCGGCGGCCAGCGCCGCCGAGAACGCGATCGACCATTCCGGGTAGTTGCGCATGGCCACGGCGACCCGGTCGCCCTTGCGGACCCCGTACTCCTCGACGAGCCGGTGGGCGAGCGTGGCGGCCCTGCGGAAGTGGTCCTCGAACGTGACGTGCTCGTCCTCGTACACCAGGAAGACCTTGTCGCCGTGGAAGGCGCTGTTCTCCAGCAGGGTGCGGAAGTGGCCGGGGGCGTGCTTCCACGTCCGTATCCCGCTCTCGCCGATCTCCTCGACCTCGAAGAGCTGACCAGGGCCGGTGAGCTGGGCTTGCACCTCGGCGTGCGACAGGGTCATGACGCAGAACTCCCGCAGTGGAACGGCATCCGGATAAATCACAGTACCGACCGGTTAGTACGTCGCGCTAGACCAATGTTCCGGAGTTCCTGATCTCGACATGTGGGACGGCGAGACGCCTCGACTTGCATGTTCATCATCGGGAGTACATAGTCTTTACAAGCAAGCCTATGAGCTATGATGCATGAATATGCAGGAGGTCAGATGAGAGCCGCGATCGCCGGAGCCAGCGGCTATGCGGGCGGCGAGCTGCTCCGCCTGCTGCTCGGCCATCCGGAGCTGGAGATCGGCGCCCTCACCGCGGCATCCAGCGCCGGCAGCGCGCTCGGCTCCCACCAGCCCCACCTGCCGCAGCTGGCCGACCGGGTCATCCAGGAGACCACCGCCGACGCCCTCGCCGGGCACGACGTCGTCTTCCTCGCCCTGCCCCACGGCCACTCCGCCGCCGTGGCCGCCCAGCTCGGCCCCGCCACGCTCGTCGTCGACTGCGGCGCCGACCACCGGCTCGCCGACCCCGCCGCCTGGCAGGAGTTCTACGGCGGCGAGCACGCCGGCACCTGGCCCTACGGCCTGCCCGAGCTGCCCGGCCAGCGCGAAGCGCTCCGGAGCACCCGCCGCGTCGCCGTCCCCGGCTGCTACCCCACCTCCGTGCTGCTCGCGCTGACGCCCGCGTTCGCCGCCGGGCTCGCCGAGCCGGACGTGGTCGTCGTCGCCGCCAGCGGCACCAGCGGCGCCGGCAAGTCGCTCAAGCCCAGCCTGCTCGGCAGCGAGGTCATGGGCTCCGTCAGCGCCTACAGCGCCGGCGGCGTCCACCGCCACACCCCCGAGATGGAGCAGGGCCTCAGCGCCGCCGCGGGCGCGCCCGTACGGGTCTCGTTCACCCCGACGCTCGCCCCCATGAGCCGCGGCATCCTGGCCACCTGCACGGCCCCCGCCCGGCCCGGCGTCACCCGCGACTCGCTCCGGGCGGCCTACGAGACGGCCTACAAGGCGGAGCCGTTCGTGCACCTGCTCCCCGAGGGAGCCTGGCCCGCCACCGCCATGACCTACGGCGCCAACACCGCCGCCCTCCAGGTCGCGCTCGACGAGCGCGCGGGCCGGGTGATCGCCGTCATCGCCATCGACAACCTGACCAAGGGCACGGCCGGAGGCGCGATCCAGAGCGCCAACCTCGCCCTCGGCCTCCCGGAAGAGCTCGGACTTCCCACGACAGGAGTTGCTCCATGAGCGTGACCGCCCCCCTCGGCTTCAGGGCCGCGGGCATAGCCGCAGGCATCAAGGCCGGCGGCGCCCGGGACCTGGCCCTCGTCGTCAACGACGGGCCGAGCCGTGCCGCCGCCGGCGTCTTCACGGCCAACCGCGTGAAGGCCGCCCCGGTGCTCTGGTCGCAGCAGGTGCTGCGCGGCGGGCGGCTGCGAGCGGTGGTGCTCAACTCCGGCGGCGCCAACGCCTGCACCGGCCCCGAGGGCTTCCAGGACACCCACGCCACGGCCGAGAAGGCCGCCGCCGCGCTCGACGACTCCGCGGGCGAGATCGCGGTCTGCTCCACCGGCCTGATCGGCGAGCGGCTGCCGATGGACGCGCTGCTGCCCGGCGTCGAGCTGGCCGCCTCCCAGCTCTCCCGCGACGGCGGCCTGGCCGCCGCCGACGCGATCCGCACCACCGACACCGTCTCCAAGATCTCCTTCAAGCGCGGCGACGGCTACATGGTGGGCGGCATGGCCAAAGGCGCGGGCATGCTCGCCCCCGGCCTGGCCACCATGCTCTGCGTCATCACCACCGACGCCGACCTGACCGCCGAGCAGCTCGACACCGTGCTGCGCCGCGCCACCTCGCGCACCTTCGACCGGCTCGACACCGACGGCTGCATGTCGACCAACGACACCGTCCTGCTGCTGTCCAGCGGCGCTGCGGGCGTAAGTCCCGAGCTCGCCGAGTTCGAGCAGAAGGTCACCGAGGTCTGCGCCGACCTCGCCCGCCAGCTCCTCGTCGACGCCGAGGGCGCCTCCAAGGCCATCGCCATCGAGGTCATCGGCGCCGCCTCCGAGGACGACGCCGTCACCGTCGGCCGCGCGGTCTCCCGCTCCAACCTGCTCAAGTGCGCCATCCACGGCGAGGACCCCAACTGGGGCCGGGTGCTGGCCGCCGTCGGCACCACCGACGCCGTCTTCGAGCCCGACCGGCTCAACGTCGCCATCAACGGCATCTGGATCTGCCGCGCCGGGGCCGTCGGCGACGACCGCGCCAAGGTCGACATGCGCCCCCGCGACGTGACGATCACCATCGACCTGTCGGCCGGCCCCCACACGGCCACCGTCCACACCACGGACCTGACGGCCGACTACGTCCACGAGAACTCGGCGTACTCCTCATGAGGGCCGGCACCGCGCAGGCGAAGGCCGGCACGCTCATCGAGGCGCTGCCCTGGCTGACCCGCTTCCACGGCGCGACCGTCGTCATCAAGTACGGCGGCAACGCCATGACCGACGAGTCCCTCAAGGCGTCGTTCGCCGAGGACGTCGTCTTCCTGCGCTACGCCGGGCTGCGCCCGGTCGTCGTGCACGGCGGCGGCCCGCAGATCAGCGAGCACCTCGACAAGCTCGGCATCGAGTCCACGTTCACCGCCGGGCTGCGCGTCACCACGCCCGAGGCCATGCAGGTCGTCCGGATGGTCCTGGTCGGCCAGGTCGGCCGCGACATCGTCGGGCTGCTCAACCAGCACGGCCCGTTCGCCGTCGGCCTGTCGGGCGAGGACGCCCACCTGTTCACCGCCGAGCGCAAGAGCGCCGTCGTCGACGGCAGCCCCGTCGACATCGGCCAGGTCGGCGAGATCGTCGACGTCCAGGCCGGAGCTGTGCGCGCGCTGCTCGCCGACGGCCGCATCCCCGTCGTCTCCAGCGTGGCGCGCGGCGACGACGGGGAGATCTACAACGTGAACGCCGACACCGCGGCCGCCGCGCTCGCCGTGGCGCTGCAGGCCGACAAGCTCGTCGTCCTCACCGACGTCGAGGGCCTGTACGCCAACTGGCCCGAAGACTCGGAGGTCATCAGCCGGCTCGACGCCGCCGAGCTGGCCGAGCTCATGCCGACGCTGTCGAGCGGCATGGTGCCCAAGATGGAGGCGTGCCTGACCGCGGTCAAGGGCGGCGTGCCGCAGGCCCACGTGCTCGACGGCCGGGAGCCGCACGCGCTGCTGCTGGAAATCTTCACCAACGAAGGAATCGGAACGATGGTGGTGCCCTCATGAGCCTCTTCGACAGGTTCGAACAGGCCTTCATGCCCAACTACGGAGTCCCCCCGGTCGCGCTGGCGCGCGGCGAGGGCACCCGCGTCTGGGACGTCGACGGCCGGGCCTACCTCGACTTCATCGGCGGCATCGCCGTCACCTCGCTCGGCCACGCCCACCCGGCGCTCGTCGAGGCCGTCTCCACCCAGGTGGCCACGCTCGCCCACACGAGCAACCTGTTCCTGCACGAGCCCGAGGTGCTGCTCGCCGAGAAGCTGCTGGAGCTGCTCCAGGCCCCCGGCCGCGTCTTCCTCGCCAACTCCGGCACCGAGGCCAACGAGGCCGCGCTCAAGCTCGCCATCAAGTACGGCAAGCGCCACGGCCGCACCTACTTCGTCGCCGCCGAGAACGGCTTCCACGGCCGCACCCTCGGCGCCCTGTCGCTGACCGGCAAGCAGGCGATCCGCGACCAGTTCGGCCCGTTCCCGGTCGAGGTCCGCTTCGTCCCCTACGGCGACGCCGACGCGCTGAAGGCGGCCGTGACCGGCGAGTGCGCCGCCGTCTTCCTGGAGCCCACGCAGGGCGAGGCGGGCGTGGTCCCGCCGCCCGACGGCTACCTGGCGGCCGCCCGCGAGATCTGCGACGCCGCCGGCGCGCTGCTGGTGGCCGACGAGATCCAGTCGGCGATCGGCCGCACCGGCCACTGGTTCGCCCATCAGGCCGACGGCTACACGCCCGACATCCTCACGCTGGCCAAGGGCCTCGGCGGCGGCCTGCCGATCGGCGCCTGCGTCGGCTT
Organism: Nonomuraea sp. NPDC003214; assembly: GCF_053590035.1. Classification (NCBI taxonomy): domain Bacteria; kingdom Bacillati; phylum Actinomycetota; class Actinomycetes; order Streptosporangiales; family Streptosporangiaceae; genus Nonomuraea; species Nonomuraea sp. NPDC003214. Next base: position 9,489 of record NZ_JBSFSX010000017.1, on the reverse strand, counting down.
CGGCGAGGCGGGCACGCTGTTCGACAAGGGCGACCACGGCTCGACGTTCGGCGGCAACCCGGTCTCCTGCGCCGCCGCGCTGGCCGTGCTCGCCAACGTCGACCTCGGCCACGTCCGCACGGTCGCCGCGCGGCTGCGCGACGGCCTGGAGGCGATCGGCCACCCGCTGCTGAAGGGGGTGCGCGGACGCGGCCTGTGGCTGGGCGTCGTCCTCACCGAACCGGTGTCGGCGCGGGTCCAGAAGGCCGCCGCCGACGCGGGCTTCCTCGTCAACGCCCTGCAGCCCGACGCCGTACGCCTCGCGCCCCCGCTGGTCGTGACGGAGCAGGAGATCGACGCCTTCGTGACGGCGTTCCCGCGGATTCTCTCGGAGGCAGCCAAGTGACCCGCCACTTCCTCAAGGACGACGACCTCACGCCCGAGGAGCAGGCCGAGGTCCTCGACCTGGCCGCCGCGATGAAGAAGGACCGGTTCGGCTACCGGCCCTTCGAGGGCCCCCAGTCGGTCGCCGTCCTGTTCGACAAGCCGTCCGCGCGCACCCGTGTGTCGTTCCACACCGGCATCGGCGAGCTCGGCGGCCTGCCGCTCATCGTCGACGGCGTCTCCACGCTCATGGGACGCGGCGAGCCCACTGAAGACATCGCCCGCGTGCTCGGCAGGCAGGTGTCCGCCATCGTCTGGCGCACCAGCGGCCAGGAGCTGATCGAGACCATGGCCGCTCACGCCGGCGTGCCCGTGGTCAACGCGCTCACCGACGACTACCACCCCTGCCAGATCCTCGCCGACCTGCAGACGGTGCGCGAGCGGTTCGGCCGCACCGCCGGGCTGACCCTCGCCTACACCGGCGACGGCGCCAACAACATGGCCCACTCCTACCTGCTCGGCGGCGCCACCGCCGGCATGCACGTACGGATCGCCGCCCCGCCCGGCTACCAGCCCGACGCCGTCATCCTCGGCCGAGCCGCCGCCATCGCCGCCCGCACCGGCGGCTCGGTGGTCGCGCTGTCCGACCCGGCGGCCGCCGTCCAGGGCGCGCACGTGGTCGCCACCGACACCTGGGTGTCGATGGGCCAGGACGGCAAGGAGCGGCGCATTGCCGACCTCATGCCCTACCAGGTCAACGACGAGCTGCTGGAGCACGCCGACGCCGAGGCGATCGTGCTGCACTGCCTGCCCGCCTACCGCGGCCACGAGATCACCGCCGAGGTCCTCGAAGGCCCGCGCAGCGCCGTCTGGGACCAGGCGGAGAACCGGCTGCACGCGCAGAAGGCCCTGCTCCACTGGCTGATGAGCGAGACATGACGATCCCGATGACCAAGGCCGGCAGACAGGCCAAGATCACCGACCTGCTGCAGCGCCAGCCCGTCCGCTCCCAGCCGGAGCTGGCCAAGCTGCTCGCCGAGAGCGGCGTCGAGGTCACCCAGGCCACCCTGTCCCGCGACCTCGACGAGCTCGGCGCGCTCAAGCTGCGCGCCGAGGACGGCTCCCTCGTCTACGCGCTGCCCGGCGAGGGCGGCGGGCGCATCCCGCTCGCCCGGCTCGGCACCGGCGAGTCGCCTGCCGCCCGGCTGCACCGCATCGCCGAGGAACTGCTGGTCAGCGCCGAGGCGTCGGCCAACCTGATCCTCGTCAGGACACCGCCCGGAGCCGCCCAGTTCCTGGCCTCCGCCATCGACCACGCCGACTGGGAGTCCATCCTCGGCACCGTCGCCGGCGACGACACGATCCTGGTCATCAGCCGCGACCCGCTCGGCGGGCAGGCGGTGGCCGAGGCGCTGCTGAAGACCGCCGACAGGCGCAGCCAGCACGCCGAGTGACGAAGTTCGACCCATGACCGCGAGAGTGGTCCCGGCCCGCCCGGGAGGGCCCGGCACGTCCGCCGCCCTCCCGGCGCCGCCGGGCGCCACACCGCCGGCCGCGACCAGGCCACAGGGTTCGTGCACCCGCCTTCCAAGATCGCCGCGACCCGCGACGCGAGGAACGGCCGGGGTGCACTATGGTCGCGGAGACGGTGGCAGGACAGTTTGAGGAGATGACGGTGAGTGATGGCAAGCCGATGCGGCTGTGGGGCGGGCGTTTCGAAGGGGGACCGTCCGACGCGCTGACCCGGCTGTCGGTGAGCGTGCACTTCGACTGGCGGCTGGTGCCGTACGACCTGGCGGCGTCCAGGGCGCACGCCCGCGTGCTGCACAGGGCGGGGCTGCTCAGCGCGGACGAGCTCGAGCGCATGATCGGCGCCCTCGACGACCTGGAGCGCGCCTGCAAGGCCGGCGAGTTCCGGCCGACGGTCGCCGACGAGGACGTGCACACCGCCCTGGAGCGCGGCCTGCTGGAGCGGCTCGGCTCGCTCGGCGGCAAGCTCCGCGCCGGTCGCAGCCGCAACGACCAGATCGCCACCGACCTGCGCCTCTACCTGCGCGACCACGCCCGCACGATCGTCTCGCGGCTGGTCGAGCTGGAGACGGCGCTCATGGCGCAGGCCGAGCAGCACGCCGAGACGGCCGCGCCCGGCATGACCCACCTGCAGCACGCCCAGCCCGTCTCGTTCGGCCACCAGCTCCTGGCCCACGTGCACGCCTTCGCCCGCGACGTCGACCGGCTGTCCGACTGGGACCGGCGCGCCGCCGTCTCGCCGCTCGGCGCGGGCGCGCTGGCCGGCTCGTCCCTGCCACTCGACCCGCAGGCCGTGGCGGAGGAGCTCGGCTTCTCCTCGGCGGCCCCCAACTCGATGGACGCCGTCGCCGACCGCGACTTCGCCGCCGAGTTCCTGTTCGCCGCGGCGATGATCGGCACCCACCTGTCGCGGCTGGGCGAGGAGATCGTCCTGTGGGCCTCGCAGGAGTTCCGCTGGATCGAGATGGACGACGCCTACTCCACCGGCTCGTCGATCATGCCGCAGAAGAAGAACCCCGACGTGGCCGAGCTGGCCCGGGGCAAGTCCGGCCGCCTCATCGGCAACCTCATGGCGCTGCTGACCACGCTCAAGGGCCTGCCGCTGACCTACAACCGCGACCTCCAGGAGGACAAGGAGCCGGTGTTCGACTCGGTCGACACGCTGCTGCTCGTCCTGCCCGCGATGGCCGGCCTGGTCGCCACCATGCGCGTCAACACCGCCCGCATGGAGGCGTCGGCCCCCGACGGGTTCGCGCTCGCCACCGACCTGGCCGAGCTGCTGGTGCGGCGCGGCGTGCCGTTCCGCGAGGCGCACGAGGCCGTCGGCCACCTGGTCGTGTGGTGCCAGGTCAACGACAAGGACCTCGGCGACCTCACCGACGACGAGCTGGCCAAGGTGTCGGCCCACCTGACGCCCGACGTGCGTGACGTGCTCAACGTGCCCGGCGCGCTGGCCGCCCGCAAGGCCCACGGCGGCACCGCCCCCGACCGCGTCCGCGACCAGCTCGTCGCGCTGCGCGAGTCGGTCGACGCGCAGGCGGCCTGGGCGGCGGGCGAGTCCTGACCGCAGTGTCGTCATCCGCGCTGTCCTTCGAGCCGCTGCCGCGCGGCTTCTTCGACCGGCCCTCCCACGAGGTGGCGCCCGACCTGCTCGGGCGCGTCCTCGTGCACAGCGGTGCCGACGGGTCCGTCGCCGTGCGCCTCACCGAGGTCGAGGCGTACGGCGGGCCCGGCGAGGACCCGGCCGCCCACACCTACCGGGGCAAGACGCCGCGCAACGCCGTGATGTTCGGCCCGCCGGGACACCTGTACGTGTACTTCACGTACGGGATGCACTTCTGCGCCAACCTGGTCTGCCTGCCCGAGGAGCACGGCTCGGCGGTGCTCCTGCGGGCCGGCGAGGTGGTGGCGGGCCTGGACCTGGCCCGCGAGCGGCGCTCCAACGGGACCAGGCGGCCCGCGGACCGTGACCTCGCCCGCGGTCCGGCCCGGCTGGCCGTGGCGCTCGGGCTGCGGCGCGAGCACAACGGGCTCGACGCCGTCCTGGACGGAATGGCACCCGGCTTCGTGCCGGGCGACCGGCTCACCGGGTGGCCCGCCGGGGCGGCGGCCGTGCTCGAAGGCCGCCCGCCCGCGCGCGGATCCGGTCAGGCCCCCGGACCGGGATCTCGACGGCCAAGGACACGCCGTGGCGGTTCTGGATCGACGCCGACCCGACCGTCTCGCCGTACCGGGCTCACGTGCCGCGGCGGCGCAACGCCGCGGCCACCTCCGTGGGCGAGGCGCCCAGCTCGTGAGGGCTGAAGATGTGCAGATGGTCGCCGGTGTCGATCTCCAGCATCTCGCTGCGCAGCCCGAACCGCGTCCGCACGTCGACCTTGACGTCCTGGATGTCCTCCCACGGCACGTGCCGCCGGCCGGCGAAGCCGTGCGTCACGGTGATGCCGCTCTCGTCGGCCGCCAGCCGCACCGGCACCAGCACGTCGCGCAGGCCCATCGCGCCCACCAGCACGGCGGCGGGCACGGCGAGGATCACCCCGCGCAGGTCGCCGCCGAGATACCAGTAGACGGCGAGCCCGGCGCACGCCAGAGCCCCTAAGATCTTGAAAACGGCCAGCTCGCGACGGACCCTCCACATGGGGACCGAGACTATCCAAGTAGCGGTCACTCCACGCGATCGGGCACGCTGTAACCACCCGACACCTACCGGAAAGCCAGCACCGTGACCGACATCCTCGACGACCTCGCCTGGCGAGGCCTGATCGCGCAGTCAACCGACCTCGACGCCCTGCGCGCGTCCATGGCCAAGGGGCCGATCACGGTCTATGCGGGCTTCGACCCGACCGCCGCCTCCCTGCACGTCGGTCACTTCGTCCCGCTGCTCACGCTGCGGCGCTTCCAGCTCGCCGGCCACCGGCCGATCGGGCTCGTCGGCGGCGCGACCGGGCTGATCGGCGACCCGAGCGGCCGCAACACCGAGCGTTCGCTCAACTCCGGCGACGTCGTGGCCCAGTGGGTGGAGCGGCTGCGCGGCCAGGTGGGCCGGTTCCTCGACTTCGGCGAGGTGCCCAACGCCGCCCTCATGGTGAGCAACCTCGACTGGACCGGCGAGCTGTCGGCCATCGACTTCCTGCGCGACATCGGCAAGCACTTCCCGGTCAACCGGATGCTCGCCCGCGAGTCGGTGTCGGCCCGGCTGGCCGGTGAGGGGCTGAGCTACACCGAGTTCAGCTACCAGATCCTGCAGTCCAACGACTACCTGGAGCTGTTCCGGCGCTACGGCTGCACGCTGCAGATCGGCGGCAGCGACCAGTGGGGCAACATCACCGCGGGCGCCGACCTGGTGCGCCGCATCGAGGGCGCGCACGTGCACGCGCTCACGCTGCCGCTCATCACCAAGGCCGACGGCACCAAGTTCGGCAAGACCGCGGGCGGCGCCCTCTGGCTCGACCCGGAGATGACCTCCCCGTACGCCTTCTACCAGTACTTCCTCAACTCCGACGACCGTGACGTGATCCACTACCTCAAGGTGTTCACGTTCCGCAGCCGGGAGGAGATCGAGGAGCTGGAGAAGGCGGTCGCCGAGCGGCCCTTCGCCCGCGAGGCGCAGCGCACGCTGGCCGAGGAGCTCACCGAGCTGCTGCACGGCAAGCAGGAGCTGGCGGCCGTGGTCGCCGCGTCCAAGGCGCTGTTCGGCCAGGGCGCGCTGGAGGAGCTGCCGGCCGCGACGCTCGGCGCCGCGCTGGCCGAGGTGCCGAAGGCCACCGTGCCGGCGCTCGGCGCGACGCTGGTCGACCTGCTGGCCGACAGCGGCCTGGTCGAGTCCAAGTCGGCGGCGCGGCGCGCGGTCAAGGAGGGCGGCGCCTACCTCAACAACGTCAAGATCACCGACGAGTCCTACGTCCCGTCGGGCGACGACCTGCTGCACGGGCGCTACCTGGTGCTGCGGCGCGGCAAGAAGTCGATCGGCGGCGTCGAGGTCGGCTGACGGCCCACAGGATCAGGCGGAGGCGGGCTCTCGTTCCGGGGCCCGCCTCCGGTCGTTCACCGGGCGGTGTAGAGCGCGACCGTGAGTCCCGGCAGGTCGGCGGAGTGCCAGGCCGACTTCTGCTCGAACCCGGCCTCGCGCACCGCCTCGACCCGGGGCAGCCGGGCGCCGCTCGACTTGGCGCCGCGCCACACGACCCACACCCGCTCCCGCCCGGTCAGCGCCTCGGCGACGTCGTCGCGCTCGGGGAAGCCGAACCCGTCGGGGTCCGGGGCCGTGCCGATCCGGAGCACGTCGTCCGGCGTCGCCCCGGCGCCGTAGTAGTCGAACCCGGCCCTGACCGAGCTCTGGCCGTAGACGATCGCGTCGCCCGGCCGTACGTCCATCCTGCGCAGCGCCCACGGGACGTCCTCGAACCGGCCGTTCGGCTCGCGCACCTCGACGTGCTGGGCGAACCCGGCCGCCACCGTCACCGCCACCAGCGCGCAGCACGCGGCCAGGGCGATCCTCGGCACGCTCGCCGCCGCCAGCCCGGCCAGCAGCGCCAGCGCCGGAGCGGTGACGAAAAGGTAGCGGTCCACGTACGCAGGTGTCACCAGGTGGGAGACCGCGAGCAGCAGCAGCGGCGGCAGGACCAGCCACCCGAGCAGCGTCGCCGCCCACACCCGGCCCCCGGGGCGGGTGCGCGCCGACCACCACAGCAGTCCCGCGCCCGCCAGCGCCACCGCGAACAGCGGCAGGCCCGCCTCGGCCGCGCCCGCCGCCATCTTCGGGAACTTCAGCAGCACCTCGGGGCCCCGCTGCGGGATCCAGCTGATCGCGTGCCGCTCGCCGTAGCCCACCAGGCCGAGCACCACGGCCGGCACGCCGCCGGCGGTCAGCGCGGGCAGCGCCCGCAGGAGCAGGTCCCGCCGCGACAGCAGCGCGACGGCCGCGACGAGCTGCGCGGGCAGCACCAGCACGGCGAACAGGTGCGTGCAGCACACCAGCGCCACGCTCACCCCGTACACCACCCACCGGCGGGCCGCCTCCGGCCGCTCGGCCGCCCGGTGCAGCGCCCAGAACGACAGCACGACCGCCGCGGCGGCGAACGCGTAGGAGCGGGCGAACGCCCCGTAGTAGGACACCGACGGCAGCACCGCGAAGACCGCCGCCGCCGTGACCCCCGCCCGCGTGCTGTGCAGCCGCCTGCCCAGTGCGACCAGCAGCCCCGCCGCCACCGCGATCGCCAGCGCCGACGGCAGCCGCAGCCACAGCTCGGCCGTGCCCGCCTTGGCCCAGAAGTGCATGAACAGGTAGTAAGGCAGGAAGTGCCCGTCGATGTGCTGGGCCAGCTCCCACAGCCCGGCGAGCGAGCGGGACGCGGCGCTGATCGTGGCCAGCTCGTCGCCGTTCAGCGTCGCCGCGCCCGTCCCGCTGAACGCGACGGCTCCCGCCGCCGCCCCCGCCAGCCAGGCGCTCGCGTGCCCGCGCGTACGGGGTTCCGGAGTGGTGGGCGGGGCTAGTGTGGCGGCACTGGTCACCGGGGCAGGATACGCGCATAAGCTCGGAAGCATGCCCGAAGTGATCGTTTTCGATTTGTACGGTGTCATCGCCAGGACGCAGACCGACGAGGCCAGACAGCAGCTCGTCGACCTGGCCGGGGTGTCGGCGGACCGCTTCTGGGAGGCGTACTGGGCCTGCCGGCCGCCCTACGACGCCGGGCAGCCGAGCGACCTCTACTGGGCGGCCGTCGCCGAGCGGCTCGGCGCGCGGTTCGCCGACGTGGCGGCGCTGACCGAGGCCGACCTGGAGAGCTGGTCGCACGTCGACCCCGAGATGGTGGCCCTCGTGCACGAGCTGGCCGACAGCGGACGCAGGCTCGGCCTGCTGTCGAACATCATCGAGGACCTGGTGCCCGTCTGGGAGGAGCGGCACGGCGACTGGCTGGGCCGCTTCGACGCGCTCACCTACTCCTGCCGGATCGGCGTGGCCAAGCCCGACCCGCGCGCGTACGAGATCTGCGCCTCCCGGCACGGGGTCGCCCCGGGCGACGTGCTGTTCTTCGACGACAACGAGGCGAACGTGGTGGCGGCGCGGCAGGCGGGGATGGCGGCCGAGCTGTTCGTCTCCCCCGGGCAGGTGCGCGCGAGCGTCGCCCGCTGACCGCGGGCGCACCGGCGCTACTGGCTGGTCGTGTGCGTGGGGCGGACGACGATCACGACGCGGCGGGCGGCGTCGCCGACCGGCCGCTCGTACGGCAGGCCGTAGCGGGTGGCCAGGACGTCGAAGAAGTCGCCGGACGGGTCGGGCTCGACGCGCTCGACCACGCCGCGGATCTCCAGATAGCGGTACGGCTGGTCGGGGTCGTTGACGGAGACGGCCACCTCCGGGTGGTCGGCGACGTTGCGGCACTTGCGGCGGTCGGTGGTGGTCGTGAAGCGCAGGTGCTCGCCGTCCCACACCGTCCAGACCGGGTTCACCTGCGGCGCGCCGCCGGGCCCGATGGTCGCCAGGTGCGCGAACAGCGGGCGGGTCAGCAGGTCGAGGTGGCTCTCGGGAATCACGTTGCGATCTCCTTCGTGATGGCTGGCGCAGGGGGACAATATCAAAGCTTTGATGACTATCAAGACTCGAAGCCTTGTACGCTTGCCGTCATGGTGGACATGCCCGCGCAGGAGCGGCTCGGCCTCGACATCAAGCGGGCCGAGCAGGAGCTGATCGCGGCCAAGCAGGTCGCGGTGCGGGCGGCGGGCCTGACGGTCCCGCAGTACGCGGCGCTGTTCGCGCTGGCCGGCAACCCCGGCATCTCGGGCGCCGCGCTGGCCAGGGCATGCCTGGTCACCCCGCAGGCGATGACCGTCGTGCTCAAGAACCTCGAGGAGCGCGGCCTGGTCGAGCGCACCCCGCACCCCTGGCACCGCAACGTGCTGGAGACCCGGCTGACCGAGCCGGGGCGCGTGGCGCTGGAGACGGCCGACGCCCGCGCCGTCGTCATCGAGCGCGCGATCGCCGACGAGCTCGACGACGCGGAGCGCGACACCCTCCGCGCCCTGCTCGCGCGGTGCGGCGAAGCGATCCGCCGGGCTTCGTCCGAACTGTGAGCGGCGTGTGATTTGACGTCCGGCGAATCGCGACCTAATGTTTGACCTCGCCCCGGGAGCGAGCCGGACGCCTGACACGGCGGACGGGCCCCAGGGCAGCCCCTTGAGAACGAATCACTCGGCTGTGGGCGCTCTTGCGCGTCATGGCATGAGTCGTCTCGGGTGTCTGTTGGACCACCGCGAAAAATCGGTTGATTCGACAGGAACCGGATGCCACGGTAAGTTACGAGGGTTGCCTCGGAGACGGGGCGCGCAATCCTAAGCGGGTTGAGCGATTGGAAGCAAATCTTCGGATTTGACAGCCGATCGGCGGCCTGATAAGATTGCGAAAGACGAGATCGCGCCTCTCGCAGGACCGGGGAGCAAGCGTCCGTTTCTTGAGAACTCAACAGTGTGTCAAAAGCCAGTGCATGAAGTTTTTTCATGCAAAACCTCGTCAAATATGACGGAGATAATGTTGCCTGGTATCAAACCTTTTTTGGAGAGTTTGATCCTGGCTCAGGACGAACGCTGGCGGCGTGCTTA
>NZ_JBSFSX010000016.1:59990-147055 GCF_053590035.1 Nonomuraea sp. NPDC003214 | reverse complement strand
GGCAACATTATCTCCGTCATATTTGACGAGGTGTTGCATGAAAAACTTCATGCACTGGCTTTTGACACACTGTTGAGTTCTCAAGAAACGGACGCGTACTTCCTTGACCGAGACCGTGGGTCTCAGCGCCGGAGGCGCTCGTTTCAGCTCCGCTAGCTTATCAGATCCGGACGATCCTTGTCAAACCGCCCGATCCGGTAGCTTCCGGACGCCCCTTCCGAGGCAACCCTCGTAACTTACCCGAACTTTCGCGCCGTGTCCAATCACGCTCTGACACGGCCGGTTGCCCGGAGATCCGTTGCAAGGGGTTTGGGGGCTGAACCGCCCCGCGTGGAAAACTGTAGCAGCCTCTGGACCGTGGAAGGTCCATTCTCGGTAACGAATGAACCTTCCCCTCGTCCGGCTAGCTCAAACCCAGCGCGGCGAGCTGGGACTCGAGGCGCTCGATGTCCGCGGCGGCCTGGTCGGCCCGCCCCCGCACCTTGGCCACCACGTCGGCTGGCGCCTTGGCCATGAACTGCTCGTTGCCGAGCTTGCCGGCGACCTGGGCGGCCTCCTTACGCGCGGCGGCCAGGTCCTTCTCCAGCCGCTTGCGCTCGGCGACCACGTCGATCGCGCCCGCCGTGTCGATCTCGACGCCCACCCCGCCCACGGCGAACCTGGCCGTCGGGTTGAAGGTCTCCGACGGCTCGGTGAGCCGCAGCAGCGACCGGGCGGCCGACTCCTGCCCCGCGAGCGGGGTGCCGGCCAGCGCCAGCCGCGCGGCCACCTTCTGGCCGGGCTTGAGGCCCTGGTCGGAGCGGAACCGGCGCACCTCGGTCACCAGCTCCTGCAGCGCGACGATCTCCGCCTCCGCCGCGGGATCGGCGTAGCTCGGATCGGCCTGCGGCCAGGAGGACACCACGACGGACTCCCCGCCGGTGACCGCCCGCCACAGCTCCTCGGTGACGAACGGGACGAGCGGGTGCATGAGCCGCAGCAGCGCGTCGAGCACGTGCCCGAGAACCAGCCGGGTGTGCTCCAGTCCCTCGCCGAGCTGGATCTTGGCCAGCTCCAGGTACCAGTCGCAGACCTCGTCCCAGGCGAAGTGGTAGAGCAGGTCGGACGCCTTGGCGAACTCGAACTCCTCGAACGCCTCGTCGGCCGCCTTGATCACGCTCTGCAGCCGCGACAGGATCCACCGGTCGGCCGCCGTCAGCGTAAGCCCTTCGAGGGGGCCGACGGTGGCGCCGTTCATCAGCGCGAACCGGGTGGCGTTCCAGATCTTGTTGCAGAAGTTGCGCGAGCCCGCCGCCCACTCCTCGCTGACCGCCACGTCCGCGCCGGGGTTGGCGCCGCGCAGCAGCGTGAAGCGGGTGGCGTCGGCGCCGAAGCGCTCCACCCAGTCGAGCGGGTCGACGACGTTGCCGAACGACTTCGACATCTTCTTGCCGTACTGGTCGCGCACCATGCCGTGCAGGGCCACCACGCGGAACGGCGGCTCGCCGTCCATCGCGTACAGGCCGAACATCATCATCCGCGCGACCCAGAAGAACAGGATGTCGTAGCCGGTGACGAGCACCGAGGTCGGGTAGAAGCGGGCCAGCTCGGGCGTGGCGTCGGGCCAGCCGAGCGTCGAGAACGGCCACAGGCCGGAGGAGAACCAGGTGTCGAGCACGTCCGGGTCCTGGACGTAGCCCTCCGGCGGGGTCTCGTCGGGGCCCACGCAGACGACCTCGCCGCCCGGGCCGTACCAGACCGGGATGCGGTGGCCCCACCACAGCTGCCGGGAGATGCACCAGTCGTGCATGTCGTCGACCCAGTCGAAGTAGCGCTTGGCCAGCTCCGGCGGGTGGATACGGGTGCGCCCGTCGCGCACCGCGTCGCCGGCCTCCTTGGCGAGCGGCGCCACGTTGACGAACCACTGCAGCGACAGCCGCGGCTCGACCACAGTCTTGCAGCGCGAGCAGTGGCCGACGGAGTGGACGTACGGGCGCTTCTCGGCGACGATGCGCCCCTCGGCGCGCAGGGCCGCGACCACGGCGGGCCGTGCCTCGAACCGGTCGAGCCCCTCGAACGGGCCGTGCGCGGTGATGACGCCGCGCTCGTCCATGACGGTCAGCGACGGCAGCGAGTGGCGGCGGCCGATCTCGAAGTCGTTGGGGTCGTGCGCGGGCGTCACCTTGACGGCGCCGGTGCCGAAGGCCGGGTCGACGTGCTCGTCGGCGACCACCGGGATCATGCGGCCGGTCAGCGGCACCTCGACCAGGGTGCCGACCAGGTGCGCGTAGCGTTCGTCGGACGGGTGGACGGCCACGGCGGTGTCGCCGAGCATGGTCTCGGCCCGGGTGGTGGCGACCACGATCTCGTCGGAGTAGCGGATCGAGACGAGCTCGCCCTCGTCCTCGCTGTGCTCCACCTCGATGTCGGACAGCGCGGTCAGGCAGCGCGGGCACCAGTTGATGATGCGCTCGGCGCGGTAGATCAGCCCGTCGTCGAAGAGCTTCTTGAAGATGGTCTGGACGGCCCGGGACAGGCCCTCGTCCATGGTGAAGCGCTCGCGCGACCAGTCGACGCCGTCGCCGAGCTTGCGCATCTGGCCGAGGATCTGGCCGCCGGACTCCTCCTTCCACTCCCAGACCCGCTGGACGAACGCCTCGCGGCCCAGGTCGTGGCGGGACAGGCCCTCGGCGGCGAGCTTGCGCTCGACGACGTTCTGCGTGGCGATGCCGGCGTGGTCCATGCCGGGCAGCCACAGCGTCTCGTGCCCGCGCATGCGGGCGCGGCGGCTCAGGGCGTCCTGGATGGAGTGGTCGAGCGCGTGACCGATGTGCAGCACGCCGGTGACGTTGGGCGGGGGCAGGACGATGCTGTACGGCTCCCGCGAGCTGCCCGGGTCGGCGTGGAAGTAGCCTTCGGACACCCATCGCTCGTAGCTTCGGGTCTCGACGTCGGCCGGGGTGTACTGGGTAGGCAGCTCTGGCGTTGTCACAGTGACCAATTCTAGGGAGACGGGAAAGGGAAACGCCCCATGGACCGGGTCCACGGGGCGTTGCCGCTGTCGCGGCGGCTCAGCGGCGGCTCAGGCCGACTTCTCGCGCGGGGTCCGCTGCTGCTTGGCGGCGAGCTGGTCGCGCGGGACGAGCGTCGGGATGGCGTGCTCCAGGACCGATTCGCGGGTGATGACCACGCGGGCCACATCCTGCCGGGACGGTACCTCGTACATGACCGACAGGAGCACCTCCTCCAGGATGGCGCGCAGGCCGCGGGCGCCGGTGCCGCGCAGGATCGCCTGGTCGGCGATGGCCTCGAGCGCGTCGTCGGTGAACTCCAGCTCGACCCCGTCGAGCTCGAAGAGCTTGCGGTATTGCTTGACGAGGGCGTTGCGCGGCTCGGTGAGGATCTGGATGAGCGCCTCGCGGTCGAGGTTGTGCACCGAGGTGATGACCGGCAGGCGGCCGACGAACTCGGGGATCATGCCGAACTTCAGCAGGTCCTCGGGCATCACGTCGGCGAAGATGTCGACCGAGTCGATCTCTTCCTTGGAGCGGATGACGGCGTTGAAGCCGATGCCCTTCTTGCCGATGCGCGACTCGATGATCTTCTCGAGGCCGGCGAAGGCGCCACCGCAGATGAACAGCACGTTGGTGGTGTCGATCTGGATGAACTCCTGGTGCGGGTGCTTGCGGCCGCCCTGCGGGGGCACCGAGGCGGTGGTGCCTTCGAGGATCTTCAGCAGGGCCTGCTGCACGCCTTCACCGGAGACGTCGCGGGTGATCGACGGGTTCTCGCTCTTGCGGGCGATCTTGTCGACCTCGTCGATGTAGATGATGCCCGTCTCGGCCTTCTTGACGTCGTAGTCAGCGGCCTGGATGAGCTTGAGCAGGATGTTCTCGACGTCCTCGCCCACGTAACCGGCCTCGGTGAGGGCGGTGGCGTCGGCGATGGCGAAGGGCACGTTGAGCATCTTCGCCAGCGTCTGGGCGAGCAGCGTCTTGCCCGAGCCCGTGGGGCCCAGCAGCAGGATGTTGCTCTTGGACAGCTCCAGGCCGTCGTCTCTGCCCCGGTCGCCGGACTGCACCCGCTTGTAGTGGTTGTAGACCGCCACCGAGAGCGCCTTCTTCGCCTTGTCCTGACCGATGACGTAGGCGTCGAGGAACTCGAAGATCTCCCTCGGCTTGGGCAGGTTGTCCCACTTGAGCTCGGAGGACTCGGAGAGCTCCTCCTCGATGATCTCGTTGCAGAGATCGATGCACTCATCGCAGATGTAGACGCCTGGACCGGCAATGAGCTTTTTGACTTGCTTCTGGCTCTTTCCACAGAACGAGCACTTCAGCAGGTCTCCCCCGTCGCCGATGCGTGCCACCCCAGATACTCCTTTGCGTGGGACCGCCCTGCTCATCGAGCAGTGTCGCCGGACATCCTCCGGACTAGGCCGAACCGCTCAGGTTTCGACGTTACCGTCTTCTGGGCCCTCAGTGAGCCCCCTAGCGGCGAGTCGCACCGGAACGTGCCCTATTGGGCACCGCTCCGGTGCGGGTCGTCTCGTCTAGGAAGCCACAGCCTGAGCTCGCTTCTTCCTGGACGGGATGATGTCGTCGATCAGACCATACGCCTTTGCCTCATCCGCGTTGAGAATTTTGTCGCGTTCGATGTCCTTGCGGACTTCGGCAGAGGTCTTTCCCGAGTGCTTCGCCACGATGTCCTCAAGGAGGGTCCGCATGCGAAGGATCTCGCGGGCCTGGATCTCGATGTCGCTGCCCTGGCCGCCGCCCTCGGTGGACGGCTGGTGGATCAGCACCCGGGCGTTGGGCAGCGCGAAGCGCTTGCCCGGGGTGCCGCCGGCCAGCAGCACGGCCGCCGCGGAGGCGGCCTGGCCGAGGCAGACGGTCTGGATCTCCGGCCGGACGAACTGCATCGTGTCGTAGATCGCCGTCATGGCGGTGAAGGAGCCGCCCGGCGAGTTGATGTAGATGCTGATGTCACGGTCGGGGTCGAGGGACTCCAGCGTCAACAGCTGCGACATGACGTCGTTGGCCGACGCGTCGTCGATCTGCACGCCGAGGAAGATGATGCGGTCCTCGAACAGCTTGGTGTACGGGTCCATGGTCTTGGTCCCGTAGGACGTGCGCTCGGTGAACTGCGGGAGCACGTAGCGGCTTTCGATGTTCACAGTAGATACCCCTAGGAAACCGGGCCCTGCGAGGGCACCTGCCGAGCACTGCGCACGACATGGTCGATGAAGCCGTAGTCCTTGGCCTCGTCGGCCGTGAACCAGCGGTCGCGGTCGGAGTCGGCCTCGATCTGCTCCAGCGGCTGGCCGGTGTGGAAGGCGATCCGCTCGGCCAGCGTCTTCTTCACGTAGAGCATCTGCTCGGCCTGGATGGCGATGTCGGCCGCCGTGCCGCCGATGCCGCCCGAGGGCTGGTGCATCATGACGCGGGCGTGCGGCAGCGCGTAGCGCTTGCCCGGCGCCCCCGCCGAGAGCAGGAACTGCCCCATCGAGGCCGCCATGCCCATCACCACGGTGGAGACGTCGTTGGGCACGTACTCCATCATGTCGTAAATCGCCATGCCGGCACTCACGGAGCCGCCGGGCGAGTTGATGTAAAGGCTGATGTCGCGATCCGGGTCGTCGGCGGCCAGCAGGAGCAGCTCGGCGCAGATCCGGTTGGCGATCTCGTCGTTGACCTCCTGGCCGAGCACGATGATGCGCTCGCGCAGCAGGCGCTGGTAAAGCTGGTCCTCAAGCCGGAAGGACGTGCCGTTCTCACGGCCTCGCGACTCAGGCTGATAGAAGGTCGGCGGGCTGGTCACAGCGTCACCTTCCGATGCGTCGTAATCGATGGGCTTTGCTTGTGACCCTAACGCGCGCCGCCCCCCGGTCATGCCCGGTCCACGTACTGTTCGCTGACGGCGCAGGTCGGGTCTCCGGCACGCGCGAAGCCCCCAGGCCAGGGGCTTGGGGGCTTCGCGCGTGCTGGGGCGGGGATCAGGCCTCGGCCTTCTCCTCGGACTCGTCCTCTTCCTCGACGACCTCTTCACCGTTGATCTCGGTGTAGATGGCCTTGAGGTCGACCTCGTTGCCCTCGGTGTCGACGACCTTGGCGGCGTCACCGATGACGGACTTGGCCTTGTCACGGACGATCTCGACCATGGCCAGCGTGAGCTGGTCGTTGTCGGCCAGGTGCTGGGCCAGCTGGTTGGGCTGGACGCCCATCTCCATGGCGCGGCGCACCACGAAGTTGGTCAGCTCCTGCTCGGTCACGCCGAGCTCCTCGGCCTTGACGATCTTGTCGAGCACGAAGCCGACCTTGATCGCCTTGGCGGAGCTGGTCTCGAACTCGGCGAAGCGCTCCTCCTCCGTCGTCTGGTAGAGACGGAAGAAGGCGTCACGGCTCAGGCCGCTCTCGGCGATCTGGTGGTCGAGGTTGTGCTTGCGGGCGTCGATCTCGGCCTTGAGCGCGCTGTCGGGGATCGGGATGTCGATCTTGTCGAGCAGCGTGTCGAGGGCCTTCTCGCGGGTCTGGACGACCTGCTCGATGAGCTTGTTGCGGCGGGCCTGCTCGCGGATGCTCGCCTTGAGCTCGTCGAGCGTGTCGAACTCGCTGGCCAGCTGGGCGAACTCGTCGTCGAGCTCGGGCAGGACCTTCTCCTTGACCGACTTGACGTTGATGATCACGTCAGCCTCCTCGCCGGCGTTGGCGCCGCCGACGAGCTCGGTCCTGAAGGTCTTCTCCTCGCCCGCG
Source organism: Nonomuraea sp. NPDC003214 (assembly GCF_053590035.1). Lineage (NCBI taxonomy): Bacteria > Bacillati > Actinomycetota > Actinomycetes > Streptosporangiales > Streptosporangiaceae > Nonomuraea > Nonomuraea sp. NPDC003214. Next base: position 140,327 of record NZ_JBSFSX010000016.1, on the reverse strand, counting down.
GACATGCCCTCGAGGGCGGCGTCGAGGCCCTGCAGCACCGAGCCGGCGCCGACCTCGTACGAGACCTCGCTGGCCTGCTGCTCCTCGATGTTCTGGCCGTCGATCTCGGCACGCAGGTCCATGACGACGAAGTCGCCGGTGGCGGCGGGCCGCTCGACGCCGGTCAGCGTGGCGAAACGCTGGCGCAGCGAGTCGAGCTGGGCGTCGATGTCGGCGTCGGAGACCTCGGCGGCGTCGACGGTGACCTCGGCGCCCTTGTAGTCGGGGACGTCGAAGTTGGGCCGGATGTCGACCTCGGCGGTGAACTCGATCTGCTCACCGTCCTCGATCTTCGTGACCTCGATGTCGGGCTGGCTGACCGGGAACACGTCTACCTCGTCCACGGCCTGGCCGTAGAGCTTGGGCACCGCGTCGTTGAGGGTCTCCTCCAGCACTACCGCCCGGCCGAAGCGCTGCTCGATGATGCGGGCCGGGACCTTGCCAGGACGGAACCCGGGGACGCGCACCTGCTGCGCGACCTTCTTGTACGCCGCATCCATGCTCGGGCGCAGCTCGTCGAACGGCACCTCGACAGTGAGCTTCACCCGGGTCGGGCTGAGCTCCTCGACAGCGGTCTTCACGGGGTGGTCTCCTTGATCAAGCTTCTGGTGATCGCGGGCGCGTCCATTCGGTACGGCTCGCGCGCCGCGCCCACGTATTGGCGCTGGGCATGCTCCGCCACGGCGGATCCAAACGCCGTCCGTCAGTCTAGGGCAGAGCAGGTAGCTCTCAGAACTCTTCGGCGATGACGCGCAGCAGCTCGATGGTCTCGTCCGGGGTCGTGCTGACGGCGCACAACCTCTCCATGACCTCGGTGTAGCGGTCCACGTCCTCACGCTTGTCCAGGTAGAGGGCGCTGGCGAGCTGCTCGACGTAGATCACGTCGGGCAGGTCGCTGTCGGGGAAGCGCAGGATGCTGAACGCGCCGCCCTCCGCGCTGTGGCCGCCGAAGCTGAACGGCATGATCTGGATGGTGATGTTCGGCTGGCGCATGAGGTCGATGAGGTGCTGCAGCTGCGCCTTCATGACCTCGGCGCCGCCGATGGGCCGGCGCAGCGCCGCCTCGTCGATCACCGCCCAGAAGACCGGGCCGTCGGGCCTGTCGATCACGCGCTGGCGTTCGAGCCGCAGGTCGACCCGCCGCGCGATCTCCTCCGCGCCGACCCCGGCGGACCCCGCCGTGACGACCGCGCGCGCGTACTCCTTGGTCTGGAGCAGTCCCGGCACGAACTGGACCTCGTACGTCCTGATCCGGGCGGCGGCCTCCTCGAGGCCGACGTACGCCTGGAACCAGGTGGGGAGGATGTCGTTGAAGCGGTGCCACCAGCCGGGTTCGTTGGCGGTCGCGACCAGGTCCAGCACGGCGGCGCGGGCCCCGTCGTCGACCACTCCGTACAGGGTGAGCAGGTCGGCCACGTCACGCTCCTTGAACCCGACCCGGCCCAGCTCCATACGGCTGATCTTGGACTCGGACCCCCGGATGAGGTGGCCCGCCTCCTCGCGCGTGACGCCCCTGCTTTCCCTGAGCCTGCGCAGCTGGGAGCCCAGGAGGATGCGCAGCGCCGTAGGCCCGGAACCCGGCTGGTTCTGCGTCACTTTGCCTCCTATCAAGGTCCGCACACACAGTGACATCTGTTTGCCGGGTATGACAAGGTCTCAACCTGGTGTCCGATTCGGATACGTATGCGGAAATCGCTCATGCTGCTGCACATTGCACATGCACGTGCATTTGGGTCTTGCAGCGACACGGGATCGTGACCCATGATGGCCTAGTGCATATTGGGCCAAACATGCACTAAACCGAAGGCGACTGGGAGGTATCGGCGGGATGGTGGAGGATCCTCTGGCCACTGCCGACTGCCTGCAGATCACCCGTGAGGTGGGCTTCGACCAGCTCCTCACCTCGGGCAAGCCGTACACCACCGCGTGCCCGCTGCCCTTCCAGGCCGACTCGGTCAAGACCGCCAGGGACGTCACCCGCACCACGCTGAGCGGCTGGGGCCTGTCCGAGCTGAGCGACGACGCGGCGCTCGTGGTCTCCGAGCTGGTGACGAACGCGGTCCGCTACGCCATGTACGCCCGGGGCGGGCGCGAGATCACGCTGCTGCTCATGCGCGTGGCGCCGCACGTCCTGCTGGCCGTGGCCGACCCGAGCGACGACGTGCCCACGCCCAAGGAGCCCGACTTCATCTCCGAGAACGGGCGCGGCCTCTACATCGTCGAGACGTACAGCCAGTGCTGGGGCTGGGACCCGCTGGCACGCGGCGGCAAGGCCGTGTGGGCCCTGTTCCGCACCGACGAGTCCTGACCCGCCCTCAGCGCGTCCGCCGCTGGTAGGCCAGCGTGACGGCGGCCAGCAGCGGCGCCCACGCGACCAGCGGCAGATAGACGAACCCCACCAGCAGGTGCCCGGTGGCCGTCATGTCGCCGTGCGGCACCGCCCACCAGAACAGGAACGGCGTCCACAGCACCGCCAGCACCACGACGCCCGCCCACGCCGCCGCGAGCACCGCGCGGCGCGGGATCACCCTGCCTCCCGCGTACGGGACCCAGCGCGGCACCACCTCGCCCCACGGCCGCACCAGGCCGAGCGTCAGCAGCCCCGCCCCCTCGGTCAGCACGCTCAGCGCCACCAGGTACGCCGGCCCCGCCGCCCCCGTCCCCAGCAACGCGCGCAGGCCCTCCTCCGTGTAGCCGAGCGGGAAGCCGAGCACCAGGCCGATCCGCCACAGCCCGGACGGGAGCGCCACGAGGGCGGCGGCGTGCGCGGCCACCACCGGCCAGCGGGGGACGACGACGGGATTCGTACGCATGGGTCCATCGTCGTGATCACGCACTCGCGCCGCCTCCCGCCCGCGGGCCACCGCGCTCCCCCGACCGGGGGACGCCCGTGCCAGGATGGGCGGCATGTCCGACAGCACGGTTCATGGCACAGTTCACGGCACTGTCAAGGTCTGGCACGACGAGGAAGGGTGGGGCGTCCTCTCCTCGCCCTCCCTTCCGGACGGGCACGACGCCTGGGCGCATTTCAGCGACATCATCGCCGAGGGGTACCGGAGCCTGCGCACGGGCGAACGCGTCACGTTCGAGATCGTCCGGCGCGAACAGGACGGCTTCCAGTACGTCGCCGAGAACGTACGGAGCCTCTGACCGCCACCCACTCAGTCACGCAGAAGGCCCCACCCGGGATCGGATGGGGCCTTCGAGCTGGGTCGGGGCGACAGGATTTGAACCTGCGACTTCTTGCTCCCAAAGCAAGCGCGCTGCCAAGCTGCGCCACGCCCCGTCGGCGCCGGGTACGCACACGCTCCGGGACTCCGGTACGCTTACGCCCTGACGACCGGATGAAGTCTAGACCAGAGTTCGACCGGTTCGCGCGGACGTAGCTCAATGGTAGAGCCCTAGTCTTCCAAACTAGCTACGCGGGTTCGATTCCCGTCGTCCGCTCCACAGCCGTAAGGCCAGCTCGGGCCCCCTGCCGCCTCAGGCGGGGGCGCACAGTCTGTTGAGTTCCGCGATGTCGGTCCGGATGTCAGCGAGCACCTCGTTCGGGTCGTTCATGACCATGCCGGTCAGGCGGAAGTTCAGCTCCTGAAACTCTCTGGCCAGCCTGGTGACCTTCTGCCCGACCGCCCCGTGGGCGTTCAGGGCCACGCCCATCAGCTCCGAGTACGCCTGCTGGGCCGCGCCTGCCTGGCTGCTGCGGGTGTCGCCGGCGTTCCGGCTGTAGGCGTTGAGTGCGGCCGTCGCCTCGGCGCAGCCGATGGGGGGAACCGGGGGCAGCACCACGGACGTGACGGGAGCAGCGCGGGTGGTCTCCGGATCCGGGGGCGGCGGGTCCGAAGGCGGGCGGCTGGTCTCCCGGTCGGGCGACGGGGAGTAAGGGGACTCGGACGGGGGCGAAGTCTCTTTCTCGATGGGTTGCGCGGCGGGCGGGGCCAGGTATGCGATCAGCGCGACCACGGCCGCCACCGAGGCGGCGAGGGCGCTCACGGTCGCCGGCCAGTTCAGCTGACGGCCCTTGTCCCCGTCCGTCGCGGGCCGCTGCGCCGATCCGTTCTGCGTCATGGCCTCATCGTGGCCGAGTGATCGGGCCGGGTCCAGGAACGCAGGAGCACGCGCATCGGAGCCCGTAGGCTCGGACGTGATGCGTGCACGACCGATCTCGATGGAGGCGCTGGTCGAGGAGCTGGCCGAGGCGATCGCGGCGGGGCCGGGCGACGGCTGGGCGCGGGTGGTCGTCGACGGGGCTCCGGCGGCGGCGCCCGGCGAGCTGGCCGACCGGCTGGCGGCGCCGCTGCGGGTGCGCGGGCGGCAGGTGCTGCGGGTGTCGGCGGGTGACTTCCTGCGGCCTGCGTCGCTGCGGCTGGAGCACGGGCGGACCGATCCAGACGTGTTCTACGACGACTGGCTCGACGTGAAGGGGCTGCTGCGGGAGGTGCTGGAGCCGCTGGGCCCGGGCGGCTCGGGGCGGGTGCTGCCGGCGCTGTGGGACAGCCGCATCGACCGGGCCTTCCGGCTGCCGTACGAGACGCTGGCGCCGGGCGGGGTGCTGCTGCTGGACGGGACGCTGCTGCTGGGGCGGGGGCTGCCGGTCGAGCTGAGCGTGCACCTGTGGCTGTCGGCGGGTGCGCTGGAGCGGCGCACGCCCGAGTCCGAACGGTGGCGGTTGCCGGCATATGACCGCTATGAGCGGGAGGCGCGGCCCGCCGAGACGGCGGACGTGCTCGTACGGGCCGATCATCCGGGGCGCCTGGCCATGCGGGAAGGCGACTGGAACGGCGGCGCGCGGCGGCGCAGACTGGGTGGATGATCCCCAGCCACTGGTACAACATCGTTCCCGACCTGCCCGCGCCGCCTCCTCCGCCGCTGCATCCGGCCACCCGGGAGCCGGTGGGGCCGGACGATCTGGCGCCGCTGTTCCCGATGGAGCTGATCGGGCAGGAGGTGAGCCAGGAGCGGTTCGTGCCGGTGCCGCAGGAGGTGCTCGACGTCTACCGGCTGTGGCGGCCGACGCCGCTGGTGCGGGCGCGCCGGCTGGAGCGGGCGCTGGGCACCCCGGCCAGGATCTACTACAAGTACGAGGGCGTCTCGCCCGCCGGGTCGCACAAGCCCAACACAGCTGTCCCGCAGGCGTACTACAACGCGCGTGAGGGAGTGCGCCGGCTCACCACCGAGACCGGGGCGGGGCAGTGGGGCAGCGCGCTGGCGTTCGCGTGCGCCCAGTTCGGGGTGGAGTGCGAGGTCTGGATGGTACGGGCCTCCTACGACCAGAAGCCCTACCGGCGCTCCCTCATGGGGGTGTACGGCGCGACGGTGCACGCGAGCCCGTCACCGGTGACGATGTCCGGCAGCAAGGTGCTGGCCGACCACCCGGACTCGCCGGGGAGCCTGGGCATCGCGATCAGCGAGGCGGTCGAGGCGGCGGCCGGGGCGGCCGACACCCGGTACGCGCTCGGGTCGGTGCTCAACCACGTGCTGATGCACCAGACGGTGATCGGCGAGGAGGCGCTGGCGCAGCTCGACGAGCGGCCCGACCTGGTCATCGGCTGCACCGGCGGCGGGTCGAACTTCGCCGGGCTGGCCTTCCCGTTCCTGCGCGGCAAGCTCGCCGGGGAGGGCGGGCCGGTGCTGCGGGCCGTCGAGCCGGCCGCCTGCCCGTCGTTCACGCGCGGCCGTTACGCCTACGACTTCGGCGACACGGCCGGGCTGACGCCGCTGCTCAAGATGCACACGCTCGGCCACGGGTTCGTGCCCGACCCGATCCACGCCGGCGGGCTGCGCTATCACGGGATGTCGCCGCTGCTGTCGCACCTGTACGAGCTCGGGCTGTTCGAGGCGGTGACCCGGTCGCAGACCGAGTGCTTCGAGGCCGGGGTGACGTTCGCCAGGACGGAGGGCATCGTGCCCGCGCCGGAGCCGACGCACGCGCTGGCCGAGACCATCGCCGAGGCGCGGCGGTGCGCGGAGAGCGGCGAGGCGAAGGTCATCCTGACGGCGCTGTGCGGGCACGGGCACTTCGACCTCGCCGCCTACGACCGCTACCTGTCGGGCGAGATGACGGACTTCACGCTGCCGCAGGAGCGGATCGACGAGGCGCTGAGCGAGCTGCCCGGGTGAGTCAGCGCGCCGTGGGGCGCTTGCCGTGGTTGGCCTTCTTCTTCTTGCGTGCCTTGCCCTTGCGTGCGCGCTTGGCCATGTCGCATCCCTCCTGGTGATGGGCTCTCTCAATGTCTCCCGCATCGGGGCGCTGGACAAGCGTCCCGAGGACCTAACATTCCCCAACATATTCGTGTCATAATTTGGTGGAATCTGTTGGAAGGAGCGGGGGCGTGCTCGCACAGCAGCGTCAGCAGGCGATTCTCGAACGCGTCCGCAGCGCAGGCGGGGTCCGGGTGGCCGATCTCGTGCGCGAGCTCGGCGTCTCCGACATGACGATCCGCCGCGACCTGGAGGTGCTCGCCGAGCGCGGGCTGCTGGAGAAGGTGCACGGCGGCGCCACGACGCTCGGCCCCGGCTCGACCGAGGAGCCGGGGTTCACCGCCAAGTCGGCCCGCCAGCAGCAGGAGAAGGAGTCCATCGCGCGGCGCGCCGCCCAGCTCGTCCGGCCCGGCACCGCGGTCGCCCTGTCGGCCGGCACCACGACGTGGGCGCTGGCCCGTCACCTGATCGGGGTGCCGGAGCTGACCGTCATCACCAACTCGGTCCCCGTGGCCGAGGTCTTCCACCGCAATCCGCGCGCCGATCGCACGGTCGTGCTCACCGGCGGCGTCCGCACCCCCTCCGACGCGCTCGTCGGCCCGGTGGCCGTGGCCGCGATCCGGCGCCTGCACGTGGACACCCTGTTCCTGGGCGTGCACGGGATGAGCGTGCGGGCCGGGTTCACCACGCCCAACCTGCTGGAGTCCGAGACCGACCGGGAGCTGGTCAACGCCGCGCACCGGCTGGTCGTGCCCGCCGACCACACCAAGTGGAACACGGTCGGCATCAGCACGATCGCGGAGCTGCGCGAGGCCGACGTGGTCATCAGCGACCCCGGGCTGCCCCAGGAGGCACGTACGGAGCTGGCCGAACGCGCCGGCGAACTGATCATCGCGGAGGGCTCGCAGTGAAGCGCACCATCACCCATCTGGCCGACGGCCGGGAGCTGATCTACTTCGACCGGCGTGACGACGCCGACCGGAGCGCGATCGACCGGCGGCCGCTCGATCCCCGGCCGGTGGCGTCGGAGCTGCGCTACGACCCGCTGACCGAGGAGTGGATAGCGGTGGCCGGGCACCGGCAGACGCGCACGTTCCTGCCTCCGGCCGACGAGTGCCCGCTGTGCCCGTCGTCCGACACGCGGGCGTCGGAGATCCCGGCGGACGACTACGACGTGGTCGTGTTCGAGAACCGGTTCCCGTCGTTCTCCCGCAATCTCGGCAGTTACGCGGACGTGGGCGGGCTGAGCGAGGTCCGGCCGGGTGTGGGGCGGTGCGAGGTGATGTGCTTCACCTCCGAGCACTCCTCGTCGTTCTCGCAGCTCTCCGACGACCGGGTGGAGCTGGTCATGGAGGCGTGGGCCGACCGCACGGCCGAGCTGTCCTCGATCGAGGGCGTGGAGCAGGTGTTCTGCTTCGAGAACCGGGGCGAGGAGATCGGCATCACGCTCTTCCACCCGCACGGCCAGATCTACGCCTATCCGTACGTCACGCCGCGCGCCAAGCTGCAGCTCGGCGCCGCCAGGCGCTACGCGGGGCGGCGGCCGGGGCGCAACCTGTTCGCCGACGTGCTGGCGGCCGAGCGGGAGGCGGGCACCCGGGTGGTGGCCGCCAACGAGCTGTGGACGGCGTTCGTGCCCGCTGCCGCGCGGTGGCCGTTCGAGGTGCATCTCTACCCGCATCGCCGGGTGCCGGACCTGGCGGCGCTGTCGGAGGCCGAGCGGGCGGCGTTCGCCCCGCTCTACACCTCGGTGCTGCGCGCGCTGGACGGGCTCTTCGGCGTCGCGATGCCGTACATCTCGGCCTGGCACCAGGCGCCGGTCCGGCAGGACCGTGAGCTGGGCTATCTTCATCTGGAGCTGTTCAGCATCCGGCGGGCGCCGGGCAAGCTGAAGTACCTGGCGGGATCGGAGTCGGCCATGGGAGCCTTCGTCAACGACGTGCTCCCGGAAGAGGCGGCACGCATGCTTCGATCACAGGTAGATCACTAATTGATTTCCGATTGATGTCGCATTACTCGTGATCTACCACTACTATCCCTTCAAGCACGGTCATAGCACCGTGTACGCCTAATCCCGGGCGAGTTGCCCGGGAGCCGGGGACCCATCCGCACCTGGGGTGAATCCACTTCGGTGGTAGGGAAGCGACTCCCATGCCCGAACCCGTCAGCTAACCCGGCCGGCAGAGGGAGAGGAAACCCCGCACGTGGCGTCAGCGTCCCCCACGCGACTTGCCATCGGCGTCGTCACCGCGGCAGCGATGACGTTCGCCACCTGGTCAGCACCGGCCGCGGCCGAGCCCAAGCCGTCCGAGAGCCAGCTCCGCGGCGACCTGAAGCAGCTCAACAAGAAGGTCGACCAGCTCATCGAGCGCTACAACGCCAAACGCGTCGAGCTCGCCAAGGCCCGCGAGGCCGCCGAGGCGGCCAAGAAGCGGCTCGCCGCCGCCGACCAGGCGCTCGCCGCCGCCCAGCTGAAGGTGGCCGAGCTCGCCAGACTTCGTTACCAGAGCGGCACGCTGGGGCTGCCCTACTACATGGTGCCGCCCGACGGGGCCAGCGCGGCCGTGGTCGAACAGCTCACCGCCGAGCAGCAGGCCATCGTGGCCGGCGTGGCCGCCGCCCGCGACGAGCAGAAGAAGGCCGCCGACGCGGCCGCCGCCCTGGCCCGCCGGCTCAGCGCCGACACGACCGAGGTGGCCAAGCAGCGTGACGAGGCCGAGGACGTCATCGGCGACATCGAGAAGAAGCTGGAGGACCTGATCCCGTTCAGCACCGGGCGGCGCTCCGACGGCACCTGGGCCCCGCAGCTGCCGAGCGGCACTGACAACATCACCGCCCGCACCCGGGCGATGAAGGCGCAGATCGAGAAGAGCTTCAAGCTGCCGTTCAGCGTCGGCTGCTTCCGATCGGGCTCCAGCGGCGAGCATCCGCTGGGTCGGGCCTGCGACTTCATGATGAGCGCCGGCGGCTCCATGCCCACCGCGGCCAACAACGCCCTCGGCGACCGCATCGCCGAATGGACCGTGAAGAACCGGGACAAGCTCGGCGTCAAGTACGTGATCTGGAAGCAGCGGATCAACCACGGCTCCGGCTGGAACGCCATGTCCAACCGCGGCAGCATCACCGAGAACCACTACGACCACGTCCACATCTCGATGCACTGACGAGGCCGGCCGGCTCGGCGTTGACATAATATGTAGATCGGTCTAGTTTTTCGGCATGGGCAAGAAGGGGGCCGAGACTCGGCTGCGGATCCTGGAGGCGACCCAGGAGCTGGTCGAGGCGGGCGGTTATGCCAATGCCGGGCTCAACCAGGTGATCGCCGCCAGCGGGGCGCCGCGCGGGTCGCTGTACTTCCACTTCCCCGAGGGCAAGGACCAGCTGGTCGGCGAGTCGATCCGGCGGGCCGGGGCGGCGATCGGGTCGGCCTTCGACGACCTGGCCGTGGACGAGGTGCTGCGGCTGCTGGGCGATCGGCTGGAGGAGTCGGGCTGGCGCAAGGGCTGCCCGGTGGCCACCGTGGCGCTCGAGATGGCCGCCGCCAGCGACCCGCTCCAGCAGGCGTGCTCGGAGGTCTACACGTCGTGGGAGGCCGCCCTGCGTACGCGGCTCGCGGGGCGGCCGGACGCCGACGATCTCGCCGTCACGGTCCTGGCGCTGATCGAGGGGGCGCTGCTGCTGGCCAAGGCGCACCGCAGCCGGGAGCCGCTGGACCGCGTCGCCGCCGTGCTCGCCGGGCTGCTGCGCTGACCCCTGGGGCCGCCTTCCCACCACGGAGGCGGCTCTTTTTATGGCCAGAAAATATGTAGACCGATCTATTGAGGAGCTTCCTTGGACGCGATCGTCTTCGGCGCGACCGGCTTCGTCGGCCGGGCACTCGTCGCCGAGTTGCTGGGCCGCGGGCAGCGGGTGGCGGCGGCCGTGCGGACCGACACCCTCACCCCGTGGCTGGCCGAGCGGGGCGTCGCCACCGGCGGGCTGAGCGTCGTCACCGCCGACGTCACCCGCCCGCTCACCGGACTCCCCCGGGCACGCGACGTCTACAACGCCGCGGCGCGCTTCGCGTTCGGCCTCGGCGTCGAGGAGGCTCGCGCCGTGAACGTGACCGGGGCGCTCCACGTGCTCGAATGGGCCGCCACGCTCCCCCGCCTGCGACGGCTCGTGCACATCAGCGGCTACCGGGTGAGCGGCGTCCGCCCCGACTACGCCCGGCTGGGCGCGTACGAGGCGTCCAAGGCCGAGGCCGACCTCGCCGTTCATGCCAGGGCGCGCGAGCTGGGCGTCCCGCTGACCGTCGTCAACCCCAGCACGGTGATCGGCCCCGGTCAGCACCTCGGCCTGGCCTCCCTCGTCGGGGACCTGTGGAACGGGCGGCTCCCGGCGCTGCCCGGCGGCCCGGACGTCTTCCTGCCGGTCGTCACGATGGACTACTTCACGCGCTTCCTGGCGGAGATCCCCGCCGCCCCTGCGGGCGAGGACCACTGGGTGCTCGACGACGACACGCCGCCGCTGCCCGAGCTGATCGGCCTGGTCGCCCGGCACCTCGGCGCGCGCGCGCCGCGCCGGACGATCCCCGTCGGCCTGGTGCGGCGGCTGCCGCAGGCGCTCACCGGCGCCGATCCGGAGACGCTGTCGTTCCTGTCGTCGGACCGCTACCCGACGGCCTCGGCCCGCGCCCTCGCCGCCCGGGCCGGCCTGGAGATGCCGCCGGTCGCCGACGCCCTGCGCGCGTGGGCGGACGACCTGGTGGCGGCCCGCTTCGGCGCGGCGACGCCGTGGCTGCGCCCGTACGGGTTCCGGGACCGTACGTGGGTGATGGGGGACGCCCGCGACCCAGGGCACGTGCTGCTGCACGGGCTGCCGGTGAACGCCGACGTGTGGGCGCGGGTGGCCGCCCTGCTGCCGGGGCCGGTTCTCGCGCCCGATCTGCCCGGGCTGGGCCGGTCCGCGCCGTCGGACCGGCCGGTGGAGGCGTGGCTGGCCGGGCTGATGGGCAGCGTGCGGACGCGGCCGACGCTGGTGGCGCACTCGCTGGCCTGCGGGCCCGCGCTGCGGTTCGCGGTCGAGCATCCCGAGCGGGTGGGCGGGCTGGTGCTCGTGGCCCCGGCGTTCCTCCAGGCTCCGGCGTCGTGGGCGGCGCGTTCGGCCGTGGCCGCGCCCCTGCTGCGCCGCATGTCCGCCGCCCGGCTGGCCGCCACGCTGGGCGTGCCCGAAGGGCCGGAGGTGGCGAGCGCCGCGCTGGACCTGCACCGCCCGGGGGTGGCGCGGCGCGTGGTCGCGGCGCTGCGGGCGGCGTCGGCCGCACGGGACGCCACGCGGGCGCTGCTGACACGGGTGCGGGTCCCCGTCGAGATCGTGACGGGCTCGGCCGACCCGCTCACGGCCGACCCGGGGCATCCGGTGACCGAGATCGCCGGGGCCGGGCACTATCCGCAGCTCACCCACCCCGACCAGGTCGCCCGGGTGCTCAGCCGGCCGGTGGCATCCGCTCGATGAGGGACTTGGGCGCGACCTGCCGGTAGGCGTCGGCGACGATCTCGCCGATCTCCGCCCAGTCGACGTCCACGTCCAGGTAGACGCCCAGCCAGCCGCGATGGCCCACGTACGGGGGCCGGAAGAAGCGGGCCGGGTCCTCGGCCACCAGCTCCTGCTGGACGCCGGGCGGGGCCGCGCACCAGAACGCCAGGCGGTCGTCGTGGTGGTGGTCGGCGTACATGACGAACGTCTTCTTGCCCCGCACGAACCAGGTGGGCTCGCCGTGGCTGAGCCGCTCGGTCGTCTCCGGCAGCGCGAGGCACAGCCGCCGGAGCTCGTCGAGCGGGTCCGCGGTCATCCGGTGAGCCTCAGCGGGTTGATCAGGTCGGCGTAGACCAGCAGCCCGGCCATGATGATCATGACGAAGGCGAGCGCGTAGGTGAGCGGCAGCACCTTGGCGATGTCCACGTACGCGGGCTCGGGGCGGCGGCGGACCCGGGCGTAGGCCCGCTTGAGGCCCTCCCACAGGCCGCCCGCGATGTGGCCGCCGTCGAGCGGCAGCAGCGGAATCAGGTTGAACATGCCGATCGCCAGGTTGAAGCCGGCCAGCAGGTTGACGAAGATGTGGAACTTCTGGATGCCGGTCAGGTCGGAGGCGAGGATCTCGCCGCCCATCCGCCCGGCGCCGACGACGCCGACCGGGCCCTCGGGGTCGCGTTCCTCGCCGGAGAAGGCGGCGTGCCACACGCCCACCATCTTCTCCGGCAGGTTGACCAGCGACTGCGCCACCCTGCCCGTGAGCTCGGCCATGTGGCCGGCGACCGCGCCGATGCTCTGCTGCTGCATGACCTCGGTGGGCATGACGCCGAGGAAGCCGACGTTCTTCTCGATCACCTTGGGGTCGTCGGGCTTGGGCCGGTCCTGGGCGATGAGCGTGACGTCGAGCGTCATCGGCTTCCCGTCGCGCACGATGCCGAGCGCCACCTCGCCCGCGCCGTGGGAGCGGATCAGCCGGGTCGCGTCGGCCCACGAGCCGATCTTCTGGCCGTCGAAGGAGACGAGCTGGTCACCGACCTTGAGCTTGGCCTTCGCCGCGGGCGTCGCCTGGTCGCCGGGCCGGCACTCGGTGCGCTGCTCGCTGACCGGGATCACGCACGTGGTGGTGTCGGGCGAGACGACCGGCACCAGCGTGGGCATGCCGATGCCGACGAACAGCAGCGTGTAGAGGACGAAGGCGAGCACGAAGTTCATCGCCGGGCCGCCGGACATGATGATGACCTTCTGCCACCACTTCTTCCGGTAGAAGACCCGCTCCTCGTCGCCGGGGCGCACCTCTTCCTGGGCGGCCTCCCTGGCGGTCTCGATGAGGCTCTGGAACGGGCCCGTCGAGCTGCCGCGCAGCTTGGTCGGGTCGTCGCCGGGCCGGGGCGGCAGCATGCCGATCATGCGGATGTAGCCGCCCAGCGGCAGCCACTTGATGCCGTACTCGGTCTCGCCACGACGCCAGGACCAGGCGGTGGAGCCGAAGCCGACCATGTACTGCGTCACGCGGACGCCGAAGAGCTTGGCGGGCACGAGATGGCCGACCTCGTGCAGCGCGATGGACGCCATCAGTCCGATGAAGAAGATGACGATGCCCGCGACGAAGAGCCAATCCATGTACGCGCGCTCCAGGGAAGACGGAAGTCCCGACCTACCCAAGGGTAGTCGAACTCCGCACACCTGGACGGGGGCTGCACATGAACCGCCGTTGACAGTCCGCAGTCGGACGATCACCCTGGGACGTGACGGAGGGAGCGATTTGATCCGGATCCTGGTCGCCGAGCATCTGGCGCTGGTGCGGCGTGGTCTGGTGGCCTCGCTGGAGGCCGAGCCGGACCTGCGGGTGGTCGCGGAGGTGGCGAGCGCCGAGGACGTGCTGCCTCGCGCGCTGGAGTGCGAGCCGGACGCGGCGGTGGTCGACGCCGACCTGCCGGGCGTGGGCGGGCTGGGCGCGGCGGAGGCGCTGCGGGAGAAGGCGCCCGGGTGCGCGGTGCTGATCCTGTCGGCCCAGCCGCATCCGGGGCAGGTGCGCGGGGCGCTGGCGGCGCACGCCCGCGGGTTCATGACGCTCGACGTGGCGCCGGAGCAGCTCGCCGAGGGGTTGCGGCGGATCGCGGCGGGCGGCCGGGCGATCGACTCCGAGCTGGCCGTGGCCGCCCTGCAGTCGCCGGTCAATCCGCTGACCAGGCGGGAGATCGACGTGCTGCGGATCGCGGCGGGCGGCGCCCGGTCGGCGGAGATCGCCGACGAGCTCTTCCTGTCGGTGGGCACCGTGCGCAACCACCTGTCGCGGATCATGTGCAAGACCGGCGCGCGCAACCGGGTCGACGCGGTGCGCATCGCCAGCGACTCGGGCTGGCTGTGAGCGGGCCGCTTGTGTGCGGGCCGCTTGTGTGCGGCCTGCTTGTGAGCGGGCGGCCTGTGTGCGGGCGGGCCCCGGAGGAGCCGCGCCGTTCCCCCGGAGCCCGCGACTCTATGACGATCTCAGGATGCCGGGCCGGCGGCCAGTGACCGCGATCACGACCGCACCCGTGTGATTCGTCACTACGGACGCCAGATGAGCACCAGCGCGCAGTCGTCGTTGTGGCCCGAGGCCATGGCGTTGACCAGGGCCCTGGCGCCGTCGCGGAACCCGGAGGGCAGCAGCCGCTCGGCCTCGCCCAGCAGCCGGTCGAGCCCGGCGTCGATGTCGCGGCCCGGCTGCTCGATGAGCCCGTCGGTGTAGAGCAGCAGCGCGTCGCCCTTGCGCAGGGTGCCGCTGTCGGGCTCGCAGTGCAGGTCGGGCACCACGCCGAGCACCACGCCCTTGGCGGAGGCGACCTGCCAGTTGCCGGTCCCGGCGTCGAACTTGACGACCGGCGGATGCCCGGCCGAGGTGATCGTGTAGTCGCCGGTGGCCAGGTCGAGCCGGACGTGCACGGCGGTGACGAAGCCCTCGTCGCCGCGCTGGCGGTGCAGGTAGGCGTTGCACGCGGGCAGGAAGTCGTCGACGGAGCCGAGCAGCCCGCCGAACGTGCCCGACAGCAGCAGCGCCCTGGTGCCGGCGTCGACGCCCTTGCCGGACACGTCGACGAGCGCGATGTCGACCCGGTCGCCGTCGCGCAGCGACACCAGGAAGTCGCCGCCGAACGAGGAGCCGCCCGCCTGCTTGAGCACCACCTTGCCGCCCCAGTCCTTGGGCAGCGGCGGCAGCTCGCCCTGGCTCCTGAGCCGGTCGCGCAGCTCCAGCAGCATCGCGTCGCCGCGCAGTCCCTGCACGCCGAGCTTGCCCCGGGTGCGGGCCATGAGCACGGCCAGCACCGTGGTGAACCCGATCGTCACGAGCAGGCCGAGCCCGACGCTGCCCGGCCCGAGCTGCGTGGCCACGTAGCCGAGCGCGACGGCCACGGCGACGAGCAGCTTGACCAGGCTGCGCAGCCGCAGTTGCAGCCCGCCCACGAGGGTGACGAGGATGAGCAGCGACGGCGAGAACCACTCCGTGGACACCTCGGCGGCCAGCAGCCCGATCACCAGCGACACCACGGTCAGCGTGAGAAGCAGGTTGCGGTCGCGGGCCAGCGGGCGCCGCACCAGCCGTACGGCCTGCACTAGCAGCGGCACCCGCACGAGCAGAGCGCGGAGCCGTGGCGGGATCAGCGGCGCCGGACGGGAACTCATGATGCGCCTGACTGTATCGGTCTGGACCACGTTTGGGCAGCCCACTTGACCAGAGCCTTGATCATCGGGACCGGATACCCGGTGGCCGCGGCGCGGCGGCGCCTCGTACGGTGGACGGATGACGTTTCAGATCCGCCCGATAGCCGAGGCCGAGTGGCCGGCGTTCTCCGACGTGCTGGGCGAGGGGTTCGGCTGGACCCCGCATCCCCGCCAGCTGGACCGCTGGAAGAAGCAGACCGAGTTCGACCGCACGCTCGCGGCGTTCGACGGCGACACCATCGTGGGCTGCACGGGGGTGTACAGCCTGCGGATGACGGTTCCCGGCGGGGTGCTCCCGGTCGCGGGGGTGACCGCGGTCAGCGTGCTCCCCTCGCACCGCCGCCGTGGCGTGCTGTCGTCGCTGATGCGCAGGCAGCTCGCCGACGTGCGCGAGCGTGGCGAGTCGGTGGCCGCGCTCTACGCCTCCGAGGCGCCCATCTACGGCCGGTTCGGCTACGGCAGGGCGGCGGAGCTGATGTCGTTCACCATCGACAGGGCCGGCTCGGCGTTCGTGCGCGACGCGCCGCAGGACCCGTCGCTGCGGCTGCGGGTGGTCAGGCCCGCCGAGGCGCGCGGCGACTTCGAGGCGCTGTTCGCCGCCGTGTCGCCCCGGCGTCCGGGGATGTACGAGCGCCGGGCGGAGTTCTGGGACGCGGCGCTGGCCGACGAGGAGTTCGACCAGCAGGGCGCGGGCGCGCTCCGCTCGGTGATCGCCGAGGACGACCAGGGGGTGCGCGGCTACGCGACGTTCCGGATCAGGCCCGGCATGGACGCCAGCGGCGTGCCCGACGGGGAGCTGAAGCTGCACGAGCTGTTCGCCGCCGATCCGGCCGCCTGCGCGCTGCTGTGGCGCAGCGTCCTCGACCGTGACCTGGTCGCGAAGGTGGTCGTCGACAGCCGGCCGGTGGACGACCCGCTGTTCGCGCTGATGGCCGACTCGCGCCGGCTGCGCGCCCGCTGGACGGACGAGCTGTGGGTGCGCCTGGTCGACGTGGCCGAGGCGCTGGTGTCGCGCTCCTACGCGGCCCCGGTCGACGTGGTGATCGACGTCGAGGACGACGTGTGCCCGTGGAACGCCCGCCGCTGGCGGCTGACCGCCGACACCTCGGGGGCCGCGTGCAAGCCGGTGGACGACGAGCCGGACCTGGTGCTCAAGGTCGCGTCGCTGGGCTCCGCCTACCTGGGCGACGGCGCGCTGGCCGAGCAGCACGCGGCGGGGCTGCTGGAGGAGCGCACCCCGGGCGCGGTGCGGGCGCTGACGACGGCGATGTCGTGGAGCCCGAAGCCGTGGGCGGGGCTGACGTTCTGACGTAGGGTCGGGGCATGGCCCTGCAGAGCTTGCAGATCACCGCGATCACCGCGATGCGGGCGCGCGACGTGTCGCGCCCGTCGAAGGAGCAGCAGGAGGCCGCCGACCGGCGGCCCCTGCGTGACGAGACGCCCAGGCGCGAGGCCCGGCGCCGCTCCTAGCCGCCCTCGGCGGCTACTCCTGGGGCAGCGACGGGAGCTGGCCGATGGTCTCGTACGTCTCCAGCTGGGCGATGCGGCGGCTGTGGCGCTCGCTGCCGGAGAACGAGGTGGCCAGGAACGTCTCGACGAAGCCGGTGGCCTCGTCGGCCGAGTGCATGCGCGCGCCGACGGCGATCACGTTGGCGTTGTTGTGCTCGCGGGCCAGGCGGGCCGTGTCGTCGCTCCAGGCGAGCGCGGCCCGGATGCCGCGCACCTTGTTGGCGGCGATCTGCTCGCCGTTGCCCGAGCCGCCGATGACCACGCCGAGGCTGCCCGGGTCACCGGCCACGCCCTCCGCGGCCCGAAGGCAGAACGCCGGGTAGTCGTCCTCGGCGTCGTAGACGAAGGGACCGCAGTCGGTCACCTCGTGCCCGTGGTCCTTCAACCAGGACACGAGATGGTTCTTGAGCTCATAGCCGGCATGGTCGGCACCGATGTAGACACGCACGCCACCAGTCTTCCACAGCCCGGCCGACGCGGCTCCTGGCCCGCGCCCGCTCGCTAGAGTAAGGGTCAGCACCGCCCAGTAGTCCTTACGAGAGGAGCCGCCATGCGCGAGATCCGTTCGATCGGCGACCCGGTCCTGCGCACGCCCGCCGAGCCCGTCGAGGCGTTCGACCGCGAGCTGCGCAAGCTGATCGACGACATGTTCCAGGCCATGTACGCGGTCGACGGGGTGGGCCTGGCCGGTCCGCAGATCGGCGTGTCGCGGCGGCTGTTCGTCTACGACATCAGCGGGCGCAAGGGCCACCTGATCAACCCGGTGCTGACCGTGGACGACCCGGCGGAGGTCCTCGACGAGGAGGGCTGCCTGTCGGTGCCCGACCGGCGGACCGGCAGGCCGATCTACGCTCCGGTGGCCAGGGCCGCCGGGGTGACGGTCGAGGGGGTCGACCGGCTGGAGCGGCCGGTGCGGATCACCGCCAGGGGCTCGCTGGCGCGCTGCTTCCAGCACGAGACCGACCACCTCGGCGGCAAGCTGTACGTCGACCGGCTGCCGAAGAACGAGGCTCGCAAGATCATGCAAAAGGCGTAAGTTGGCCGTATGACTGTGCTTTCCGGCAAGGGCGCACTGGTGACGGGCGGCTCACGCGGCATCGGCAGAGCGGTCGTGGAGCGGCTGACGGCCGACGGGGCGAGCGTGGTGTTCAGCTATCGCCACGACAGGGAGGCGGCCGAGCGGGTCGCCAAGGAGACGGGCGCGCACGCGGTCCAGGCCGACCAGGCGGACAAGGACGACCTGCGGCGGCTGTTCGCCGAGGCGGAGGCCCGGCTGCCGGGCCTCGACATCCTGGTCAACAACGCGGCGGAGACCGGCCAGGCGCTGATCTCCGAGGTGACGGACGAGGTCTACGAGCGGGTGTTCGCGGTCAACGCCCGCGCGACGTTCCTGGCCATCCAGTGGGCGGGCCGGGTGATGCGCGACGGCGGGCGCATCGTCAACGTCTCGACGCTCAACACCGAGCTGGCCGCCCCCGGCGTGGCCGTCTACGCCGCCAGCAAGGCCGCGGTCGAGCAGTTCGCCAAGGTGGCGGCGCGCGAGCTCGGCGGGCGCGGCATCACCGCCAACACGGTGCTGCCCGGCGCGACCGACACCGACATGCTGCGCTCGTCCAACCCGCCGGAGGCCCTGGTCCAGACGGTCGCGCTGACCTCGCTGGGCCGGCTCGGCCGGCCCGAGGACGTGGCGTCGGTGATCGCGTTCCTGGCCGGGCCGGACGGCGGCTGGGTGACCGGGCAGAGCATCCGCGCCACCGGCGGGCTCTACTAGCCCTACAGCTGCATCGACTTGACCTCGAAGAACTCTTCCAGGCCGTGCTCTCCGAGCTCGCGGCCGATCCCGGAGCGCTTGTAGCCGCCGAAGGGGGCCATCGGGTTGAACCGGCCCCCGTTGACGGCCACCTGCCCGGTGCGCAGCCTGCGCGCCACGGCGACCGCGCGCTCCTCGGTGCCCGCCCACACCGCGCCGGCGAGCCCGTACGGGGTGCCGTTGGCGATCTCGACGGCCTGGTCCTCGGCGGTGTAGGGGATGATCGTCAGGACCGGGCCGAAGATCTCCTCCTGCTCGATCGTCATGCCGGGCTCGACCGCGGCGAAGACGGTCGGCTCGACGTAGAAGCCGCGGGGCAGCGGGCGCTCGGTGCCGCCGGCCACCAGCCGGGCGCCCTCCTCGTGGCCCCGGTTGATGTAGCGGACGACGCGGTCGCGCTGGGCGGCGGAGACGAGCGGGCCGATCCTGGTGGCCTCGTCGAACGGGTCGCCGACGGTGTACTTGGCGGTGGCCTCGACGGCCAGGCGGACGGCCTGGTCGTACTGGTCACGGTGGACGATCATGCGTGACCAGGCGGAGCAGGTCTGGCCGGCGTTGACGAAGCAGTTGGCGACGCCCGCCTTGACGGCGGCGGTGAGGTCGGCGTCGGGCAGGATGAGGTTGGCGGACTTGCCGCCGAGCTCCAGCGCGACGCGCTTGACGCCGTCGGCGGCCAGCGTGGCGACCCGGCGGCCGGCCGCCGTGGAGCCGGTGAAGGAGACCAGGTCGACGTCCGGGTGGGCGGCCAGGGCCTCGCCGACGACCGGGCCGCGCCCGCTGACCAGGTTGAACACGCCGGGCGGCAGGCCGACCTCGTGCAGGATGTCGGCCAGCGCGTAGGCGGCCAGCGGGGCGACCTCGCTGGGCTTGAGCACGACCGTGCAGCCGGCCGCAAGCGCCGGGGCGACCTTGGCGACGATCTGGTGCAGCGGGTAGTTCCACGGCGTGATGGCGGCGACGACGCCGACCGGCTCCTTGACGACGAGCGAGTTGCCGACGCGGGTCTCGCGCGGGTGGGTCTCGGCGAGCTGGGCGTAGGAGGCGAGGACGCCGGCGGGCATGAGCGTCTGCACCTTGAGCGCGAAGCCGAGCGGCGAGCCCATGTCGGCGGCGATGGTCCTGGCGATGTCGTCGGCGCGCTCCACGATCAGCTCGGCCGCGGCGGCCAGCGGCTTGGCCCGGTCGGCGGGCGGCAGCGACGACCAGGCGGGGAAGGCCCGCGCGGCCGCGCGCACGGCGGCGTCGACGTCTCCGGACGCGCCCGCGGGCACCCGGTCGATGATCTCCTCGGTGGCCGGGTTGACGACCTCGACGGCTTCTCCCGAGACGGAGGCGGTCCAGGCACCGCCGATGTAAAGCTGACGCATGACGCCATCCTGGCGTGCTCCGCGTCACAATGCGAGGCGGCCACTCATCCGGGGATGAGCACTGCCACCCCCGGACGCAGCTTCTTCTACCGGCGAGGGGTGTTCAGTCGAAGCGCGGCGAGCCGTCGCGGGTGCGCTTGAGCTCGAAGAAGTTCTCGAAGCCGGTCACGAGCAGGACTCCGTCCCAGAGCCGGCCGGCGTCCTCGCCCCGGGGGATGGAGTTGATCACCGGGCCGAAGAACGCGTTGCTGCCGACGCGGATGACCGGCGTGCCGACGTCCTGGCCGACCAGGCCGATGCCCTCGTTGTGCGAACGCCGTACGGCCTCGTCGTGGGCGTCGGAGTCCATCGCGGCGGCGAGCTCGCGGTCGAGGCCGGCGCCGGCGAGGGCGTCCTCGACGGTGGCGCGCAAGTCGTCGAGCCGGTCGATGGCGCGCTGGTTGTGCAGGCGGGTGCCGAGCTCGGTGTAGAGGGGGCCGACGACGTGGTCGCCGTACTTGGCGGCCGCCGCGGCGACGACGCGCACCGGGCCGATGGCCTTGGCGATCTGCTCCCGATAGGCCTCCGGGACGTCCTTGTCCTCGTTGAGCACGTTGAGGCTCATGATGTGCCAGCGCGCCTCGACGGGACGGACCTTCTCGACCTCGACCAGCCACCGCGACGTCGCCCAGGCGAACGGGCAGAAAGGATCGAACCAGAGATCCACAGGAGTCTTCTCAGTCATGTGTGGTCATAACCTGGGGAGGTCGGCGTCCTATTCCTGGCGTGGCAGGATACCGACAAACCCCAACGAAGTGGTGAAAAGGAGCGCAACTTGGCAGGCAACCTCACCCGGGACGAAGCGCGCGAGCGGGCCCGGCTGTTGAAGGTCGAGTCGTACGAGGTCGCACTCGACCTCACGACGGGGGACGAGCGCTTCGACAGCGTGACCACGGTCCGTTTCGGCAGCACCAGCCCCGGCGCTTCCACCTTCGTCGACCTGCACGGCGCGCGCGTGCGCAAGGTCACGCTGAACGGCGAGGAGCTCGACCCCGGCAGCTACGACGCCGACAAGGGCCGCTTCCCGCTGCCCTCGCTCGCCGCCGCCAACGAGCTGCGCGTCGAGGCCGAGTGCGCCTACATGCGCACCGGCGAGGGCCTGCACCGCTTCGTCGACCCCGTCGACCAGAACGTCTACCTGCACAGCCAGTTCGAGACGGCCGACGCGCACCGCATGTACGCCTGCTTCGACCAGCCCGACCTCAAGGCCACCTTCCAGCTCGCCGTGCGCGCTCCCGAGAGCTGGGAGGTCGTCTCCAACGCCGCCGCGGACAGCGTCGAGCCCGCCGGTGACGCGGCCAGGCAGTGGACGTTCCCCGCCACGCCGGTCATGTCCACCTACATCACGGCGCTCGTCGCGGGCCCCTACCACAAGGTGACCTCCGAGCACGACGGCATCCCGCTGGGCGTCTACTGCCGCGCCTCGCTGGCCGAGCACCTCGACGCCGACAACATCCTGGAAGTCACCCGGCAGGGGTTCGACTTCTTCCACAAGGTGTTCGGCGTGCGCTACCCGTTCGGCAAGTACGACCAGCTTTTCGTGCCGGAGTTCAACGCCGGAGCCATGGAGAACGCCGGCTGCGTGACGTTCCTGGAGGACTACGTCTTCCGCTCCCGCGTCACCGACGCCGTCGTCGAGCGGCGCGCCGAGACCATCCTGCACGAGATGGCCCACATGTGGTTCGGCGACCTGGTCACCATGCGCTGGTGGGACGACCTGTGGCTGAACGAGTCGTTCGCCACCTACATGTCCGTGCTCGCGCAGGCCGAGGCCACCCGGTGGGGCGGCGGCGCGTGGACCACGTTCGCCAACGTGGAGAAGGCCTGGGCCTACCGCCAGGACCAGCTTCCCTCCACCCACCCGATCGCCGCCGACATCCCGGACATGCAGGCCGTCGAGGTCAACTTCGACGGCATCACCTACGCCAAGGGCGCCTCGGTGCTCAAGCAGCTCGTCGCCTACGTCGGGCTGGACAACTTCCTGGCCGGGGTGCGCGACTACTTCGACGAGCACGCCTGGGGCAACACCGAGCTGAAGGACCTGCTCGGCGCGCTGGAGCGGACCTCCGGGCGCGACCTGTCGTCGTGGTCGAAGGAGTGGCTGGAGACCTCCTGGGTCAACACGCTGCGCCCGTCGTTCGAGGTCGCCGACGGCCGCTTCACCTCCTTCGAGGTGCTGCAGGAGGCCCCGGCCGACTACCCGACGCTGCGCTCGCACCGCGTCGCGATCGGCCTGTACGCGCTGCGCGACGGCGCGCTCACCCGCACCAAGCGGGTCGAGCTGGACGTCGTCGGCGCCCGCACCACCGTGGCCGAGCTGATCGGCGAGGAGCAGCCCGACCTGGTCCTCGTCAACGACGACGACCTCACCTACGCCAAGATCCGGCTCGACGAGCGGTCGCTGCGCACGCTCGTCGACGGCGGCATCGCGGCGTTCACCGAGTCGCTGCCGCGCGCGCTGTGCTGGTCGGCGGCCTGGGACATGACCCGCGACGGCGAGATGTCCACCCGCGACTACGTCAAGCTGGTCATCTCGGGCATCGCCACCGTCAAGGACCTCACGGTCCTCCAGGCGGTGCTGCGGCAGGCCCGGCAGGCCGTCCAGCAGTACGCCGAGCCCGCCTGGCGCGGCGAGGGCCTGGCCCTGCTGGCCGACGCGCTGCGCTCGCTCATCGGCTCCGCCGAGCCCGGCTCCGACCACCAGCTCGCCTACCTCCAGGCGTTCGCGCCGGTGGCCACCTCCGAGGCCGACCTGGCCATGCTGGCGGCCATCCTCGACGGCTCCGAGGTGCCCGACGGACTGACCGTCGACGCCGACCTGCGCTGGACCCTGGTCAACGCGCTCGTCGTGGGCGGCAAGCTCGGCGAGGCCGACATCGAGGCCGAGCTCAAGCGCGACCCGACGGCCACCGGCGAGCGGTCGGCGGCACAGTGCCGGGCCGCCGTGCCCACCGCCGAGGCCAAGGCCGCCGCCTGGGAGCGGATCATCGGCGGCAAGCTGGCCAACCACATCGCCCGTACGACGATCGGCGGCTTCCAGGACCCGCACCACCCCGAGCTGCTGGAGCCGTACCGGGAGAAGTACTTCGCCGAAGTGGGGCGGATCTACCGGGAGTGGACGTTCGACCAGGCGTCGACGTTCGCGGTCGGCTGCTTCCCGACGCTGATCATCGAGGAGGCGACCGTCCAGGCCGCACGCGACTACCTGGCCGCCGAGCAGCCGCCGCAGGCGCTGCGCCGGCTCATCCTGGAGGGCGCCGACGGCGTCAGCCGCGCGCTGCGCAACCAGGCGAGGGACGCCTCCTAGTCCCCCGCACACAGACCCCGGAAGGCCGTGCGCCTTCCGGGGTTTTCTGTTGTCCCTTGACAGGCGGGCGGCCTCGGGCTCATATTCTTCACCACTAACTTTATGACTAAAGAAAGTGGTGGCATGGCCGGAAGCGACCGCGGCGACCTCACCAGGACCGCGATCCTCGCCCTGCTCGGCACCGTCGGGCCGCTCAGCCGCAGCGAGATCGCGCGCGAGCTGGACGTCAGCCCCGCGACCGTCACGCAGCTGACCCGCGAGCTGATGGGACACGGCATGGTCGAGGAGCTCGACCTCAAGCCGTCCCGGGGCGGGCGGCCCGCCCAGCGGCTCGGCCTCGTCGGCGGCGCCGGGCGCGCCCTCGGCGTCAAGGTCACCGCCGACCACCTCGTCCTCGTCGACGTGCGGCTGGACGGCGAGGTGCTCGGGTCCTGGGTGCGGCCCTTCGACCCCGTCGCCGCCGACGCCGCCGGCGACCTCGCCGACGCCGTCGCCTCCGTCCTGACCGCCATCACCGGCGGGCCGCCGCTGCTCGGCGTCGGCGTCGGCGTGCCCGGCTCCGTCGACGACCAGGGCGTCGGCACCGTCAACGCGCCCACGCTGGGATGGCAGGCCATGCCCGTCGGCGAACGGCTGCGGCGGCGGCTCGACCTGCCCGTGCTCGTCGAGAACGACGTCAACGCGCTCGCGGCTGCCGAACGGCTGTACGGCAGGGGGCGGACGCACCGGGACTTCCTCGTGCTGACCATCGGGCGTGGCGTCGGCGCGGCCATCGTCGCCGACGGGCGCGTGTACCGGGGGGCGCGCGGGGGCGCCGGCGAGTTCGGCCACCTGTGCGTGGACCCTGGCGGGCCGCCGTGCGGGTGCGGGGCCCGGGGCTGCCTGGAGGCCTTCGTCGGCTCCACCGGCCTCCTCGCCGCCGCCCGGGCCAAAACCACCACCCCTTCCGAGGTCGCATCCCACGGTGAGGGCGCCCCCTTCGCGGAAAGCGGGCCTCTCAAGGGGGGCGACCCCCTCGGGGAGGGGGCCAGGGGGGCGTTGGGGGCGGTGGCGGCGTTGGGGAGGGCGGCCGTGCGGGGGGACGCGGTGGCGCGGGAGGTGTTCGCCGAGGCCGGGGAGATCCTGGGGCGGGCCACGGCCGGGCTGGTGAACGTGGTGGACCCGGAGGTCGTGGTGGTGCTCGGCGAGGGCACCGCAGAGTGGCCGTTCTGGCAGGTGGGGTTCGATCGGGCGCTTCGGGCGCAGCTCTACCCGGGGCGGCGGGACATCGCGGTCGAGGTGGAGAGCTGGGACGAGACGAGCTGGGCGCAGGGGGCGGCGGCGCTGGTGCTGGCGACGCCGTTCGACGCGGCCGGGGCCGCCGGGGAGCAGGGCCGCCTGGTGCGCGCCCGCCTCATCGGGACCACGCCGTGAGCGCCGTCCGTGACCGCGCGGGCGATCTCGCGCGCGGCGCGCGTACCGGAGAGGGAGCGAGCTGATGACACTCACCGCGGCCCCGCCCGAGGCGGGGGCCACGCACGGGCGGAGGGCGCCGCGACGGCGGTGGCGTCACGCGGGGACCGTCGCGGTGTTCCTGCTGCCGAGCCTGGTGCCGCTGACCCTGTACACGCTGGTCCCGATGGTGGCGTCGCTGTGGACGAGCCTGCACGAGTGGGACCTGATCACGGAGATGCGCTGGGTGGGCCTGGGCAACTACCTGGAGCTGATCGGCGATCCGGGGACGCGGGCGGCGTTCGGGCACACGCTGTACTTCATCGCCGGTTACCTGCCGCTGGTCTACCTGGGCGGGCTGGGCCTGGCGCTGCTGCTGAACCGGGCGATGGCGGGCCGGAGCCTGCTGCGCGGGATCTATTTCCTGCCGGTCATCACGAGCTGGGTCGTGGTGGCGCTGATGTGGAAGTGGCTGCTGAACCCGGCGAGCGGGATCGTGAACTGGGCGCTGGGCCTGGTCGGGGTGAGCGGGCCGGGCTGGTGGACGGATCCGGCCTGGGCGATGCCGTCGGTGATCCTCGCCTCGGCGTGGAAGGACCTGGGCTTCGTGATGATCATCCTGCTGGCGGGGCTGCAGGCGATCCCGAAGGAGTACCAGGAGGCGGCCATGGTCGACGGGGCGTCGGCGGTGCGCCGGTTCCGGCACATCACGCTGCCGCTGCTGTCGCCGTCGTCGTTCTTCGTCGTGGTGATCTCGCTGATCAACGGGTTCCAGGTGTTCGACCAGGTCAAGATCATGACCGGGGGCGGGCCGGGCGGGGCGACACAGGTGGTGGTGTCGCAGATCTACGACCTGACGTTCCGTTACGGCCGGGCGGGGGCGGCCTCGGCGCTCTCGTGGCTGTTGTTCGCGCTCGTGCTGCTGGTGACGATCGTGCAGATCCGCGGGCAGAAGCGGTGGGTGACCTATGGGTAGGGCGCTGCGCTACCTGGCGGTGGGGCTGGGCGCGGTGGTGATGCTGTTCCCGTTCGCGTGGGCGCTCATCACCTCGATCACGCCGAGCGACGCGGTGCTGGCGGTGCCGCCGGACTTCACGCCGGAGGGCGCGAGCCTGGACGCGTACGGCAAGCTGCTGGAGACGCTGCCGTTCTGGCGGATCGTGGCCAACAGCGCGTGGATCGGCGCGGCGTCCACGCTGCTGCAGCTCGTGACCAGCGCGATGGCCGCGTACGCGTTCGCCCGGCTGCCGTTCCCGGGGCGGGGGGCGCTGTTCGCGGTCTACCTGGCGACGCTGATGATGCCGCTGCCGGTGCTGGTGGTGCCGCTGTTCATCGAGATGCGGATGTTCAACCTGGTCGACACCTACTTCGCGCTGCTGGCTCCGACGATCGCCTCGGCGTTCGGGGTGTTCCTGCTGCGGCAGGCGATCCGGCAGGTGCCCCGGGAGTTCGACGAGGCGGCCGTGCTCGACGGAGCCGGACATTTCAGGATTTTTCTGTACGTGGTCCTGCCGCTCATCCGCCCGGCCCTGGCCACCTTCGCCATCTTCGGCTTCATGGCCAGCTGGAACAGCTACCTGTGGCCGCTGATCATCATCAAGTCGCCCGAGTTCATGACGCTGCCGCTGGGCCTGGCCACGCTGCACGGCCAGTTCACCACCGAGTGGGACGTGGTCATGGCCGGCTCGGTGATCAGCGTCGTGCCGATCCTCGTTCTCTACGTCTTCGCCCAGAAACACGTCATCGCCAGCGTCGCGCAGAGCGGGCTCAAGTAAAGGAAACCCCCCATGAAGACACGTACCAAGGTGGCCGCCGCGCTCGCGGCCGCGCTGCTCGCCTCCGCCTGCTCCCAGGGGTCGGCCACGAAGGCGCCGAGCGGCGAGGGCGGCAGGACGACGCTGCGCTACTTCACGTTCTCGGCGGCGCCGGACCACGTGAAGGACCTCGACGCGATCGTGGCCGCGTTCGAGAAGCAGAACCCGTCGATCGACGTCGTGGTGGAGACCGCGCCGTTCGACGAGTACTTCACCAAGCTCCAGACCAGCATCGCGGGCGGCACCGCGCCCGACACCTTCGAGCTGAACTACGAGAACTTCGTCACCTACGCCGGCGCCGGCTCGCTGCTCGACCTGGGCGCCGTGGGCGGAGACGGCGACCTGTCGGCGTACGCGGCCGAGTCGCTGAACGCCTTCAAGCGCGACGGCAAGCAGTACGCGCTGCCCGCGTCGTTCTCGACCGTGGTGCTCTTCTACAACAAGGACCTGTTCGAGAAGGCCGGCGTCGGCCTGCCCACCGCCGACTGGACGTGGGCGGACGAGCAGGCGGCGGCCGAGAAGCTGACGGACAAGAAGAAGGGCGTCTACGGCGACTTCCAGCCGGTGCAGTTCTTCGAGTTCTACAAGACGCTCAAGCAGGCAGGCGGCGAATTCCTGTCGGCCGACGGCAAGAAGTCCGCCTTCGACAGCCCGCAGGGCGTCAAGGCGGCCGAGTGGCTGGTGTCGAAGGTCGGCAGGACGATGCCCACCGAGGCGGAGATCGGCGGCACCGCCGACTACGACACGAACCTGTTCAAGTCCGGCAAGCTCGCGATGTGGCACAACGGCATCTGGCAGTTCGCCGGGCTGAAGGACGTGCCGTTCGAGTGGGACGTCGTCGTCGAACCCGGTGACGCGGGCAAGGCCAGCGCGGTCTTCCACAACGCGGTCGCCGTCTCGTCCACGACCAAGCTGGGCAAGGAGGCGTACGCCTGGGCCCGCTTCCTGTCGTCGTCCGACGTCTCGGCCGCCACCCGCATCGCCTCGTCGTGGGAGCTGCCGCCGGTCGCCGACCAGCAGGTGCTGGCCGGCTATCTCAAGGACCCGGAGCCCGCCAACCGGCAGGCGGTCTTCGACGCGCTGGAGTCGATCGCGCTGCCGCCGGTCATCAAGCGCCAGCAGGAGATGCAGGACGCCGTGACCAAGGAGCTGAGCGAGGCCGCCTCCGGCCGCAAGCCGGTGCCGGACGCGCTCAAGGCGGCCGCCGCCGAGGTCGACGCACTGCTCGGCTAGATCCCCGACCCTTTCAGGAGACCAGTTCCCGTGACCCTCGTGTCGCACAGCCTCGACGTGATCCAGAGGCTCCAGTCGCCCACCGGCGCCTACCCGGCCTCGCCGACCTTCTCCGCCTACCGCGGCTACTCGTGGCTGCGGGACGGCTCGTTCATCGCCGAGGGGGTGAGCAGGCACGGCGATGTGGCCGGGGCCGACGCCTTCCACGCCTGGAGCGCCCGGGTGGTCGGCGACCGCGCCGGGCAGGTGGACGCGCTCGTCGCCCGCGCCGCGCGCGGCGAGCCGGTCGCGCAGGCCGAGATGCTGCCCACCCGGTTCACGCTGGACGGCGTGGACGGCACGGACGAGTGGTGGGACTTCCAGCTCGACGGCTACGGCACCTGGCTGTGGGCGCTGCGCGAGCACACCGCCCGGCACGGGCGCGCCGTCCCGGGCGTGGAGAAGGGGGTGCGGGCCACCGCCCGCTACCTGTCGGCCTTCTGGGACCGGCCCTGCTACGACTGGTGGGAGGAGCACGTCGAGCAGCGGCACGTGGCGACGCTCGGCGCGGTGCACGCCGGGCTGCGCGCGGCCCTGGAGCTGGACGTGCTGAGCGCGGCCGAGGCCGAGGCCGCCTCGGCGGCGGTGGCGGGCGTCGCGGCGCTGGTGGCCGCCGAGGGCGTCGCCCCGGGCGGGCACCTGCGCAAGTGGCTGAGCAGCGACGCCGTGGACGGCAGCCTGCTGGCGTGCGTGGAGCCGTTCGGGCTGTACGCGGCCGGGCACCCGGTGGGGGCGGCGACCGTGGCGGAGGTGGAGCGGCAGCTCGCCCGCGACGGCGGCGTCTACCGCTACCTGGACGACACCTTCTACGGCGGCGGCCGGTGGGTGCTGCTGGCCGGGTTCCTCGGCTGGAACCACGCGCGGGCCGGGCGGCCCGGCCAGGCGCGGCATCACCTCGACTGGATGGCCGCGCAGGCGACGCCCGCGGGCGACCTGCCCGAACAGGTGCCCGGCCTGCTGCTCTGGCCGGAACGCCGCCAGGAGTGGCTGGACCGGTGGGGCCCGGTGGCCACGCCGCTGCTGTGGTCGCACGGCATGTACCTGATCCTCGCCGACGAGCTGGGGGTGCGGGCATGATCCGGCATCGTCCCTTCGGGTCCGGGCACCCGTACGCGGTCACCGAGGACCAGCGCGTCCCGGCGCGTCCGCTCGCCGGTGAGGCCGTGGAGCTGCGCGTGCGCGCGTCGCCCGCGGTGGCGTCGGTGGTGTGCGAGTGGGTGACGGACGGCGGGGCTCCGCTGGAGCTCGCGCTCGCGCCGCAGGGCGGCCCCGGCGCGCGGGAGGCGGGCGCCGACGGCGGGCACCTGGCCGCCGCGCAGGCGCGGGCCGCGCGGGCCGCCGCCGGGTCGTGGGCGGTGCGGACGCCGCCGCTGGAGGCCGGGCGGCGCTACGCCTACCGGTTCCGGGCCGCCGACGGGGAGGGGCGGACCCGCGCCTCCCGGTGGTTCGAGGTGACGGCGGCGGTGTGGGGCGCGGCCGGCGGCAAGCTGGACGTGCGCGGCGGCGACCGGGTGGTGCCGGGGAGCGTGCGGTGGCTGGCCGACGGCGACGGGCCGCTGCGCGTCCGGTTCGAGCTGGAGCTGCGCGACGGCGAGCACGTGGTCGGGTTCGGCGAGCGGTTCGACGCGGTGGACCAGCGCGGCCGGGAGCTGGACGCGGTGGTGTTCGAGCAGTACAAGGCGCAGGGCGCGCACGGCAGGACGTACCTGCCGATGCCGTTCGCCCTGGTCGTCGGCGCGCGGGCGACGTGGGGATTCCACGTGGTCACGAGCCGCCGGACCTGGTACGACGTGGGCGCGAGCGTGCCCGGACGGCTGCGCGTCGAGGCGGAGCTCGGCCCGGACGGCGAGCTGGCCGTCGACCTGTACGAGGGCGGCGCCCCGGCGGACGTGCTGCGGCGCTTCCTGGACGACGTGGGCCGGCCGGAAGAGCTTCCGTCGTGGGTGTTCCGCCTGTGGGCCAGCGGCAACGAGTGGAACACGCAGGAGCGCGTGATGGCCGAGATGGACCGGCACCGCGAGCACCGCATCCCCGTCGGCGCGCTGGTCATCGAGGCGTGGAGCGACGAGACGACGTTCACCGCGTTCCGCGGGGCCCGCTACGAGGCGTCGGAGGAGCCGCACCGGCTGGCCGACTACGCCTTCCCGGCGGACGGGCCGTGGCCCGACCCGAAGGGCATGGTGGACGAGCTGCACGAACGCGGTGTCAAGGTGCTGCTGTGGCAGATCCCGCTGCAGAAGACGCGCCCGCACCCGCGCCACCAGGCGGCCGTGGACGCCAGGCAGCTCGTCGAGCGCGGCTACGGGGTCAAGGAGGCCGACGGCCGGCCGTACCGGAACCGGGGCTGGTGGTTCCCGCTGGCGCTCATGCCGGACCTGTCGTCGGCGCGGGTGCGCGACTGGTGGACGGCCAAGCGCGCGTACCTGGTGGACGAGGTGGGGATCGACGGGTTCAAGACCGACGGCGGCGAGCACGCCTGGGGTCACGACCTGCGTTACGCCGACGGCCGCCGGGGCGACGACGGCAACGGGCTGTTCCCGGTGCACTACGCGCGGGCGTTCGGCGACCTGCTGCGGCGGCACGGCAAGGCGCCGGTGACGTTCAGCCGGGCCGGGTTCGCCGGGTCGCAGGCGCACGGCGCGTTCTGGGCGGGGGACGAGGACTCCACGTGGGAGGCGTTCCGCTCCTCGATCAGGGCGGGGATCACGGCCTCGGCGTGCGGGATCGTCTACTGGGGCTGGGACCTGGCCGGGTTCTCCGGCCCGGTGCCGGACGCGGAGCTCTATCTGCGGGCGGCCGGGGCGGCGGCGTTCATGCCGATCATGCAGTATCACTCGGAGTTCAACCACCATCGCACGCCGATCCGGGACCGGACGCCGTGGAACGTCGCGGCGCAGACCGGGGACGAGCGGGTGATCCCGGTGTTCAGGCGGCTGGTGGAGGTGCGCGAGCGGCTGGTGCCCTACCTGGCGGAGCAGGCGCGCCGGGCGCTGGACGGGGCGCCGCTGATGCGCGGGTTGTTCTTCGACCATCCGGGCGATCCGGCGGTGTGGCGGCGTCCGTTGCAGTTCAAGCTGGGGGACGCGTTGCTGGTGGCGCCGGTGACCGATCCCGACGTTTCGGAAATTTCCGTGTATCTCCCTGAGGGGGACTGGGTGGACGCCTGGACCGGCCGCCCGCTCGGCGGCGGCCGGGAGGTCGTGCTGCCCGCCCCGCTCGACCGCCCGCCGGTGCTGTGCGCGGCGGAGCGCTGGGCAGAGCTGGCGCCCGTGTTCGCCGTTTGAGGGCGCCACGACGGTCGCGCTCTGAGCGGCGGCGAAAGGGCGTGTGCAGCCGAGCGGCGGTGTTAGCCTCGATAACGTGCTCGGTTCCGGGACCACGCTCAACGACCGCTACACGCTGACCAGCCGCCTGGGCGGTGGCGGCATGGGCGAGGTCTGGCGTGCCGACGACACGGTCCTCGGCCGCACCGTCGCCGTCAAGGTGCTGATGCCGGCCCTGAGCGAGGACGCCACGTTCCTGCGGCGCTTCCACAACGAGGCCAGGGCCATGGCCACGCTCCGCCATCCGGGCGTGGTCGACGTCTACGACTACGGCACCTGCGAGATCGGTGAGCGCCGGCTCAGCTTCCTGGTGATGGAGTTCGTCCAGGGCGAGTCCCTCGACCGGGTGCTGAGCCGCGGCCCGCTCAGCCCGGCGGCGACCATGCGGCTGATCGCCGAGGTCGGCGACGCGCTGGCCGCCGCCCACCGGCAGGGCATCGTGCACCGCGACGTCAAGCCGGCCAACCTGCTGATCAGGCCAGGCGGCTCGGTGGCGCTCACCGACTTCGGCATCGCGCATTCGGCTTCGGCCGGTCAGCTCACCGCCACCGGGGCGATGCTCTGCTCGGCCGGCTACTGCGCGCCCGAGCTGGCCACGGCCAGCGAGGTGACGCCCGCGGTCGACGTCTACGCGCTGGGCGTGGTGGGCTTCGAGTGCCTGACCGGCCGGCTGCCGTTCGAGGGCGACACGCCCGTCCAGATCATCTACAAGCACCTGCACGCGGCCACGCCCACGCTGCCGTCGGAGGTGCCGCCGGGGCCGCGCCACGTCGTGGCGAAGGCGCTGGAGAAGGCGCCCGAGCGGCGCTGGGAGTCGGCCGAGCAGATGGCCGAGGCCGCCCGCCGCGCCTTCGACGCGCCCGCCTCGTTCGCAGAGCCGCGCCGCCGCCGCCTGGCCCCGGCCGTGCTGGCCGTGGCCGCCGCCGTGATCGTCAGCGCCGCCGTCGCGGGCGGGGTGTGGCTGCGCCCGGCCCAGACCGCGGGCGGCGAGCAGGGCGTCGTCCCGGCGCTCACCCAGCAGGCGTCGGCGGGCGTCACCACCGGCGCCGCGCCGTCGCCGGGCACGAAGCTCGCGCCGCCGTCCAAGCGCTCCCCCGGCACGCGGCCCAGCCAGGCCACGCCCACCCCGACGCCCACGTCCACCGTGACGACCGGCCCGACCGTCACGCCCACCACGACGCCCACTCCGCCGCCCGACCCCGAGCCTGAGCCGGAGCCGACGGAGCAGCCGACCACTCCGCCGTCCGAGGAGCCGACCAGCGAACCGACCGTGTCGGAGCCGCCGGGCGACATACAGTGCATCCGGGCACCCTGCCCGTGACTCTCACCATGATCGACTATATTTGCGCCTTGTCCCCCCACGCCCTGCCCTGGGAGCCCCCTGGTGAAGAGGCCCGCCAAAAGGCATTCGATCATCGTCGACCCCGTCCTGATCATCGGCACCGGCCTGTCGGTCCTCCTGGCGGTGATCTTCTACGTCCGTGAGGACGCCGCGCAGGCGCTGGGCACCGTGGCCGGGCTCATCGGCGGCGTCATCACCCTGCAGATCCAGACCCTGCTGCGGGAGAAGCGCCGCATCGACCACGAGACCCGGGTCGGCCACATGGTCTCCACCATCGAGAAGATCCCCTGGCTGCCAGACCTGATGGAGCCCATGCTCCGGGCCGCCAAGCACGTCGAGCGCGAGTACAAGGGCACCCCCGCCGAGGACGCCTGCCGCAACGCCTTCGAGGAGTGCCTGCGCACGCTCGCCGACCTGGAACGCGGCCATTTCCGCGCCCCTTACGGCGACGCCGGGGTGTTCCTCAAGCTGATCGAGCAGTCACGCGAGTCGATGTGCGTCACCAGCGTGCCGTCGGTCGACCTGTCGTGGTGGCTCCAGCCCGTGGGCAGGCAATACTGGCAGGCGCAGGTCGAGGCGCTCAAGCGTGGCGTGGAGATCCGCCGGGTGTTCATCTACCACGAGTGGACCGACGCGCTCGACGCGCTGGCTCGCGAGCAGATCGAGGCCGGGGTCAAGGTGCGCCGCGTGCAGGTCGACCGGCTGCCCCCGGCCATGCGGGTGATCACCGGCGTGTGGGACGGGGCGTGCGGCCACGAGCTCAGCTACACCGCCGCGGGCGAGGCCGTGCACGACACGTTCACGGTGTCCCCTCCTGACCTCGAACGTCTGATGCGGCAGTTCGAGATGATCGAGCGGAGCGCGCTCGAGGTGGGCGAGCGCCGCGACCCCGACCCCGTGGCCTGAGCCCGTCGGCCGTCAGCACCGCCAGCGCCACCCACAGCAGCCCGAACGCCAGCCAGCGGGTGGCCGGCATCGGCTCGCGGAAGACCAGCAGCCCGACGAGGAACTGCACGATCGGCTCGATGTACTGCAGCATGCCGGTCACGCTCAGCGGGATCTTCGTCGCGGCGGCGCTGAACAGCAGCATCGGCACCATCATGACGAACCCGGAGCCGATCCCGAGCAGCGTGTTGCCCCACGACACGTGCCCGAACGTTGCTTGCCCCGACGCCTGCAGCCACACCGTCCAGACCAGGGCGAACGGGAACAGCACCGCGGTCTCCACCATGAGCCCCTCGATGGAGCCCACGGCCAGCCGCTTCTTGATCAGGCCGTAGCTGCCGAACGTCACCGCCAGGCCCAGCGCGATCCAGGGCGGCCCCCCGTACTCGATCGTCAGGACGACGACCGTGACGGCGGCGAGCACGATCGCGGCCCACTGCCACGGCCGCAACCGCTCCCGGAAGACGATCACCCCGAAGGCGACGCTGACCAGCGGCGTGATGAAGTAGCCGAGCGAGGCGTCGACCACGTGCCCGTTCATCGTCGCCCAGATGAACAGCGCCCAGTTGACCGAGGTCAGCAGGCTGGCCAGGGTGAGCAGCGCCACGTCGCGGGGCCGCCGCAGGATCTCCAGCACCCGGCGGGCGCGGCCGAGGGCGAGCACGAGCAGGCCGATCGCGACCGGCGACCAGACCACCCGCAGCGCCAGGATCTCCATCGGCCCGGTCGGCTCGACCAGCGGCCAGTAGAGCGCCGACAACCCCCACAGGACGTACGCCGCGACACCGAACAGGACTCCACGCGACGCAACGGACACCCTGCCCAGACTACGTGGTGATCAGCTCCCGTCGCGTTCGTCGTCGAGGTGCACGTAACTTGACACAGTCCAATGCATGTCCATGGCTGACAGTCCAGCGTGCCGGTGCGTCCGCGGCCATCTCTAAGGTTTCAGGATGGTTCGCGCACCGTGAGAGGGTGATCAAGTGGAGACGACCCGTGACCTGTTCATCGCACTGGCCAGGCGCTACGCCTTCGCGGACCTCGGCGCGCTGGCGCCCGGCGAGCGCATCGCCGAGGTCTGCGAGTTCGGGCAGCGGCTGTTGTCACTCGACGCCGAGGATTTCGCCGCCGACGCCAAGGCGGTTCCCGCCGGGCTGCGGCGCCAGGCGCGCGCCTGCCACATGCCGCAGACGCCGCGCGAGCAGCCCAGGGGCGCGCTGGAGTCGCTGCGCCCCGCCTACGAGCTGCTGCTCGAGGTCATCGCCGTCCGGTGGCACCGGCGCGAGCTGAGCCCGATGATCGCCGCCGTGCACATCGCGGCCGAATACCTGCCGCTGCTCGCCTTCGAGCCGCATCTCGGCCACGCCGGCGACCCGGCGCGCTGGCCGGCCGGGCTGAGCGCGACGGGCAGCAGGTTCGGCGTGATCGGCGACCGCGACTGCGACCACACCAAGTCCGAGCAGTCCGCCACCAACCGGACCCTCCGCGTCGCCGGTGAGCCCGCCGAGGGCTGGCGCGCGTACTTCGACCGGCAGCACAGCCAGGTCGCCGGGGCGCTCGCCGTCTGCGTGGCGGGCTGCCGCAACCCCTGCACGGCCATGGACTGGATCGAGCCGGAGCCGCGTGCCGACCTGCACGTGCGGGCCCGCACCGCGCTGGCGTTCGCGGACACCCCGCTGGTACGGCTGCGCCACGCGGCACCGGTGGGCCACGGCTTCGGGGTGCCGTCGCCGGAGGAGGTGCTGGAGGCGTGGGAGCGCAGCCGGGCCGTCCTGGACAAGAACCCGGTCGGCGCGGCGGCGGCCAAGGACGACGGCTTCCCGCTGCCGGGGCTGCCGTCGCTGTTCTCGGCCGTGGCCGCCGCGCCGCTCGGCCCGGCCACGCTGCTGGCCGGGGTCAGCCGGCACATCGTCGAGCTGCTGGAACAGCAGACCCCCTGAAACCCTCCAGGCTGACCCCGGCGGCCCCCTCGGCTAGGAAGGAGCGTGAGGGCGCCGCCTTCCGCGGGGGCGCAGGTGGCGCCTTCCGCCTACCGTCTGGCGGTGGCCTGTTCGGCGAGCGCGCCGATGCCGTACAGGATGCCGCCGACGAGGTCGCCGGCGCCGAAGGCGGTGGCCATGGACATGCCAGTGAGCCGGCAGGCGGCGTCCGGGAGGCGGCGGCGGGCGTTCTCGCCGGTGACGATCTCCAGGGCGCGGCCCCGTACGTCGACGAGGACGACGACCGCGTCGGGCGACTCGGCGCCGAGCGCGGCGTGCAGCTTCTCGGCGAAGTGGCGGCGGCCGCCGCGGGGCGGGCCGAGGTAGAGGCCGAAGCGCAGCCCGGTGCGCCGCTCGGCGGCGTGCAGCGCGCGCCTGACGTCGTCGGCCTGCGGGGCGGTGAGCGTGCGCATCGCGATCACCAGCCCGCCGACGCGCCGCCGACCCGTCTGCTGGGTTCGGCCGTCTCGGCGGCCGTCGCCCAGTCGGCGCCGGGCTCGGGCAGCCAGCTCGGCGGCCGGTCGACCAGCACGAGGCCGGACGTGCTCACGCCGTGCTCGCCGCGCCCCGGCCCGCCGAACCACACCGGCGCCGCCTCCGCCCTGCGTGCCGAGCCCCGGCCCGGCACCATGACCAGCAGGCTGATCAGCAGGAACAGGGCCAGCGACATCCCGACGAGGAAGAGCAGGATCTCCAGCGCGCTGTCCACACCAAGACCGTAATCCCGGTTCGTCTGTCCGGCCAGACCCTCCCATGAGAGTCTTGACACAAGATCCCCAAGACGAGGTCAACATCACGGTGGTAGCTCCAGAGACGATCGGCCGGCATCCCGTCGAACGCCCCCTCGGCTCGGGCGCCTTCGCGACCGTCTGGCTGGCCATGGACGAGCGGCTCGACTCGTACGTGGCGATCAAGGTGCTGGCCGACAACTGGGCGGCCGAGCCGGAGGTGCGCGAGCGGTTCGTCAAGGAGGCGCGGCTGTTGCGGCAGGCCGACTCGCCGCGCATCGTGCAGGTGCACGACATCGGCGAGCTGCCCGACGGGCGGCCGTATTTCGTCATGACTTATGCCGACATGGGCTCACTGTCTGGCCGGTTGCGTGACGGGCCGCTGCCGGTCGGCGAGGCCGTCCGCATCATCGGCGAGGTCGCCGAGGGCGTCGAGGTGCTGCACCGGATGGGCATCGTGCACCGCGACCTCAAGCCGTCCAACGTGCTGTTCCGCTCGCTGGCCGGAGGCGGCGAGCGGCTGATGGTGGCCGACCTCGGCGTGGCCCGCTCCCTCGCCGACGCCACCAGCCACACCATCGCGGCCGGGTCGCCCGGTTACATGGCGCCCGAGCAGATGCGCATGGACGGCTCCCCCGACCGGCGCGCCGACGTCCACGGGCTCGGCGCGATGGCCTACCACCTGCTCACCGGCCGGATCCCCGGCTCAGGCGCGGTCCGCCTCGCGCCCCACCGGCTGCGGCCCGACGTCCCCGAGCACGTGGGCGCTGCCGTGATGAAGGCCATCGACCCGGACCCCGAGCGCCGCTGGCCCACCGCCGCCGCCTTCGCCGCCGCGCTCGCCGCCGATCCGCTCCCGGTCGATCCTCCTCCGGCCGGCCAGCTCCCGGCCGGGCCGGCGGAGGGCCACGGCGCCGCCGAGGTCCAGCCGCCCGTGGAGACGATCCCCCCGGGTGTCGCGAGCGAGCCGTCAGGTGATCGCGGCTCCCCCACGACCCCGTCCGCCATCCACGGACTCCACGAGCCCCGCCCCGGGGACGAGCACGCGGGGCCGGAGCACACCGTGCCGCCGTTCCGGCCCGCCGCCGGCGAGCCGCCGGAGCCCCCCGCCCCCGACATCCTGGAGAAGCAGCCGGTCGACCGGATGCGCGCGGTCACGGTCGCCGGGGCGGCGCTGGCGCTGGCCGTGGCGGTGACCGCCGCCGTGCTCGCCCTGCGCACCCCGGGCGGCGGGACACCCCAGGGCGGCACGGTGAGCAGCGGCAGCACGGGCAGCACGGTGGCGGCGGGCCTGCGCACCGACGCCGGCATCCCGCCGCAGTACCGGGAGCTGATCATCGAGGCCGGCACCTGGTGCCACGACGTCGACGGGCTCTCCCCCGCGCTGATCGCCGCGATCCTCAAGGTGCAGAGCGACTTCGACCCCGACCTGAACGACCCGGAAAGCAACGAGTACGGCATCGCCCGCTGGACGCCCTCGGTGCTGCAGCACTGGCAGCCGGGCGGCCTGGAGGACCCGATCCCGAAGCCGCCGCTGAGCCCCGAGCTGTCGATCCCGGCGATGGGCCGGTTCTTCTGCGCGCTCGGCCCGAAGGTCGCCGACGTGCCGATGGACCCGGCGGCGCGGCTTTCGGCGCTGTTCGTGACGGGCGTGGACCCGGTGCGCCGCGACATGGGCGTGCCGTCGAAGTGGAAGAAGCACGTCGAGGAGGTCCTGCGCTACCGCGACCAGTATCAGGACAAGTGACCGCCCGCCGCTGACGGCCCCGGCAGCAGCCGCAGGTCGGCGTCCCTGACCAGGTCGAAGCGGAGCGCCAGGTTGATGAGCGCGGCCCGCTGCCAGTCGGCCTTGCCTGCGTCGTCGGCCTGCTTGACGCGGAGCTTGGTCCTGGCCAGGTAGTCGATGTGGAAGTTGACGCCGCTCCTGGTCAGGCCGTGACCGGCCAGGCGTTCGATGAGCTGGGGCACGGTGGGCACGACGGTGCTGGACGGGTCGCGCAGCCGGGGCTCGCAGAGCGCGACGAGGATGAGGAAGTACTTGGCGGTCCTGTCCAGGGGGTAGACGCCCCGGGTGGCCTCGCCGGTGGCCGCGGGCGCGGCGGCCGTCCCGTACAGGTGCTCTGGCGCGAACACCAGGAAGCCGGTCGTGCCGTGCTCGCCCGGCAGGATCACCCGTGAGAACTCGAACGGCACCGGCATCGACAGGCGGCGCGGCGGCACCTTGACGAACTCGCCGCCGCCTTCGGGGTTCTCCACGACGTAGGTGCGGTCGGGCGTGAGGTTGCTGATGAGCCAGTAGTCCTCGACGGCCTGGATGCGCCCGGCGAGCCTGGACACGGCCCGGTCGGCCACCACGATGTCCACGGGGACGTCCTGGGCGCCGCGGCCGAACGTGGCGGTCTCGCCCGGCGCGAGCTCGGCGGCCACGCTGGTGTCGGTCTGGATGAGCACCGTACGCATGCGCATGGTTGTACGCCCTCCGCTTGTCGCACGGCCACCTGTAATCTTGCAGGAGCCGGGGCGCACCTCTCTAGAGAGGAAGGTATAAGTACCCGGAAATCGGGCGTAGAACACGGTGAGCTGGGCCATAAAACTATGGACAAGGCAACACTAGGAATCGATCGAAACCTCGGGCTACGGTGAGTTGCGTGGACTCCGACCCTCAGCGTGAAGACGGTCACAGCACCTCTCCCATCTGGGTGAGCGACAGACCCGAAAGCGAGCAGACCGCCGCCGCCAAACCTTCGGCGCCCACCTCCACGTTCGCGCCGGTCGAGCGCGCGTCCGTGCGCAGCCTGCTGCAGCAGCCGAGGTTCCGCCGGCTGCGCAACAGGGCGCTGGTGGCGCTCGCGGTCGGCGTCGTCGTGGGCTTCCTGGTGAGCGACTGGCGCGCGGGCGCGACCGCGGCCGTGGTCGCGGCGATCCTGGAGACGGTCTACCGGGCCCGCTCCAACTCGACGGTGCCGGCGTGGCGGCGGTCCTCCGTGGCCGAGCGCCGCACGGAGGCCCAGCTGCGCAAGCTGGAGCGCGGCGGCTACCGCACGCTCCACGCCAGGGCGATCCCGGGCAGCGAGGCGCAGATCGACCACCTCGTGGTCGGCCCCACGGGCGTCTACGCGGTCGACTCGGAGAAGTGGGACAAGCGCCTTCCCGTACGGGTCCAGATGGGCAAGAAGCTCTTCCACGGCCCGTTCGACATGAAGCCCCGCATCACCGAGGCCAAGTGGGAGGCCGCCCAGGCCAGCGAGCTGATCAGCAAGTCCTACGGCCGGGAGGTCTCGGTCACGCCGTCGCTGGCGATCTACGGCCCGCCCGTGCCCTGGAAGATCATGACGATCCGGGGCGTCGACGTCTACGAGGGCGGCCGCGCCCGCAGGTGGATCACCAAGCGGGAGCGCGCGCTGACCGACACGGAGATCGACCGGATCTACGAGATCGCCGAGCAGGTGCTGCCTCCGCGCTACGGCGAGGGCTGACACTCCACCCGTCGCTGGTGTCCGCGCTGTGGACAACCGTCTCAGCTACCGAGCGGTTGGCCGTACCATGTGTAGACGCTAGCGATGGGAGAACGCCGATGCCCGCCCTCAGGTCACGTACAGTCACCCACGGCAGGAACATGGCCGGTGCCCGGGCCCTGCTCCGGGCGACCGGCGTAGCCGGGAGCGACCTCGGGAAACCGATCATCGCGGTGGCCAACAGCTTCACCCAGTTCGTCCCCGGTCACGTGCACCTGCGCGACGTGGGTGACGTGGTGTCCGCGGCGATCCGCGAGGCGGGGGCCATCCCGCGCGAGTTCAACACGATCGCCGTCGACGACGGCATCGCGATGGGCCACGGCGGCATGCTCTACTCGCTGCCGTCGCGCGAGCTGATCGCCGACGCCGTCGAATACATGGTCAACGCCCACTGCGCCGACGCGCTGATCTGCGTCTCCAACTGCGACAAGATCACGCCGGGCATGCTGCTGGCCGCCTTCCGGCTCAACATCCCCACGGTCTTCGTCTCCGGCGGGCCGATGGAGGCGGGCAAGACGCCCGGCCGCAAGCTCGACCTCATCGACCCGATGATCGCCGCCGCCGACGAGTCGGTGTCCGACGCCGAGCTGCTGGAGCTGGAGGAGAACGCCTGCCCCACCTGCGGCTCGTGCTCCGGCATGTTCACCGCCAACTCCATGAACTGCCTGGCCGAGGCGATGGGCCTGGCCCTGCCCGGCAACGGCACGATCCTGGCCACGCACAAGCGCCGCAAGCAGCTGTTCGAGGACGCCGGCCGCACGCTCGTGGAGATCACCCGGCGCTACTACGAGGACGACGACGAGTCGGTGCTGCCGCGCTCGATCGCCACCCGCGACGCCTTCGAGAACGCGATGGCGCTCGACGTGGCGATGGGCGGCTCCACCAACACGATCCTGCACATCCTGGCCGCCGCCCGCGAGGCCGAGGTCGACTTCGGGCTCAAGGAGATCAACGAGATCTCGCAGCGCGTGCCGTGCCTGTGCAAGGTCGCCCCGGCGACGAACAAGTACCACATCGAGGACGTCCACCGGGCCGGCGGCATCCCCGCCATCCTCGGCGAGCTCGACCGCGCCGGGCTGCTCCACCGCGACGTGCCCACGGTCAACGGCGGCACCCTCGGCGAGACGCTCGCCGCCTGGGACCCGGCCTCCCCGACCGTGCTGCCCGAGGCCGTCGAGCTGTGGCACGCCGCGCCGGGCAACGTCCGCACCGTCAAGCCCTACTCGCAGGACAACCGCTGGGACGACCTCGACCTCGACCGCGCCGCCGGATGCGTGCGCGACCTGGAGCACGCCTACACCGCCGACGGCGGCCTGGCCGTCCTCTACGGCAACATCTCGCGCGACGGCGCCGTCGTGAAGACCGCCGGGGTCGACGAGTCGATCTGGAAGTTCAGCGGGCCCGCGGTCGTGTTCGAGTCGCAG
This sequence comes from Nonomuraea sp. NPDC003214, assembly GCF_053590035.1. Taxonomy (NCBI): domain Bacteria; kingdom Bacillati; phylum Actinomycetota; class Actinomycetes; order Streptosporangiales; family Streptosporangiaceae; genus Nonomuraea; species Nonomuraea sp. NPDC003214. Next base: position 99,069 of record NZ_JBSFSX010000016.1, on the reverse strand, counting down.
GAGGACGCCGTCGACGGCATCCTCGGCGGGCGCGTCAAGGAGGGCGACGTGGTGGTCATCCGCTACGAGGGTCCCAAGGGCGGGCCCGGCATGCAGGAGATGCTCTACCCGACCTCGTTCCTCAAGGGCAAGGGCCTGGGCAAGGCGTGCGCGCTCGTCACCGACGGCCGCTTCTCCGGCGGCACCTCGGGCCTGTCCATCGGCCACGCCTCCCCCGAGGCCGCCGAGGGCGGCGCGATCGCGCTCGTCGAGGACGGCGACCTGATCGACATCGACATCCCGGCCCGCAAGCTGGAGCTGCGCGTCCCCGAGGCCGAGCTGGCCGCCCGCCGCGAACGGCTGCTCGCCGACCTCGGCGGCTACCGGCCGCGCGAGCGCCAGCGTCCGGTCAGCGCCGCTCTCCAGGCGTACGCGGCCATGACCACGTCCGCCTCCACCGGCGCGTCCCGCGACCTGTCGCAGCTCTCCCGCTGACCTCGTCAACCTGTACGGCGATGCCGTACAGGTTTTCGAAAACTGTCGGTGGCGTTACCTATTCTTGGGGTATGGCTACAGTCGTGAAGCCCCAGACCCGCCCGCTGACGACCGCCGAGATCGCCGCCCTCGCCCTGTCCCTCGCACACCTGGGATCGGGCCCCCAGGCCGTCACCGCCAGGCGCGGCCTCCAGCACGCCTTCGACCATCTGGACCTCGACGACGCCGTCATCGCGACCACGCTCGCGACCCTCACCGACCCGCTCCCCGTCGACGTCGCCTCCCGCGCCCGGCTCATCGCCGACGCCATCACCAGCCGGATGATGGTCCGCCTCCACTACCGCGACGCCTCCGGCACCGTCACCAGCCGCGACGTCGAGCCCGTCACCTGCCTGGTGCACCGCGAACACTGGTACCTCGTCGGCGTCTGCCGGATGCGCCGGGGCATCAGGGCGTTCCGCTTCGACCGCATCATCGCCGTCGAGCCCACCCTGACCCCCTCCCGCCCCCACCTCGCCGACCGCTTCCTCCCCTTCCAGCGCCGCAAGCGCCCCAGGCCCACCCAGATCCCGGCCTGACGGTCCTGCCTTGTGCTGCGGCGCGCCCACCTCAGGCGCGCCGCAGCCTTTCGGACGTGACGCCCAGCCGGGGCAGCCGTTGCTGGACCCCTTGGGATGGTCCCGCTCGGGTGGCCCCTCCCTCTCGGAGCCTCCCGCCGTCCGCGCCACCCGCCCCCACAGGCCCGGCCCCAGACGAGGGCCGCTCCCCGGGGAGCGGCCCTGCCCCGGGGAACTGCCCTGCCCCGGAACGGTCCCCCGCCGTGCGGCCCGTCCGTGCGGCCCCGTCCGCGCGGGCTCCTCCGCGCGGCTCCCGGCGCACGGGCTCCTGCGGAGGCGGCCTCCCCGTCAGCCCGCTGCCGTGAGCGCAGCCCCCGCCCGAGGCGGGGACCGCAGACGGCGGCACTCCCCCAGAAACCGGCCCTGCCCCGGAACGGCCCTGCTGCGCGCGTCCCTTCGCGTGGGCCCTTCGGAGGCGGCAACCCTGCCGTGGCCCTCGGTCGAGAGCGCCCGCCCCCGCCCGGGGCGCGGGCCGCGGAGGCGGTCCTTTCCCGGGGAGCGGCCCTTCCCCGGAACGCCCCTCCGAGTGGGCTTCTCTGGAGGCGGTCGCCCTGCCAGCCCTCTGCCGTAAGTGCCGCCCCGTCCGAGGCTCGGGCTCCCTCTCCGGTGGTCGTCCGGGCCGGGCGCACGGGGGGTGGGGCCCGTCGAGGAAGAAGACGGGTGGGGGGAAACGTGGGGGTGGCTTGACCGTTGGGGACCCCGGGGGTTGGCATCGGGGGTGGCAGGCTCGCGTGCATGCGCGCTCGGGGGATCTCGCTGATAGGCGTCCTGCTGGTCGTCGTGTCTGGTTGCGCCGAGGGGCGGGCCGGGGCGCCGCGTGCCGTCGCGCAGGGGGTGGTGGCGCAGCAGGTCCCCCGGGTGGTGGTGGCCGAGGGGGCGTTGCCGGCGCGGGAGCGGGAGCGACTGGATCGGGCGCTGGGCCGGTACGTGGCGGGCCGGCCGGGCCGGGTGGCGGTGGCGGTGTTCGACCGGACGGCGAACGTGCGGTACGCGTTCCGGGACCGGGAGCCGTTCATGCTGGCCAGCGTGGCGAAGGTGGACATCCTGCTGGCGTTGCTGCTGCGGCGGCAGCGTGAGCGTCGCGGGCTCGACGCGTACGAGCGGACGCTGGCCTCGCGCATGATCCGCTATAGCGACAACGACTGCGCGCACGAGCTGTATCTGACGATCGGCGGGCGGCGGGGCCTGGCCCGGATGCTGCACGCGCAGGGGGTGCGGCACACGACGCCGGGCGCGGGCCTGTACTGGGGGGCGACGTTGAGCCGGGCGTCGGATCAGGTGCGGGTGCTGGAGCGGCTGACCGATCCGGCGGGGCCGGTGTCGGCGGCGAACCGGCGGTACGCGCTGGGGCTGATGTCGTCGGTGGAGCCGTCGCAGGCGTGGGGGGTGAGCGCGGCGGGCAAGCGGGTGGCGTTGAAGAACGGCTGGCTGCCCGCCGACGCGCACGACGGCCTGTGGACGGTCAACAGCGTGGGGCGGCTCGTGGTGCACGGGCACGAGGTGCTGGTGGCGGTGCTGTCGGAGCGCAGCCCCACGATGGAGACGGGGGTGGCGACGGTGGAGCATGTCGCCGAGCTGGCCGTGGGGGCGGTCACGGCGTCGGCGCTGTGACCGTGGGGGTTACCCGCAGCAGCCGCCTCCGCAGCAGCCGCCGCCTCCGCCGGTGGGGCGGGGGGTGGCGGCGGAGCCGGTCATGGCGACGGTGGACAGCAGCTTGACCGTGTCGGCGTGGCCGTCGGGGCAGGTGGCCGGGTCGTCGGCGGCCGACATGGGGCGGGACAGCTCGAACGTGGAGCCGCAGGCGCGGCAGCGGTAGTCGTATCGCGGCATGCCACCAGGTTAAGCCTGGAAGGTCACCTGGGCGTAGTCGGAGACGGGTTCGAAGCCGATCGAGCGGTAGATCGCGTTGCTGGTGGGGTTGGCCAGGTCGGTGAACAGGACGACCTGGTCGCAGCGTTCGGCGAGGCCGGTGCGGCTGGCGAAGGCGGTGACGGCGGCGCCGTACCCTCGTCTGCGCCGGGACGGCGGGGTGTAGACGGGGCCGATGCGGCAGACGCCGCCGGCGGCGGGTGAGAGCGCGGCGAGCGAGACGGGGGCGCCGTCGTCCTCCCAGAGGAACAGTTCGCGGGCGGCGAGCCGCCGGGCGGTGTGGGTGACGAGGTCCTCGCCGGCGTTGAGCCGCACCTCGGCGAAGAACGCCTGGGTCCAGGCGATGAGGACGGGCAGGTCGGCGCCGGTGGCGAGGCGGCCGGCGCCGGGCACGCCGGGGGTGGTGAGGGTGCCGAGCCGGTAGAGGCGTTCGGCGAGCACGTCGCCGGTGCGGCCGAGGGCGCGGGCGACGGCCCGGGTGAGTTCGAGGGGTCCGACGACTTCGGGGATGTCGCCGCCGAGCGCCTCGACCAGCGGGGGGACGGCTTCGGCGGGCATGAGGCCGAGGCAGACGGGCCGGGGCGGGGTGTGGAAGGCCGCACCCCGCACCTGCCCGCCGTCGGTCCACCAGCCGAAGCGGGCGCCGTCGGCGGGCATGCCCTGCCTCAGGTCGGCGAGCACGGTGAGGAGCACCGTGTTGCCGACCGGGTCGGTCAGCAGGAACGGCTCGGCCTCGCGGGCGTAGGCCTCGACGTCGGTCGTGATGGTCCACATGCGTGCATGGTGCCAGGGCGCAGGGCAAGCCGTCAGTGCAGGGCGCCGGTGCAGACCGTCAGTGCAAGCCGTCAGTGCAAGCCGTCAGGGCGGGGCGAGGGCGCGCAGGGGGCTCATGCCGCCGCTTCCAGGTAGGGCGCCCATTGGGGGTCGCCGACGAGCGAGGCGCCGATGAGCCTCCAGTGGGCGCCCCGTGGCACCGCCGGGGCGACGCGGAGCGTCCACCCCAGCTCCTCCAGGAACTTGTCGGCCTTGCGGTGGTTGCACTGCGAGCACGAGGCGACGCAGTTCTCCCACGAGTGGGGTCCGCCCCTGGACCTGGGGATGACGTGGTCGATGGTCTCGGCCCGCTGCCCGCAGTAGGCGCAGCGGTAGTCGTCGCGCCGCATGAGGGCGGCCCTGGTCAGCGGGATCCGGGACCGGTAGGGGATGCGGACGTATCGTCTGAGCCTGATCACCGAGGGCACGTCGAGCGTGCAGGTCGCGGAGCGCAGCACGGCGCCGCGGCCGTCGCGGTGCACGACGTCGGCCTTCTCCCGCAGCACGAGCACGATGGCGCGGTGCAGCGAGAGCGTGGTCAGGGGCTCGTAGGTGGCGTTCAGCAGCAGAACCTGGCGCATCATCGGGCCTCTCCCCGCTGCGCGCGAACCAGAGGAGACATGCCGTGGCATGTCCCGGCTATTCGCCCCTCCTGGGGCTTGGACGTTACCGTCACGTGGACCTCCGCCGGACGGTCCAGCGGATGGACACCACGGCACCGTCCTGTCAGCAGTCTGGCGTTTCCCGCGTGGTCCCCGCCACCCCTTAACCTCCAGCCGGAATGACCAGAGGGACGCACGGTACGTTTTATGCCCGCATCACCTGGGCTTTACGCCATCCCCGGAGCGTTCGCCGTTGCCGTAGGGTTCGAGCATGACGCGAGAGCCCTATCCAGCCGCCCCCCGCGAGGAGACCGTCGATCTGGTCCACGGCACGCCGGTGCCCGACCCGTACCGCTGGCTGGAGGATCCGGACAGCCCGGAGACGGAGAGATGGCTGCTCGCGCAGGCTGAGCTGTTCAAGCGGGAGGCGGAGCCGCAGCGGTTCAAGGAGCGCATCGGGGAGCTGCTGCGTTCGGGGTCGGTGGGCACGCCCGCGTGGCGGGGCGAGCGGCGTTTCTTCAGCCGCCGCACGCCGGACCAGGAGCACGCCGTCTACTACGTGGCCGACGGCGACGGCGCGGAGCGGGCGCTGGTCGACCCGATGGCGCTGGACCCGACGGGGCTGACGACGCTCGACACGGTGCAGCCCGACAAGGAGGGCCGCCTGCTGGCCTACCAGATCTCGGTGGGCGGCACCGAGGAGTCGGTCCTGTACGTGCTGGACGTGGCGACGGGCGAGCGCGTCGAGGGGCCGATCGACCGGTGCCGCTATTCGCCGGTGGCGTGGCTGCCGGGCGGCGAGGCCTACTACTACGTGCGCCGGCTGCCCGCCACGGAGGTGCCGGAGAACGAGCGGCAGTTCCACCGCCGCGTCTACCTGCACCGGGTGGGCACGTCCACCGAGGACGACGTGCTGATCTTCGGCGAGGGCATGAAGATGACCAACTACTACGGCGTCTCGGTGTCGCGTGACGGCCGCTGGCTGCAGGTGTCGGCCAGCGAGGGCACGGCGCCGCGCAACGACCTGTGGGTGGCCGACCTGACGCTCTCGCCGCCGGAGCGGCCGGAGCTGCGCGTGGTCCAGGAGGGCGTCGACGCGCAGACGGGGCTGGTGTTCGGCCGCGACGGCCGGCTGTACGTGCACACCGACCGTGACGCGCCGCGTGCCCGGGTGTGCGTCGCCGATCCGGCCGAGCCGGGGTTCGAGGGCTGGCGTGACCTGATCCCGCAGGACCCGGAGGCGGTGCTGGCGGACTTCGCGATCCTCGACGACCTGGAGCGCCCGGTCATGCTGGTGAGCTGGACGCGCCACGCGATCAGCGAGATCACCGTGCACGACCTGGAGACGGGCGAGCGGCTGGGCGAGGTGCCGACGCCGGGCCTGGGCACGATCGGCGGCCTGGCCGAGCGGCCGGAGGGCGGCCACGAGGCGTGGTTCGGCTACACCGACAACACCACGCCGCCGTCGATCCAGCGCTACGACGCCCGCACGGGCGAGACGACGCTGTGGGCGGCCTCGCCGGGCGCGGTCGAGGTGCCGCCGGTCCGCACCGAGCAGGTGGTCTACCGGTCGCAGGACGGCACCGACGTGCGCATGCTGGTGATCTCGCCGGTGTCCGGCTCGGGTCCGCGCCCGACCATCCTGTACGGCTACGGCGGGTTCGGGCTGTCGATGACGCCTGGTTACTCGGCCTCGATCCTGGCCTGGGTGGAGGCGGGCGGCGTCTACGCCATCGCCCAGTTGCGCGGCGGCGGCGAGGAGGGCGAGGACTGGCACCGGGCGGGCATGCTCGGCAACAAGCAGAACGTGTTCGACGACTTCCACGCGGCGGCCGAGCACCTGATCGCGACCGGGGTGACCACGGCCGACCGGCTCGGCATCTCGGGCGGCTCCAACGGCGGCCTGCTGGTGGGGGCCGCGCTGACGCAGCGTCCTGAGCTGTACGCGGCGGCCGTCTGCTCGGCGCCGCTGCTCGACATGGTGCGGTACGAGCGCTTCGGCCTCGGCGCGACGTGGAACGTGGAGTACGGGTCCGCCGAGGACCCCGAGCAGTTCCGCTGGCTGCTGGCCTACTCGCCCTACCATCACGTCGTGGAGTCGGTGAACTATCCGGCGACGCTGTTCACGGTCTTCCAGTCCGACACGCGTGTGCATCCCCTTCACGCGTGGAAGATGTGCGCGGCGTTGCAGCACGCGTCCACGGGTGACCGGCCGATCCTGCTGCGCAACGAGACCGAGGTGGGTCACGGCGCCCGCTCGATCAGCCGCAGCGTCGACCTGTCGGCCGACACGCTCACGTTCCTGGCCAAGCACCTGCGCCTGTAGCCGGGACGCCCAGGCCCGCTACCGTCCCTGACGGGCGGGCTGCCTGGGGAAGTAGTGGCGCAGCACCGGGTGCCACGGGTTGGCGGTGACGCCGTGCAGCGCCGCCACGCCCAGGCAGTACTTGCTGACGCTGACCGGCCGCACGCCCAGGCGGCGCAGGATGCGGTCGGCCGCCGCGTCGCCGCCCGCCGACTTCGACTCCAGCAGCACCCGGTCGTGGCGGGTGGCCAGGGCGCGCCGCCCGTCGCCGCAGACCAGGCCGGTGTCGCAGGTGAGCCGGGCCGAGCCGGAGCGGTCGACCAGCGTCACCCGGCGGTAGTCGGTGGACAGCACCGGCCCGAGCGACTCCGGCCTGGCCAGCCGCAGCCCGCCCGCCAGCGTGTCGGCGACGTAGTCGAGCGCCTCCTGGGTGAGCGCGTCGGACGGGCCCGTGTCGTACGGGATGCGGTGCTTGTCGGTGCTGCCCGAGACGCCCTTGAGCTTGACCTCCAGCCACCGGCCGCCGCCGTCCAGGTACGTGCGCGTACGGATCTTGTAGCGCAGACGGCGGTCCTGCCGGTGCTGGCGGTAGGTGAGCAGGTCGGGGGTGTCGAAGTAGGTCGAGGTGTAGCGGAACTGGCGCCGGCCGCCGATCCGCAGCACCGCGAACCGGTCGCCGAGCTCGGCCGCGAGCCGGGCCATCGTGGCGGCGCTCACCAGATACTTGCGGTCCACCCGGGACATCAGCCGGGAGGTCGCCATGACCTCCTCCAGCGTGACCGGCGGCAGCCCCGCGGCCACCCCGGCGAGCACGATCCCCGCGTCCGTCATCGCCACGCCCCCGCCTTCGTCCCGCGCGGCTGCGGCACCTGGTAGCGCACGTCGACCACGGACACGTCCCTGACGTAGTCCACCTGGGTGACGGAGCACTGCAGCACCTGGGCGCCGAGCCGGCTCTCCAGGTCGGCGCGGAGCAGGGCCGGGTCGGAGTGCACGACGTCCAGCGTCACCACCTGGTGGCGGGTGCGGCCCAGCAGCCTGGGGTGGTCGGCCACGTACATGACGGTCAGCAGCACCACGTCCAGGAAGAGCGCGGTCAGCGGCCAGGTCGCGGCGATGGCGTTCACCAGGCCGAGCGCGATCGCCACGAAGTAGTAGGCGATCTCCTCCTGGGTGATCTCGTCCGAGCGGAGCCGGATGATCGCCAGCACGCCGAACAGGCCGAACCCGACCGCCAGGTCCACCCGCTGCACGAGCAGCAGGGACACCACGGCGAAGATGCCCACGTTCAGCGCCACGTAGGCGAACAGCAGGTCGCGCCGGTGATGCCGGCGAAAGTACAGGCCGTAGGCGAGCGTGATGATCGCCGCCAGGTCCATCGCGAACCCGAGAATCGTGGTCGCCCGCAAGGTGTTCCTCCGTCTTTCTGAGCTGTCGGTGAACAGCCTGGCGAGCGGCGGTGAAGCGTCAGTGAGGCGATGGTGAGGGTGTTCTCATGCGGGTGCCGCCGGGGGCTGCCCCGGCGGCACGGCGGATGTCTAGGACGCGAAGACGATCACGTTGTCGCGGTAGCTGCGGCGCTCGCGGTCGAACGCGCCGCCGCAGGTGATCAGGCGGAGCTCGGCGCCCTTGCCCGGTCCGTACACCTTCGCGTCGGGGATGCGGTTCTTCGGGTAGCGGGCCTGGCCGGTGACCGTGAACGTCACCGTGGTGCCGTCGGCCCGGTCGACGTGCACGCGCGCGCCCCGCCTGAGCTCGCGCAGCCGGTAGAAGACGGCGGGGCCGGTGCGGGAGTCGACGTGGCCGGCGATCACGGACACGCCCTTCTCCCCCGGCTCGGGCCCGGCCCGGTGCCAGCCCGCCCGGTCGAACCGCTCGGGCGCCATCAGCCGCCCTCTTGCGTCGAGGCGCAGCGGGACGACCGGGGTGGTGACGCCGATGGCCGGGATGCGTAACCGGACCGGGTTCGCCGCGTCCGCCACGGCGACCACCGGACCGGCCTGTGGGAGTGTCGTGCCCGCCGCACCGGCGGGCGAGGCGGCGGCCGTCACGGCGATGACGCCCGCGGCGAGTGCGGCCCGCGTCCGTCGCGCCGCCACCTCAGCTCCCACCCAGCTTCCGGGACGCCAGGTACGCGCCGCCCAGCAGGAGGCTGATGCCGCCCAGGGCCAGCAGGACGGTCGTGACGTCGGAGCCGTCGGCGCTCTGCGCGGACACGGGCTGCTGGTCGATCGACCAGGTGGCGTCGCCCTCGACGGCCGCCGTGCCGCCCGCCCCGGTCTCCACGCCCCCGCTCGGCCGGTCGTCGTCGTCATCGGCCTTCGCCGTGCCGCCCGCCCCGGTCTCGACCCCGCCGCGCGGCCGGTCGTCATCATCGTCGTCGCGGACCGTGCCGCCCTGCCCGGTGTCGACGCCGCCACGGGGACGGCTGCCGTCGTCATCGTCGCCGCCGTCGTCGTCGCCGCCGTCGTCGCCGTCGTCGTCGCCGTCGTCAGCGGCGACGTACGCGGTGCTCGCGGCGAGCGCGTGGGGAGCGGCGAGCGACATGCCCGCGATGCCCAGCCCGGACACGATCGCGATGGCGAGCATCAGCCGCCGTAGTGCCAGTACCATCGGTGCCTCCTGTGGAGCCGTTCCTGTGGACGTCTCCACCTTCCGGCGCACCGGTTGGCCCACCGTGAGCACCACATGAGAGACCTGTCACGAAGCCCGCAGCCGGTAGCCGGTGCCCCGGACGGTCTCGATCCGGTCGGCGCCGATCTTGCGCCGCAGGTAGCGCACGTACACGTCGACCACGTTCGAGCCGGGGTCGAAGTCGAACCCCCACACGTGGCTCAGCAGCTGCTCGCGCGTCAGCACCTGGTCGGGGTGGCGGCAGAACACCTCCGCGAGCGCGAACTCGCGCGTGGACAGGTCCACCGACCGCTCCCCCACGTACGCCCGCCGCGTCCGCAGGTCGAGCGCCAGGTCGGAGACGCGCAGCACGGTCACCTCGGGCGCCCGGTCGGCGCGCAGCCGCAGCCGGACCCGCGCCAGCAGCTCCTCGAACGCGAACGGCTTGGCGATGTAGTCGTCGGCCCCGCCCTCCAGCCCGGCGACGGTGTCGGTGACGCTGTCGCGGGCGGTCAGGATGATGACGGGGATGGCGACCTTGGCCTCGCGCAGCCGCCGCAGCACGGTGAACCCGTCGCTGAGCGGCAGCCCGATGTCGAGGATGAGCAGGTCGAACGCGCCGCTGCTGGCGACGTCGTAGGCCGCGACGCCGTCCTCGACGACGGCGGTGACGAACCCGTTGCCGCGCAGCCCCTTCTCCAGGAAGGAGGCGATCCTGGCCTCGTCCTCGGCGATCAGAATGCGGTTCACAGCATCTCCCGGAGCGGAATGGTCATGACGAAACACGCCCCGCCGCCGGGGGCGTCCACCACTTTGACGGTGCCTCCGTGCGCCTCGGCGATGGTGGTGACGATGGCCAGGCCGAGCCCGGCGCCGTCGTGCCCGCCGGTGCGGCCGGAGCCGCGCATGAACCGGCGGAAGATGCGCTCGCGGTCGGCGGGTGGCACGCCGGGCCCGCTGTCGCGTACCCACAGCTCCACCGAGGAGCCGCGGACGGCCGAGCCGACGGCGATGAGATCGCCGTCGCCGGTGTGGCGGACGGCGTTGGCGACGAGCTGCATCAGGGCCTGGGTGAGCCGCTGCCGGTCGGCGGGCATGCGGGCCTCGGCCACCTCGTCGACGCGCCAGCGCCGCTCGCCCAGCGCGCGGGCCTTGGCGACGACGCTGACGGTGAGGTCGGCCAGCTCTACCTCGTCGACGTCGAGGAAGCCGGGCTGTTCGGCCTTGGCGAGGGTGAGCAGGTCGTCGACCATGCGGTTCATGCGGTCGAGCTCGTCGGTGACCAGGGCGAGCGTCTCGGCCCGGTCGGCCGGGTCGTCGCCCATGAGCTCCAGGTGGCCGCGGATGACGGTGATCGGGGTGCGCAGCTCGTGCCCGGCGTCGTCGACGAAGTGGCGCTGCACGGCGAACGCCTGTTCAAGCCGGTCGAGCATGTGGTTGAAGGTCGCGGCGAGCGCGGCCACGTCGTCGTTGCCGGGCACGTCGAGCCGCCGGGTCAGGTCGGAGGAGTCGCTGATCTGCTCGGCGGTCTGGCGCACCAGCCGGACGGGGGCGAGCACCCGGCCGGCGACGAACCAGCCGGCGGTGCCGGCCAGCGCGAGCGCGCCCAGCGCGGTCAGCGACAGCACCCGGATGGCGTCCATGGTGTCGTCGCGGTGCTGGTCGTAGAAGAGCGCGATGACGAAGTGGCCCTGGCGCGGGTCGCCGGCCACGGTGACGGGGATGACCGCGTACCAGACGGCGCCCGCGGCGCTCTCCCACCTGCCGTCGACCGGCTCCGTCGCGGTGGCCAGCTTGGCGACGAGCGCGGCGTCGTTGTCGAGCGTGGCGGGCGGGGTGACGCCGCTGGCCTTGTCGGGGGCGCCGTCGACGATGCTGAAGAACGTCTCCCACCGGTCGGGCGGGTTGTAGGCGAGGTAGCCGGACATCAGCTTGGCCACGTCGTCGACCGGCCGCCCGGTCTGCGGGTCGAGCGCGGTGACGGCGTAGCGGCGCAGCTTCTCGGCCTCGTTGCTGAGCTCGGACTCCATCCGGCCGTCGAGCCGGTTGAGCAGGATGGTCCAGGTGGCGAAGATGGAGACGAACAGGGCCAGGCCGACGACCGCGAGCATCCAGCCCACGATCCGGCCCCTGGCGGTCACGCGCATGCCGGAGCCTGATCAGTCGTCGTCATCGCCGCCGTCGTCATCGTCATCGTCGTCGCCCCCTGGTCTGGGTGACGGCGGTCTGACCGGTTCGGCCTTGGTCTTGCGCTTGGACGGCGAGGCCGCCGGCTCGGGCGTCCCGGCGGGGGTCCCCTCCGGCGTGGCCTCCGGGGTGGTCTCCCGGGTCGCCTCCGGCGTGGCTTCCGGCGTGGTTTCCGGGGCCGGCTGCGGCGCCGCGGTCCGCTCCGGGGTGGCGGCGCCCTCCGAGCCGGCGCTGCGCGACACGACGACGGGACCGCCCAGCTCCGGCCCGCTGCCCGCGGCCAGCGTGAACCCGTACACCATGAACCCGGCCAGGACCACGCCGGCCACGATCATGACCAGGGGTGCTCGACGTTTCATGGCACCGAGCATGCCGTCTTCCGAGGAGACGAGTCTGAGGCTCTGATGAGAAAACTCTCATCAGCCGGGCAGCGTCTCCCCTCCGATCGGCGCCAGGATCTCGCCGGTGTAGTACGAGGAGAGCCGTTCGGCGGCGAAGAAGACGTACGAGGGCGCGATCTCGTCGGGGTCGGCCGCCCGTTTCATCGGCACCTGCTTGCCGAACTCGTCGACCTTCTCCGGCGGGAACGTGGCGGGGATGAGCGGGGTCCAGACCGGGCCGGGAGCCACGGCGTTGACCCGGATGCCGCGTTCGACCAGGTTCTGGGCCATCGAGTAGGTGAAGGCGTTGATCGCCCCCTTCGTGGCGGCGTAGTCGATGAGCGTCTTGTTGCCGCGCAGCCCGTTGATGGAGGAGGTGTTGATGATGGCGGCGCCCTCGCGCAGGTGCGGCAGGGCGGCCTTGGTGACCCGGTAGTAGCTGTGGATGTTGACGGCGAACGTGTGCTCCCACTGCTCGTCGGTCAGCTCGTCGAGCGAGTCGACCGGGGCCTGGTAGGCGACGTTGTTGACGACGATGTCCAGGCCGCCGAGCTCGGAGACGGCCCGTTCGACGGCTTGCAGGCAGTTGTCGCGGTCGGCGAGGTCGCCGGGGATGAGCACGCAGCGCCGCCCGGCCTCCTCGACGAGCTTCCTGGTGTGGTTGGCGTCCTCGTGCTCGCTCAGGTAGGCGATGGCGACGTCGGCGCCCTCCTTGGCGAAGGCGACGCAGACCGCCCGGCCGATGCCGGAGTCGCCCCCGGTCACCAGCGCGCGCTTGCCGTCGAGCAGGCCGCGGCCGGTGTAGCCGCGCATCTCGTCGCGCGGCTCGGGCGCCATCTGCCCGGTGTGTCCGGGGTAGGGCTGGTCCTGGGCCGGCGGCGTGGAGTTCGGTTGTTCTGGCATGCCGTCGCCGTGCCCCCTCCGGCGGCCGGTTAACGTCAGCGGGGGAAGACGACGGTCTTGTGTCCGTCAAGAAGAACCCGCTGCTCGGCGTGCCATTTCACGGCTCTGGCCAGGGCCGTGCACTCGACGTCGCGGCCGATGGCGGCCAGGTCCTCGGGCGAGTGGCTGTGGTTGACCCTGGCCACCTCCTGCTCGATGATCGGCCCCTCGTCGAGGTCGGAGGTGACGTAGTGGGCGGTGGCGCCGATGAGCTTGACGCCGCGCCCGTGGGCCTGATGGTAGGGCCTGGCGCCCTTGAACGACGGCAGGAACGAGTGGTGGATGTTGATCGCCCGCCCGGCGAGCTTGGCGCACAGGTCCTCCGACAGCACCTGCATGTAGCGGGCCAGCACCACCAGGTCGATCCGGTAGTGCTCGACCAGCGCCAGCACCTCGGCCTCCTGCCTGGGCTTGGTGTCGGGGGTGACGGGCAGGTGGTGGTAGTCGATGCCGTGCGACTGGGTGAGCGGGCGCAGGTCGGGGTGGTTGGACACGACGGCGGCGATCTCGATGTCGAGGCTGCCGGAGCGCACCCGGTAGAGCAGGTCGTTGAGGCAGTGGTCGAACTTGCTGACCATGATGAGCACGCGCGGCCTGGTGGCCGTGTCGCGGAGCTGGATCTGCATGCCGAACTCCGGCGCCAGCGCGGCGAACGCGGCGCGCACCTCGTCGCCGGGCAGCGTGGCGGTGAACTGCACGCGCATGAAGAAGCGCGCCTGCTCCCGGTCGCCGAACTGCTGGCTCTCGGTGATGTTGCAGCCGTGCCGCGCCAGGAGGCCGGCGACGGCGGCCACCACCCCGGGGCGGTCCGGGCAGGACAGCGTGAGGACGTATTCGGCAGCGTTCATGGTGGTCAGAGCCTACCGGCCGGGCGGGTGCGCTGATCCACCCGATCTTGGGTAGGTATTAGGACATTACGGACGTTTCTTGCCAGGGGGTGTGTGTGCCGCTCGACGCGGTGGTGCTGGTCGCGATCGCGGGCCTGTTCGCCGTCGTGACCGGGATGAACGACGGCGGGGCGCTGCTGGCCACCGGCCTCAAGCTGCCCACGGTCCGGCCCGTCACGGGCATCCTCACGCTTGTCGTGCTCGTCGCGCTCGTCCCGCTCGTCACGCACCAGGTGGCGCTGACGTTCGTGACGCGGCTGGCCACCTTCGACGGCCCCGGCGGCCGGATCGCCACCATCATCGCCGTGCTCAGCGCGTTGACCGTGGTGCTCGTGCTCAGCGCCAAGGGCCGGCCGACCAGCCTCACGCTGGCCGTCGTCGGCGGCCTCACCGGGGCCGGGCTCGGCTGGGGGCTGCCGGTCTCGGGCGGGTCCGTCGCGCTCGTGCTCGCCTTCGGCCTGGCCGCCCCCGTCGTCGGCGGGCTGCTGGCCTGGGCGATGACCGTGGTGCTGCTCAAGCTCACCACCGCGCGCGGCCTGTGGAACTGGCACCGGGCCGGCTTCCTGCTCCAGACCGTCGCGTACGCGGCCAACGACGGGCAGAAGATGCTGGCCGTCTTCATGATCGCGCTCGGCTTCTCCGGCGCGCCACTGCCGTACACGTCGCTGGTGGCCGTCCTGTTCGGCCTCGGAGCCCTGTACGGCCTGCCCAAGGCGGGCCGCACGCTCAGCCGGGAGATCATCGCCTTCCGCCCGCTGCACGGGGTGTCGGCGGAGCTGTCGGCCGGGGCCGCGGTGCTGGGCTGCTCGGCCCTCGGCATGCCGGTGAGCATGACCCAGGCCATCGCCGGCGGGCTGATCGGCGCCGGAGTCAACCACGGCGGCGGCCGGGTCCGCTGGTACGCCGCCGTCAAGATCGTGACCGCGTGGCTGCTGACGCTGCCGGCCAGCGCGGCGCTCGCGGCACTGGCGGCGTACGCGGCGAAGGGAGTTGCGGGGTGAGGCGGCTGCGCCGGATCCGGGACCTGCTGGCCGGGCGGATGGACAGCGCGCTGTCCGAAGCGCTGCTCGGCCAGCTGGCGGCGACCAAGGAGGGCGCCTGGCTGGCCATGGCGATGATCGGCGGCGAGGTGGGCAGGACGGGCGCGCACGAGCAGATGCGCTCGATCGAGCACCTGGGCGACGAGGAGCGCCGCCGCCTGGTAGAGGAGCTCAAGTCAGCCCTGGTCACGCCCATCGACCGGGAGGACCTGTTCCGGCTGTCGCGCTCGATCGACGACGTGCTCGACTCGCTGCGCGACTTCGTCCGCGAGTCGCACCTGTACCAGGTGAAGGACCAGATTCGCTTCACGCCCCTGCTCGACCAGGTCATCGTCGGCATCGACGCGCTGGAGAACGCGGTGCGCGACCTGGTCTCCAGCCCGTCGGCCGTGGTGCAGGACGCGCTGGAGGCCAAGAAGACGGGCAGCGCGATCCGGCGCATGTACCAGTACGAGATCTCGCGCATCTTCTCCGGCGAGCTGACGGCCGAGGCGATGAAGGAGCGCGAGCTCGTCCGCCGGCTGGAGATCGTCGGCATCGCGATCAGCGAGGCTGCCGATGCCATAGCGGACGGAGCCATGAAACGCTGACCGGATGGAGCTCACCAGCGACCGCCCCGCCGCCCGGGTCGTCTGCCTCGACCGCGACGGCCGGGTGCTGCTCATGCACTGGTACGACAAGGTCAGCGGCCAGGACGTGTGGGAGCCGCCGGGCGGCGGGCTCGACCCGGGCGAGACGCCGCTGGAGGCGGCCAGGCGGGAGCTGACCGAGGAGACCGGGCTGCCGGGCTCGGCCGTGCTGGACCGGCACGTCCCCGTGGAGCGCGACTTCACCTGGCTGGGCGTGCGCTACGTCAAAACCGAGGCGTTCTTCCTGGCGCGCTTCGACGCCGCCCGGCCCCCGGTCGAGCCGCGCGGGCTCACCCCGGAGGAGCGCGAGGCCTACCTCGGCCACCTGTGGGCCCGGGAGCTGCCCGAGCGGGTCGACCCGCCCACGCTGGCCGCGGTGGTCGCCGAGCTGGGTCAGGGCGTGTCGCGGTAGCCCAGCTCGGCCAGCGTCTCGGCCATCAGGGCGCGCAGCAGCGGCCCCGCTATCCGCTCGTGCTCGCCCTCGACCGGCTGCCCGTCGGCCGCCCTGGCGTGGTAGGTCTCGCGCTCGTGCGCGTCGGTGTAGGGCTGGGCGGTGAGCGCGACCACGACCGTGGCCCGGGTGCCGCCGCTGGGCAGCACGGCGACCGCGTGGGTGCGCAGGCACGTCTCGTCCGGCTCGCCGAACCAGCCGCACTTGACCCCGGCCTCCGGCGCCTCCAGCACCTCGCGCGCGCCGAACGCCTGCGAGCCCTCCACCCGGCGCATCCACTCCAGCACGTCGCCCGCGACCGGGTCGCCGGCCAGCGCCGCCTGGGCGAGCGCGGCGTAGGCGGTAGCGACCTCCTCGGCGGCCACCTCGACGGAGCCGAACCGCGACGGGTCGCCGTTGTGCATCGACCAGGCGACGCCGGTGCGCTGGTAGATGTCGTCGAGGATGACCAGCGGCCCGACGGCGAGCCACAGGCTGCGGGTGTCGGCGTTGGACGAGACCACCACGGCAGGCTCGGCGTGGCGGCGCCAGCGCTCGGCGTCGGGGATGCGCCCGGCCGTCACCCAGGCGTACAGCGGCTTGAGCAGCGAGGCGCAGCGCAGCCGGTGCGGCCCCGACCTGACGGCGACGGTGCGCGCGGGCGGGCCGCCGTGGCCCCGGCTGATGCCGGCCGCCTGGGCGCCGGCTCCTCGTTGCAGATCACGTAGCAGCGCGTTGAAGCCCACCCGCCCACCGTAACCGGATTCCGGCGGCATTCAGAGTGGCGCGCGGAGCCAGATCGCCATCAGGGCGAGCGGCACCAGCGCCAGCACCCCGAGCGCGGTCAGCCGCCGCCACCGGGCGGCCAGGCCGGGCGTGGTGGCGAACCCGGCGGCGCCGCCCGCGACCGCGAACGCCGCCGCCGCGGTGACGGCCTGCGGCCAGGAGGCGGTCCACGACGGCAGCGCCTCGCCGGCCAGCCGGAGCACCGCGAGCGTCCAGGCGGCCCGCACCGCCACCCGGCGGCCGTGCGCCACGCCCACGCGGCCCAGCACCCAGGCGGCTCCGGCCAGGAACGCCGCGGTGATGAGGACGAGCGCGGCGACGCTGGGAGCCAGGCACGGCCAGTCGCCGCAGGACATCCCCCTCCGGGCGAGCCGGATCGTGGCCCACCAGAGGAGCCCGAGTGCCGCGTACACCCCTGCGGATCGCCCGGTTCGTCCTGCCATGCGGCCATGATGTCACCGGGAGGCGCGCTCGTCGTCCGCCTCGGCCTCGGCCGTGCGGCCCAGCGCCCGCAGCGCGACGGCGCGGTTGGCGTACAGGTCGGGCTGCGGCTCCAGCGTGATCGCCTGGGTCAGGTCCGCGATCGCGCCCGCGAGGTCGCCCGCCTCGTAGCGGAGCACGCCCCGGTTGCCCCACGCGGCGGCCAGCCCGGGGGCCAGGCCGATGGCCGCGTCGAGCGCCCGCCTGGCCTCCGGCAGCCGCCCGGCGGCCGTCTCGAGCTGGCCGAGCACCGTGAGCAGGTGCGGGCTGTCCGGCTTCAGCGCCAGCCCCGCCGTGACGTCGGCCCTGGCCTCGTCGTCGCGTTCGAGCGCCGCCAGCAGCCCGGCGCGGTTGACGTAGGCGTCCACGAAGGACGGGTCGAGCTCGACGACCCGGCCCAGGTCGGCCAGCGCCCCCTCCACGTCACCGGCGGCGATGCGCAGCTCCGCCCGGTTGTAGTGCGCCTCCGGCAGCGGCGGCCCCACCCGCAGCGCCGTCTCGTAGTCGGCCAGCGCCTCGGCGTCGCGGCCCAGCCTGGCCAGCAGGTTCCCGCGGTCCAGGTAGTGGTCGGGGAACATCGGGTCGATCGCGATCGCGGCGGCGTAGTCCTCCAGCGCCTCCTTGGCCCGGCCCGTCGCCGCCAGCAGTTGCGCCCGGTTGGCCAGCAGCACCATGCGGTGCACCGGATGCCGCTCCCCCAGCTCGCGGGCCAGCTCGATGGCCGACTCGACCAGCGCCAGCGCCCGGTCGGGCCGCCCCTGCCTGAACTCGATCAGCGCCAGCCCGTTGCGGTCGAAGCCGAGCTTGAACGCCCGCTGCGCCGGGTCGGGCAGCAGCGTCGAGATGGCGATCGCCTCGTTGATCCAGCCCCGGGCCCGGCCCAGGTCGCGCCGCTCGGGGTCGGGGTCGCGGGCGTCCAGCATGGCCAGGCCGTACGCGCTCGCGGCGTGCACGGCCGGGTCATGGCTGGCGCGGCGGGCCTGCTCCCACAGCTCCCGCGCCTCCTCCCGCCGCCCGAGCCCGCCGAGCGCCGTCGCGGCCCGCTGCGCGAACCGCCACCACTGCTCGCCGCCCGGCTCGCTCAGCGTCAGCCCGCGCCCGGCGAGCTCGGCCACCGCGTGCAGGAACCCCTCGTGTACGCACCGGTCCACGAGGGTCCACAGCTCGGCGGCGTCACGGGTGTCGGGAGGCGGTTCGGGGCCGCCGGAGTAGAGGGTGATGGCCAGCGTGGCGGGCGGCACGCGGCGCATCAGCACGCCGATCAGCTCGACATCGGTGGGGTCGGCCTGGTCGCCGTTGCAGACGGCCAGGTCATGGCCGGGCGGCACGGCCGTACGGACGAACTCGGCGATCCCGTTGGCCAGCCGGAGCGTGCGGCGGGGGGCGGGCACCAGGATGCGCTCGTCCTCGGGCAGGCCCGCGTCGACGGTCACCCGCCGGGCGGGTACCAGGCGCCGCAGCTCGGGCGCGACGGCGCGGATCTCGATGTCGTGGCGGGCCACCAGGTCGGCGGACCGTTCCACAACGGCCGGGACCAGGTGGGCCAGCAGCGCCGCTCCCACGGTGTAAGGACCGCGCGGCCGCCGATGCCCGTCGATCATCGGCATCAGCGGCCGCGCCTCTCGCGTGCGGGCGGACGGACCGCCCACGACCTCGAGGTGGGACCTTTCCTCGATCACCCCTTGTGAATGACGCTGGAGGTCCCACCCAACCGCGCGGTACCGGGTTTGCGGACGGCGATGCGTTTCATGGTGCACCTCTCCACTGGGGGTAATTCTATTATTCGGACACTCCACCGATTATCAAGATTAACGATGAATAAGTGAGGGCATAATAGCCATTTGTGCTCTTAGTTTTGTGGTGATTTGTGCCTATTGGGGACGAAACCAGCCGGGCAAAGGCTGAGAAGATCCCCTTTCTTCAGATTCCGCCATCAGCTCGCACAGGCATCGGCCCAGCAAGGTCACCGATTGGCAGCAGCCGGGAGGCGAAAGGTTCTTGGAACGCACGATCAAAGTCGCGCGTTCGATCAGCCGCTCCAGGCTCGGCTCGCGCACGCCCTTGAGCGAATGCTCGGTCCGCGGACATTGCCCGATGCTCGCGCACGAGCGCTTGACGAGCACCGGGGCGACCTCGCCCGACAGGTTCAGCGGGTCGCCGCGCTTGACCTTGAGCTCGCCCAGCACCCGCGAGGCCCGCCGCGACACCACGAGCAGACGGCGGCGCTCGGCGTCGGTCTCGTCGACCGCGCCGGACGACGGCACCGCGAGCAGCATCGAGACCGCCATCAGCCCGCCGCCCACCACCATGCTCCAGCCGAGCGCCTCGTCGAACCAGATGACGGCGATCGCCGCCACCCAGAACGGCTGCGACGACATCAGCACCGCACTGGGCACCGCGGGCACGTGCGCCTGGCCGTACGAGCGAGCCAGGAAGCCCAGCGCGCAGGAGATGACCGACAGGTGCGCGAGCACCGCCCAGTCGGGCACGGACGCCGGCAGCGAGACCCCGTCGCGCACCGCCAGCACGCCCGTCAGCGCCCCGATGGAGCCGAGCTGGATGACGGTCAGCGCGTAGGCGTTGAAGCCCTCGCCCTTCCTCGACAGCCGCGCCAGCATCAGCGTGTGGCCCGAGTAGAGCGCCGCGGCCGAGAGCGTCACGCCGAGCGCCAGCATCTCGACAGGGTGGTCCTCCGAGTTGCGCAGCAGCGTGAACACGGTCATCCCGGCCAGCGCGAGCCCCACCCCGATCCAGACCCGCACCGGCACCCGGACCCGGAACAGCGCCAGCGCCATCAGCGGCGTGATCACCACGTTGCAGCCGACGGCGAACCCCGACACGGACGCCGACAGGCTGTCCAGCGCGACGGCCTGCGCCGCCTGCCCGACCCCGAACATGACCCCCAGGACGATCCCGTTGACCCACGTCCCCCGTGACAGCCCGCGCAGGCAGCGGGGCCGGATGAGCAGCAGCGTGACGGCCGCCAGCGAGTAGCGCTCGGCGAGCAGGTCGTCCACCGGTAACCGCTCGATGAGATCCTTCATCAGCGGGAACGCCGACCCCCATGCGGCGCTGACGAACAACAGAAGCACGGCTCCCGTAAGGGGGCGGGGAGCGGGCACGACTGCCATGCCAGGAAGCATGCCACTACGATGTGAAGCCGCCGGAGTACAGCCAGCGTCTGGTGATGTTCCTCTACCACCTGGAGTGAAGACCCTCACTCGAAGGACCGGGCAACCTTATCCTCTGGCTCAGCCGAAACGCCGATTCCCCTCCATATCGCCGCGCCCCTCCGGCACCGTCCGGAGAGGCGGGGAACAAGGCAGGTGGCGCGTCCGGGAGGGGCGGACCGGAGCTACAGCTCGACGGTCGCCGGAACGAGGCGCTTCTCACCGTAGACGACGGTGAGCGGGCCGATCTGGCGGCGGGAGGTCTCACGCCAGCCCTGACGGGCATACAGGGCCAGGGCGGCCCCCTGGTTGAGCGTGGTGTCGCCGCGCAGGCAGCGGAAGCCGAGCTCGACGGCCCGGGCCTCCAGCGCCGACAGCATGGCGGCGCCGAAACCGCGCCGCTGGTGCGCCGGGTGGACACGGAGCCGGCACACCTCGGCCGTCTCCGTGTCGACCGGCTTGAGGCCGCCCATGGCGACCACGTGCGAGTCGGCCTCGCCGACGAGGAAGTCGCCCCCGCACGCCAGGTAGAGCTCCTGGATGCGGGGGAAGTCGTCGTCGTAGTAAACACCGTCGCCCGGCGTCAGGCCCACCTCGGCGAGGCAGATCTTGTGCAGGGTCTGGATGGTGTCGAGGTCAGACCAGCGGTAGCGGCGTATCCGGAGACTCATGCACCGCCACTCCCTTCCTTGTGGAGCTGGCGGGGCTGCCGCAGCTCCTCCCTGAAGGCCGGCAGGTCCGGGTGGTTGGGGTTCTTGGCGACGATCGCCTGCTCCAGCGCCAGCGCCGGCCGCATGATGAAGTCGGTGCGGTATTCGGGCCCGAGCAGCCGCAGCGCCTCCCGGCCGATCCTGATCGCGTCGTCGAGGTCGCCCTCGATGACGCGGCACTGCGCCCGGTCGAACCTGATCAGCGTCTGGTCGAGGATGTGGTCCTGATACTTGTCGAGGGCCTGGTCGAGGACGACCTCGGCCTCCAGGGTCTGGCCGAGCTTGGTGAGCACGTCGCCCTGGTAGAAGTAGAGCTGCTTCTCGGTGTAGCCGAACGCCATGTCCTCCTGGTCGTCGGTCTTCATGTGGGCGAACGCGCTGCGGGCCCGGGCCAGCGCCCGCTTGGCCTGGTCGACGACCTCCTTCTTGCTGTCGGTGCCCGACAGCATGGCCAGCGCCCTGGCCTCGACGACCGGCGCCATCGCCTGGGCGACGCAGGGCGTCTGGCCGGCCAGGTCGCGGCTCTTCTTGGCCAGCGTGAGCGCTTCGCGGGCGTCGCCGTAGTAGAGCGGGACGAGCGCTTCGCGGGCGGTCACCCAGGCGCGCAGGGCGCGGTCGCCGGTCTCGTCGGCGGCCGTGCGCCCGGTGCGGAAGAACGAGCGGGCGAGCCGCTGGTCACCGAGGTTTATCATGATCATGCCGCTCAGCCCGGCGAGCTGCGCGGCCATGCGGCACAGGCGCTCCTGGAGGTCGATCGGCTGCCGCCGCGACATCGCGTTGCGCACGGCGCTCAGCTCCAGCAGCACGTCGCACAGCAGCCGGAGCGGAGCCGTGGTCGTGTATTGCCGGCCGAACGCGAGCGTCGCCTCCTCCCACTGGTCGAGCATCGCCGGGGAGACGGTGGCCGACACGAGCGTGTAGTCCATCCGCCGCCGGATGCCTTCACAGGCGCCGAGCACCGGCCCGTCGAGCTTGGCCTCACCCGGATCGCTGGACAGAAGCTGTAAAAGCGTGCGCCGGAGGATGTTCTCATCCTCCTCGCTGTCGGAGATCCGGTCCGGATGCGCCGATGGCTTCGGCAGATCCGGCGGCACCGCCAGCGCGGCGCCGTGCCGCCCCTCCAGATCGAGGGCCACCGTGCCGGGCATCCGGTGGTTGTGGCCGCAGATGCACGGCCCGTCGAAGCCGAGCGCGGCCGGCTCGACCCGGTAGACGGTGCACAGGTAGTGCAGGTATTCGGGGCCGGGGCGTTTCAGCCCGCTCTCGTAGGCCGACAGCAGCGTCTCGCCGATGCCCGGCGCCGCCTTGTCGTCACGCTGGAACAGCGCCCGGATCTGCTCGATGACGTCGGCCAGCGCGATGCCGCACGCCAGCCGCTGAGCCTTGACCCGGGTCGTGCCGTACTGGGCGCTGCACGCCTCGTAGATCTCTTCAGCGATCTGGGCAGCGGTGCGCCCGACGGCAAGGCCCTTGGCCCTGATCCGCCGTGCCTGCTCCGTTTCCCTGTGCTGTCTGCCGGACATCCCGGCCCCTCTCACGCTGAGTCCTGACCGGCTCACAGCCTAGTCACTCTGAGTAGCGTCTAGGTTGCAGTCCGCCTAACCACGACTATGGACTATTGATGACAGGAAGAAAACGCTCTTCTGAAGCTTACGGTTAAGGATCGTCCTACCGCGGACTGTTTCTTACATCCCCCGAGTGAGAAGGCAACTCCCTGTGAGCAGGGGGCCGCGTTGCGCCGTCCGCCGCCATGAGTCATCTTTGGCGCACCGGCTCCGGAATCACAGGGAGGGACGAAAGGTGGGGGACGACAACTTCGGGCATTTGGAGCGTCTGGTGTCCGAACTCGACGCCCGCGGCTTGCTCGCGCGAGTGGTCAGAACACAGAGTGGACGCGTTTTCGTCCGCGTGATCAATCCGAACGCGACGAGCCTGACCGAGAACGTCACCTGTCGGCCGGCGCAGGCCGCCGACCTGCCGGACTGGTGGTACTGCTGGTCCTGGGGGGAGCGGATGCACACCGTCGACGATCCGGCCGGCGCGGCGACCAAGGTCGCCCGCGTGCTCGCCGCCGTGGGGGAGTGACAGGGCGGTGATCCCGGTGGAGCGCAGCCACCGCGGTTCACCGTCCCCACGGCGGCTCCACGGAGCCGGCGGGGCGGCCGGTGCGGAGGGTCCCCGGTTCCGGGGGCCTCTGGCCACCCCGTCGGCTCCGGCCATCACAGAGAGTAACCAGACCACGTCTCCCGGGCAGTGCCGGGAGACGTCGGGGACCCCCTCCCCGGAAACGGAACGGGACGCGCTTCCGGGTGCGTGTCCCGTCCGAGCCGTCCGTCATCGGAGCGTCAGGCACCGCCCTCCGCGGCCCAGGTGCCCGGCGACCCCGTCTTCCCCGGCGTGATGTGACGGCGGCCGGTTCGGTCGGCGGTATCTTTTGGGGCGAATCGGCCCTATGCCGCCGACCGAACCGCTTCCTAGGAGGGCCCCTCCGTGCTCGTGCTGTCCCCGCCGCCAAAGACTCCGGAATCGACCGGACTGCCCGATTTGGACAAGGTAGGCAGCCAGATGGCGGACATCTGCAACGCGGACACGTTCCTCTGCAAGGCCCTGGTCGGCTGGTTCCAGAACGCGACCTGGGCCCCGTTCGTGGCCAGCGCGATCACGATCGCGCTGATCCTGATCATCGGCTTCGTGATCCGCAACATCGCGCACCGGCTGATCACCAGGGTCGTCAACCGCGCCGCCACCCGCAGCTCGCTGGCCAGCCGCTTCCGGCGCGGCCCCGCGCCCGAGGGCATCGACGCCCTGCTGCACGAGCGCCGCAGGCAACGCGCCGAGACGATGGGCTCGGTGCTCAAGCACGTAGCGACCATCGTGATCCTCGGCACCACGGTGCTGACCGTGCTCGACCGGCTGACGATCCCCATCGCGCCGCTGCTCACCAGCGTCGGCATCCTCGGCGTGGCCATCGGCTTCGGCGCCCAGGAGCTGGTCAAGGACTTCATCGCCGGCATGTTCATGCTGCTGGAGGACCAGTACGGGGTCGGCGACGTGATCGACGCGGGCGCCGCGGTGGGCACGGTCGAGGCGGTCACCCTGCGCGTGACCCGGCTGCGCGACGCCGACGGCCGGGTCTGGTACGTGCGCAACGGCACCATCACCCGCGTCGGCAACGAGTCACAGGGCTGGTCGCGCGCCTACATGGACGTCCCGGTCGGCTACGACAGCGACATCACCACCGTCCGGCTGATCCTGGAGCAGGTGGCCGAGGAGATCTGGGCCGACTCCGAGTTCCGCGAGTCGAAGATCGTGGAGCCGCCGGAGGTGTTCGGCGTGGAGCAGCTCTCCGACAGCATGCTGGTGTTCCGCCTGGCGGCCAAGACGCTGCCCGCGCAGCAGGCTCCGGTGGCGCGGGAGCTGAGGGTGCGGGTGAAGGCGGCGCTCGACTCCGCGGGCATCGCCATGGTCCCCAACGCATAGGCTGGAGACGTGACTGAGATCTCCTTCTACGAGGCCGTCGGGGGTGAGGAGACGTTCCGGCGTCTCGTCCACCGTTTCTACGAAGGGGTGGCCGACGACCCGCTGCTGCGCCCGCTCTACCCGGAGGAAGACCTCACGGGCGCCGAAGACCGGCTGCGCGGCTTCCTGATCCAGTACTGGGGCGGCCCCAACACCTACAGCCAGCAGCGCGGCCACCCCCGGCTGCGGATGCGACACGTGCCGTTCGTGATCGGCGAGGCCGAGCGTGACGCGTGGCTCAAGCACATGCGCGACGCCGTCGACTCGCTGGAGCTGCCCGAGGACCAGGACAAGCGCCTGTGGGACTACCTCGTGTACGCGGCGCAGAGCTTGGTGAACTCCCCTGCATAACGGGCATGACACGCCACATGGACATCCCCTGGTGGCGCGACGCCGTCGTCTATGAGATCTACGTTCGCAGCTTCGCCGACGCCTCGGGAGACGGCGTCGGCGATCTGGCCGGCGCGCGCGAGCGCCTGACCCATCTGAAGGAGCTGGGCGTCGACGCCGTCTGGCTCACCCCCTTCTACACCTCCCCCATGGCCGACGGCGGCTACGACGTGGCCGACTACCGCGACGTCGATCCCCTGTTCGGCTCGCTGGCCGACTTCGACGCGCTGGTGGCCGACGCGCATGCGCTCGGGCTGCGGGTGCTGGTCGACATCGTGCCCAACCACAGCTCCGAGGCGCACCCGTGGTTCCAGGCGGCGCTGCGCGGCGAGGGCCGCGACCGCTACATCTTCCGCGACCGGCCCAACAACTGGCAGTCGACCTTCAGCGGCCCCGCGTGGACGCGGTTGCCGGACGGGAGCTGGTACCTGCACCTGTTCGCCCCGGGGCAGCCCGACTTCAACTGGCGCAACCCCGAGGTGCGCGCGGAGTTCCTGGACATCCTGCGGTTCTGGCTGGACCGGGGCGTCGACGGGTTCCGCATCGACGTGGCGATGGGGCTGTTCAAGGCCGAGGGGCTGCCGGACGTCGAGGACCAGTCGTTCATGTCGGACTCGCCGGTGTGGGGGCAGCCGGAGGTGCACGGCGTCTACCGGGAGTGGCGCGAGCTGCTCGACAGCTACCCGGGCGAGCGGATGGCCGTGGGCGAGGTGTGGACCGACACCCTGGAGGATCTGGCGCTGTACGTGCGGCCGGACGAGCTGCAGCAGAGCTTCAACTTCGCCTGGCTCCAGGCTCCCTGGTCGGCGACGGCGTTCCGGAAGGTCATCGACGAGACGCTGGCGACGGTGCCGTTCGCCACCTGGGTGCTGTCCAACCATGACGTCGTGCGGCACGTCACCCGGTACGAGACCGCCGACCCCGGGACCGGACTTTCCCGGGCGAAAGCCGCATTGCTCGCCATGCTTGCGCTGCCCGGGTCGGCATATCTCTACCAGGGGGAGGAACTTGGCCTCCCTCAGGTGCAGGACATTCCACCGGAGGCGCGGCAGGACCCGGTGTTCATCCAGTCGGAGGGCAAGCTGCCGGGCCGGGACGGCTGCCGGGTCCCGATGCCCTGGTCCCCCGGCGGCGACTCCTACGGGTTCTCGCCCGAGGGCGTGACGCCGTGGCTGCCGCAGCCCGGCTCGTTCGCGGCGCTCAGCGTGGCGAGCCAGACCGGCGACCCGGGCTCGACGCTGGAGTTCTACCGGCGCGCCCTGGCCTGCCGCCGCGAGCTGGTCCGCACGATCCCGTACGAGCTGGAGTGGCTCGCCTCGGACGAGGACGCGCTGGTGTTCGCGCGCGGGCCGCTGGTGTGCGCGCTCAACTGCGGCACCCGTCCGGTACGGCTGCCGCCCCACGAGAACGTGCTGCTGGCCACCGGCCCGGTCGAGGGCGGCCTGCTGCCTCCGGATCACGCGGTGTGGCTGCAGCGCCAGGTCAGCTAGTTTCCCTCTTCTCGTCGCGTACCGGGATGACCGGGATGGAGAGCAGCGCGCACGCGAGGCCGGCCGCGAAGGCCGCCCAGTAGCCGGAGCTGGTGATCAGCAGTCCGGCCAGCGGCGCCACGGCCAGCAGGACCACGTTCTGGACGGTGTTGTGCAGGCCCAGCACGCGGCCGGCCGCCGCGGGCCCGGCGAGCTCGCCCGCCTTGAGGTAGGCGAGCCCGTTGCCCGCGACGGTGATCACCGCGCCCGCGGCCAGCGCGGCCGAGCCCAGCCAGGACCCGGTGAGCGTGGCCGGGACCAGCAGGGCCAGCACGGCGACCGTGGCGTAGGTGAGCAGCCGCAGCGGGGCCATGCGCAGCCCGCTCACGTCGGACCAGCGGCCGACGGCGACCCTGGTGATCGCGCCGCCGATGGCCGCGAAGCCGAACAGCCACCCGGCGTCCACCCCGCCCCACCCGTACAGGTTGACCAGGCAGGCCACGCCGTAGGTGCCGACGATCACCTGGGGCACCGCGTGCAGCGCGCTGGTGGCGTGCACGCGCCAGAGCCCGGGCCGGCTGTACGGGGAGCCGGCGGGCGCGGCGACGACGCGGGTGCGGGCGTGCGGCGGCTCGGCCAGGAAGAGCGCGGCCAGGACGGCGGCCAGCAGGCACACGCCCGCGCAGACCATGAGGACGCCGGAGATCCCGTGGGCCCGCGCCACGGGCGGCAGCAGGAACGCGGCGACGGCCATGCCGAGCGTGTAGGACACCTGGCGCACGCCCATGGCGACGCCGCGTTCGGGCGGCTCGAACCAGCCCAGCACGATCCGCCCGCCGCCGACCAGGGCGGCGCAGCCCGCGGCCCCGGCCAGCGCGAGCAGCACGACCACGGCCCAGGTCCGCTCGGCGAGTGAGACGGCGGCGAACAGCAGCCCGGCCAGCCCGACGCCGACGCCCAGGACGAGCCGCTCGCCGTGCCGGTCGGCCAGCCAGCCCCAGGCCACCAGCGCGAACAGCACGCCGATGCCCGGCGCGTTGCCGATGATGCCGGCGACCGGCAGGGAGACGCCGAAATGGCGCTGGATGTCCGGGATGACCAGGGGCAGCCCGGACAGGCCCAGGGTGACGCCGGCGTGCGCGTTGACCCCCAGGGCCAGCATCAGCCAGCGCCGCGGGGTCGGCTCGCTCAAGCGAAGCGCTTGAGGTAGGCCAGCTCGTCGGCGGTGAGCCGACGCGGGGCCTCGCGCTCCACGTCGTAGGCGACGAGCACCGAGCTCGCGGTCACGTACAGGTCGTCGTCGTCGCGGATCTCGTAGCTGAGCGTGAAGCGGACCGGCCGGATCTCGGTGACCCAGGTCTCGACGCGGACGGGCTCGGCGCGGTAGCCGAGCGGGCGGCGGTAGTCGATCTCGTGGCGGGACACGACCAGGCCCTTGAACGGAACCTCGCCCGCCTTGAACGGGTCGACGTGCAACATCCCCCAGCGGGCGTCCTCCAGGTAGTCGAGGAAGCGGACATTGTTCACATGTCCTTGGGAGTCGATGTCCGCGAATCTCACCATGCGAAGGAAGACGTGCCGCTGTGCGAGGGAGTGTTGAACCACGGGACAAACGCTACCGGGTCGGTGCGTGAGGTCCGTCGTGGCCTGGGCCTACCATTTCTAGATTTGCTTACTAGAATTTTGTTCGCATCGTCTGCGAAGGAGCGAGGAGACACATGAGCGGGATCGTTGACGGCCGCGTGGTGATCGTCACGGGCGCGGCCAGGGGCATCGGGCGCGGCCACGCGCTGGAGTTCGCCAGGCAGGGGGCCAAGGTGGTGGTCAACGACCTGGGCGCCGAGGTGGACGGGACCGGCTCGTCCGGCGCCGCCGCCGAGGTCGTCGCCGAGATCGAGGCCCTTGGCGGGGAGGCGATCGTCAACGGCGAGGACGTCTCGGACTTCGACGGCGCCGAACGGCTGGTCCGGGCCGCGATCGAGCGCTTCGGCGACCTGCACGTGCTGGTCAACAACGCCGGCATCCTGCGCGACCGCATGCTGGTCAACATGTCGGCCGAGGAGTGGGACGCGGTCATCCGGGTCCACCTGCGCGGCACGTTCGCGCCGCTGCGGCACGCGGCCGCCTACTGGCGGGGCAGGGCCAAGGCGGGCGAGGCGGTCGACGCCCGGATCATCAACACCACCTCGTCCTCCGGCATCTACGGCAACCCCGGCCAGGGCAACTACGGCGCGGCCAAGGCGGGCATCGCCGGGCTGACCGTGATCGCCGCCAGGGAGCTGGAGCGCTACGGCGTCACGGTGAACGCGATCGCGCCCGCCGCGCTGACCCGCATGACCGAGGGCCTCATCCCGAGCGGCGCGAACGCCGACGCCGACGACATCGCGCCGCTGGTCGTGTGGCTGTCGAGCGCGGAGGCGCGCGGCATCACCGGCCGGGTGTTCAACGTGCGCGCCGGGGTGATCAGCGTGGCCGAGGGCTGGCACGCCGGCCCGGCCGTGGACAAGGGCGGCCGCTGGGACCCGGCCGAGCTCGGCGCGGTCATCCCGGCGCTGGTCGACAAGGCGGCGCCGAACGCGCTGACCAACGGCCAGATCCCCGGACGGGAGGCCTGACATGCCGCTCGACCACTCCGTCGTCGGCGTCGAGGGCGAGCCCCACGAGCGGAGGTGGACCGCCAAGGACACCATGCTGTACGCGCTCGGCGTCGGCGCGGGCACGGACGAGCTGGCCTTCGCCACCGAGAAGGGCCAGCGGGTGCTGCCCACGTTCGCGGTGCTCGCGGCCCAGGCCCCCGGGCGGCGGCTCGGCGACTACGACCCGGCCATGCTCGTCCACGCCGAGCAGTCCTTCGAGCTGCACCGCGAGCTCCCGGCGGCGGGCGCGGTGCGTACGACGTCGAAGGTCACCGGCATCTACGACAAGGGGTCGGGCGCGCTGGTCACCACCGAGGCGCTGGCCGTCGACCCCGGCAGCGGCGAGCCGGTCGTCACCAGCCGCAGCGCCGTCTTCATCAGGGGCGAAGGCGGCTTCGGCGGCGAGCGCGGTCCCCGCGAGGAGTGGGCGGCGCCGGACCGGGCGCCCGACCACAAGGTGACCTACCCGACGCGGCCCGACCAGGCGCTGCTCTACCGGCTGTCGGGCGACTACAACCCGCTGCACTCCGACCCGGAGTTCGCCGCGCGGGCCGGGTTCGACCGGCCGATCCTGCACGGGCTGTGCACGTACGGGATCACCGGGCGTGCGCTGCTGCACGCGGTGGCGGGCTCGGACCCGGCGCGGTTCCGCGCCATGTCGGGGCGGTTCAGCAGCCCGGTCCTGCCCGGGGAGTCGCTGACGGTGTCGATCTGGGTGGACGGGCCCGCCGTGCTGTTCCGCACGGCGAAGGACGACGGGACCGTGGTGATCGACCGGGGCCGGGCAGTGATCAGCCCGTGATCAGCCCCGGGATCAGCTCAGGGGCTTGAGCGGGTCGAGGCGGCGGATGAGGGCCATCGCCGCCTCGGCCACCTCGCGCGCCTCCTCCTCGGTGTCGCTGGTGGCGACCTCGCGGGCGGCCTCGCCGATGATGCTGGTCAGCACCGCGACCGTGAACCTGTCGAGCGGGTCGCCGCCGGCGCCGAGCAGCACGGCGTTCTGCCGCACCCACTCGCGGCCCCGGGTGCGGCGGATCAGCTCGAAGCCGGGCGGGCCGTCGCCGTCGATGAAGAGCCTGACCAGGTCGCGGCGCTCCCAGGCGCCGTCGAGGTAGGCGCGGGCGCCGGCGATGAGCAGCTCGACCGGGTCGCAGACGCCCGACTGCTTGGCCCGCGACACGCTGGTGGCCGACGCCTGCTCGTGGGCGGCCTGGTGGTCCTCGTAGAGAGCCAGGAACAGCTCGGTCTTGCCGCCGAAGTGGTGGTAGAGGCTGCCGACGCTGAATCCGGCGCGGGCCACCACCTCCGAGACGCTGGCCTCGGCGAAGCCGTGCTCGCCGAACACCTCGCGCGCCGCCTGCAGCATGCTCTTGCGCGTCTGGGCGGTGCGGCTCCACTCCCAGGAGGACTTGCGTGCCATGGAGGACATCGTACTCCGTCGAATTCTAGAATCATGTTCTTGACACGTCGCGGACCGGCGTTGGAACCTCTTCCTAGAGGACGGTTCTAGAAATGTGGAGGCGGCGTGGACTTCTCGCTCAGCACCGAGGAACGGCAGATCAGGGACACCGTGCGGGCGTTCGTCGAGAAGGAGGTCATGCCGCTGGAGCCCGAGGTGCTGCGCAACGAACGCGCCGGCCTGCCGGGAGTCCCCGCCGACGTGCTGCGCGAGCTGCGGCTCAAGGCCAAGCGGATGGGCTTCTGGGGCATCAACACGCCCGAGGAGTACGGCGGGGCCGCGCTCGGGCCGATCATGTCCGCGATCATCGCGATGGAGCTCGGCCGGACGTTCGTGCCGTTCAGCTTCGGCGGCAGCGCCGACAACATCCTCTACGCGGGCAACGAGGAGCAGAAACGGCGCTACCTCATCCCCACCATCGAGGGCGAGCGGCGCTCCTGCTTCGCCATCACCGAACCCGGCGCCGGCTCCGACGCCCGCAACATCCGCACCCGCGCCGTGCGCGACGGCTCCGAATGGCTGATCAGCGGCGAGAAGACGTTCATCACCGGCGGCAGCGAGGCCGACTTCGTCATGGTCTTCGCCGTGGCCGAGCCGTACGGGGTGACGTGCTTCCTGGTCGACCGCGACATGGGCTGGAAGTCCGAGCCGATCCCCACCATGGGCGAATGGGGTCCCGCCTCCCTGGTGTTCGAGGACGTACGGGTGCCGGAGGAGAACGTCCTGGGCGAGCTCGGCAAGGGGTTCGAGCTGGCCATGCAGTGGATCGGGCAGGGCCGGTACATGATCCCGGCGCGGGCCATCGGCTCGGCCGAGCGCATGCTGGGCATGGCCGTGGACTACGCCAAGATCCGCAAGTCGATGGGGCAGGCGATCTCCGAGTATCAGGCGATCCAGTGGATGATCGCCGACTCGCAGGTGGAGATCGAGGCGGCCAAGTGGCTCACGCTGTACGCCGCCTGGCGGGTGCAGGAGGGCATGGACGCCCGGCACGCCTCCTCGATCGCCAAGCTCAACGGGGCCGTGATGGCCAACCAGGTCGTCGACCGGGTGCTGCAGATCCACGGCGGCATGGGCTACACCAAGGAGCTGCCGATCGAGCGGTGGTACCGGGAGCTGCGGCTGCTGCGCATCTTCGAGGGCACCGACGAGATCCAGCGCCGCACCATCGCCCGCAACCTGCTCAAGGGCCACGCCCGGCTCGGCGCCATCGGCGAGTGACGGCGCCGAGCCCTCGCCTCAGGGCATCTGGTACGTGGCGGCCGGGCCGCAGTAGCTGATCCCGATCGGCGTGTTGCTGAAGCGGCACACGCGCACCACCACCTGGTCGATCCCGGCGACCCCGGCCGGGTCGGCCAGCTCGAAGGTGAACGACACCTCGCCGTCGTCGGCCTTCACCGACTCGGTGTCGACCACGGCGGCGCCGTCGTAGGCGGTGAACGTGGCCCGGGAGTACAGGCCGTCCGCGGTGCACCACGACAGCGGCCCGGTGTCGGACAGGGTGCCCTCGACGCGGACGGCCGGCTTGACCACCGGGCCCTCCAGCCAGTCCAGCACGCCTGCGGTGACTCCGTGCGGGCAGGAGTCACCGGAGTCGGCGTGGAACCTCACCTCCGCCTGCGCCGCCGCCGGGGTGGTCACGGGCAGGGCCATCAGGAGGGCGGCGACCAGCACCGCCCACGCGCGTGCACGCATGGCATCGACCTTCCGTGTGATGGGGGATCCGCGCCCCCATCGTGAACGAAAGATCGATGCCCGGCCAGCGGATCAGGGCAGGCGGTTGGCCAGCACCAGCGTCGCCGCCGAGGCGAACATGCCGCCGTTGCCCAGCACCACGCTCACCTCCACGCCCGGCACCTGCGCCGCCGCCTCGCCGCGCAACTGCCTGACCGCCTCCTGGATGGCGAACATCCCGTACATCCCGGTATGGGTGTACGACAGGCCGCCGCCGTTCGTGTTGAGCGGGAGCCGCCCGCCCGGCGAGGTGTGCCCCTCCGCGATGAACGCGCCCGCCTCGCCCCGCTTGACGAACCCGAGATCCTCCAGCCCGTAGATCGGCACGTGCGCGAAGGCGTCGTACACCATCAGATGGTCCACGTCGTCGTGCGAGATACCCGCCTCGGCGAACGCCGCCTCCCCGGACAGCCGGAACCCCTTCGACGGGTGAAGTCCTCCATCTGGGAGATCATCGGCGCGTCCATCGCCTCACCGGCGCCCAGCAGGTGCACCGGGTCACGCCGCGACCGCTCCCGCGACGTGACGACCAGCGCCCCGCCCCCGTCGGTCACCAGGCAGCACTCCAGCAGGTGGAACGGGTAGGCGACCAGCCGCGAGGCCAGCACGTCGTCCACGGTGATCAGATCCCGGTACATCGCCCGCGGGTTCAGGTGCGCCCAGCGCCGCTGCGCCACCGCCACCTCGGCGAGCTGCTCGTGAGTGAGCCCGGTCTCCTTCATGTAGCGCAACGCCGTCAGCGTGAACGTCGACGGCGGCCCCACCACCCCGTACGGCAGCTCGAACTGGCCCATCAGCGAGTCCGCGCCCAGCCCGAACCTGCCCGCCCCCACCCGCGACCTGCCGGACTCGCCGTGCGTGATCAGCACCGTGGTGCACAGGCCCGCCCGGATGGCCGCCGCCGCGTGCCGTACGTGGAACAGGAACGACGAGCCGCCCACGCCCGTGCCGTCCAGCCACGACGGCGTGATCCCGAGCGCGTGCGCCACCTGGATCGGGCCGGGCGTGCCGACGGTGGCGATGCCGTCGATGTCGTCCTTGGTCATGCCCGCGTCGGCCAGCGCGTTGCGGGCCGCCTCCAGGTGCAGGGACAGCGTGGAGTGCTGCGGCAGCCGCCCGACCTCGTCGGTCTCGGCGGCGCCGGCGATGACGATGCCGCCGGTGCTCACGCGGCGCCTCCGGCGGGCTCGAACAGCGGCACGTGCACGTCGCCGCGCCGCTCGAAGACGACCCTCAGGTCAAGGTCGAGAGGCAGGTTCTCGGGGGTGATCCCGGTGTTGACGATGTTGGTCATCATCCGCACCCCCTCCTCCAGCTCCACCACCGCGATCGCGTACGGGCCGCCCTCCTCGAAGCCGGGGGCCGGGCGGTGGTTGATCACGTAGGAGTAGAGGCTGGCCCGGCCGCTGGCCCGCACCCACTCGACGGCGCCCGAGCCGCAGTGGGGGCAGCTCGGGCGGGGGTAGAAGTAGTGCCGTTCGCAGGTCCGGCAGCGCTGGATCCTGAGCTCCCCGGCCGCCGTGCCGTCCCAGAACGGCTGGGTGTCCGGAGTCGGCTTCGGTACCGCCTTCATGGGGTCCCCAATCTCGTCGGATTTAGAACCCTATTCTAGATTTTGGTTCTGCTCAGACTCAAGAGCCCGACGCCCGCCCGCCCGGCGCACACGGTGGGGCGGGGCGGGCGTTCTACTCGGACTCAAGAGCCTGACATCGCCCGCCCGACGCACGCGGTGGGGCGGGGCGGGCGGTGGGCGCGGTGGGCGGCGGGCGCCGTGGCGGCGGGCGGCCGGGCGGGGCGGCATTGGGCGGCGTTGGGCGGCACAAGCGGTGGGCCCAGGCGGACGATGGACGGGCGTGGGACAGGGCGGGGCGGACGATGGACGGGCGTGGGGCAGGGCGGGGCGGACGGTGGGCGGGCGTGGGGCGGGGCGCTCAAGGGCTGGGGATGCCGTTGCCGTTCCTGCCGTTGCCGGCCAGCACCTCCTCCAGCGACGGCCGGGGCTCACCCGGCTCGCGCGACCCCGGCTGGGCGAGCTGGATGAGCACCCCGTGCGCCTCCTTCGGATGCAGGAACACCTCCCGCCAGCGCGGGTCGGACACGTTCAGACCGTGCAGCCGGTAACCCCGCTCGGTCAGCCGGGCCACGGCCGCGTCGAGGTCGCTGACGTGGAAGTTCAGGTGGTGCACGCCGCCCCGGCCGCGGGTGAGCTCGAAGAAGCTGTCGAAGAACGTGGACCCGGCCAGCGGCTCCATCAGCTCGACCTTGCTGCCGTTGGCGTAGGTCAGCTGGAAGGTGCGGTAACCGGCCACCCGGTTGTCGCCCCCGCCGCCCAGATGGCGGCCGCCCAGCAGGTCGCGGTAGATGGGCAGCAGGTCCCTGATGCGGGGGGCGGCCACCGCCGTGTGGTCGAACGCGATCTCGATACCGTCGAGCTCCAGCTCCATGCGGACTCCCTTCGGGCCAATCCTAGAACTGCATTCTAGTCATGCCCGCGTGATCCAGCACGAACCGGTCTACCGCCCTGCCGATCGGCCCACCCCTGGCCGAACGCGAAAACGCCGCACGGCAGGCCCTTTACGGACCTGCCGTGCGGCGCGATGCCAGCCGTCAGCCGATCAGTCGCGGTGCAGCTTCCGATACGTCACCCGATGCGGACGGGCCGCGTCGGCGCCGAGCCGCTCGATCTTGTTCTTCTCGTAGTCGGCGAAGTTGCCCTCGAACCAGAACCAGTTGGACCCCTCCTCCCACGCCAGGATGTGGGTCGCGATCCTGTCGAGGAACCACCGGTCGTGAGAGGTGATGACCGCGCAGCCCGGGAACTCCAGCAGCGCGTTCTCCAACGACGACAGCGTCTCCGTGTCGAGGTCGTTGGTGGGCTCGTCCAGCAGCAGCACGTTGCCGCCCTGCTTGAGGGTCAGCGCCAGGTTGAGCCGGTTGCGCTCGCCGCCCGACAGGACGCCGGCCTTCTTCTGCTGGTCCGGCCCCTTGAAGCCGAACGCGGCGATGTAGGCGCGCGACGGCATCTCGACATTGCCGACCTTGATGTGGTCGAGCCCGTCGGAGACGACCTCCCACACGTTCTTGGCCGGGTCGATGCCGCCCCGGCTCTGGTCCGCGTACGAGATCTTGACGGTGTCGCCGACGACGATCGACCCGCTGTCAGGCGTCTCGCTGCCAGTGATCATGCGGAACAGCGTCGTCTTGCCGACGCCGTTGGGGCCGATGATGCCGACGATGCCGTTACGCGGCAGGTCGAACGTCAGGCCCTCCATGAGCAGCCGGTCGCCGAAGCCCTTGGTGAGATCGTCCGTCTTGATCACCGTGGTGCCCAGACGCGGGCCCGGCGGGATCTGGATCTCCTCGAAGTCCAGCTTGCGGTGCTTGTCCGCCTCGGCCGCCATCTCCTCGTAGCGCTGGAGACGGGCCTTGCTCTTCGTCTGGCGGGCCTTCGGGTTCGAACGAACCCACTCCAGCTCGTCCTCCAGGCGCTTCTTGCGCTTGACGTCCTTCTGGCCCTCGACCTTGAGCCGCTGGGCCTTGGCCTCCAGGTAGGTGGAGTAGTTGCCCTCGTAGGCGTAGGCGCGGCCCCGGTCGAGCTCCAGGATCCAGGTGGCGACGTTGTCGAGGAAGTAGCGGTCGTGGGTGACGGCCAGCACGGTGCCCGCGTACTTCTCCAGGTGCGATTCCAGCCACTGGACGCTCTCCGCGTCGAGGTGGTTGGTGGGCTCGTCGAGCAGCAGCAGGTCGGGCGCCTCCAGCAGCAGCTTGCACAGCGCGACCCGGCGGCGCTCACCACCCGACAGCTTCGTCACCTCGGCGTCCGGCGGCGGACAGCGCAGCGCGTCCATCGCCTGCTCAAGCTGGCTGTCGAGATCCCACGCGTTACGGTGCTCAAGCTGCTCCTGCAGCTTGCCCATCTCCTCCAGCAACTCGTCGCTGTAGTCGGTGGCCATCTGCTCCGCGATGTCGTTGTAGCGCTGGAGCATCGCCACCGTCTCCGCGACGCCTTCCTGCACGTTGCCGAGGACGGTCTTCTCCTCGTTCAGCGGCGGCTCCTGCTGGAGCATCCCCACCGTGAACCCCGGCATCAGCTTGGCCTCACCGTTGGACGGCTGCTCCAGGCCTGCCATCATCCGGAGCAGCGTCGACTTCCCGGTGCCGTTCGGCCCCAGGACACCGATCTTGGCTCCAGGCAGGAACGACAGCGTGACGTCGTCAAGGACAACCTTGTCGCCATGCGCCTTGCGCACGCGCTGCAGCGTGTAGATGTACTCCGGCATGCCACCTAGCTTAGGGGCTCCCGCCCCACACTTCCGCCGCCCAGCACCCCCATCCCCCACCCACACCCCAGCAGCACCCCGGTCACCCCCACTCGGTCGGCACACCCCACGGTCGCTCCTCTCCGGGCGGCACACCCGTTCGCACCCTTCCCCGGTCAGCGGGCCCCGATTGCACCCCTCCCCGGTCGGCGCGCCCCAATCGCACCCCTCCCCGCCGGCACACCCCGGTCGCGCCCCCGGTCGCGCCCCCTCCCCATCGGCGCAGCCGGTCGCGCGCCCCGGCGACGCGCTCGCCCAGTTCTTCGTCGAGGCCGCCGGGTTCCCCGCCGAGGCCGTCGCCCCGATGCGCGCCGAACCGTTCTGGGCCGGCATGGAACGGCGCCTCCGGTCGCCCCATGCCGGTCAGCACCCGCCCGGTCAGCACACCCTCGGGCACACTGCACCGGTCGGCACACCCCGGGCACACTCCTGCCGGTCGGCACTCGCCGGCCAGCACCCTGCCGGAGGGCACGCTCCGGCCCCGCACACCTGGGTCGGCACCAACCCCGTGCTCACCCCCGGCAGCCGTTCACCCCAGCGCCACGACCGAACCGCCCAGCCCCGGCCACGACCCGGCCCGCACCACACTCAGGCGGGCCGGTTCCCAACCACACGCCCACCGGCCGTCAGGCCGACGTCTCTCCCGGTAGGCGGGGGCGTGGAGGTGCGGCCGGGATGCAGACGCGGTTCCGGCCCAGCTCCTTGGCGCGGTAGAGGGCGAGGTCGGCGGCGGCCAGCAGGTCTATGAGGTCGTCACCGTGCACGTTCATGAGCGCCACCCCCACCGAGATGGTCACCGTGATGAGAGCCTCGTCCACGGGGACGGACATGCGGCCGATACGGGTGCGGAGGCGTTCGGCGACCTGCCGGGCTTCCAGCAGGTCGGCACGCGGCAGCAGGACGACGAACTCCTCGCCGCCGAAACGCCCCACCACGTCGTAGTCGCGCAGCTGGCTGCGCAACATGCCCGCCACACCGATCAGCACCTGGTCGCCGACCAGGTGCCCATGAGCGTCGTTGACCCGTTTGAAGTGGTCGATGTCGACGATGAGCAGCGCCAGCGTCTCACCCGTGCGCCGGGCCCGGACGATCTCGGTGTCGGCCTCCCGCTGCCAGGCGGCGGCGTTGAGCAGCCCCGTCTTCGGGTCGGTACGCGCGGCCGCCTGAAGCTGGGCGTGCAGCAGGCTGCGCTGAAGCAGGACGACAGGCGGCAGCGCCAGCAGGAGCAGGGCGAGGTTGAGCGCGCACGCGATGGCGACGATCACGCCGAGGCACAGCTCCACGACGTCGAGCAGCGCGCTCTCCCGATCCCACAGCACCTCACGCCAGCGCGAGTCGGGATTGGCGGTGTGCGCGGCGACGGCCACCAATCCGGTGTTGAGCAGCGCGAACACCAGCGCCGCCGCCACCGCCAGCATGATCGCGCTCCCACTCCCCTGGGCCAGCAGCAGCGGATCAGGCACGAGCCGGTGGTACGTCAGGGACGCGGCGCCCCCGGCCAGCCCGATCGCCGCCGAGCTCAGCACCCGCCGGTGCAGCACGGTCGCCCGCACCCGGAACTGGAGCAACGCCTGCAACACGATCGGCGCCAGCAACGCGTAGAGCGGCGGCAGCAGCAGCGCGACCGGCAGCCACCAGGCCGACAGCAGGTCACGCGAGACTCCGGCCGGCATGCCGAGCCGCCGGGTCGCCTCGATGCAGACCGCCCCGCAGCTCATCAGCGCGGCGAACGTCAGCACGTCGGGCCAGCGAATCGCGGTGGAGGCGGCGAAGAACACGATCGCCGCGAGGTCGAGCAGGACGATGGCGCTGACGTAGGCGACGAGCAGCCGCCCCTGGCCCAGCAGCGGCCATCGGCCGACCAGACTCGACACACCGCCGCGAGGCTTCGTCGAGGTGTGACTGGTCGCCGCCATCTCGTCTCCTCCCTGACTAACGATGTGTAACACAATAATTGCGGAGTGTGCGATGTGCGAAGGGAAACGATACGTTGGGCGGAGCGACCACATACGTGATGTGGTTAGTTACGGGACATTGCTCAATCCGCGAGCAACCGTTCGGAAAGGAGCACTCATCGTGCGGGGCGTAACCTGGACCTGATAGATGCCCTGGCCAGCTTTCGGGCAGCACCCATCGGCCGCTCCCCCGGTGCCTGAGCACCGTCGGCCGATCCCCCCTCCGCCCGACCACCCCTTTCAGGCCCAGCACCGCTCAGCCCCGCACGCCGCCCCACCCAGCGTCATCCACGCCGACAGTGATCACGTACGAGCCAGGGGTTGTCCGAAGTGGCGCCGCGTACGATCCGCCGAGCCCCGCAACAGACGCCGGCACCGGCCGACAGGTGAGCGCGACCCTGTACGTGACGGTCACCATCCCGTACGCGACGGCCACCAACCCGTCACCATCACGGACATGACCGCCACGGGCCCGTCTCGATCATGGACAGGACCGCCACCGCCCCGTCTCGATCACGGACGTGACGGCCATCAGCCCCGTTCCCATCCCGGACGTGACAGCCACCGACCCGTTCCCATCCCGGACGTGACAGCCACCGACCCGTTCCCATCCCGGACGTGACAGCCACCGACCCGTTCCCATCCCGGACGTGACAGCCACCGC
>NZ_JBSFSX010000016.1:0-59892 GCF_053590035.1 Nonomuraea sp. NPDC003214 | reverse complement strand
GACCCGTTCCCATCCCGGACGTGGCGGCGTCGTCCCGCGTCGGCCTCAGCGTGTGGGCCCACGTCGAACCCCTCGCACGCCGTACCGACTTCACCTCCCTTACGCCGGACGCGAATTCCCCGAGAGCTGGGCAGCAACGAGGTAACCGGGCAGATGGAAGTCGCGACGGCCCGGCCCAGCGAAGCGCCGGGCCGTCGGCCTCGACGCCCAGGCGGAAACGCGCCCCGAAGCCCGGACCGGGGTCAGGCTGCGGCGCGCTCCTCAACCGGCCACTCGGCGTCCTCGCTCTCGGTTTCGTTGTCGTCCGCGCCGAGGATCCGCACGGTGGCGCCCTCCGGTGGCTGGAAGTCGGCGGCCGGGTCGGGGATCGAGTCCAAAGCGCCCCGGCGGGAGCCCGTGCGGGTGGCGCCCATCGCCCAGTCCTGGATCTCCTCGTCGAGCCGCTCGCGGACCTCGGGGCTCACCGACGACGCGGCGCCGCCCCGCTCCGGCTTGACGAAGGTGCCGGTGCCCCAGCGCAGGTCGTGACCCACGGCGCTGGCCTCCACCTCCGGCATGAACCGGCGATCCCCCTCGGGCCCGAACTCCCGGATGCGCAGCTTGCCGGAGACCACCACGGGCTGCCCGACGCGGACCGAACGCGCGACGTTGTCGGCCAGCGTCCGCCAGCAGCGGATCGCGAAGCAGACCCTCTCCCCGTCCATCCACTGGCCCGTCTTCCGGTCGAAGTAGCGGTGAGAGGTGAGCACCCGCAGCGAGGTCACCTTGACGCCGTCGTCGAAGGTGTGCTGCCTGGGCTCTGCCGCGACGTTGCCGGTTAGCGTGATGTAGATGTCGTTCATTCCGTGCCTCCCATGCAGCGGGCCGGACGCCCGCGACCTGGGAACACAGTGCCGCGCCGGGGACCTCCGACAGGCGGGCGAACCGCGTTCTGTGGATGACGCCGCCGGAGCCCGACCCGCCCTGTGGACGACCGGCACAGACGGGCGACACGGGCCAACGGCGCAGAGGGGCGACGCGGGCGAACGACGTGGGAGGACGGGCGGCCGCGGACGGGCGGGCACAGGGCGCGCGGGCACGGACGGGCAAGCACGCACAAAGCAGGCACACGGCGGAACGAGCCGGGCCGAGCGGCTGGGGCCGCGTCGTCCGCGCGGGCGCGGAGTGGGCGTCAGCCTGCCAGGCCGCGCATCGCCTGGTAGAACGCGTGGTGCCGGCCCAATTCGCGCTCCACCGGCTCGACCACCGCCTTCTCGGCGATCGCCGCCACCCGACGGCGCATCTCCCGCTCCAGCCGCTCCCGCTCACGGGACGCGCCGAGCTCCACGAAGTTGCGTGACGCGATGCCGGACAAAATGCCCAGCCCCAGCACCGAAGCCATCATCAGCGCCACCCACGGCAGCGCCGACGTGTCGCCCAGCAGTTGCAGCGACGCCGGCAGCCGCCCGGGCAGCAGCAGCCCGAACCCGAGCCACACCAGCCCGACGCCGAACGCCGCCACCAGGGCGTACTGCCACACCTTGAGCGCCCGCCACCATCCCGGCACCCTGTCGAGCCGGGGCGCGACCTGGGTGAGATCTTCGGTGAGCGTGCGCGGCAGCATGCCGAGCTGCGAGCGGGCCGCCCGGTGCACGGCGCTGCGCCACACCGGGTGCATCCCGACCGTCAGGCCGTCGGCCAGCGCCTGCACGGCATTGGCCACCTCGGCCGACTGCGCGCTGACCGAGCCCGTGGTGATGCCGCGGATCTCGTCGCCCACATCCTGCAGCCGCAGGCGCTTGACCGGGTCGGGGCGGAAGCGGTCCAGCCAGCGCGGGTACGGCCAGCCGACCCAGCGGCCGGAGCGTTCGGCGTACACGTTCTCCATGGCCTCGCCCACGGCGGGGACGCCGACGGCGTCGCAGAGCGCGTCGGTGAGGCCTATGCGGCGGGCCTCGTCGACGGACGCCGGCACGTTCAGGGCCTCGCCCACCGGCATGCTGCGGGTGAGCCGCTGCTCCAGCCGGTGCAGGTCGGCCTCCAGCTTCTGGATGGCGGCGCGGCGGCGGGACACGGCCCCGGCGATGACGCTCTTGAGGCTCTCGATGCCGCGCCCGCTGACCGCCGAGGTGGGCACCACGCTCGGATGCTCGACGCCCTCGCGGCGGAGCAGGTCGTTGAGGTCGATGACCAGCTCGGCCAGCTCCTCGGCGGACAGCCGGTCGGCCTGGTTGAGCGCGAACACGGTGACCGCGTCGTGCCCGGCCAGCTCGGTGACGTAGCGGCGGTGGGTGGAGGCGTCGGCGTACTTCTGCGGGTCGAGCACCCACACCACCAGGTCGGCCAGGCCGATGAGCCGGTCGGCCTCGGTGTCGGTGAGCGCCCGGATCGAGTCGTGGTCGGGCAGGTCGAGCAGGATCAGGCCGTGCAGCTGGCTCTCGCCCTTGTCGAGCGCGCTCGCCCTGGCGAACCGGTGCCGCCACTCGATCTGCAGCCAGTCGAGCAGCGGCGCCGCCCCCTCCAGCCCCCACACGCAGGCGTGGGTGTGGGCGGTGGTGGGCCGGCGCACGCCGGTGGGCGACAGCTCCAGCCCGGACACGGCGTTGAACAGCGACGACTTGCCGCTGCCGGTGCCGCCCGCGAGGGCGACCACGGTGTGCTCCGACGACAGCTTGAGCCGGTCGCCGGCCCGCAGCAGCAGGTTCTGGGCCTCGGACACCAGTTTGTCGTCCAGCCGGCCGGGGCCGAGCTCGACGACCTTGGTGAGGGCGGACAGCCGCGGCGCGAGCCCCGGCCTGGTCGTGACGGTGGTCATCGTGCGACCTCGAGGTTGTACGTCGCCTGGTAGAGGTGGGTGGCGGCGGACTCGTCGGGGATCCCCGCCGAGTCGAGCGCCTGCACGTAACGCATGGACTCCTCGTCGAACAGCATGCCGATCCTGGCTCTCAGATCGCTGAGCGCCTTGGCGCCGATGCCGCGCAGCGACTCGGCCCCGAGCAGCGCCTTGACCAGCCGGTGCGGCACCCCTTCGGTGCGTCCGCCGCTGAACATCGCCACCATGAAGATCA
This sequence comes from Nonomuraea sp. NPDC003214, assembly GCF_053590035.1. Taxonomy (NCBI): domain Bacteria; kingdom Bacillati; phylum Actinomycetota; class Actinomycetes; order Streptosporangiales; family Streptosporangiaceae; genus Nonomuraea; species Nonomuraea sp. NPDC003214. The sequence continues at coordinate 56,845 of NZ_JBSFSX010000016.1, read as the reverse complement.
GCGACAGCGAGTCGGCGTCGAACGACACCAGTTTGGACACCGACCGCTTGGCCACGCCCTCGGTGCGGACCAGCTCGATCACATGCTCCTGCCAGGACGCGACGGCCCGGCCCGCATGCCGTACGAGCTCGTCGGACGGCCGCTCCAGCCCCTCGGCCAGCGTGGCGCCCACCTCGGCGCGGTGCCGCCAGCGGCCCGCGACCTCCTCGGCCGCGCGGCCGGCCGCGGCCACGATCACCGACTCCAGCCCCGCCTTCAGCGCCCCGCGGAACGCGGTGATCCGCTCCGGCGCCTGCGAGGAACGGGGGCGCTTACGCAGCTGGAGCGAGCGCATCAGGTCGCCCGAGCCGGCGAAGTCCTGCCAGCGGGCCAGCACCTCACCCTGAATGATCATGCCGCTGCGGAACGCCTTGTCGATCTCCGTCAGGGCGCTCATGTAGGCCGCCTCGACGTCGCCGCGCAGCTCGCTGCGGAACGCCACCTGCAGCTCAAGCTGCTTGGCCAGCGCCGGAACCCGGGTGCGGAAGCTGTCGAGCACCCCGTTGAGCGTCTTGCGCACGGCCTGCGCGCGGCGCTTGTCGTCGACGGACAGCTCGGCGAGCCAGAGCCGCAGATCGGTCATCTCGCTGTCGGGCAGCCTGCCGTCGGTGACCGCCGACTCCTCGATGACGAACCGGTCGATCTCCCCCAGGCCGTATTCGGTGAGCATCCGGACGAAATGCTTGAGCACCACCTCGCGCGCCCTCGGCTGCACCCTGGACAGCACGATCGCCAGCCGGGCGCCGCGTTCCTTGGCCAGGCGGAGCAGGTTCCACGCGGGGGCGTCGGCGTAGCGGGCGGCGGTGGTGACGAAGATCCACAGGTCGGCGGCGTCGAGCATGCGGTGCGCGATCTCGTGGTGCTCCTCGACCACCGAGTCGATGTCCGGCGTGTCGAGCAGCGCGACGCCCTGCGGCAGCTTCTCCGTGGCGACCACGACGACGCTGCGCATGCCCGCGCCGGGCTCCGGCTTGTCGAGCCGCCGCAGCCCGCCCAGCAGCTCGCCCTCGGTGAACCACTTGCGGTCGTCCGGGTGACACACGAGGACCGGCACGCCGGTGGTCGGCCGCCGCACCCCGGTGCGGGAGACGTTCTTCTCCGCCAGCGAGTTGACCAGCGTGGACTTGCCCGCGCCGGTCGAGCCCGCGATCACGATCAGCGCCGGCGCGGTCCGGGTGCGCACCCTCGGCAGCACGTAGTCCTCGAGCTGCGCCTGCAGGTCGGCCCGCGCCTGCCGCGCCTCCTCGGCGCCCGGCAGGTCGAGCCCGAACCGCAGCCCGGCCACGCTCTCCCGCAGCGCCCCGAGCGCCGCCGTCAGCGCCTCGACGGTCTCGGGCGGCAGGTCCTCTTCGGCCTCACCGGGTACGTCCTCCGCCCCGGCGTCATCGTCAGCCAGGGCGGAAGCGGTCTCGGTCTCGGCCTCGGTGTCATCGGGGGTGTCCTCGTCGGAGGCGTCCTCGGCGACGTCGGAAGCGCCGTCGTCGGCGTCGGCGGCTCCGGCGACATCACCGGCCACGTCCGCCTCATCGGACGGGGCATCGTCCTCATCGGACGGGGCCTCGCCGGACGGAACCGCGTCGTCGGTCGGGGTTTCGTCGGACGGGACGGCGTCTGGGGCCTCTTCCGCGGTCTCTCCGGAGACGTCGTCGCTCTCGTCGTCGCCCCACAGCCACGCGCTGTCGGCATCCTCGTCCGAGTCGTCGGCGAGGGCAGCCGTGGCGTCCTCAGGGGCGTGGTCGCTCTCGGCGGGAGCGTCCGCGCTGTCGGGTAGGTCCTCGTCGTCGGAGGAAGAGGAGGAGGCGGTCTCCGTGAAGAGATCCTCGTCCCTCTCAGGGGAGGCGGGCGGGGCGGCGGGGGCGGGGCGGGACGGGCGTTCCCATACGGAGGTCGGCGCGGCGGGCGGGCGGCGTACGGGGACGTCCCACACCGACGTGGGCGCCTCGTCCTGGTCGCCTGCGTCGGCCTCCGCCGCAGGTGGAGGGGACGGCCGCGTGGGGCCGGGGGCGTCGGGGGCCGCCGGGGCGGTGTCGGACGGGGGCACGTCAGTGATGGCGCGGAAGGTCAGGGTCTGCTCCCCCGGCGACTCCTCGCGCCCGTCATCCATGCGCCCGTCATCCATGGCCGTGTTCACGGCAAGCGCTCCGCTCGAACCATCTCGACCTCCTGGCCGACCTTTACGACATCGCCGACGACGACGATCGCCGGTGGCCGTATCCCAGCCGCGGACACGCGGTCGGCCACGGTGGAAAGCGAGGCGATTACCGCCCGCTGGGTCGGAAGGGTACCGTCCTGCACCACCATTACGGGAGTCTCCGGCGGACGTCCGTCTCGCACGAGCGTTTCGGCCACCTTGGCGAGCCGTTCGACGGCCATCATGAGCACCAGGGTGCCACGGGAGCGCGCCAGGCCGGGCCAGTCGACGGTGGACCGGGGGTCGTCCGGGGCGACGTGCACCGATATGACGTGGAACTCCTGGCTCACGCCTCGATGGGTCACCGGGACGCCGGCGGCGGCGGGCACGGCCACGGGGCTGGTGATGCCGGGCACGACCATCACCGGGATGCCGGCCCGGGCGCAGGCGATCATCTCCTCGCCGCCGCGCCCGAACACGAACGGGTCGCCGCCCTTGAGCCTGACCACGAACTTGCCCGCCCTGGCCCGGTCGACGAGCAGCTCGTTGATCGTGTCCTGGGACAGGGAGCGGCCATAGGGCACCTTGGCGGCGTCGACGAGCTCGACGTCGGGGGCCAGCTCGTCGAGCAGCGCGCGAGGCGCGAGCCGGTCGGCGATCACGACGTCGGCCTGCGCCAGGAGCTGGCGGCCGCGCACGGTGATGAGCCCGGGATCGCCGGGACCGCCGCCGACCAGGGCGACGCCGACGGGCTTGGTGCGGTTGCGGCGGGCGTCGACGGTGCCGTCGCGCAGCGCGTCCACGACGGCGTCGCGGATGCCGGCCGCCCGGCGCGGGTCGCCGCCTGCGGTGATGGCCACGCTGACCTCGTCGACCCGGCCGGAGGCGGGGGTCCAGGCGGCGGAGGCGTCCTTGTCGTCGGCGCGCACGCACCAGATCCGCTTGGCCTCGGCCTCGGCGGCCACGGCCGTGTTGGCGGACCGGTCGTCGGTGCAGGCCTGCACGAGCCAGGCGCCGTCGCAGTCGCCCACCTCGTACGGGCGGGCGTGCCAGGTGATGCGGCCGGCGGCGATGAGGTCGTCGAGAGCGGGGGTGACGCTCGGCGAGACCACGGTCACCTCCGCACCCGCCGCGAGCAGCGCCGGCACTCGCCGCTGTGCGACGCGCCCGCCGCCCACGACGAGGACCCGGCGGCCGGAAAGCCGCAGGCCGAGGAGGTAGGGACCCATTGTCGGGAATCTCCCGTTCGCGAAGGTTGGTGTGCTAGGACGTAAACCTACCGGGTCTCATCGCGTCATTCGTTTCGCATGGGTCAACGCCCGTCGAGAAGGGGCTGCCGAGGGTCCCAGCGCGGCCCGCCTTCGTCGTCCTTACGGCGTCTGGCCATCGCGGAGAGCGCCTCAAGGATAACCCTGTTCCCGAGGAACGCGGTCACGTCGGCGTGATCGTACGGCGGGGCGACCTCCACCACCTCCATCCCGGCCACGGGCAGCTCGTAACAGATCCGGCGGACGGCGTCGAGCAGCTCCCTGGCGGTCAGCCCGCCCGGCTCGGGGGTGCCGGTGCCGGGCGCGTGCCCGGGGTCGCACACGTCGATGTCGACCGACAGGAAGATCCGGTCACACTCGTCGAGCGCGATGCCGAACGCCTCCGTCAGGCACGTCTCCAGGCCGCGCGCCACGATCTCGGTCATCTCGTACGAGCGCATGTTCCGCTCGGCCATCCAGCTCAGGGTCTCCGGCTCGGGCCAGTAGCCGCGCAGGCCGATCTGGAGGAACCGGTCACCGCGGATCGCCCCGGACTCGATGAGGCGGCGCATCGGCTGCCCGTGACCGTACAGGTGGCCGAACGAGATGTTGCCCGTATCGGCGTGCGCGTCGAAGTGGATCATCGAGGTGCGGCCGGGGGCGTGGGCCCGCGCCGTGCCGCGCGCGTCCGGCAGCGCCACCGTGTGGTCGCCGCCCAGCACCAGCGGGATCGCGCCCGAGGACGCCACCCGGTGCACCGCGTCCTCGATCGCGGCCAGCGAGCCCTCCACGTCCCCCGAGTAGCACTCCACGTCCCCGGCGTCGAGCACGCGCAGGTCGCGCAGCGCGTCGACGCGCAGGGCAAGGCTCGGGCGGGAGCCGTCGTGCGGCAGGTAGCAGGCCTGGCGCAGCGCCATCGGGCCGAACCTGGCGCCCGGGCGGTTGGAGGTACCGCCGTCGAACGGCGCTCCGATGATCACCACGTCGGCGTCCGCGTACGTTGCGGGATCGCCGACGTCGCACCGCTCGACGCCGAGGAACGTGATGTCGGGACCGAACATCGGACCGTATCGGGACACTGGTCACCTCACGTGGTCGTTGCCGTGTCCCCCATCATCACACGGGCTTTTCGGTCACTCCCGCCGCGTCGAAGGTGGCCACGTCGTGCATCACGCATACGGCGGCGCACACCAGCGGGTGGGCCAGCAGGCCGCCGGTGCCCTCGCCCAGGCGGAGCTCCAGGTCCACCAGGGGGCGCAGGCCCAGGTGGTCGAGGGCGGCCGAATGGCCGGGCTCGGCCGAGCGGTGGCCCGCCACGCAGTGGTCGGTCGCGGCGGGGTCGAGCGCGGCGGCGGCCAGGGCGGCGGCGCCGGCGATCACGCCGTCGAGGATCACCGGGACCCGCAGGGCCGCGCCGCCCAGGATGAACCCGGCGATCGCGGCATGCTCGAACCCGCCGACGGCGGCGAGCACCCGCAACGCCTCGACCGCCTCGTCCGCCTCCATGCCCTCCCCGTGAAGCCGCGCACCCTCCGCGCCTTCCTCCCCAGGAAGCCGCGCACCCGCGACGGGGATGGCGTTGACGTGGAGGGCCTGGCGGACGGTGCGGACCTTGAGGGCGTGGGTCTCGTCGGTGATGCCGGTGCCGCGCCCCGTGACGTCGGCCGGGTCGCGGCCGGTGAAGGCGGAGATGAGGGCGGCCGAGGCCGTGGTGTTGGCGATCCCCATGTCGCCGGTGATGAGGCAGCGGGCGCCCTGGGCGACGAGGTCGCGGGCGACGGCGATGCCGGTCTCCAGCGCCTGGACGGCCTGGTCGACGGTCATCGCGGGCCCCTGCGACAGGTCGGCCGTGCCGTACGCGACCTTGCGCCTGACCAGGCGGGGATCGTCCGGGAGGTCGGCGGCGACGCCGACGTCCACGACGGTGACGGTGGCGCCGGCCTGGGCGGCGAAGGCGTTGGCGACGGCGCCGCCGGCCAGGAAGTTGGCCACCATCTGGACCGTGACCTCCTGCGGCCACGGGCTGACGCCCTGGGCGTGGACGCCGTGGTCGGCGGCGAAGATGGCCAGGGCGGCGGGCGCGGGCATGGGCGGCGGGGTGACGCCTGCCGCGCCGGCGAGGCGTACGGCGACGTCCTCCAGGGCGCCGAGCGAGCCGCGGGGCTTGGTGAGGCGGTCCTGGTGGGCGCGGGCGTCGGCGAGGACGGCGGGGTCGGCGGGGCGGATGGCGGCGAGGACCCCGGACAGGGGCGACTGGCCGGGCTCGGTGTCGGCGGGCACTGCACTACCTCCGGTCACGGGACGAGCTGGAGTGCTTCCTCGTAGCGGTCGATGACGACGTCGGCGAGGGTCTCGCAGTCGCCGATCACCTCGGCGCAGCGGATGTCGAGCTCGGGGTGCCCGGCTCCGTAGGCGAGGGCCTGCGCCCAGACGCGCTCCAGCGTGGCCCCGGCGAACAGCAGGTAGGGCACGACGATGACGCGCTTGGCGCCGAGGCGGCGGCAGCGCTCCAGGCCGCCGGGGACGCCGGGCGGGGTGAGCGACACGAACGCGGTCTCGACGGTCATGAAGTCGTAGGCGTGCGTCTCCCAGAACAGCCGTGACACCCGGTGGACCTCGGCGTTGGCGACGGGGTCGGTGGCGCCTTCGCCGACCAGGACGACGGCGGTCTCGCCGGGCTCGACGTGCGTCTGGAGGCCGTCGGCGGGGGGCGTGTCGACGGCGCGGAGGCGGGGCGGGGCGCCGACGAGCTCCAGCGGGCGCAGCCGGGGGATGTCGGTGGCGGCGTCGTTGAGCCGTTCGGCGAGCAGGGCGAGCACGCGGGGGTCGGGGCCGAGCGGCCTGCCGTAGTCGTACATGAGCGTGGGGTGGCGGCGCTGCTCCTGCTCCAGGGCGGCGGGCAGCTCCTCGCTCAGCCGGTTGAGGCTGAGCGGCATGGCGACGAGCCGGTGGTGGCCGCGGGCGACGAGGGAGGCGACGGACTCGCTGAGGCGGGGCGTGGCACGCTCCAGGTAGCCGCCCGAGACGTCGGCGGCCGTCTGGTCGAGCCGGCAACGGAGCCGGTGGACGAACCGGCCGAACTCCGCGGAGTCGGCGTCGTCGTTCGATCCCTGCCCGATGAGCAGGAGCGGGGGCTTCATGGGAAGGTGCTCCGGTGCGTAGAGGAAGACACGCGAGGATAACCGATGGGCGCCGGTGGGCGACAGGTCACGCTGTGTGCGCGGGTGTCGCGTGCACGACGAAGACGGGGTCGGCGGCGGCCAGGCTGTGGGAGCCGTCGGGTTCGAGGGCGATCCTGGCGGCCAGGATCTGGCTGCCTTCGGCGCGGTAGCCCTGCTCGCGCAGCAGGCCGAGCACGGTGGGGACGCGTTCGACGGAGTTGAGCGCACACACGAGCGAGCGGGGGCGGCGGGCGGCGCAGGCGGCGACCACGTCGGGGCCGCCGCCGCCGACGAACACGGCGTCGGGGTCGGGCAGCGGTTCGAGGGCGGGCGGGGCCTGTCCCCTGGTCAGCGCGACCTTGACGCCGTAGTGGAGGACGTTGGCGCGCAGCCGGTCGCAGGAGGCGGCGTCGCGTTCGACGGCGACGACGGCCGCGCCGAGCCTGGCGCACTCGACGGCGATCTCGCCGCCGCCCGCGCCCACGTCCCAGACGAGGTCGCCGAGCCGGGGGCCGAGCTTGGCCAGCACGTACGCCCTGACCTCCGCGGGCAGCCTGGACTCCAGCGGCAGCGCCCATTCGGCGGGGCCGGGGCGGGCGCCCGCCACCCAGCTCGGCTCCTTGGGCCGGTGCAGCGGGTCGAGGACGAGCACCACGTCGGGGTCCTTCCAGGGGCGCGTGGTGGCCTCGCCCATGCGGCTGTGGGTGACGCGCTCGCCGGGGCCGCCGAGGTCCTCGCAGACGATGAGGGAGCGCGGCGTGGTCGGGGCGAGCTCGCGGGCGACGTCGCCGGGGCCGACGCCGGGCGCGACGACGAGGGCGACCTTGGGATGCGCGCGGCAGGCGTTGACGACGCGGTTGAGCTGGTGCGCCCCGGCGGGGGCGACGACGAGGGCGTCCTCCCAGTTGAGGCCGGCGCGGGCGAAGGCCCGGCTGACGAGGGAGGTGGCGGGCAGCACGTCCGGCTTGAGCCCGTGGCCGCGCAGGGCGCGGACGGCGCCGAAGAAGCCGGGGTCGCCGGGGGCGAGCACCACGGCGGGGCCGGAGCCCTGTTCGAGGTGGAGGTCGAGGGTGTCGAGGAGGGCGTCGTCGGGGACGGTCACGGCGGTCAGCGTGAGCCTGCCGAGCAGCGCCGCGGGCCCGACGACGAGGGTCGCCTCGCGCAGCCGGTCGACCGCCTGGGCCGACAGTTCGGATCCGTCCCACCCGACCACTGTGATCATGCGCCTCACCGTCCCCTCGTACCCAGGGTGACGGTTCTCCCGGCTTTTCACCACAGGGAGGCGGGGCGCTTCAGGGCAGGTCGGCCGGGATGAGGCTGAACACCACCAGGTCCTGGCCGCCCAGCGCGGCACGTTCGACGCCTTCGCGGACGAACCCGGCTTTCTCCGCGACGCGGAGGGAGGCGGTGTTGGCGGGGGCGGCGCGCAGGCGGAGCCGCTGGAAGCCCCGCTCGGCGAAGAGCCAGCGGGCGACGGCGGCGACGGCCTCGGCGGTGTAGCCGTGGCCGCGGGCCCACGGCGCGGCCATGTAGCCGACCTCACAGGTCCGGTTCATCCAGTCGACGTCCCTGACGTCCAGGCTGAGCAGGAACCGGCCGGTCGTCCGGTCCGTCGCCGCCCAGGCGGCGCCGTGGCCGCGCAGTCTCGTCCGTTCGGAGGCGGCGACCCACTCGCGGGCGTCGTCCTCGGTGTAGCCGCGCGGGACGCCGGTGCCGGCCTGGGTGAGCGGGTCCGCGCCGGTCGCGGCCAGATCCGGTACGTCCTGCTCGGCGAGCGGCCTGAGCAGGAGGCGTACGGTGCTCAGTTCGGCGCGGGGCAGCGTGTCCGAGGGAAGCCGGGAGTCGCCGCGCAGCAGCCCGAACATGACCAGGTCGTGCGGCCCGTCGTCCTCCAGCACGGCGGCGCGGAGCACGCCTTCCCAGGTGAAGCCCGCTTTCTGGGCGACGCGCAGCGAGGCCAGGTTGTCCAGGTTGGCGGTCAGGTCGATGCGGCGCAGCGCGGTGGTGTCGAACACCCAGCCGGTCAGGCCGCGCAGCGCCTCGGTGGCGTAGCCCCGGCGCCGGTGCAGGGGGTGGACGCCGTAGCCGACCTCGGTGGTGCCCGCGCCCCAGGAGGTCTTGAACAGGCTGATCGCGCCCACGATGCGGCCTTCGGCGTCGGTCATGGCCAGGTGCCTGCCCTGGCCGGAGCGGTGCAGCTCGTGCACGCCGTGGGTGAGCCACTGCCGCACGCCCGACAGGTGGCCGGGGGCGCCGGGCGGCAGGAAGGGGACCCGCGCCTCGACGATCGAGCGGATCCGGCGCTCGTCGTGGGGGCCGAACGACCGGAGCACCAGCCGTTCGGTGGCGATGTCGGCGTCAGCGTCGAACACGCTCGGCAGCGTACACACTGGTGATGTTTGTCCACCAAAGCGGGGGTAGGGGCGCTTTGGGGAGGAGTGACATCTATGGAACGCGGAAGCTCGAAGCACGGTCCTCGCATCGATGAGCATCAGAAGCAGGAGACCGAGGGCCTGGTCCGAGGTGGGGGCACCTCGCACGCCGAGGAGTGGAAGGAGCCCGAGCCCATGCCCGCGCCCGGCGAGGAGGAGTCCGTCCGCAGCTACGCGCCCGGACGCGAGCCGGGAACGGCGGAAGGCATCACCGCCGAAGGGGTGGATGTCCGCAGCGATCTGGCCAAATGGCTCAGTGACACCAATTTCCCGGCGAAGAAGGGCGATCTACTGCGGCACGCCCGGGAGACGGACGCCCCGGACAAGGTGACGGAGATGCTGCACGCCCTGCCGGAACGCCGCTTCGCCAACATCGCGGAGGTGGCGCGGGCGCTCGGGCTCGGCGTGGAGAAGCGGAGGTGGTGACCGGTGCGGCTCGACTTCATCCGTCCCCTCTATGAGCGCAGCGGGCCGTACGCGTCCGTGTACGTGGGCGCGATCACCGAGCGGGACAGGTCGACGCAGTGGACCAGCCTGCGCGACAAGCTGGAGCAGGCCGGGGTGAACCCGCCCGCGGCGCTGGAGGACGAGGTGCTGCGCCCGGCGCCCGGGCGGGCCGTGTTCTGCGCCGGGGGTGAGGTGGTGCTGGCCGAGACGTTCAGCGGGCAGCCGGTGCCGCTCGCGCACGTCTCGCCGCTGCCGCTGGTCACGCCCATGCTCATGCGGCGCGGCGAGAGCGTGCCGCACCTGCGCGTGATCATCGACCACGCGGGCGCCGAGGTGAGCGCGTACGCCAACGGCTCGCCGCGCACCGCGACCATCGAGGCCGAGTCCTGGCCGTTGCAGAAGACCGCGCAGGGCGGCTGGTCGCAGAAACGCTACGAGCGGGCCGTCGACGAGACCTGGGAGAAGAACGCCACGGCCGTCGCCCACGAGATCGACGAGCAGGTGCGGCGGATCGGCGCGGAGCTGGTCCTGGTCGCGGGCGAGCCGAAGTCGCGCTCGCTGCTCGGCGACCACCTCGGCACCAAGTCGGCCGACCGGATGCTCATGGTCGAGCACGGCCACCGCGGCGACCACGGCGGCTTCGAGCGCGACGTGCAGAGCGCGCTCGACAGCTGGCTGGACCGCAGGCGGGCCGAGCTGCTCAACCGCCACCGCGAGCAGAACGGGCCCACCGGTCTCGCCAGGGTCGCCCAGGCCCTGCGCGACGGCCGGGTGCACGCCCTGCTCCTGCCGGGCGAGCTGCCCGGTCGCGTCTGGACGGGCGAGAGCGCCACGCAGATCTCCACCGACGCCGGCGAGGTGCGCGCCTGGGGCGTGGCCGAGCCGGTCGAGGAGCGCGCCGACTCGGCGCTGGCCAGGGCGGCGGCCATGACGGACGCCGAGCTCTGGTTCTGCGACGACGTGGCGGACGTCGCGGCGGTGCTCAGATACTGACGATCACTTCGAGCGTCCTGGGGCCGTGCACGCCCTCCACCCGGTTGAGCTCGATGTCGCTGGTGGCGGACGGGCCGCTGATCCAGGTGAGCGGGCGGACCGGGTCGAGCCGGGCGACCGCCTCCGGGACGCTCGCCACGACCTGGTCCGCCCGCACCACGCACAGGTGGTAGTCGGGCACCAGCGTCTGGGCGCGCGTGCCCTGGCCGGGTCCCGCGTCCAGCACGATCGTGCCGGTCTCGGCGATCGCCACCGCGCAGCCGGTGACCACGCCGTCGGCGCCGCTCAGCTCGGCCCCGCCCGCCACGCCGCCCGCCCATTCGTCCGGCAGCCCGTCGGGGACGATCATCCGCCTGCCCCGTACCAGCTCCGCGACCTTGGCCGGCACCTCGGCCGCCGGCAGCACGTGCACGACGGCCCGGTAGTCGTCCACCCGCTCGGCGAACAGCCCCACCGGGTCGTCCACCGGGACACTCGTCCGGTAGTCGCGCGGGATCTCCACCTCGGGCGCGTCGCGGACGGCCCGCCTGATCCGGCCGAGGATCTCCTCACGGGCGCTCATGCCGCTCCCACCAGTCTCTGAACGATTCTTCCGGGATCTCGGGCAGATCCCTCGTGTCGGTCCAGGCCGACAGCGGGCCGGGCAGCCTGCGCGGCACCAGCCCGCGTACGCGCGCGGCCAGCCGCTGCGCCTTCGCCAGCCGCGCCTCGTCGCCGAGCACCCAGCCCGCCACCCGCATGCCCGCCCGCTCCGCGGTCCCGTGCGGGGCCTTGGCGCGCAGGTCGACCAGCACCTCGGGGATGTCGATCGCCACCGGGCACACGTCGAAGCACGCGCCGCACAGGCTGGAGGCGTACGGCAGCGAGGCGTCCAGCTCCGAGCCCATGCCGCGCAACTGCGGGGTGAGGATCGCGCCGATGGGCCCCGGATAGACCGACCCGTACGCGTGGCCGCCCGCACGCTCGTAGACCGGGCACACGTTCAGGCAGGCCGAGCAGCGGATGCAGCGCAGCGCCTGACGGCCCACCTCGTCGGCGAGCACGTCCGTGCGCCCGTTGTCGAGCAGCACCAGGTGGAACTCCTGGCCCTCGGTGGCTCCGGTCCACATGCTCGTGTACGGGTTCATCCGCTCGCCGGTCGAGCTGCGGGGCAGCAACTGCAGGAAGATCTCCAGATCGCGCCAGGAGGGCAGCAGCTTCTCGATGCCGACCACGCTGATCAGCGTCTCGGGCAGCGTCAGGCACATGCGGCCGTTGCCCTCGGACTCCAGCACGACCAGCGTGCCGGTCTCGGCGATCATGAAGTTGGCGCCGGAGATCGCGACCTTGCTCCTGAGGAAGCGTTCGCGCAGGTGAAGCCGGGCGGCCTCGGCCAGCGCGGCGGGCTCGTCGGTCAGGCCGTCGGGCGTCTCGGGCATCCTCTCCAGGAAGATCTCGCGGATCTCGGCCCGGTTGCGGTGGATCGCCGGGACCAGGATGTGGCTCGGGAAGTCGTCGCCGAGCTGCACGATCAGCTCCGCCAGGTCCGTCTCGTACGCCGTGATGCCGTGCTCGGCCAGCGCCTCGTTGAGGCCGATCTCCTGGGTGGCCATCGACTTGACCTTGACGACCTCGCTCTCGCCGGTGGCCTGGACCAGGCCGGTGACGATGCGGTTGGCCTCGGCGGCGTCGCGGGCCCAGTGGACGTGGCCGCCCGCTCGGGTGACCGCCTCCTCCAGCTGGACGAGGTAGCGGTCGAGGTGGCGCAGGGTCTCGTCCTTGACGGCCTTGGCGGCGGCGCGGAGCTCCTGCCAGTCGGGCAGCTCGGCCACGACGCTCGCGCGCTTGCCCCGGATGGTGTGCGTGGCCTTGCGGAGGTTGAAGCGGAGTTGCGAGTTCTGGACCGCTTTTTCGGCATTTTTCGGGAAACTGCCGGGCATGCCGAGGAAAGTGCCGCTCATCCCGTCGCCTCCGTCGTGGCCAGGATCTCGGCGAGGTGCATGACCCGTACGCCCGCCTTCTGCCGGTCGAGCGTGCCGCCGAGGTGCATCAGGCAGGAGTTGTCCGCCGCGCACAGCACCTCGGCGCCGGTGCCGAGCACGTTGCGCACCTTGTCGGCGCCCATGGCTGCGGAGACGGCCGGGTTCTTCACCGCGAACGTGCCGCCGAAGCCGCAGCACTCGTCGGCCGCCGGGAGCGGGACCAGCTCCAGGCCGCGCACGCGGCTCAGGAGCCGGGCCGGGCGGTCACCCAGGCGCAGGCCGCGGAGGGAGTGGCACGTCGGGTGATATGTCACCCGGTGCGGGAAATATGCGCCGACGTCCTCCACCTTCAGGACGTCCACCAGGAACTCCGACAGCTCGTACACCTTCGGCGCCACCTCCGCGACGGCCGCCGCTCCCCTGCTGCCTGGCCGCACCAGCTTCGGGTACTGCTCGCGGACCATCGCGGCACACGAACCGGAGGGCGCCACCACCGCGTCGTACCCCGAGAACACCTCGGTGAAGTGACGCGCCAGCCGTACGCCGTCCGCGCGGTAGCCGGTGTTGACGTGCATCTGCCCGCAGCAGGTCTGCGCGGCGGGGAAGTCGACCTCGCAGCCCAGCCTGCGCAGGAGCGACACGACGGCCTTGCCGGTGCCGGGGAAGAGCGTGTCGTTCACACACGTGATGAACAGGGCGACTCGCACGCCTCTCCTTCAGGTATGGTCGGACCACAGTATGGTCAGACCATATCCGATGGCATCGGCGGGCCGCATCCCCGCCACGCTCCGAGGGGGCCTCGTTGACCGACACCCGCTGGCGTCCCGTCAAGCGGACCCGCACGTTCGAGGACGTGCTCGCGCAGATCGAGCACCGCATCTCCGAGGACGGCCTCACCGCCGGCGACCGGCTCCCCGCCGAGCGGCAGCTCGCCGAACAGCTCGGGGTCAGCCGGTCGTCGGTGCGCGAGGCGATGCGCGTGCTGGAGACGCTCGGCGTCGTGTCGTCCCAGGCCGGGCGGGGCCCCGACGCGGGCGCCGTGCTCGTCTCCCGTCCCGACACCGCGCTGACCGACCTGCTCCGGCTGCACCTCGGCCTGGCCGCCCTGGAGCTGCGCGAGGTCGTCGACACCCGGCTGATGATCGAACGCTGGGCCGCCGGCCACGCCGCCGCCGCCCGCGCCGACACCTCGGCCCTCGCCGCGGCCTACGAAGGGATGGCGGCGGCGCGCACGCCGGAGGAGTTCGTGGAGCATGACACCGCCTTCCACTGCGCGCTGGCCGACGCCTCCGGCAACCGGCTGACCGGGGCCATCATGCGGTCGCTGCGCGACTCCATGCGGCGCTACGCGGTCGAGGCCGTGGAACGGCTGGGGGACACCGCGGCGCTCCAGGCCGACCACGCGCGCATCCTCGCCGCCATCACCGGCGGCGACCCCGGCGAGGCCGAGCGGGCGGTCACGGACCACCTCGCCCGCGCCTACCCCTCGCTCTGACGGCGTAAATAGCTGGCGACGTCCGGAACGTCCTGGCTAGTCTCGCCCGGGTGATCCACGAGCATCCCCTGGCCTACCTGCTGGGCATCGAAGGGGCCGCCCTGCTGCGGTCCTTCACCGGCGGGCACGACCGCGCGTTCGTCGAGGCCCGCATCGCCGAGATCCGCAGGCTGCTGGACGACGAGGCACTGGCCGACGCCGCCGTCGAGGTCGCGCGGGTGGAGTCGGCCGAGGGATACCGCATCTGGTCCGGCACCTACGACGGGCCGAACGGGCTGTTCGACATCGACGAGCCCCTCGTGGCCGGGATCGTCGGCGAGCTGCCGCCGGGCGCCGCCCTGGACGCCGCCTGCGGCACCGGCCGGATGGCGGCGGCCCTCGCCGGGCGCGGCCACCGGGTCATCGGCGTGGACAGCTCGCCCGACATGCTCGCCCTGGCCCGCGAACGGGTGCCGCAGGGCGACTTCCGCCACGGCGAGCTGGACCGGCTGCCGGTGCCCGACGACGCCGTGGACCTCGTGGCCTGCTCCCTGGCGCTGACGCACGTACCGTCGCTCGGGCCCGCGATGGCGGAGTTCGCCCGGGTGCTGCGGCCCGGCGGCCACCTCGTGATCTCCGACATGCACCCCGAGGGGGTCGCGCGCGGCTTCGTCCCCACGGTGCGCCTGCCCGACGGACGACCCGGGCGGATCGCCACCTACCACCACCCGGTGGGCGACTACCTGCGCGCCGCCCTGGCCGCCGGCCTCCACCTCCGCGCCTGCGAGGAACCCCGCCTCCCCCCGGCCCCCAGCCCCGCCGAACCCCCCACCACCTCGGAGGCGGTCGCCAGGTGGGACGTCTGGCCCTGGATCCTCACCGCCCTGGTCCCCGAAGCCACCCAGGCCGCCAACACCGACCGCCCCACCATGATCATCTGGCACTTCACCCTCCCTGCCGAAACCCCCGCCCCCACCGACTGACGAGCACTACCGTTTCCGCTGGGGCGCACCCACGGATCGGAGGCCGGCCTCGATGCTCTTCAGCTTGGTGCGAGCGCAGCTTGCGGCATGCGCGATGGTCACGCTCATGACCGCGCCCGCCAGATGCGACGAGCAGGACCGCACCGGTGAGAGGGGGCGCGTGTCCGAACCCCGGTGCTTCATGGAGGTGCTTCATCAGACCGTCAGCGTGTCCGCGGCGGGGATCGGCGCCACCCTGAAGTACTGGTGCGACCTTCCGCCTGTCTTGCACCGGATCTCCCTTCGCCTGCAGACCCGGGACACCAACGGCCGTTGGGTGACAATGGACGAGAGGACCGACAGGAGGGTGCCCGTGCCGGAGCCGCAGACGCTGACGGTCGCAGTGCCGTGTTTTCCCGGGCTGTGGCGGGCCCGGGGGACGGCGGTGGGCGCCCTGCGGGCCGACGACGGACGGGTGCAGGAGTTCGAGCCCGCCCAGAAGGACAGCGCGGAGAGGCTGGTGTCCGCTGATGAATGCGGGATCGGCTGACTCGTGGAGGCGGCGGCGGGAAGCGTTCGGGCACTTGGCCGGGGTGCTGCGGTGGTGTCTTTCCGGCCGTACCCGGTCCGGGGTGACCGGGTACGCTCCGGCGCCCGGGTCGCGGTGGGCGGCCCTTCCGGCGGCGGCCCGGCAACTGGTCCGGCCGCGTCCGGTCCCGGCCCCGGCGGTCGAGCGGTGGGTGCTGAGCAGG
Organism: Nonomuraea sp. NPDC003214; assembly: GCF_053590035.1. Taxonomy (NCBI): domain Bacteria; kingdom Bacillati; phylum Actinomycetota; class Actinomycetes; order Streptosporangiales; family Streptosporangiaceae; genus Nonomuraea; species Nonomuraea sp. NPDC003214. The sequence continues at coordinate 41,246 of NZ_JBSFSX010000016.1, read as the reverse complement.
GAGAGGGGCGGCTGGGTGGTGCGGCCCGCCGGTGGGGGGACGCCCGTCCACTTCACCGCCGCCATCTCCCAGGACGACCAGGAGGCCGCCTTCGACTGGGCCGGGGAGGTCGTGCCTCGGGCCGGACGTACGGCGATCAGTTACCGGTGAAGGCGGTCAGGTGGTCGGCGGCCCAGGTCGCGTAGGCGGCGGCGGGGCGGCCCAGGATGCGCGGGACCGTGTCGGTGACGCCCGGTGAGGCGCCGTCCCGGAGCATCGCCCAGCCCGAGGCGGCGAGGTCGGCCAGCACCGGGTCGGCGCCGGCGGCGACCATCTGGTCCCGGGCTGTGGCGGCCGGCACGTCGACGGTCTCCAGGGGGCGGCCGAGCAGCCGTGCCAGGGTCGCGACCTGGTCGGGGACGCTCACCATCGCGGGCCCGGTCAGGTCGTGGGAGCGCCCCTCGTGGCCCGGCGAGGTGAGGGCGGCGACGGCGACCGCCGCCACGTCGCGCGGGTCGACGACGGGGTGCGTGCCGTCGCCGGTGAAGTTCGGGATCGGCGCGCCCGTCCGTACGGCCTCGGCCCAGGCCAGCGAGTTGGACGCGAACCCGGCGGGCCGCAGCAGCGTCCAGGCCAGGCCGCCGGCCGCGACGGCGCGCTCGCCTGGCCGGTGCCAGGCGCCGGGGTCGGCGCCGCCGGTCGCGGCGACGGGAATGGTGGAGAGTTTCACCACCTTCTTGACGCCCGCCGCGCGGGCGGCCTCGACCAGGGCGAGGTCGTGAGCGGGCAGGGCGGGGCCGAACGCGGTGGCGAGGAACGCGGCGGTGACGCCGTCGAAGGCGGCGGCGAGCGAGCGGGGGTCGTTGTAGTCGGCGCGGACGACGCCGGCCCCGGCGGGGGCGCGTGCCGGGTCGCGGACCAGGACGCGGACCGGCTCGCCGCGGCCGGTGAGCAGGCGGGTCACGTGGCCGCCGATGGTGCCCGTGGCACCGGTGATCAGGATCATGGGTTCACCGTGCCGCCGCACCCGCCCGCGACTCTAGGAAGAATCGGCACATGAAGGACGCCGCCTCCCTCCACCTCTCCTTCCACGTCCGCGAGCCCGACACGGCGGCCACGGTGGCCTTCCGCACGGGCGCCGACGGCGCGGGCGAGCTGTACGCGCTCGGGCCCCGCACCCGGGCCTCCTACCTGGAGCCCAAGCTGGTGCCGCACTGCGTGACGGTACGGCTGCGGCCGGGGCGCGCCCGGCCGCTGCTCGGGGTGGCGCTGGACGAGCTCGCCGACCGGGTCGTGCCGCTGCGGGAGCTGTGGGGCGTACGGGCCGACCGGCTGGCGGACGAGCTGGCCGGGCAGGCGGGCGGCGACGGCTGGGAGCGGCGGGCTCGGGAGCGGATCGAGGCGGCGTTCCTGGAACGGCTGGCCGGGCAGCCGCGCGCCGAGCTGGACCGCGCGCACCTGGTGGACGCGGCGGGGACGCTGCTGCCTCGGGCCGGCGTGCGGGCGGTGGCGGGTGAGCTGGGGGTGAGCGAGCGGCATCTGCGTGACGTGTTCACGGCGGGCGTCGGGATGGCGCCCAAGCGGTTCGCCAGGATCGACCGGGTACGTCGGGTGCTGGGCGAGGTGTGCCGCCGGCCGGCCGCGGCGCTGGCCGCCGACGCGGGCTACTACGACCAGTCGCACATGACCGCCGAGTTCCGCGCGGTGATGGGGGTGCCGCCGAGCGCCTACCGGGCGGGCCGGCTGCCCGCGCCGGCTCCGTGCTCAGCCGCGTGAGTCGGCCACCCGGCACGACGCCCCGGAGCACGCGCGCATCCCGTCGAGCCGGGCGCGCAGCCGCGCCACCAGCCTCGGGTCGGCGTCCGCGGCCAGGTTGTGGAGCTGGTACGGGTCCGTCCGCAGATCGTACAGCTGCTCCTCCCCCGTCGCGTATCTGACGTACGTGTGGCGTTCGGTGCGCAACGCCTGGTAGGGCGGCACCGGGGTCTGCGCGGCCGAGGACCGCTTGGCCGGGCGGGCGAACTCGACCAGCACGTTCCTGCGCCGCGTGGCGGGCCGCTCGCCGCGCAGGAGCGGCGCCAGCGAGCGCCCCTCGGCGAACGGCGGCACCTCGGCCCCGCCGAGCTCGGCGAACGTCGGCGCCAGGTCCACGGTCGCGCCCAGCTCGCTGATCGTCGTCCCGGGGCGCACCCCGGGCCCGCGTACGGCCAGCGGCACCCTGATGGCCTCGTCGAACGGCGTGGTCTTGCCCTGCGCGAGCCGGTGCGTGCCCTGGTGGAAGCCGTTGTCGGAGCCGAAGAACAGGTATGTGTTGTCCAGTTTGCCGCTCTCCTCCAGGGCGGCGACCACGGCGCCGACGAGGTCGTCGACGCCGAGCATGGCGCGCATCCGGTTGCGGTGGCGCCGGTCGACGGCGGCGAGCTCGCGTTCGTCCAGCGGCGGCCGGGAGCGCAGCCAGAGGGGTTCGCGGCTCACGTCCTCCTGGTTGAACGACGGCGGCCGGGGCGCCCTGGCCCAGGCGAAGGCGTCGGTGTGGCGCAGCGCCGGGTTGGCCGGCAGGTGCGGCGCGATGGGGTTGAGGAACAGGAAGAACGGCCCCCGGGAGCCGGTGATGAAGTCGCGCGCCTTGTCGGCCAGCACGTCGGCGAGGTAGTCCTGCTCGCCCCAGCCGTACTCGGCCAGGTCGCCGTTGGCGTTGAGCCGGTAGCCGTACTCGTCGTACAGGTTGCGCACCGGGACGTGCCATTCGTCCCAGCCCGGCGGCACGTACGCGGCGGGGGCCGCCCGGTCCGGGTAGTGGTTGAGATACTTGCCCATGAGCGCGGTGCGATATCCGGCATCGCGCATCCAGGTGCCGATGGTGGAGCGTTCCCGGCCGAGCTTGTGAAAGCGCTCGAATCCACCCTCGGGGGGCGTGTTCGTCCAGACGCCGTGGCTGTGGACGTACTGGGATCTGAGGATGGAGGCGCGTGACGGGCAGCACCAGGAGTTCGTCACGAAGAACCGGTCGAACGACGCGCCCTGCTGCACGATATGGCGCGAAATATTGGGAAATTGCGCCAGATTTCCCGCTTCGAGGTCGTCCGCCATGACGAACACGATGTTCGGCCGCGACCCGCCGGAAACGACCACCGGCTCGGCTCCAGGCACCAGCAGAAGCAGGACGCACACCACATGCCGCAGACCCTTGAGCACGAAAGCACTCGTCCCCGGATGATCCCGCATTGACACCCGCACCCGCGCCACCCGTAAATGGAACTTGATTCGGGAGGCGCCTCATGAAGCTCGGCCTGAACCTCGGCTACTGGCAACGCCACGCCGACGACGCGACCGACTCGGTGCTCGCCGCCGAGCGGCTCGGCTACGACTCGGTGTGGACCGCCGAGGCGTACGGCAGCGACGTGTTCACCCCGCTGGCCTGGTACGGCGCGCGCACCACGCGCATCAAACTGGGCACCTCGATCGCCCAGATGTCAGCCCGCCCGCCGGTCACCACCGCCATGACCGCGATGACGCTCGACCACCTCACCGGCGGACGCCTGCTGCTCGGCATCGGCGCCTCCGGCCCCCAGGTCGTCGAGGGCTGGTACGGCCAGCCGTTCGCCAAACCGCTGGCCAGGACCCGCGAGTACGTCGACATCATGCGCCAGGTGTGGCGCCGCGAGCACCCGGTCACCTCCGGCGGCCCCCACTACCCGCTCCCCCTGCCGGGCGGCCTCGGCAAGCCGCTCAAACCCATCACCCACCCGCTGCGCCCCGACATCCCCGTCTACCTGGGCGCCGAAGGCCCCAAGAACGTCGCCCTGGCCGCCGAACTCGGCCAGGGCTGGCTCCCGCTGTTCGCCCTGCCCGGCAAGATCGAGGAGATGTACGGCCCGGCCCTCGCCGGCCGCGACCCGGGCTTCGACATCGCCGCCATGGTCATGGTCGTCATCTCCGACGACGTCCGGTCCGCCCTGGACGGGGTCAAGATGATGCTCACCCTCTACATCGGCGGCATGGGCGCCAAGCAGCGCAACTTCCACGCCGACATCATCGGCCGCATGGGCTACGCCGAGGCCGCCGAGCGCATCCAGGCGCTCTACCTCGCCGGGCGCAAGGACGAGGCGTTCCGCGCCATCCCCGACGAGCTCGCCGACGGCATCTCCCTGGTCGGGCCGCCGGGCCGCATCAAGGAACGCCTGGAACCCTGGCACAAGTCGCCCGTCACGACCCTGCTGGTCATGGGCCCCCGCGACGAGCCCTCCCTCCGCCTCACCCGCGACCTCGTCCTGAGCTGACCCCGCCGACCCGAGCCCTCCCCGCACGGAGCCCCGCCCGCCCAGGCCGGCCCCGGGAGGCGCCGTCCCACGACAGGCACGGACCCGGGAGGCGCCGTCCCACGACAGGCGTCCACCCGTAAGGCGCCGGCCCGGGAGGGACGTCAGCCGAGGGCGGCCAGGAGTTCCCGTTCGCGGGCGGCGCTGAGACCGGCTCGGCGCTCGCGGTCGAGGCCCTGCTCGCGCTCCCAGCGCAGGGTGTCGGCCAGCAGCTCGGCGCGCGGCCGGTGGGTGAGCCCGGCGGCGCGCGCGGCCGCCCCGGTGCGGGCCGACCAGCCCTCCCAGCCCGGCTCCGGCAGCCACATCGGCAGCGACTCGGGCCCCATGTACTGGCCCACGCCGTTGGCCACCAGCCAGTCGGAGCTCGCGGTGACGACCGGACCGGTGTGGCCGCCGACCGTACGGGCCAGCTCGATCCACTCCCCGAACGGCACCGTCGGCCCCACGGCGTCGAACGTGCCCGTGCCGCCCTTCTCGGCCGTGTCCAGCAGCCACGCGCTCAGGTCACGCACGTCCACGGCCTGCGTCGGGCTGTCCGGTTCGTCCGGGACCAGCATCGGGCCGAGCGGGTCGCGGGCCGCCCGCGCCACCCAGTAGCCGGAGCGCCCGCTGTGGTCGCCCGGCCCGCCGATGAGCCCCGCGCGGGCGACCAGCAGCCGGTCGCCGGCCGCCGCCGCCGACGCCTGCTCGCAGGCGACCTTCGCCTCGCCGTAGAGCTCACGGTCCACCTCGTCCCGGTCGGTGGGCGCGAGCAGCTCCGCCGACTCGTCCGCGCCCGGGGTGGCGTGGGAGGCGTACGCGTTGACGGAGGAGACGTACGTCCAGTGCCGCGCCCGCCCGGCCAGCGCGTCGAGCGCCCCGCGCACGAAGCCCGGCTGCCACGACACCTCGACCACCGCGTCCCAGTCACGCCCGGCCAGCCGCTCGTACGCCGCGGGGTCACGCCGGTCGGCGGCCACCAGCGTCGCCCCGTCGGCCACCTGCCCGCTCTCGCCGCGCGCCAGGCACGTCACCCGGTGCCCGCGTTCGATCGCCTGCCGCGACAGCTCCCGCCCCACCCAGGCGGTCCCGCCCAGTACCAAGATCTCCATTCCGCCATCCAAACACCCCACCCACCCCAAACCCACCCAGATTCGCCCACAGCGCACCCACCCACCACCCCGGCCCGGCGAAGGGAACGCCCCCGACGGCACCCCCTTCTCGGATGGGACTGGGCGGGACCGACGGGGCTGGCGGTTGGCGGGTGCTTACGGAACGACCCCTTACGGAGCCGGCGGCGACCTCGCGACGCCGAGCGGCCCACACCGCGAGCGGCCGGTCCGCCACGCCGGGGCCGACCGGGTGGGCGCAGCCGGGGCGCGGGCCACCCCCGAAGGCCGAAGGCCGAGGTGGCGGAGGAGCCGCCCGCCCGTTCGGCAGCCCGGCCAGGGTGGGCGGCCGGGGCGCTCGGCGGCCCGGGGCCCTTCTCCGAAGACCCGGGCGGTGGTGGAGCGGCCCCGCCCCGCGCGCAGCCGAGCGGGGGGCAACCCCGGTCCGACGTCCCGTGAAGGTCAGTCGGGGCGGGGGGTTGGGTCGGTGGTGACCGCGCGGAGGAGGGGGCGGCTGAGGGCGCCGGCGGCGAGGACGCCGGCGAAGCCGAGCCCGACGCACACCAGCAGCATGATCAGCCCGTTGGCGTTCGGGGCGCCGAACATGAACGGCGTGGCACAGAAGGCCCCGACCAGGATGGAGCCGCCGCCCATGACGGTGAGCGGGATGAGCGTCTCGGCCCGCCGGGCCCGGTCGAGCACCGTGAGGGGGGTGCCCGCGAGCCTGAGCAGCCCGTACGTCTGCCGCCGGTCCAGGATGGAGGAGGCGGCGGTGATGCCGGCGCTGGCGATGGCGACGAGGAAGGACACCGACAGCACGACGACGGTGCCGACGCCGATGTCGGCGAGGAGCTGGGTGCCGGTGTGGTCGTCGTCGGCGCCGGTGGTGACGGTGCGGCCGGGGACGAGACCGGCGAGCGCGGTGCGGCCGCGGTCGAGGGTGGCGGGGTCGTCGCGGTCGGCCACGGTGACGGCGACGACGTCGTCGGACTGTTTGACGGTGGCGGTGACGCCGGCTTCGCGGAGCCGGTCGCGGGCGTGTTCGGCGACGGTGGCGGACGAGCCTTCGGGGACGAGGACGCGGAGCTGCCCGGGGACGGCGTCACTGGTGAGCGCGCCGGGGCTGAGCAGGGCGAGGAACCCGGCGACGAACCCGGTGAGCGCGACGCCGCTGACGGTGCGCCAGGCCGAGCGGGGGTCGTCGACGAGCCGCCGGCCGGCCAGCAGCCGGGCGGGCCCGCGGGCGCCGCGGGCGGTGATGCGGCCGATGAGGGCGACGACCCACGGCCCGACCAGGTTGACGGACAGGAACGCGAGCCCGATCGCCGCCACGATGATCGCGATGCCGGTGTCGCGCCCCATCAGCGGGAACGCGGCGAGCGCGGCGAGCAGGACGAGGACGCGCAGGAAGCGCATGGCGGGCGGCGTCTCGCGTTTGGCGACGCCGAGCGGGCTGACCACGACGCGGCGCAGCCCGGCGACGGCGGACAGGCCGACCAGCAGGGGCACGGCGACGACGGTGGCGGCGAGCACGGGCGGGTCGGGCCACAGGTCGGCGGCGAACCAGGGGCCGCCGCTCATGCGGATGCCGGTCAGCAGCGGCAGGGCGAGGGCGTAGGCGACGGTGCCGGTGAGCACGCCGGCGAACGCGACGATGACGGCTTCGGCGACGGTCATGCCGACGACCTGGCCGGGGGTCGCGCCGACGAGCCGGAGGGCGGCGAGCCGCTGGTCTCGTCTGGCGACGGTCAGCCGGGCGGCGGCCCCGCCGAAGACGAGCAGCGGCACCACCATGAGCACGCTGCCGATGAGCGCGAGGATGCGGTAGCCCTGGGAGTCCATGGACGGCTCCCCGGCGAGGTCGGCGACGCGTACGGGGGCCTCGTCGGCGCCGCGTGGCGCGGTCATGACGGGCGCGTCGGGGCGCTGGCCGACGACGGCGACCAGCTCTTCGGGGTGGACGAGGGCCTCCTCGCCGAGCACGCCGGTCATGGCGGGGAAGCGCCCGGCGAGCTGCGCGGCGGGCAGTTGCTTGGCCAGGGCGGCGAGCGCGGGCGAGAAGTACGCCTCGCCGGGCGCGGGGAAGCGCGGCATGCCGGGCGGGACGGGCGGGGAGCTGCCGAGGGCGGCGAGGTCGACGATGACGATCTGCCGGTCGCGTACGTAGTCGAGCCGGGTGCCTTCGACGGCGACGGCCCGCTGCCCCTGGGCGGCGGGGACCGGGTTGCGCCAGGCGCCGCGCTCGCCCCTGTCCTCGAAGGCGAAGTTGGCGGTGACGGCGAACAGCAGCAGCGCGGTGGAGACCGCCACGGCGCCGAGGGTGAGCCAGGTGCCGAGCAGGCCGCGGCGGCCGCCGCCTTTGAGCAGCCGCCAGGTGAGTTCGAGGTTCACGCCGGGACCCCGCCCGTGAGGAGCTTGCCGTCACGGACCTCGACGGTGCGGTCGCACCAGGCGGCCACGTTCGGGTCGTGGGTGACGACGATCAGGGAGGCGCCGTTGGCGCGGGTCGCCTCGACGAGCAGGCGCATCGTGTCGTGGCCGGTGCTCTGGTCGAGCGCGCCGGTGGGCTCGTCGGCGAACACGACGGCGGGCTTGGTGACGAGGGCGCGGGCGATCGCCACGCGCTGGGCCTGGCCGCCGGACAGCTCGCCGGGCCGCCGCGTCTCCATGCCCTGGAGCCCGAGGGGCCCGAACCATTCGCGTGCCTGGCGGACGGCCTGGGCCCTGGCGACGCCGCCGAGCATGAGCGGGAGCGCGACGTTCTCCTCGGCGGGCAGCTCCGGCAGGAGCTGGCCGAACTGGAACACGAACCCGAACCGGGTGCGGCGCAGGGCGCTGCGCTCGCGCTCGCCCATGGCGTCGATGCGCTGCCCGAGCAGGTGCACCTCGCCGTCGTCCGGCTTCATGATCCCGGCCAGGCAGTGGAGCAGGGTGGACTTGCCGGAGCCGCTCGGCCCCATGATCGCCACCGCTTCGGCGGCCCGTACGGTGATGTCCACGCCACCGAGGGCGACCGTCTGCCCGAACCTCTTGGTCAGGGCCAATCCCGCAAGCACGTCGTTCATGCGGGCAAGCCTCCCGCCGGGGCGGGGTGCGGCGGATCGGCCTTGTGACCGGTTGCGCCTCGGCCGAACGGCTGATCCTAGAGTTGGGCCGTGACTATTCGGGTACTCATCGCCGACGACCAGCAGCTCGTGCGCACCGGCTTCCAGATGATCCTGGACGCCCAACCGGACATGGAGGTCGTCGCCGCGGTGGCCGACGGCGCCGACGCGGTCGCGGAGGCCAGGCGGCTCAGGCCGGACGTGTGCCTGCTCGACATCCGGATGCCGAGGCTCGACGGGCTGGAGGCGACCCGGGCGCTGGCCGGTCCGGGGGTGGAGAGCCCGCTGCGGGTGGTCATCGTCACCACGTTCGACCTGGACGAGTACGTGTACGGGGCGCTGCGGGCGGGGGCGACCGGGTTCCTGCTGAAGGACAGCGGGCCGACGCTGCTGGTGGAGGCGGTCAGGGCGGCGGCGAGCGGGGAGTCGCTGGTGTCGCCGTCGGTGACCGTGCGGCTGCTGCGGCATCTGGCGCAGCCGCAGCGCCGGGCCGCGCCGCTGCCCGAGCCGCTGACCGACCGGGAGCTCGACGTGGTGCGGCTGATCGCGCGGGGGCGGACCAACCAGGAGGTGGCCGCCGAGCTGTTCGTGTCGCTGTCGACGGTCAAGACGCACCTGGGCAGCATCTTCGCCAAACTCGGCGCTCGGAACCGGGTGGAAATCGCGGCTTGGGCGTGGGAATCGGGGGTCGTGAGCTGATTAACCGAGGTGCCCGCGGGATAGAAGTGAAGGCAGAACCTCAGCGCATGGCCCGGGGGGAGAACATCGTGCGCTTTGCCCAGGCACCGCCCGTCAAAGCGGCCAATGCCGTCTACCTCACGCTGGCCGCGCAGGTCGTCTCCTTGAGCGCTCTGGTCGTCTTCGAACAGGTGCGCGGGCGCAGCCTCGCCGCCCAGCTCGCCGCGTACGGTGGCCGCCCGCAGGGGGCCGACGCCGAGGCCGTGGTCGGGGCGGTGACGGCGTTCGCGGTGCTGATGATGCTGGCCACGGGCGCGACCGTGGCGGCCGGGGCCGCCTACGTCACCTGGCTGGTGCGCGCCCGGCAGGTCAACGACCCGGCGGCGACGACCGGGCCGGTGGCCGCCGCGTGGCTGATTCCCGGCGTCAACCTGCTGGCCCCCGCGATGCTGGTGCACGAGGTGTGGCAGGGCGCCCGCCCGCCCGAGGGCGAGCGGTGGCGCTGGCTGGCGCTCGTGTCGGGCTGGTGGGTGAGCTGGCTGACGGCGCTGGCCCTGATCACGATCGTGCTGCCGCTGGACGCCGCCGAGGGCGACCTGACCGGCCTCGGCGTCCCGCAGCTCGCCTGCGCCGCGCTGGCCGCGCTGCTGTGCGCGGCCACCGTGCGGCGGATCACCCGGGTTCAGCAGTCGGCCTGCGCGGAGCGTGAGGCTCCCGAGCCGGTGGCGGCGCTGGCGCCGTTCACGCCGCCGGGGCTCGGCAGCGCCACCTAGGACCCTTCGGCGATCTTCTGCAGCTTGTCGAGGGTCGCGCGCGGGTCGCCGGTGGGGGCGAGGGCGTTGCCCAGGTCGGCTGCCATGGTGCCGCGCAGCTCGGCCCAGACCGGCTGCGAGGTCGGGTCGAAGCGGGCCTTGGCCACCATGTCGACGTACGGGCTGACCTTGGGGTCCTTCCGCATGGCCTCGGTGGCGGAGGCGGTGGTCGGCAGCAGGCCCTCGACCTTCAGATACTTGGTGTAGTTGTCGACCTGGTAGAAGTAGTCGAGGAACTCGCGGACGAGCTGCTGGTTGCCGTCCTTCTTGAAGGCCATCAGATAGTCCTGGATGCCGTGCGTGGCGGGCTCGGCGCCGTGGTTGGTGGGGTGCGTGGTGGCGCCGTAGTCGATCTTCGCCTGGTCGACCTGCTCCAGGAAGGCGCGGGTGCCGAAGGAGGCGTAGACCATGCCGACCTTGCCCTGGGCGAACAGCGGCCAGGTGCCGTCGGGCCGGTTGGTCTGGCCGGGGTTCGGCTGGGTGTAGCCCTCCTGCGCGAGCGACTTGAGGAACTGCAGCGCCTCGACGCTGCGCTCGCCGTTGACGGTCCACTTGCCGTCGGTGCGCCAGTCGCCGCCGTTGGCGCGCACCCAGGTGCCGAGCTCGTAGTCGCCGGCCTCGGCGCCGAGCGCCAGCGCGTAGGGCACGTAGCCGCCGGGCAGCGCCTTGATCGCCTTCGCGGCGGCGCGGAACTCGTCCCAGGTGGCCGGGGGCTTGTCGTAGCCGGCCTCCTTGAGGATCTTCTTGTTGTAGTACATGCCGTTGACGGTGGCGACGAACGGCAGACCGTACTGGGCGCCGTCGTAGGAGGCGTTCTCGGCGAAGGACGGCAGGAAGTCCGACAGCACCTCCTTGGAGACGACCTCGTCGGCGCGGTAGAGCAGCCCGGCCTCGGCGTAGTCGGCGAAGACGTTGATGTTGAGCACGTCGGGGAACTGCTTGGTCTGCACCATGGTGTTGACCTGGCTCTGCAGGTTGCCCCAGTCGATGACCTGGAGGTCGACGTTCTTGCCGGGGTGCGCGGTCTCGAAGGACTTGATCAGCTCGTCCCAGTAGGGCCGGGTGCCCTCGGTGTACTGCGCGACGACCAGTTTGATCGACTGCTGGTCGCCGCCGCCACCGCCCGAGCCGCCGCCGCACGCCGCCGTCGTGAGGACGAGGCCGGCCAGCGCGGCCAGGGCGCCAAGTCGTGATCTTCTTCTGGTCATGTCACGCCAGTCCTTCTCTAGTCACTTGGTGCTGCCTGCGGTCAGGCCGCTCACCAGATGCTTCTCGATGAGCGCGAAGAGGATCACCGCGGGCACGATCGCCATGAGGGCCGCGGCGAACAGGTACTGATAGTTGGTCTCGTACAGGCCGATGAACTGCTGGACGCCGACGGTGAGCGGCACGCGGCCGGTGGCGGGGTCGTTGAAGAGGGTCAGGGCGATGACGAACTCGTTCCACACCTGGATGAACGTGAAGATCATCACGGTGACGAGGCCGGGGGCGGCCAGCGGGAGGATCATCCGCACCATGATCCGGAACCGGCCGAGGCCGTCCATCATCGCCGCCTCGTCGATCTCCACGGGGATCGAGCTGAAGTGCGCGTGCAGGATCCACACGGCGAAGGCCAGGTTGAAGGCGGAGTTGATGGCGATGATCACGCCGTAGCTGTTGATTCCGTCGACGAACAGCGCCTGCTGGTAGAGGCCGATGAGCAGCGCGACCGCGGGGAACATCTGCGTCACGAGGATCACGCCGAGGAACGCCGTACGCCCCCGGAACCTGGAGCGTGCCAGCACGTACGCGGCGGGCGCGGCGACCACGAGCACGAGCGCGGTGGAGACGAGCGCGACGGTCAGGCTGACGCGGAAGTAGTCGGCCAGCGGGATCTTGTTCCACACGTCGGCGTAGTTGGACCAGGCCCAGGTCCCGGGCAGGTAGTCGGCGGGGACGGCGAACAGCTCGGCGTCGGTCTTGAGCGAGCCCGACAGCATCGCGGCGTAGGGCGCGAGGAAGAACAGCGCCACGGCGAACCCCACGACCGGCAGGACGACGGGCCGCACGCGCCGCCAGGCCCGGCCCGCTCTGACCAGCGCGGGACTGCTCCGCCTGATCCGCACGGGACGGCGCGGGGAGGCGCCGGGACGCGCCACGGCGACGGCCGCCGCGGCGGAGGGAGCTGTGACCTTCGTGGGGCGCTCCTCGGTCGTCGCGGGGTTGCGGTGGGGCCGCAGCACCAGCACGAAGAGCAGGATGAGCAGCAGCAGGAAGACGACGTTGAGCACGCCGAGCGCCGCCGCCTCGCCGGAGTCGAGCTGGGCGGTGAACGCGATCTTGTACAGCCAGGTGACGGTGGTGTCGGCGTGGTTGCCCGACGTCTTGCCCATGATCACCCAGATCACGGTGAACGCGTTGAAGACGTGCAGCATGTTGAGGATCAGCGCGATCATCAGCGACGGCCGCAGGATCGGCAGCGTCACCCGGCGCCAGGTCGCCCACGCCCCGGCCCCGTCGATCTTCGCGGCCTCCAGCACGTCGTGCGGCACCGTCTGCAGTCCCGACAGCAGCACGTACGTGGTGAACGGCATCGAGGTGATGATGCCGACCGCCATGACGGAGTAGAGGGCGGTGGCGGGGTCCTTGTACCAGTCGACCGGGGCGGAGATGATCGACAGGTCCATGAGCAGCCGGTTGAGCAGCCCGTTGCCGCCCTCGTAGATGAAGCGCCACACGGTCGCGGTCATCACCAGCGAGGTCGCCCAGGGCACCAGCAGCGCTAGCCGGACGAACCTGCGGCCGAAGAACTCCTTGGACAGGAACTGCGCCAGTCCGAGCGAGAGCAGCACGGTCAGGCCGACGACGATGACCAGCCACAGCAGCGTGTTGCCGACGACGGTGCCGAGCGCGTCCTCGGCCAGGAGCCTGGCGTAGTTGTCGAACCCGGCGAAGCCCCTGACCAGCCCGATCCGGCTGATGTCCAGGAAGGACATGTAGACCATGTAGAGGGCCGGGAAGAGGACGACGCACGCGATGAGGACCGTGCTCGGGGTGAGCCAGCGCCAGGGGACGGTGCGATGCCACAGGTCGGCCGTTCGCTGCATCAGGCCGGCGCCCTCGGTGCGGCTCCTCATCTCACAGGACCTTTCGTCGACAGTGGGCGCAATGGTGTTCCACCATTTTGAGCAATGTCAAGCGATTGGCCGCAAATTCAAGCATCTTCAAGCAACGCCGCGCATGTACCGCTCACTGTCACGAATCGGGCGCCAGGCGACGAACATGCCTGGTCAGCCCGCTCGTCAGGTCGTCAGGCCGAACGTCTGCCGGTGCAGCCGCTCCAGGGCGATGACCACGGCGCCGCGCAGCACCGGGTCGCCCTCCACGGTGCCGGCGGCGACCTGGGTGGGCAGCGGGGTGGCCTCCCGGAGCCGCTCCTCGACCCGGGCGGCCAGCTCGGGCCCGCCCGCCCGGCCGATCTCGCCGGCCAGCACCACGAAGCCGGGGTCGAGGACGGCGCAGACGCCCTGGGCGGCGACCGTGACCCGCTCGGCCAGCTCGTCCAGGAACCGCGGGGTGGCCTGCCGCACGGCCTCGACCGCGTCGCCGTCGGGCAGCCCGTGCCGCGCGGCCAGCGCGCGGACGGCGGGCCCGTCGACGAGCTGGTTCAGCCTGCCGCCGCCGACGCCGGTCGGGGCGTAGGCGAGCTCGCCCGCCCCGCCCGACCTGCCCCGGTGCAGGCGGCCGTCCAGGATCACCGCCCCGCCCAGCCCCTCGCCGAGCGACAGCAGCGCGAACGTGTCGTGCCCGCGGGCCGCGCCCAGCCGGTGCTCGGCCAGGCCGACCAGGTTGACCTCGTTCTCCACCAGCACGGGCACGCCGAGCCGGGCGCGCAGGCCGGGCAGCAGATTGGAGTGCCAGGTGGGCAGCGCCTGGATGTAGGCGACGTCGCCGCTGACCGGGTCCACCACGCCGAGCGTGCCGATGACGACGCCGTCGAGGCCGCCGATCCGGGCGTCGGCCAGCGCCGCCGTGATGGCGTCGTAGACGAGCCTGTCGGGCTCGGCGGCCGGATCCTGGGGCAGCTCGGCGGTGCCGAGCTGGTGTCCGGTGACGTCGTTGACCGAGACGAGGATGCGGTCGGGACGCACCTCCACGCCCGCGACGTGCGCCCGGTCGGCGACCACGCCGTAGAGCAGCGCGTTGGGACCGCGCCTGCGGGTCTGCGCCTGACCGGCCTGGGAGATCAGGCCCGACTCCACCATGCGGTCGACCAGCTCGGCGACGGTCGCCCTGGACAGGCCCGTGCGCTGCTGCAGCTCCGCCCGGGACAGCGGGCCGTGGGACAGCAGCACCTCGTACGCCATCCGGTCGTTGATCAGTCGCGCGGTGTGCGGGGAGGCGGTGTGCATGGCGACTGTGTATCACACGGCCTCTTTCTTTCTGGATCCCATCCTGTTAATTTGCCGGGTATGCCCCTGTCGCTGTTCTTCTTCCTGGACGGCGTCGTCTTCGCCACCTGGGTGGTGCGCATCCCCTCCATCAAGGACCACCTGGGCGTCACCACCGGCGGCCTCGGCGTCGCGCTCATGTGCATGTCCATCGGCACCGGCCTGGCCATGACCGTGAGCGGGCGGCTGTGCGCGCGCTTCGGCACCCGGCCGGTCGTCCTGGCCGCGATCACCATGCTCAGCCTGGCCGTGCCGCTGATCGCGCTGCCCGGCACGATCGTGGCGCTGTGCGTGACGCTCGCGGGCACCGGGCTCTGCTACGGGGTGCTCAACATCGGGCTGAACAGCGCGGCCGTCGAGGCCGAGCAGGCCACGGAACGGCCGATCATGTCGATGCTGCACGGGCTGTGGAGCGCGGGCGGCCTCGCGGGGGCGCTGCTCGGCGGCCTGCTGGCCACCCTGCTCACCACCCTGCAGCACTTCCTGCTGGTGTCGGCCCTCGTCCTCGCCTGCACGGCCGTGCTCGCCCGGCCGCTGCTGCGCGGGCGGCTGCCCGCCGTGCGGCCCGCGCGGCCCGCGCGGGGCTGGCGCGGCGGGTTCGGCCTGGCCCTGGCCCTGTGCGGGGCGCTGGCCGGGTGCGCGGCCTTCGGCGAGGGCGCCGTGGCCGACTGGAGCGTGCTCCACCTGCGCGACGACCTGCACGCGGAGGCGAGCCTGGCGGCCTTCGGCTTCTCGGCCTACTCCGTGGCGATCGCGTTCGCCCGGCTGACGGGCAGCCACCTGGTGCGCCGGCACGGCCCGACGGCCGTGCTCATCACCGGCGCGCTGCTGGCGCTGGGCGGCATCCTCGCGGCCTCCTGGACGGGCTCGGTCGCGGTGGCGTTCGCCGGGTTCGTCGCGGTCGGGCTCGGGCTGGCGAACGTGTTCCCGCTGGCCATCGCGCAGGCCGGGGCGCTCGGCGGGCCCTCAGGCGTGAGCCTGGCCTCCACCATCGGGCACACGGGGATGCTCGGCGGGCCGCCGCTGATCGGCTTCCTCGCCGAGCAGATCGGGCTGGCGGGCGCGCTCAGCACCGTCGCCGTCACCTCGGGCGCCATCGTGCCCCTCGCTCTCTATTTCCGCACCGGAAGCTCACGAAAGGCACTGACATGACCGATCCGTACCGGACATTGCTGCCCGCTCCCCGTCGTGCGGCCGGCTCCGGGGGCACGTTCGCCCTCGGCGCCGTGCACGGCGAGCCCGCCCTGGTCGAGGCGGTCCAGTCGCTGCTCGGGCCGCTGCCCGTGGCCGCCGGGCCCGAGGGCGCGCTGTCCGTGCGCCTGGAGGCGGGCCGGCCCGAGTCCTACCGGCTGCGCGTCTCGGCCGGCGGCGCCGAGATCGTGGCCGCGGACCTCGCCGGGGTACGGCACGCTGTGCAGACGCTCAGGCAGTTGCGCGGCCCTGACGCGTACCGGGTCGCCGGGCGGGCCGGCGGCGTGGTGCCGTGCGGCGAGGTCGAGGACGAGCCCGCGCTGGGCTGGCGCGGCGGCATGCTGGACGTCGCCCGGCATTTCATGACCAAGCATACGTTGCTGCGCTATGTCGACCTGTTGGCCATGCACCGGATGAACCGCCTCCACCTGCACCTGACCGACGACCAGGGCTGGCGCATCGAGAGCAGGAAATATCCGGAGATCAACAGGCTGGCCACACACCGCCCCGAGAGCATGTCCGGCCACCACCACGGCCGGACGACCTTCGACGGCACCCCGCACGGCGGCTACTACACCCTCGACGACCTGGCCGAGGTGTCCGCCTACGCCGCCCAGCGCGGGATCGTCGTCGTCCCCGAGATCGACCTGCCCGGCCACGCCTCCGCGCTGCTGACCGCCTTCCCCGAGCTGGGCACCGGCACCCGCGAGGTGCTGCGCGGCTGGGGCATCTCGGCCGGGGTCCTCAAGCCGGTCCCCGCCGCGGTCAAGCTGGTGTGCGAGCTCCTCGACGAGCTGCTCACCGCCATCGACACCCCGTACGTGCACCTGGGCGGCGACGAGTGCGTCACCTCCGACTGGCCGGGCGACCCGGAGGTGGCCGCGCACATGGCGGCGATCGGCGCCAGGACGCCGGGCGACCTGCACGGCTGGTTCCTGCGCGAGATCGGCGCCTACCTGGCCGGGCGCGGCAAGCGCATGGTGGTGTGGGACGAGGCGTTCCAGACGGGCGGCGTGCTGCCCGACACGATCGTGATGTGCTGGCGCGGCGACGCCATCTCCCGGGAGGCCGCCGCCGCCGGGCACGACGTGGTCCGCGCGTCCACGTACCCGACCTACCTCGACTACGACCAGTCCGACCGGCCCGACGAGCCGCTGGCCATCGGCGGGCCGATCACGCTGGAGGACGCGGCGGCGTTCGCGCCGCTGCCCGCGTCGTGGACGGACGAGGAGCGGGCCAGGGTGCTCGGCGGGCAGTTCCAGGCGTGGAGCGAGTACATCCCGCACGAGCGGCACCTGGACTACATGGTGTTCCCCCGGGCCTGCGCCATCGCCGAGGCGGTCTGGTCGGGCGCGCCGGTCGGCTACGCGTCGCTGGTCGAGCGGCTGAGCGGGGGGCATCTGGCCCGGCTGGACGCGGCGGGCTGCGAGTACCGGCCGCTGGAGGGGCCGCGGCCC
This sequence comes from Nonomuraea sp. NPDC003214, assembly GCF_053590035.1. Lineage (NCBI taxonomy): Bacteria > Bacillati > Actinomycetota > Actinomycetes > Streptosporangiales > Streptosporangiaceae > Nonomuraea > Nonomuraea sp. NPDC003214. The sequence continues at coordinate 24,188 of NZ_JBSFSX010000016.1, read as the reverse complement.
TGGCAGATGGGCGGCACCGGGGCGCGCGCCCACTCCTCGGAGGTGCGCACCACCCGGGAGCACTGGCAGGAGTGGGCCGCCCGGCTGCCCGACTCCGGCGTGGTCGCGGAGCCCACCGCCCACAGCGCCTGAGCACCGCACACGCCTGAGCACCACCCGCGCTTGAGCACCACCCGCGCTTGAGCACCTCCTGCGCTTGAACGCGACGGCGCCCACCCCGGAGGAGACCGGGGTGGGCGGCGAGGGCGCGGCTATCGGAGCCAGGGGGTGCGGCGCACGACCGGCAGCCCGCCCAGGCCGAACGTGGTCCCCGCGTCGGCCAGCGCCAGCCCGGCCAGCACGACGGCGTAGATCAGGTGGTCGTCCAGGAACGGGTTGGTGGCCAGCGGCAGCGCCGCCGCCCACATCAGCACGAGCAGCAGGCCGCCGGTGACCGCGGCGACCCGCAGCCCGACGCCCAGCACGAGCGCGCCGCCGAGCCCGAGCAGACCGGCCATGAACAGCCAGTCGACCCACGCCTGACCGGCGAGGCCGGCGAAGAAGCCGCCGAGCGCGTTCTCCCCGGCCCCCTTCAGGAACCCCGTCGTCGGGCTCCCGCCCGCGATCCACGCCTTGTCCGCCGGGGTGGCGAGCCCCCAGCCGAACGTCTTGTCCAGGAAGGCCCAGAGGAAGATCCAGCCAAGCGCGATCCGGGCGACCGCCCAGACGTAGTCGGCCGGGCGGCGGGCGCCGGCGGTGACGGTGTGACGCCTGACGGGCTGCTGCACATGGACGGCCATGACGGGCACCTCTCTGCGTGGATCGCTGTCGTCACGTCCCATCCCATCGGCTCCGGCCCGCGCCCGGCAGTGCCGCAAGGCCCGCCGTCGAAGGACTTCGGTCCCTGTTGGACTTCGGCTGCTGTTGGACTTCGGCTGCTGTTGGACTTCGGTCCCTGTTCACGCCGCCGTGGGCCCGGAGCTGCCCGGGCTGGCGTGCCAGAGGCGGCGCGGCGGCTCGGTGATCGCCGGGCCGAGGTCGGAGTAGGGCGACAGCCTGAACCCGTTGGCGTACTCGATCGCCCGCCCGCCGACGCCGCCCCGCTCCTCCGGGGTCTCGGCGATGACCGCCCGGACCGCGTCGAGCCCGCGCGAGCGCCAGACGGCGTCGAGGTCCACCAGGTTCCAGCAGTCGACCGCGCGCATGGAGACGGCCCGGGCGCCGGTGCGCCTGACCACCCCCCGCACGACCATGAGCCACGACCCGAACACCGTCGAGGCGCACCTGCCCTGCACCGACTCGAAGAAGGTCAGGTCGACCGGCCCCGTCGAGTCGTCCAGCGTGACGAAGACGATGCGCTGGCCGGAGCGGATGGCGGGCGTCTGGGTGGCGACCTTGACCCCCGCCACCAGCACCTCGGCGCCGTTGCGCAGCGTGAGCAGGTCCTTGGCGCGCACCACGCCGAGGCCGTCGAGCAGCTCGTCGTGGAAGCTGATGACGTGGCGGCTGACGTCCATGCCGAGGATCTCCAGCTCGGCCTCGACCATCTCCGTCTCGGTCATCTCGGGCAGTTCGCCGGGCGGGATGTGCTCGGCGAACCCGAGCGGGAGCTGCACGGCGGCCAGGTGGCGTTCGGGGGCGGCCTGGCGGGGCGTGTAGCGCTTGGTGGCGCGCGGCCCGGACCGCACGCCGTGGGCCGAGGTCCGCTCCAGCACGCCGACCTGGGCGATCAGGTCGCGCCTGGTGAGCTCGCCGGGCTTCCAGCGGGGGCCGCCGGGGCGCAGGCCGTGCAGCGCGTCCAGGCCGCCGACCTGGACGATCCGCTCCAGCGTCGGCCTGGACGGGCGGGCCCGGTCCCAGAAGTCGGCGAGCGAGGTGTACGGCTGGCCCTCGACCATGCGCGCCACCTCGGCCTCGCTCACCCCCTTGACCGCCGAGAACGGCACGCGCAGCGCGTAGCCCTTGCCGATCTCCTCGATCCTGAAGTCGCGCCGCCGCCGGGGCGGCTCGTCGCTCCCGGCTAGGTCGGCGGGGTCGACGCGGAGCTGGAGCCGTTCGACCCGCCAGTCCTTGGCCGACTTGTTCACGTCCAGCGGCAGGATCCGCACCCCGCACTGGCGGGCCTCGTCGATGAGGACGCGCGGCGGGTACATGCCGGGGTCGTGCGTCAGCACCCCGGCGAAGAACGCGGCGGCGTGGTGCCGTTTGAGCCAGGCCGACTGGTAGGTGGGCAGCGCGAACGCCGCCGCGTGCGCCTTGCAGAACCCGAACCCGCCGAACGCGTCGAGCACCTTCCAGGCGCGTTCCACGGCGCCGTCGTCGAACCCGTTCGCCTTGGCCAGCGGCACGAAGTGGCGGCGCACCCGGTCGCGGCCCTCGGGCGTGCCGAGCGTGCGCCGCAGCGCCTCGGCGTAGGACAGGTCCCTGCCCGTCATCACCTGGATGATCTTCAGCACCTGCTCGTGGAAGACCACCACGCCGTGCGTCTCCTTCAGCGCCTCGCGCAGCTTCTCGTGCGGATAGTACGGTCTGCGCCACCCGTGCCTGGCTTCCAGGTACGGGGTGACCATGTCGGAGTTGACCGGTCCCGGCCTGAACAGGGAGATGTCCACGATCAGGTCGTGCATCCTGCGCGGCTCCAGCTTGGCGACCAGCTCGCGCTGTCCCGGCGACTCGATCTGGAAGCAGCCGAGGGTCCGGCCCGCGCAGATCATGTCGTACGTCTCCTGGTCGTCGTGCGGGACGTACTGGACGCCGGGCTCGTCGCCGCTCTGCGTGTCGAGCTCGACGACGACGTCGTCCACCCGCTTGATCTCGCCCAGCGCGTACGCGAGCGCCGACTGCATCCGCACGCCGAGCACGTCGAGCTTGAGCAGCCCGGCCTCCTCCACGTCGTCCTTGTCGAACTGCGACATGGGGAACTCCAGCAGGCTGCGCTCCACGGGCGTGCGGTCGCGCAGGCCGGAGTTGCCGACGAGCACGCCGCACGGGTGCAGCGCGATGTGCCGGGGCAGCCCGTCGAGCTTCTCGGCCAGCCGGAACACCCGGTCCAGGCCGGCCTCGCCGAGGCGGCTGTCGCGCAGCTCCGGCAGGTCGCGCAGGGAGGCGGTGATCTGCATGGCCCTGATGTGCGGGAACGCCTTGGCGATGGCGTCGATCTCGTGCGGCGGCAGCCCCATGGCCCCGGCCACGTCGCGGATCGCGCTGCGCGCCCGGTAGGTCTCCATCATGGACACGCAGGCCACCCGCGACTCGCCGTAGCGGTCGAAGATCGCCTTGTAGCAGTCGAGGCGGCGGGCGGACTCGACGTCCACGTCGATGTCGGGCAGCCCGACGCGGCCCTCCGACAGGAAGCGCTCCATGAGCAGGCCGTGGTCGAGCGGGTTCACCTCGCCGATGCCGATGAGGTAGTTGACCAGGCTGCCGGCGCCGGAGCCGCGGATGGCGCAGCGCACGCCCATCTCGCGGATCATGTCGGTGATGCCGGCGACCGCGATGAAGTAACCGGACAGGCGCTTCTTCTCGATGATGTGCAGCTCGGCCGCCAGCCGCTCCCGCGCCTCCCGCGACCTGTCCAGCCCGCGCTCGGCCAGCCCGTCCTCCACCCGGTGGCGCAGCAGCGGCACCGGGTCGCGGCCGATCTCCGGCAGGTGCAGGTCCGGCGGGCTCTTGCGGAGCGCGAGCAGCTCGGCCGCCTCCATCGCGCACGCCTCGGCGACCTGCCGGGTGGCGCGCAGCAGCCGGGTGACGCGCTCCTGGTCGCCGCCGCAGATCTTGGCGGCCACCTGCAGCATCTCCTTGCCGCTCTTGAGATAGGCGTGCGAGGTGGTGCGTTCCAGGTGGCGCGGGTGCAGCGGGACGAGCTGGCGGGCCGCGTCGAGCACGTCGCCCACCTGGTGGTCGGCCGGGTCCAGGTAGCGCGCCGCGTTGCTCAGCACCGCGGGCACCCCGGCCGACTCCGCCAGCGCGAGCATCCGCAGCGCCGTCGTGGCGTCGCCGAACCCGTACTGGTCGACCACCTCGACCACCACGCCGGGCAGCGCGTCGCGCCAGAGCGCGAGCAGCGCGCGGGCGCGGTCGTCGCGCCGCTCGGCCACCGCCCGGCCCACGTCGGAGCGCGGCCCGAGCAGCACCACCAGCCCGCCGTCGGCGCCGTCGTGCTCGCCGATCAGCTCCCGGCTCACCCGGGGGTCGCCGCGCTCGCCCGTGTAATGGGCGGCCGTGACCAGCCGCGCCAGCCGCGACCAGCCGTGCGAGCGCGCCAGCACGGTCACCCGGTCCTGCGCCCCCGGGCCGGTCCGCGGCCGCCGCTCCCCCGTCGGGGCGAGCGCCAGGTTCGCCCCGAAGACCGGGGAGATCCCGGCGTCCGCGCACGCCTGCGCGTGCTTGACCGCCCCGTACAGCCCGTCGCGGTCGGTCAGCGCGAGGATGTCCATCCCGTGCTCGGCGGCCCGCGCCACCAGCGCCTTCGGGAACGCGGTGCCGTAGCGCATCGAGTACGCGGAGCTCACGTTGAGGTGCGGGAACGGCGCCATCAGTCCCACGCCCGCAGCAGCAGCCAGCCGTTGCTGGCGGTGTCGAACCTCAGCTCGTACGAGCCGACCTCGCGGCCGGGGCTGGCCTCGACCCGCCAGAACCGGCGCTCGCCGGGGTCGCCCTCGCCGGTCTTCCACCACTCGCGCGCCACGACCCAGTGGTCGAGCACGCGCCTGACGAGATAGAGACGATCGCGCCAGACGAACTGGGTCGGCTCCCCGTCCCGGGTCCACACCTCTATCGGATCGCCATAGAGTCTGCTCAAGACGCTTCTCCCCGCGGCTCTCGTTCTTCCTGCTGAGCCACCCGGGGGAAGGCGGGCGCTTACGAATCGAACATATGTTCTCACGCCCCCTCAACGCAAGTCGGCGGCCGGGTTCTCCCCCGCGCGGGGGACGCGTCTGGCCCCGGGCGGGGATCCGCGGGCCGCGCCGCCGCAGCAGGATCGGCGTCATGGACAGCACACGACCCGACCGGCTCACCGCGTTCGCGCTGGCGCTGGCGCTCCTGTACGGGGCGCTGCGCACGTACTGGCAGCTGGGGAACATGCCGGAGCGGCTCTCGCCGGTCGGTCCCGACCTGGTGGTGTTCACCGGGTGGTGGGCCGTCGCGCTGTGCGCGGCGGCGGCGCTGCTCCTGGCCGCCATGCTCGCGGCCGACCCGCCGAGGCCGGTGCGGGCGGCGCTGCCGGTGGCGTCGTGGGCCGTGGGGGCCGCGCTGATCGTGGCGGGGGCGCTGCTGCTGCTCGACGTCGTCGGCGGCGTCCTGCCCGGCCTCGGCATCTCCTTCCACCCGCTGGGCGCGCTGAGCAAGGCCGCCTGCGTGACCACGGGGGCGCTGCTGCTGCGGGCCGCGTTCCGCTACCGGCGGCGGACCGGCCGGCGCGCCCTGCCCGCGCTGGCCTCGACGCCCCGGTGGGCCTACGCGGCCGCCTACACCGCCGTGGCCGGCTGCGCGATCAGGGTCGCGGCGCAGGCCGTCGTCGGGTTCGGGGAGACGCCTCTTGAGGACGGCTGGATGGTGCTGGTGTTCGAGGCCGGGTTCCTGCTGGGGGGAACGCTGCTGCCGCTGGCGCTGGTGCACCGGTGGGGGCGGATCTGGCCGCGCTGGGTCCCCGGGCTGGCCGGGCAGCGGGTGCCCAGGCCGCTGGTGCTGTGGCCGGGCGCGGGCGTGTCGGCCGGGCTGGTGGCCTACTTCGGCGCGGGGCTCGGGCAGATGGTGTACGAGCGGCTGAACGGGCGCAACCCCTTCCCGCCTCAGGACGGGCTCGCGCTGCCCGAGGCGTTCTTCTGGGTGTCGGTCCCCGCGTACCTGGTGTGGGGCGCCGGGATGGCGGTGGCGGCGATCTCGTACGCGCTCCGTACCCGCGACACTGCGCGTGAGGGTCACCTGTCGGTAAGCTGACCCGCCGTGAGCGGTGATTCCTCCCACATCGGGCGCTACAGACTGCTGAACGTGCTGGGCAGGGGTGGGATGGGCACGGTCCATCTCGCCGAGGACCCCTCCGGGCAACAGGTCGCCATCAAGGTGATCAACCCGGAGTTCAGCCAGCACGAGCAGTTCCGCATGCGCTTCCGCAGGGAGGCGGACGCGGCGCAGCGGGTGCGCCGCTTCTGCACCGCGGCGGTGCTGGAGGCGGCGCTCGACGGCGGCCAGCTCTACGTCGTCACCGAGTACGTGCCCGGCCCCAACCTGGAGCAGGCCGTCCAGCAGTCCGGCCCGCTGCGCGGCTCCAGCCTCGACGCGCTGGCCGTCAGCGTCGCCACCGCGCTCACCGCCATCCACGCGGCCGGAGTGGTGCACCGCGACCTCAAGCCGTCCAACGTGCTGCTCTCCCCCGTCGGCCCGCGCGTGATCGACTTCGGCATCGCGCGGGCGCTCGACACCCTCGGCGGCGTCACCGGCACCGGCGAGCTGATCGGCACCCCCCGCTACATGGCGCCCGAGGTCCTGCGCGGCGACCCCGTCTCGCCGGCGTGCGACGTGTTCTCCTGGGGCTGCCTGATCGCGTACGCGGCGAGCGGCCGCTCACCGTTCGGCGGCGAGACGCTGCCGGCCATCGTCTACCAGGTGCTCAACACCGAGCCGAACCTCGACGACGTCGAGCCCGGCCTGCGCGAGCTCGTGCGGGCCGCCCTGCACAAGGACCCCGCCCAGCGGCCGACCGCCCAGCAGCTCCTCGACCACCTCGTCGGCCGGGCCGCCGGGCCCGAGCAGGTGGCCCAGACCGTCCAGGTCGCCTGGCAGCGCGCCACCACGCCGCTGACCGCCGCCGGCGGCCCCCCGCCGGGCCCGCCGCGGCGGGGCCGCCTCTACGCCGGGATCGCGGCGGCCGTGGCCGTCGCCGCCGGGCTCGGGATCGCCGGCTGGGTCGCCCTCTCCTCCGGCGGGCCGCCCGAGCTGGGCGTCCTGCACCGCGAGGACTTCACGCAGACCTCCGGCGGCTGGTCCGGCACCTACGACGCCGAGGACGAGGCCAGCTTCGGCTACCGCACCGACGGCACCTACGGGCTCGACGTCGAGCAGGGCGACGAGGAGAACTGGGCCGAGGCCGCCGTCCCCTTCCTGACCGAGACGCCCACCGCCGCCCCCGAGCCGTCCGCCACGCCCACCCCGATGCTGCCCGAGACCGTCCTCGTGGCCGTCAGCGCCGAGGTCGAGCACATCACCGGGAGCGGCGTCTACGGCGTCTACTGCCACGCGGCCGAGGACGGCACCTACTACGAGTTCGGCCTCGACACCGCCGGCACCGCCCGGATCAGGCGCATCTGGGACGGCTCGGGCGGCACCCTCGCCCAGGGCGAGGCCGGCAAGCCGGAGGGCAAGGTCCGCATCGAGGCCGCCTGCGAGCAGACGGGCAAGACGGTGCGGCTGTCCATGTGGGTGAACGGCGACCGTGTCGTGCAGGCCGACGACCCCAACGGCATCGCCAACGGCCCGGTCGGGCTGTTCGCCCGCGTCCCCAAGGACGGCGAGTCCCTGCTGAAGACCACCTGGGACGACTTCGAGCTGCGGGGCGCCCGGCAGCAGCCGTGACCCGCGCTCAGAGCACCCCCGCGCGGGCCGCCGCCAGGGCGGCGTCGGCGGCGCGGTCGGCGTCGTCCCGCGTCACCGGCTCGTGGGCGACGAACAGCCGGTAGTAGATCGGCGCGACCGCCACCCTGATCACCTCGCGTACGTCCACCGTGTCCGGCAGCTCGCCGCGCTCGACCGCCCGCCGCACCACCTGGGACGACTGCTCGTGGCGCGACTCGAAGAAGTCGTGCAGGGCGCGGGCCGCCTCGGGGCTCTGCATGGCCGCCGCCACGAACGCCGACGACACCGGCCCCAGCTCCGGGTCGTCGAACCCGCTCTGCACCAGCCTGGCGACGCCGCGCAGGTCGCCCTCGACGCTGCCGGTGTCGGGGATGGGCCACGGCTCGGTGCGGGCCAGCTCCAGCGCGTCGGAGACCAGCCCTTCGACGCTGCCCCAACGCCGGTAGACGGTCGTCTTGTGCACGCCCGAGCGCTCGGCGACGTTCTCCACGGTGAGGCCGCGGAAGCCGTGCTCGGCGAGCTCGGCGAGGGTGGCCTGGCGCACGGCGTCGCGCACCCTGGCGCTCCGCCCTCCCGGACGTTTGCTCGTCTCCAAAGACTACTCCAGTTGCGTTTGTCGGGCAGGCTGTGGCAAGCTAAAGCTACCTCAGTTGCGATTGGAGCTCCATCCTGACCATCCTCCGAGACGTTTCCAAGACGTACGGCCTGCACCGGGTGCTGGCCGGCGTGTCGATGTCCGTGCGGCCGGGCGAGCGCCTGGGCATCGTCGGCGAGAACGGATCCGGCAAGTCCACGCTGCTCCGCCTCCTGGCGGGGGTCGAGCGGCCCGACGAGGGCGAGGCCGTCCCGCCCGCCGACGCGGGCTACCTCGGCCAGACGCTCGACCTGCCGCCCGGCCACACGGTGCGGCAGGCGATCGACGCCGCCCTGGCCGGCCTGCGGGCCATCGAGCGCCGGATGCGCGAGCTGGAGTCCGACCTCACCCCCGACCGGATGGAGGAGTACGGGGAGCTCGCGACCGCGTTCGAGACCCGGGGCGGCTACGAGGCCGACGCCCGGGTGGACAAGTCGCTGCACGGGCTCGGCCTGACCCATGTCGGGCGCGACCGGGTGCTGTCCAGCCTGTCGGGCGGGGAGCAGGCTCGGCTCGGCCTGGCCTGCCTGCTGGCCGCCTCCCCCGAGACGCTGCTGCTCGACGAGCCGACCAACCACCTCGACGAGTCGGCGCTGACCTGGCTCGAGGAGCGGCTGCGCGACCACCGCGGCACCGTCGTCGCCGTCTCGCACGACCGGGCCTTCCTCGACCGGGTGGCGACCTCGGTGCTGGAGGTCGAGTCGGGCGGCGTGACGCGCTTCGGTGGCGGCTACTCGGGCTTCCTGGAGGCCAAGGCCGCCGCCCGCGCCCGGCAGGAGCAGGCCCACGCGGCCTGGCGTGACGAGGTCCGCCAGGTGCGCGAGCACGCCGCCACCACCGCCCACCGCGTCGCCGCCGGGCGGGCGATGCGCGACAACAACAAGATGGCCTACGACCGCAACGCCGGCCGCGTGCAGAGCTCGATCGCCAGCCGCGTGCGCAACGCGCAGGAGCGCCTGCGCAGGCTGGAGGCCGACCCGGTGCCGCCGCCGCCCCGGCCGCTCCGCTTCCGCGGCTCCTTCGCCCAGTCCCCCCGCTCCGGCCAGGCGCCGGAGGAGGGCGGGCGCGTGCTCACCGAGGTGCGTGACGTACGGGTGGGCGACCGGCTGGTCGTCGAGCGGTTCAGCGTCGCGGCAGGTGACCGGGTGCTGATCCGCGGGGCCAACGGCGCGGGCAAGTCCACGCTGCTCCACGCCGTCGCCGAGCAGGCGCGCGGGTCCGTCGGCCTGCTCCCGCAGGAGGTCTCCTACGATCCGGCGCTGCCGGTGCTGGACGCCTACGGGCGCGGCCCCCGCCACGAGCGCCGGGCGGCGCTGCTGGCCACCGGGCTGTTCCGGCCCGAGACGCTCGACCTGCGGGTGGGGGCGCTGTCCGTCGGGCAGCGGCGCCGGCTCGCGCTGGCGACGCTGCTGGCCGGCGAGCACGACCTGCTGCTGCTCGACGAGCCCACCAACCACCTGTCGCTGACACTGGTGGAAGAGCTGGAGCAGGCACTCGACCACTACCGGGGCGCGCTCGTCGTCGTGTCCCACGACCGCACGCTGTGCCGCCGCTGGCGGGGCGCCACGCTGGAGATATCGGGGGAACTCGCATGCACGTAACCAAGATCACCGCAGGTGCCCCCTACGGCATCGCGACCGGGGCCGACGGCGCGCTGTGGTTCACGCTCGTCCACGAGGGCCGCATCGGCAGGCTGCTCCCCGGCGGCGAGCCGGTGATCCACCAGCTCGCCCCGGCCGACGGCGGGCCCACCGTCATCACGCCCGGACCGGGCGGGGAGGCGATGTGGTTCACCGAATTCCAGGGCGGCCGCGTCGGGCGGATCTCCCCGACCGGCGAGGTCACCTCGTACGAGGCCGACTCGCCCTACGGCATCGTGACCGGGCCCGACGGGGCCATGTGGTTCACCTCGATGCGCTCCGACACGATCGGCCGGATCGCGCCCACCGGCGAGATCACCGAGTTCCCGGTCCCGGTGCCGGGAGGCATGCCCTCGGGCATCGCCGCCGGGGCCGACGGCGCGCTCTGGTTCACCCTCAACCAGGGCAACGCCGTCGGCCGGATCACCACCGGGGGCGAGGTGACCGTCCACCCCCTGCCCACGGAGGGCGCCGCCCCGGTCCACATCACCCCCGGCCCCGACGGGGCGCTCTGGTTCGCCGAGATCGGCGCCGGCCAGATCGGGCGCATCGACGTCACCGGCAAGATCGACGAGTTCCCGCTCCCCGACCGCGCCTCCCGCCCGCACGCCATCATCACCGGGCCTGACGGGGCGCTCTGGTTCACCCTCTGGGCGACCGGCCGCCTGGGCCGCATCACCACCGCCGGGGCGGTGGACGAGCACCCCCTCCCCGCCACCCCCGACACCCCCGCCGAGCCGCACGGCCTCACCCTGGGGCCCGACGGCGCCATCTGGACCGCCCTCGAATCCGGCGCCCTCGCCCGCATGGACCCGCCGGCCTGACGACGCCCCGGGACACCGGTGCGCCGGGGGCACCGGGTGTGCGGGTACGGCGTGTGCGGGTACGGCGTGTGCGCAACCGGCATCCGCCGTACCGGCCGTCCCATGACCGGCGCACGCGAGGCCCGTCCTCCGCGACCGAGCTCCCACTCTCCGATCCGGCCGCTCAGCCACTCGGCCACACCCACGAACCCCGCCATGCCAGCAGCCGCACCAGCGCAAGCCGAGATGGTGGATCTTCAGTGAGGATCCGGCCGGACCTCGGTCAGTCGAGGGCTTCGATGATGCGGAAGTCGCGCTCGAAGCCGTCGGGGAGTTCGGCCGGCGCCTTCTGGCAGGCCGCGCTCGCGCGTGCGGCAACCGCCTGTTCGCAACTGCCGAACTCGACCAGGACGACGCGCTCGGCGGTTCCGACTTCGTATGCGTCGACCGGGCGCAGGGGGCTGGGCAGGTTCTGGGGGGCCGGTTTCGCTGGATGGGTGGGGCGGTGCGGGGGGAAGGGCGTGGGCGGGGTTGACTAGGGGCATGCGTGCCATCGTGATCGCCGCCCAGGGCGGCCCAGAGGTTCTCGAGTACGTCGAGCGTCCGGATCCGGAGCCCGGCGCCGGGGAGGTGGTGGTGGATGTCGCCGCGAGCGGCGTGAACTTCATCGACATCTACCACCGCTCCGGCCTGTACCCGCTTCAGCTGCCCAGCGGGATCGGGTCGGAGGGCGCGGGGGTGGTGTCGGCCGTCGGGTCCGGGGTGGACGGGGTGGCCGTGGGCGACACCGTGGCGTGGGCCGGGGTGATGGGGTCCTACGCGGAGAAGGCCGTGGTCGCGGCGGACCGGGTGGTGCCGGTGCCGGACGGGGTGCCGGCCGAGCTGGCGGCGGCCGTGATGCTGCAGGGCATGACGGCTCATTACCTGACGCACTCGACGCACGAGGTGAAGCCGGGCGACACGGTGCTGGTGCACGCGGCGGCCGGCGGGGTGGGGCTGCTGCTGACGCAGCTGGCGAAGCTGCGGGGGGCGCGGGTGCTGGCGACGGCGTCGACGGAGGCGAAGGCGGAGCTGGCCCGCGAGGCGGGGGCGGACGAGGTCCGGCAGTACGACGACTTCGCGCAGGCGTGGCGCGGCGAGGTCGACGTGGTCTACGACGGGGTGGGCGCCGCGACGTTCGACGCGGGGCTGGAGGTGCTGCGGAGGCGCGGGCTGATGGTGCTGTACGGGGCGGCGAGCGGGCCGGTGCCGCCGGTGGATCCGCAGCGGCTCAACCGGGCGGGTTCGGTGTTCCTGACGCGGCCGACGATGGTGGATTACGTGGCGGAGCGGGAGGAGCTGCTGTGGCGGGCGCGTGACCTGTTCGGCTGGATCGCCTCGGGTGAGCTGAAGGTGACGGTGTCGGGGCGTTATCCGCTGGCGGAGGCGGGGCGGGCGCAGGAGGACCTGGCGGCCCGCCGGACCACGGGGAAGCTGCTCCTCGTCCCCTGACGCGACCGGCCCTCGCCTCCATCTCTTCAGGGGAATCTCCTCACACGAAATCCCTTACTGTGACCCGCATGGACATAGCGGGATTCGCCTTAGTTGTCGCGCTGTTGACCGTCACGCCGGGGCTGGACACGGCGCTCATCCTGCGGACGTCGCTGCTGGCCGGGCGGCGTCCGGCGTGGGGGGTGGCGCTCGGGGTCCAGCTCGGGGTGCTGGTGTGGGGGCTGGTGTCGGTCGCCGGGCTGTCCACGCTGCTGGCGGCCTCGCAGTTCGCCTACGACGTGCTGCGCTGGGCGGGGGCGGCGTACCTGGTGTGGATGGGGCTGCGCCTGCTGTTCGTCAGGAAGGACGCGCACGTGGAGGCGCCGGCCGAGCGGGAGGTGAGGTTCCGCACCGGGTTCCGGCGCGGGCTGGTCACGAACCTGCTCAATCCCAAGGTGGGCGCCTTCTACGTGGCGATGCTGCCGCAGTTCCTGCCGTCGGACCAGGCGGACGCGGCGTCGGGCCTGCTGCTGGCGGGGGTGCACGTGGCGGAGGGGCTGGTGTGGAGCGGGGTGCTGATCGCGTTCGCGGCCGTGATGGGCGGCCTGCTGCGCGCCCCGGCCGTGCGCCGGCTGCTGGACCGCGTCACGGGGGTGGTCATCGTGGGGTTCGGCGTACGGCTCGCGGTGGAGTGATCACATCTGGTACGCGGTGGTCCAGAAGTCGCGGTGCAGCCGGGGCGTCGCGGCGGAGTCCATCGCGGCCTGGGTGAGCAGGATGCCGACGAGCCCTTCTGCGGGGTCGGCATAGGCGGGGCGCCGGGGCCACCTCGCTCTACCGGCACGTGGCGGGCAAGGACGAGCTGATCGAGCTGGGGCCGAACCCGCTGCGGCAGCCGGAGCGGATGCTCGCTTGCTCGGCGGCCTGCAGACCAGGCTCGTCACTCCCACGGCCAGTCCAGCAGGCGGGCGCCGAGAACGGCGGTCTCCAGCGTGAAGCGCTGGGTGGGGTCGTCGGGCGAGAAGCCGGTCAGGCGGCGGATGCGCTGCAGCCGGTAGGTGACGGCGCGGGCGCTGAGCCCGAGCCTGCGGGCGGCGGCGGTCTGGTTGCCCTGGGCGGCGAAGACGGCCTCCAGGGTCTCCAGGAGCGGCGCGTGACCGCCGCGCGCCTCCAGCAGCGGGCTCAGCACGCTGGTCACCAGGTCCTCCATGGCGCTCCTGTCGCGCAGCAGCACGGGGAAGACGAGCAGGTCGGCGGCCCTGACGACGTCGTGCTTGAGCCTGAGCCGGTCGGCCAGGTCCAGGGCTCCGGCGGCCTCGCGGTAGGAGGCGACGATGCCGCCGGGGCCGCGCTGCGGACGTCCGACGCCGACGCGCCAGCCTGCCGGGAAGCGGGCGCGTACGTGATGGGTGAACTCGCCGACGGCGGCGGGCAGCGTGGCGGGGGCGACGCACACGAGCAGCCCGTCGCGGACGGCGAGCAGGATGTTGTGGGAGCCGAAGCGGGCGATGAGGTCGCGTTCGATGCGTTCGGGCTGGGCGGCGTCCGCCGGGTCGGTGAGGCCGCGGGCGGCGGCCACGACGTACGACTCGGCCAGGCGCAGGCCGAAGTGCTCGGCGCGTTCGGCGAGGCGTTCGGCGCGGCCTAGCAGCAGGTCGTCGACGAACTGCCTGCGCTCGGCCGAGGCGCCGCGCAGGGCGTCGAGCTGGGCCTGCTCGTACCCGGCGAGGAGCGCGGCGATGGCCCTGCGCAGGGCGGGCAGCACGCCGGGGAGCCCGTCGGCGGCGGCGAGCGCCGCGTCGACCAGCGCCGGGAGCGGGACGCCCAGCTCGGCGGCGTGGGCTCCGGCGGCGCGGTTGGCGTCGAGCGCGGCCCGGTCGGGCAGCCGGCCGCTGCGGGCGGCCAGCCGGAGCGCGTGAAGGTGCCCGCCGAGCAGCTCAGCGGGCACCTCGGGGGTCACGGTCAGACTCCTACGTCGCGTCTGTCGAAGGCGAGCACGGCGGTGAGCACCAGCACGGCGCTCGCGCCCGCCAGCACAAGGTAGTCCCCCACGGGAAGCCCCTGGTAGAGGGGGCGTCCGGCGGCGTAGTAGTGGAACGGCGAGATCCACTTGAGCCAGGCGACCGCCTCGACGTTCTGGCCGACGGTGACGACCACGTAGCCGAGCACGGCCCACACGCCGGCCAGGGCGAGCGAGGGCGCCCGGCGGCCGGAGGCGGCGCCGGCGGCGAGCGTGAGGCTGCCGAAGAAGAGCCCGACCAGGTAGACGCCGGTGTGGGCGGCGATCAGCCGGTCGGCGCCGACGCCGAGCGCGACGCCCTCGGCCAGCGCCCAGGTGACCAGCAGCGTGACGACGGCCACGGCCAGCAGGCCGAGCGCGAAGGCGGCGAAGCGCTCCAGGATCAGCCTCCGCCGGTCCACCGGCAGCGTGACGACGAGCTCCAGCGTGCCGGCCTCCTCCGGCTGGGCCAGGGCGCGGTTGGCGACGAGCATCGCGCACACCGCGAACAGCATGGGCACGAACAGCTGGTAGACGACCGACTGCAGGTAGCCGGCGCCGCTGGTCATGTCCTGCAGCCCGCCCATGAGGTCACGCAGCGCGCCGGGGAACTTGGCCAGCGCCTGCGCCCCATAAAGATCGGGATTCTCCCGAATATTGGGATAAATCCCTAAATACATGGTCATGAAGGCGCTGATCCCGATCGCCCACCAGATCAGCGACCGCCTGAAGTCACGCAGGCTCTTGGCGATCATCGTCTCGCCCCTCCTCGCTGTAGTAGGTGAGGAAGATCTCCTCCAGATCGGGCTCCTCGCTGACCAGGTGCACCACGGTGAACCGGGCCGCCGCCTTGACCAGCGCGTCCGGCCGCCCGTCGATCGTGCAGCTCAGCGCCGCCCCCTCCACGCGCAGCTCCCGCACCCCGGGCAGCCCGGCGAACGCCTCGGCCGGGACCGGCGCGTCGAAGTGCAGCTCCACCCGGCGCACCGCCTTCTCCCGTAGCGCCGCCACGTTCTCGACCGCGACCAGCCGCCCGGCCCGTACGATGCCGACCCGGTCGGAGACGTGCTCCACCTCGGCCAGCACGTGGGAGGACATGAGCACGGTCCGGCCGGAGGCGCGCACCTCGCGCACCATGGCCAGGAACTCCTGCTGCACCAGCGGGTCGAGCCCGCCGGTCGGCTCGTCGAGGACGAGCAGCTCCGGCTCGTGCATGAACGCCTGGATGAGCCCGACCTTCTGCTTGTTGCCCTTGGAGAGCTTGCGCATCGGCACGGACAGGTCGGCGTCCAGCCGTTCGGCCAGCGCCCGGATCCGGGCGGGCGGCACGCCGCCGCGCACCCGGGCGAGGAAGGCCAGGTAGTCCCGGGCCCGTTCCCTGCCCTCCAGCGCCAGCTCGCCCGGCAGGTAGCCGATCCTGGCGCGCACGGCGGCCTCCCGCGAGCCGGCGCCGAGGACGGTGACGTGGCCGCGGGTGGGCCTGATCACGTCGAGGAGCAGCCGGATCGTGGTGGTCTTGCCCGCGCCGTTCGGTCCCAGGTAGCCGAAGACCTCTCCCGGCCGGATCTCCAGCGTGAGATCCTCCAGGCCCCGGCGCCTGCCGTAGTACTTCGTCAGCCCTTCGGCCCGCACCACCGCTGTCATGCCGGAATGATCCCGCCCGGTCCCCGTCCGCGTCACCGGCCGGATCCGGCAGCGACGGAGGCGGTTCGCTTCCGGCACCCGGCAACACCGTTTATCCGGAATTCCTGAGTACAGTGCTGGCGTGGACATCGAGGAACGGGTGCGCGCCCTGGAGGCCCGCGTCGCCGCCCTGGAAGGCGGGCAGGCCGTCGCGGCCCCCGCCGACGACGACACCGGCCGCGTCGTCTACGGCGGCGAGGCCAGGCTGGGCGGCTACCGGTGGCGGTGGGAGTCGGCCCGCTCCCCCGGCTGGCTCGTCGAACGCCCGGCCGCGCCGATGGCCGCCGTGCTCGCCGCCGCCGGCCACCCCGCCAGGCTGCGCATCCTGCAACTGCTGCTCAGCGGCCCGCGCCCGATCGCCGACCTCCAGAGCGAGCTGGCGCTGGCCTCGCAGGGGCAGCTCTACCACCACCTGAAGACACTCGCCTCGGCCGGCCTGGTCGAGCAGCCCGAACGCGGCGTCTACCGGGTGCCGCCGCAGGCCGTGTTTCCGGTGCTGGCCCTGGCGGCCGCGGCCACGGACGTCGCCGGCCGGGAGTGAGCGGGGCGGAGACCGCGCTGGAGGTCATCGGCGCCTGGGTCGCGGAGCGCCGGGCGGCAGCGTCGGCGCCCCGGGCGGGCCTTCCGTGATGAGGTCGAGCAGCGCGCCGGTGTCGAGGTGCCGCTCGACGAGGTCGCCGAGCGCGTCCAGGCGCTCCTCGCGCAGCCGGGCGAAGTCGGTGGCGGGGTCGGGGACGAAGTCGCGCCCGGCGCGGGCCGCCACGTCGGCCAGGAAGGCGCGCCTGAACCCGTCGTTCTCCAGCGCGCCGTGCCAGGTGGTGCCCTGCACGGCGCCCACCCGGCAGCCGTCCAGGAACGGCTCGCCGCCCTCGACCGTGGCCCGGCCGTGGTGGATCTCGTAGCCGCGCACCGGCTGCCCGTACGCCTCGCCGTACGGCCTGCCCAGGATCTTGCCGGCGGCGAACTCGACGCGCACGGGCAGCAGCCCGAGGCCGTCGACGCGGCCCGCGCCCGACTCCACCTCGTCGACGATCTCGCGCCCGAGCATCTGGAAGCCGCCGCAGATGCCGAGGATCGGCCCGGTACGTGACACCAGCGCGTCGGCCAGGCCGGTGCGGCGCAGCCAGGCCAGGTCGGACACGGTGGCGCGGCTGCCGGGCAGCACGACGAGGTCGGCGTCCTCCAGCCCGGCGGGGTCGGTGACGAAGCGCACCACCACGCCCGGCTCGGCGGCCAGGGCGTCCACGTCGGTGAAGTTCGAGATGCGGGGCAGCCGCACGACCGCCACGCGCAGCGTCCGCCTGCCGTACGGGGGGCGCGCCGCGACCGTGCGGCCGTCCAGGGCCAGCGAGTCCTCCACGTCCATCCACAGCCCGTCGAGCCAGGGCAGCACCCCGTACACGCGCCGCCCGGTCAGCTCCCTGAGCTGGTCGAGGCCCGGTTCGAGCAGCTCACGGGCGCCGCGGAACTTGTTGACCACGAACCCGGCGACGAGCGCCTGGTCGGCGGCCTCCAGCAGGCCGACGGTGCCGTAGAAGGCGGCGAACACCCCGCCCCTGTCGATGTCGCCGACCACGATCACCGGCAGGTTCGCGGCCCTGGCCAGGCCCATGTTGGCGATGTCGCCGGGGCGCAGGTTGATCTCGGCGGGGCTGCCCGCGCCCTCGCAGACGACCACGTCGTAGCTGTCGCGCAGCCGCGCCAGCGACTCCAGCGCCATGGCGCGCAGCAGGTCGCGCAGCTCGCCGTACTCCATCGCGTCGACGTCGGCGACGGGGCGGCCCATGAGCACGACCTGGCTGCGCCGGTCGCTGCCGGGCTTGAGCAGGATCGGGTTCATGTCGGCGACCGGCTCCAGGCCCGCGGCCTGCGCCTGCATCGCCTGGGCCCGGCCGATCTCCGCGCCGTCGGCGGTGACGTACGAGTTGAGCGACATGTTCTGCGCCTTGTACGGCGCGACGCGCACGCCCTGGCGGGCCAGCCAGCGGCAGATGCCCGCGGTGACCACGCTCTTGCCGGCGTCGGAGGTGGTGCCCGCGACCAGGAGTGCGCCCTTCACCTGGAGCAGGTTAGTGGGAAATCGTAAGGAACCACCCATTTACGAATCCTGTGACTTCTGCCACTCTAACTAGAACGTTCGCCTAGAACGGTATTCTAGATTTTCCTCCTGGAAGGTGAGGCATGGTCGGAACGCTGGGTTCGCCCCGGACCGGCAGGATCGACGCGGCCGCCCGGGCGCCGTTCGGCTGGGCGCCGCTGGTGGTGCTCTTCATCGTCGGACTCGTCGACCGCATGGAAGCCAACCTGCTGTCGGGCGTGCTCCCCCTGGTGCAGCGGGAATGGGGCTTCAGCGACACCGCAGCCGGCTCCATCCCCACGGCGGCAGCGCTGGCGGGGGCGATCGTGGCCATCCCGGCCGGCTACATCGCCGACCGGTACAACCGCACGCGGATCATCGCCGTCGTGGTCTTCATCTGGGCCGTCGCCACGCTCGGCACCGGCCTGGCGACCGGGTTCGTCATGTTCTACCTGATGCGGGTGCTGCTCGCCGCCGCCGAGAACATCGACAACCCCGCCTCCGGCAGCCTGCTCGCCGACTACTACCCGCCCGTCACCCGGGCCAAGGCGTACGGCCTGACCCGCGTGACGACCTACCTGGGCGGCGTCGGCACCCTGCTCGGCGGCGTGCTCGGCGAGGCGTACGGGTGGCGGAACGCGTTCATGATCATGGTGATCCCGGGCCTGCTCACCGCCGTGCTCGTCTGGATGCTCAAGGAGCCGCGCCGGGGCGAGCTGGACCGGATCGTCGCCCGCTCCGCCGCCGCCACCGGCACCACGGGCACCACCGGCACCGTCGCCGCCGAGCCGGTGCCCGCCCCGACGCCCGACACCGTCCCCACCACGGAGAAGGTGCCGTTCGGCAGGCAGATGCGGCAGGTGCTCACCATCCCGTCGCTGGTGTTCGTCTGCGTGGGGCTCGGGCTGCTCACGCTGGGCCTGGCCGGGGTGTTCTTCTGGCTGCCGACGCTCATGGTCCGCACCTTCGGCGTCGCGGCCGGCACCGCGGGCTCGGTGTCCGGCCTGATCACCATCGCGGGCACGCTGACCGGCACGCTGATCGGCTCCTGGCTGGGCCGCACCTGGCACGGCACCCGCAAGGGCGGCCGGCTGCTGGCCGGGGGCGGCGGCATCACGATCGGCGCGCTCGTCCTGGCCGTCGCGCTGTCGATGGACTCGCTGTGGCCGATGGCGATCCTCACCCTCATCGCCTGCACGTCCATGTCGGTCGCCATCCCCAACATGACCGCCTGCCTGGCGGACGTGGTGCCGGCCAGTGCCCGGGGCTCGGCTTCGCCGCGCTCCAGCTCCTCATCACCGGCTGCGGCGCGTTCGGCTCGCTCATCGTCGGCATCGCCTCGGACCAGCTCGGCTCGCTGGTCGGCGGCATGTACATCCTGATCGTCCCGATGGTGATCGGCGGCCTGCTCACGCTCGGCGCCCGCGCCTCCTTCGAGCGCGACGCCGCGAAGGTCCTCGACGCCGCCCGCCACTCCTGACCCACCCCGGCCCCCGGCCCCCGAGCGACCGGGGGCCGGGCCGTCCGTCAGTGGGCCATCACCCCGCTGAGCTCGTTCGGCGCCTGCGGCAGCGTGCCGGTCCTCAGCTTCTTGCCGGACTTGACGTCCACCGCGTGCACCCGCTTGCCGTCCGGGTCGGTCACGTACGCGACGTGGCCCCGCACGAAGATCGCCGGGCGGGGCCGCTGCCACTCGATCGGCTCACTCCACTCCCCCATCACCGGGATCGTCCTGACGACCTCGCCCTTCTCCGGATCTATCACGTGGATCTCCCCGTCGGTGCCCAGCACCAGCGCCTCGCCGTGCGGCCCGCGCGCCAGCGAGCGGAACGTGTAGCTCGTCCCCAGGTCCACCAGCCGCAGCTTGCCCGACGCAGTGTCGATGAGCGACACCTGCTCCGGCCGCTCCAGCTCGGCGTCCGGGTCCTTCTTGTAGTCGCCGAGGACGATCGGCGACCTGTCGCTCCCGGCCTGGTTGCCGATCCGCCCGTACGGGTCGGGGCTCCGCACCTTGGTGATCTTGCCAGCGCGGTAGACGAGGACGCCGTCCTCGCAGCCGACGACCACGGTCTCGCCCTCGGCCGCGGCCTCGCCGTGCACGCCGGGGCACTGCTCGCTGCGGGTGATCTCCTCGCGCTCACGGTCCAGGACGACGATGCCGCTGCGCTTCTCCTCGGTGCCGAGCGTGACGACGAGCTCGCCGTTCGCGAGCTGGATCGCCACGCCGTGGTGCGGGGCCGCCGCCTGGTAGACCTCGCCCTCGGGCAGCCCGGCGGCCAGCTCGTGCGGGTCGAAGACGGTGACCTGGCCGGTGCCGTCGGAGAACAGCACCGTCCTGCCCGCGTGGCGGACGACATGGCCGGGCTTGGGGGCCTTGAACTCGTCGGCCTTCAGCTCGGGCGCGACCGCGTCGAGCACCCGGAACCCGGTCGACGTCGACACCATCACGTGCCGCTCGTCGCCCGCCGGGTTGACCCGGTTGAAGCCCGGCAGCGGAATGTCGCGGGCGACGGCCAGCGTCTCGCCGTCGAGGACGTACAGGCCGCCGTCGTACGTGACGACCAGCGGCTCCTTGACGGGCCTGGACGCGCTCGGAGCGCTCGGCCCGGCCTGGCCGGGCTGGGCGTTTTGGGCGGTTTGCGTGGGCTGAGCGGCGCAGGCGCTCGCGAGCAGGGCCGCCGCGGCCAGCAGGAGGGGGAGCCGGTGATTCATCGGATTCCTTTCAGGGTTTGGCGTCAGAAATTCGCGTCAGGGTTTCGCGCTGAGGCCGGAGACCATGGCGTCGGTGTTGGCGCGCATCATCCGCAGGTAGGTGTCGGCGCCACCGCCGGCCGCGCTCAGGGACTCGGTGAACAGGCCGACGACCTCGACCTTCAGCCCGGCCTCCGAGGCCAGGACCTGGACGAGCCGGTCGGGTTGCGAGGAGTCGGCGAAGATGGCGGGCACGCCGTGCTCGCGGACAGCGTCGGCCAGGTCCTTGAGGTCGGCGGCGCTCGGCGAGGCGAGCGTGGTGCCGCCCGGGATCACCGCCCCGACGACCTCGAACCCGTACCGTTCGGCGAAATAGCCGAAGACATGATGATTGGTGACGAGCTTTCGCCGCTCGGGCGGGATCGCGGCCAGCCGCCGCACCATCCAGGCGTCGAGCCGTTCGAGCTCGCGCCGGTAGGCGGCGGCGTTGGCGCGGACGGCGGCCGCGTCGACGCCGTCGATGCGCTCGGCCCGCGCCGCGATCGCGTCGACGGCCCGGATCATGCGGCCCGGATCGGTCCAGAAGTGCGGATCGGGCCGGCCGCCGTCCGCGTACGGCAGCGGCCCGGCGGCCTCGGCGGCGGCCAGCACGGGCACCCCCGCCTCCTCGGCGGCCCGTACGTGCCGCAGCACGCCCTCCTCCAGGCCGAGGCCGTTGTGGACGACGAGCGAGGCGCGTTCGAGCCGGGCGGCCTCGGGGGCCGACACGCCGAACGAGTGCGGGTCGGCCCCGGCCTTCATCAGCACCGTGACGTCGGCCTCCGTACCGATGATCATGCGGGTGACGTCGCCGAGGATGTTCGTGGTGACGACCACCTCGGGCCGCCGCTCGCCCCCCGCCGAGCAGCCGGCCAGCAGCAGCGCCACGACGATCAGCAGCATCCTCATCGGCCTGTCTCCACCATGTGCGCGGGCGCGAAGCCCAGCTTGAACGTGCGGGCGCGGCGCAGGCCGTCGGCGTAGTCGATCTCGTGCACGACCCGACCGGCGGGGTCGTTGACGTAGGCGCGGCCGGTGTCGGCCTGGATGGTCTGCGTGCTCGCCGACTCCAGCAGCTTGACCCTGGCCTGACGCTCGCCGGATGCGGGGTTCCAGGCGTGCAGGACGCCGTCGGCGGTCAGCGTGAGCACCGGCGCGCCGGGGCCGGTGGCGGTGACCGCCACCACGGGGCCGGTGCGCAGCAGCCTGACGGTCCGCGCGGTGACGTCGATCACGAGCACGCCCCGGTCACCGGCCTTGGCCGCGAGCACGGTGCTGCCCGGCCGGGCGTGCAGCTCGCCCACGCCGCCGGGGTGGGCGAGCTTGACCGCGCCGTCCCGGCCGGCCAGCAGCACGCCGTCGGCGCACGCGAACACCGGGCCTCTCCGGGTGACGGCCGCGTCGCGGGGCCGCGGGCAGGGCTCGCCCAGCTCGCCCGTCCGTTCGCCCGTCCTGCTCAGCACCGCGTTCTCGCCGGGCACGAGCAGCCGCTCCCCATACGGCAGGACCATGTCGTACGGGAGCTCGGCCGTACGGACGATCTCGCCCTTCTCCAGCCGGGCACGGTCGAGCAGGAGCGTGCCGTCACCCGAGACCGCCGTCACCGCCGCGCCGGCGGCCACCCGCCGCCCGGGGACGGCGCCCAGCTCGCGGGGGGCGGACCGGTAGTAGTGGACGTGGTCGCCGTGGTCGACGGTCCAGGCGCCGCCGTCGACGACGCGCAGCCGGTCACCGGTGCGGACGTAGGCGAACCGCCCGTCGCCGTCGACACCGTCGACACCGTCGGCCGCGCCCGAGCCGCCGACCCCGGTGACCTTCCCGGTGATCAGGTCGAGCACGTGCACCGCGCCGCCGGGCTCGGCCAGCACCAGGCGGTACTGCGGCTCGGCGGCCTCCTCCGCCCCTGCCACGTAGCCGTGCGGCACGGGGCCGGCGGGCGTCGCGGGAACGGCGGGGGCGGCGGCGCACCCGGCGAGCAGGATCGTCGCGGCGATCGCCGCACCCCGCCTCATCGGGCCCTCAGCTTGGCCGCCAGCGCCGACACGAAGAACAGCGACACCGCCACGGCCGCGATCGTCGCCCCCGCCGCCGTGCCGAGATGCCACGACACGAGCAGCCCCGACGCCGCCGCGAGCACGCCCAGCAGCGCGGCCCCCAGCATGATCGCCGGGATCCGCCGCGCCCACAGCGCCATCGCCGCCGGGGGCGCGATGAGCAGCCCGAACACCAGCAGCGTGCCCACCACGTGGAACGACGCCACGATCGCCAGCGTGACCAGGCCGAGCATCAGCGCGTGCGCCGGCCCGGGCCGCAACCCGAGCGTGCGCGCCTTGCGCGGGTCGAAGGCCAGCGCGACGAACATCCGGTGCCCGAGCAGCGTCACCAGCGCCGCCACGGCCAGCGCCACGGCGAGCTGAAGCAGCTCGTGGTCCCGCACCGCCAGCACGTCGCCGAACAGGAACCCGGTCAGGTCCACCGCGAACGAGCCGGACCGCGACACGATGATCACGCCCAGCGCGAGCATGCCCGCGAACAGCAACCCGATCGCCGTGTCCTGCGACACGCGCCGCGACCTGCCCAGCGCGGTCACGCCCGCCGCCATCGCCGCCGCGGCAAGCAGCCCGCCGATCACCGGGCTGCCGCCGAGCAGCGCGGCCAGCGCCACCCCGGGCAGCATCCCGTGCGACATCGCGTCGCCCATGAACGCCATGCCGCGCAGCACCACCCACGTCCCGGCCATCGCGCAGACCAGCGAGACCAGCGTCGACGCCCACAACGCCTGCCGTACGAAGGACACCTCGAAGGGGTCCAGCAACCAATCCATGACCCGCACCTTACAATGAAAACCGTTATCAATTTCAAGTCGAGGGCGGGACATGAAGATCGACAAGCTGGTCGCCGGCTATCCCCGGCGCACGGTGTTGCACCAGGTCACAGCCGACATTCCGGACGGCCGGGTGACCGCCGTGGCCGGGCCGAACGGGTCAGGCAAATCCACCCTGCTGAGCGTGCTGGCCGGGGTGCTCCCCGTCACGTCCGGCACGATCGAGCGGCGCCACCGGCCCGCGTACGTCGTGCAGCGCAGCGAGGTGAGCGACGCCCTGCCGATCACCGTCCGCGACACCGTGGCGATGGGCCGCTGGGCGCATCGCGGCCCCTGGCGCCGCCTGCGCGCGCACGACTGGTCGGTGGTCGACTCCTGCCTGGACCGCCTGGGCATCACCGACCTGGCCCGGCGACCGCTCGGCGCGCTGTCGGGCGGGCAGCGCCAGCGCGCGCTCGTCGCCCAGGGGCTCGCCCAGGAGTCGGACCTGCTCCTGCTCGACGAGCCCGCTACCGGCCTAGGCCCTGTCTCGAAGTGTGATCAACGGCGTGTCGCAGCCGGAAAGCAGAGAGGTCTCCGGTAGAGGGTTCATCGACCAAGAAGAACCTGTAACCCGGAGACCTCGTGGCCACCTTAGCGGTGACGCGGCGGTTCGACCTCACCGATGCACAGTGGGCGCGGCTGGAGCCGCTGCTGCCCGCAGGCAAAAGGCCAGGTCGGCCGTCGCAGTGGACCAAGCGCCAACTCATCGACGGGATTCGCTGGCGGGTGAGGGTC
>NZ_JBSFSX010000015.1:0-180725 GCF_053590035.1 Nonomuraea sp. NPDC003214 | reverse complement strand
CCGTCTACCAGGGGTTTCGCCATGTCAGCAGGCGAACGTGAACCTTGCGATCATGCTGTGATCAGCAGCCCGCCGCCGGGGATGAAAACGGCTCAGTGAATCAGGTCTTCACAGAGCATGTTCGACCTCGGCCTGTCCGTCTGCCGTCGTCCCAGCTTGGTGTAGCGGGCCAGCCGCGGGACTGCCAGGCCGCGCGCCCGGTGCCACGGCCGTGAAGAAGCGCAGGCGGCCCCGCGGCTGGTCTCCTAGGGCTTGTCCCTGGGACGGCGGCAGGCGAGCAGGCTTCCACCGCAATCACTCCACCGCCGCACGCCGCGATCTTGGGCTGGCCGGAGCCGGAGTGCCCCCGCATGAGGCATGCCGTGACGTCTGCCCCGTGACTGGCTCCGCTTGCGCTTAGGGAGCTCCGCCCCGTAAAGGGAGCACCGCGCCTCCGTTGCGGCCCTGTCCTCGTTCGCGCCGGCCGACCGGCGGTTCTGCGCGTCGGCCACAGAGCCTGAGCGGCAGTGGCTGGCCCGCGTCGCGTCGGCGGCGCGTGCGGCCCGGTCAGGACCGCTTCAAGTATGGGAAGAAAGTTCGCACACGGGGATTCATCGGCTGAGGCCGAGGCTTATCGTCTCTACGACTGACCAGCGGTACATATGGCCTTCACGGCGCAGCCGGACAAGCTCCACCTTGGAGACTCCGACTTCGACTGCGGGTAGCTCTCGCAATGGCGCACGGCTTCGATAGGTGGTCCGGCTGCCACCTGCCCGCTCGGGCTCCGGTCTGTGCGCTGCGAGCAGTGTGGCTGCGATGTCGAGACGTAGCAACGATCGACTCCAGCACGATTCGGATGCTGTCGAAGAGGTGCGGGCCTGGCTATAGATCTCAGAAGAGATGCAAGAGGACACTCCAGGAGGAGTGTCGCACTTCGCAGACAGATCACAGGCTCGCCGGATGACGTCATTCACCTGCATGCGAACCTCCGCGTGCGTATCTCCGGCCAGCGATGGCGAGGTGCTCACGCAGGCAGAGGCCGTGCTCACGGCCGCCGAGCAGGCCAAGCCCTGGCTCTCGGCGTACGTCACGCTGTCTCCCCTCACCGGCGCTCGCACCGAGGAGCTGCGTGAGCTCGCCTGGTCTCATGTGGTCGCCTACGACGAGGCCCGCCGGGTGTGGCAGCCGGTCATCCAGGCCGGTTGGGAACACGAGGAGTTCGCCATGTACGTCTGGCGATCAGTGCGGGCCACCGGGGACACCAAGACCCCCACGTCGCGGCGCACGCTCCAGCTGCCCCATCGATGCGTCCGCGCCCTGGTCGCGTTCTGGGAGCACCTGGCCGACCGTGACCTGGCCCCGAGCGAGCGCGACCAGGCACGCCTGGTGTTCGCCACCCGGAACGGCACCACGATGAGCGCGGGCAGCGTTCGTCGCGAGTTCCGGCGGGTGATCAGGCGGGCCGGTCTGGTCGATGCGGACTGGACGCCTCGGAAGATGCGGCACAGCTTCGTCTCACTGTTGTCAGCGGACGGAGTGCCCGTCGAGAACATCGCCCGGCTGATCGGGCACGCCGGCGGATCGGCGGTCACGGAGAAGGTCTATCGGCACCAGATCAGGCCCGTCATCCAGGACGGCGCGACGGTCATGGATCGAATCTTCCCTGGCCACGACCATGAGGGACAGTCACTCGGAAGATCAAAAAGGCCGGTTCCAAGTCTGGAACCGGCCTCTGAGCTGGTGGGCGATACTGGGATCGAACCAGTGACCTCTTCGGTGTGAAGGAAGACAGGGCAGTCTGATCATGTCGATCTGAGTCGATCGGGTGCCTCTCACCATACAAAACGCTCTGGGGAGGACACGGGCAGTCTGAGGAGGCCGCGAGGCGGTGGCTCCCCAACATGGCTCCCGTAGTCCTTCCGTACCTCCGGAATAACCCCGACCGAGCAGCTCCGACGAAACACCACGACTTCCAGGGCACCAGCGCCCCGAGCCAGTACGGGGTTTCGGAGTGTCGGGTCGGCCTCACACCCCCGAAGCAAACATCACACATTCGTTGCGCTCCAACGGGGGCGACGGCGACTCTGCACGGTCCGATGGATACATCGGCACAAACCCCCAACTACCTCAACACATCTTCACCCTGTTGCCAACTGTGTGAACTGATATATCCTCGCAAGGTGGTGGCGGGTGAACTACGGCAGCAGACTGGCAGTGACGGCATAGATCGAGCTAAGCGGTGGCTAAACTACTCGACTCGCGTAGCGTCAATATACACAAATACCGATAAAGTCTTCAAAGACCTGCTGCATTTCGACTGGCCTTACGGCGGCCAGGGATTCAGCTTTGACCTCGGCGGAAAGCTGCGAGGCGGCGACCTGCACGACAAATCGTTCATGGCCGAGGTAAAAGCCTACCGCTACGAAATGGACTCAGCAAAAGAGTACGGAGAGTTCGTGGCTTCGTGCTATGTCGCTTTCCAGGAAAAACCCGACCGATGCGACAATCTGATATGGATGTCCTGGGCGCCATTTCAGGCTCAAAAATGGCACCTGCACCGAAGCCCGGAGTTCATCAGAAAGCATCTTCTTCACCCCGACAACATCTTTCGCCTCTTTGGAACGAAATCGACCGATGAGGCGAAGGTCAAGTTGGACGAGCAAGTAATATTTGAGTTGACCAAGCGCCTATGGCTGCTAACCCTCTGCGATGAGCAGGAAAGCTTGGTAATCACGGGCGAGAACTATCAGCGCATTATGGCGTTCATGGGTATTGGCGAGGAGTCCCGATGAACGGTGCATTCAGTGCAGCTCTACGCCATGCATTAGAGTTCGACTCACCGGATCAGCGCATTGACTCACTCAAAACCAGCGTGAGCAACTTTCTTCACTCCGGCGATCCGTCGGTACGGATTAGAAAGACAGAATACTTCAACCACACATTTGCCCCTGATCTGGTACTGGGCTGGCCGGGCGAGAAACGCGAAAGGCTAGTCTTTCTGCGCACCAATCCGAATCCTGGATGGCTCGCGGAAGATCTCAAGGTTATCGCTCCCAGTCATCCGATTTTGCTGACACTGGACGACTTCGCCCCCCATCACAGCTCAAGCGCTCACGAACGGTTGATATTGGCCGCTAAAGAGGCGCGAGCACTGATAACCGGCCCTGATGCGATCGAGGAGTTTGTATCTCCTCAGACTCCGATCACATCCGTACTTACGAACGCAGTCATACGCGGGGGCGTGGGACTTGTCGATGAACGAGAAGCAAGAGGCGCAACGGAATCTGCCATTGCTGGGTTTTCAGCCGCCGAGAGCCTGAACGCAGAGCCTATTAGGTCAGCACTCGTAACTGCCGAAAGGATCTTGGACGAAGAGCAGGCAAATAGATTCAGCCGCCTCTACCAAGCAGTATGGGAAGGGCAAGGCGGAGCTCCAGAGACTTTTCCGTCTCACCGCTACTTGCCCGGCCCGCTGACAGGGGCAGACCTATCGCTTCTGCTTGCGACTTTGGTAACTGAAGATGTGCAATTCTGGCGTCGAGTCGGCCGCGGCCTACAGCTTGAACAAATAGTCGCCCTGGATCCTGAGTCGGGATCGAGCCTGAGCCGCCTGGTCGAGGCAAATCTAGATCGCTTGCTTGCTCGTGGAGCGCGAGTTTTTGGACAGAGCGCACCAGCGCCCATGGGACAGCGCGCTGATTGGAGAGTAGAGAGAGGCTGCCTTACACTTCGAGGTGACGGATGGACCGCATATTTTGCAGTCAGATCAAACGACTTGCCCGAATACGAGGAACGACGCGGCGTTTCTGTTGATACGCTAATTGATGGCGTCCGACAGATGGGCGTTCGAATGACCGACGTTAGGATACAGCAATCGAACTTCGCCATTTCGATTGAGGCTGTCGGCGAGGCTGACGTTGTAGACAGCCCAGACTTTGGTCAACTGGTGGCGCGAGGCGACTCCGTGGCACAAACCGCTGCGATTCAGATGCCTAGCGGGCGAAACTTGATAGCAGATTTCACTACTGGGACGGCTACAGGAAATACAACTGCCACGTTTTCTCTCGACGAACTGGCACAAACCGCTGTTCGGCTTCTA
Source organism: Nonomuraea sp. NPDC003214 (assembly GCF_053590035.1). Lineage (NCBI taxonomy): Bacteria > Bacillati > Actinomycetota > Actinomycetes > Streptosporangiales > Streptosporangiaceae > Nonomuraea > Nonomuraea sp. NPDC003214. The sequence goes on along the minus strand of NZ_JBSFSX010000015.1, from coordinate 176,647 downwards.
CTTGAGCTGAGCCATCGTCATGTCCCTGATGCCGACGTGAGACTGGTCTCTGGCCGCGATCCAATCCTGATTCAGGATCCACTATGGGAAGAGTGATCCCCATAGAACTACTACCCTCACGTCGTCGATATTGCTTCCTCAACCATGGAAACTATTAATGGAAGGTTATATACAGGCCTTGACGACTGTGGCCAGCGCCGATGAAGCAGTCGCCTTGGCGCGCAGCATCCTTGAGAAACGCCTTGCCGCTGGAATACAGGTCGTCGGGCCGATTCGATCCCTCTACTGGTGGCGTGGAGAGTTGCGTGATGAGCAAGAATGGCAGTTGGCCATCCTGTCCACACGCGCTCTATTCAGCGCGCTCAAGGAGCATATAAGGACTAATCACAGCTACGAGACCCCAGAGATCATCGCAACCGAGATCATCACGGGTAGTGAAGAATACCTGGCCTGGATCAGCGCGGAGACGCGGAGAATTGACGCTTAGTGATGGCCAGATCCTCCAGGAAGGCGCGTACTGATGGTTGTGTCTGCCAGCGTCTGAGTGCTTCTCCAATGACAATGAATCGTGGTAGCCAAATGCCGGATTCTGTCTCGCGAATTACGGCTAGACCCTCTCGTGCTGCTTTGGCTGCCTCCTGGACTGAGCCGTGCACGATATGGGCTGTAGCAATGTCTCCAAGGATGATGCCTGCCCGCTTCCTCTCCACCTCGGACAGGCGCGATATGACCGCATGCGCGACCGCCTCAGCCTCGTCCAGTCGGCCGATCTGAGCGTAGGTGGAGATGGCGAAGGAGTCGAAACGATCCCGATCCAGGAACCGAGTCCATACGCGGTCCTCTTCCGGATCTGCAATGTTGAAGGCTTCGCGTGCTGCTTGCCACGACTGAAGAGCTGCTTCACTTTCGCCGAGTGCCGCGCTCTCTTCCGCATGTCTAGCAGCAAGCCAGGATGTGGTTCCAGGGGAGGTATTCACGGGCAAGTGCTGTAGAGCGGTGGTCAGGAGGGCTCTGGCTCTACCGTGGTTACCTTTACCGCTCGGTATGTAGCTCCTATATCCGAACGCGCACGCGATGATCGCTGGGTCACCGGCTTCCTTCGACGCCTTTTCGGCGGTGTCATAGAAGTTCCGTGCCGCAGAGATGTTGCCGAGGTCTGTTGCGATCCAGCCAGCAAGCACGCTGCTCTCGCCGGCGACCACGATCAAGCGCTTGCGAAGCTCATCCTTGGGGTCTGTGGCTGTGCCGTTCAGGATGGTGCCGACCTCGTTCAGGTGGGCCGCCAAGCCCTTGAAGATCGTATGGGCAGGAAGCATCTCTTCGAGGCGGTGGAACCCGGCGGCTCTCGCCTCCATCTCCCGGACCACGGCTTCGTCAATGGCGCTGGGCCTGGACAGAGCGAAGGCTACTTTCTCCCATGCCTCACTTTGCGCCAGAGCTGACTGGGCACCGAGTTGTGCCACCATGGCCAGTAGTTCGCGGCGCTTCAACGGCTCGCCCCTTTTCCCGATCGCTTCAGCGAAGAGCTGCAAGTCGAATGTGTCCGTAGGGATCTGCACCCCATCGCTGACAACTCGCACACCGCCACCGCCACCGGAGGACGCCAAGCCCAGATGGCGTCGCAAGTGGCCAGGCATGCCCAAACCATCAGCAAACGACTCAAATGTATGCTTTGCGGTCGGAACGCGCTTGCCACTCTTGTACTCGCTGACGCGCCCTTGAGGGATTCCGGTGAGGTTCGAGATCTGGCCCTGGGTGATGCCGTACTTGGTCAGGATGCGGATAACGCCGCCGAGATCACGCTGTTTGCAGACATCTTCCACGTCCTGACGTGCGAAAACAGTCTCAAGGACATGGCGAACTCGCTCTTGGTCCATCGTCATGGCGGCGTTCCGTTCCCCTGGTAGCGCTGCCTTCCGGGAGTAGTGGAGCTGTTCTTAGTCCATCACACCGTGAGATATCACGGTGAGATTATGCGGAACCGCTTTGCTTGGAAACCTCACATCAGTCCGTGGCGCAGGTCAGAGCTGATCTGAGTAGTTCCGAAGATCCGCATTTGTCTGGCTACCGCCATCCATTGATCGGTGAGCCGATTGCGGGAGGCCGGCACATGACTCCGGAGCAAGAGACGCCTCGTCTCGCTCCCATCACCGCCGTTGCCGTGGCTGTCCGGCTGCAACGAGAGCTGGCCGCCCATGGGATCACAACCGATGTGAACGAAGGCTACGGGCTGGCCGTGGTGTCGGTTTCACGCGGCCTGGTCGTGTGGACGAACGGTGATCTCTTCTGGTGGTGTTCAGGCTGGAACGATCGACGAGATCGCCCCATCTACGCCTGGCACCCATCGGCAGAGCCGCAGAGAGCAGCCGGGCGCATCGCCGCGCGCATCGGAGACCTGCGATCTGCCCCGCCTAAGCACTCCCAGCCCACACCGGCCCCGTCTGGCGAGATGCCATTCCAGAAGGGTGGTCTGGCGTGAGCGGCTACTCGACGATCCCGTACACCATCGCATTCGCCAACGAGCTGGTGAACGACCCGATCGGGTTCGTACCGCATGCGGGCAGGTTGCGGCTGGCCTACTTGCCATCACGCCCCGGAGACTGGGTAAGCCTGCACGCGGCCAAGGTGCGCAGAGAAGGCGGCATCCTGCGAGCCCGTACCCGCGACCTTCGCGACCATCCGGCCACACGCGGCACCGAGCGCATGCGCAAGCTGAACACGCGCAGGCAGTGGAGGTGCATGGACAAGCTGCTGTGCCAGGTATGCGGCACCCCAGCGACCGATTCCGCGTCGGCTCTGATTCCGTGGCCGCTGACCAAGACGGTGTTCGAGCGCACCGGGCTGCACAGCGGACGCACCAACGCCCCGCCGACCTGCTGGCGGTGCATTCCGAAGGCGCTGGAGGAGTGCCCCATGTTGCGTGAGGACTTCACCGTCTTCACCGTGACCGCCGCCCGCAGCGTCGGCGTGCTGGCGGACCTGTATCGCCCCGGGCTGCTCGACACGGTCATGCCCACGGCTCACAACGTGTTCGTTGCCTGGGACGACTTCCAGCACCACCCCTACGCGCTCGCCACCGCTCAGGTCGTCGAGCTGCACGGAATGGAGCCGTGCCGGATCAACCCTGAGGGAGGCCCCACAGACGCGCGACGGTGCGGTTGACCGGCTCGCTCACACCTTGCCCCGCGTCCTGCGTCGTCGCGTCAACGCCCCCGGCAGAGTCCTCTGCGCTCGCGCGAGCGCCAGTTCCCAAGGGCTCTGTCGGGGGTCTCTTCATGGACGCGTGCCGTGAGCTTGGGGTTATCTCACCACGGGATTGATCCATCTCATCGCCGGATGTTTTTGATCTCACTACATGATCACATCGCGCGATGGGTTCACCCCTTCCCCGGAACCTACCTTCACCTCGTAGGTCACCGGAAACGGAAGGGATGTGATCTAGATGAGCCCAGCTCAGCACCACCACCGCCGCGAACTGATCAGCGGATTGCGCGCCCTGGCGGCGTTCCTGGACAGCCACCCGCAGGTGCCCGTTCCCAGATACGGACCCGTCCGGGTGTCGGTACACACCAACTACGACACCGAAGCCACCACCGAGGCCGAGGCGATCACCGAAGTCGGGCGCATCGCCGCCCTGCTGGGCACCACGCCCATCGCCGAGAACGGGCACCACGTCGCCGGCATCGCCTTCGGCAGCGTCCGCTACGAAGCCGTCCTCATCACCCAGGCCGCGATCGAGCGCCGCGCCGCACGCGACTTCTACCGCGACGCGATCGCCCTCGACGAGATCGAGGGGGCGTGAGCAGTGGACATCGGACTGTTCGTCGTGTTCCTGGCCCTGGCCCTGTCGGTCGCCACGCTGACGCTGTTCGTGGTGGCGGTCGCCGTGATCCGTGCCGAGGACCGCCGCCACGCCCCCACCGGAGCCCTGAGCCGCCGCCTGCTGGGCACCTACGCCCACCGCGGCCGGCCGACCGCCTATGCCGGGAGGAGGTGAAGCCCTGATGCGCACGTTCCCGTTCCTGCCTGGCCGGTGCCCGTGCGGCGCCCCCGCAACGCCCGGCAACCAGCGGTGCCGCAAGTGCCGCGCCCGCTGGCGCTGGCACCGCCGCAAGTCCCGCCACGACGGCATCTGACCCTAACCACCTATCGAACTCGTCTGCGAGAGGAGGTGAAGCCTATGACCGTCACCGTCCCGCTGGTGCTCGTGTTCGGCGCACTGGTGTTCATCGCCTGGCGCTACCTGGGACTGCGCTGGTGGCACGCGCTGATCACGCTGCTGTTCGGCTTCCTACTGGCCGCCACCACGTTCGCACCCGACATCCGCGCCATCATGCGCGCCGCGTTGAGCTGGCTCACCAGCCACTGACCCCTGTCCCCGACCGAAGGACGTGATGCCTGATGACCCACCGCCACCCCTACCCGCACACCGATCTCCAGGAGGTTGCCCACCGCAACACCACCGCCGCCCAACTCCTGACGGCGCTTACCTCGACCCCATCGCTATCCGTCCGGGCGTACGTGATCGCAGCGCTCGGCGACATCGAGACCCTGATTGACGAGGTCACCGGACTGCGCGCCGAGCTGACCAGCATCCGCCACCAGCGCGCCAACCTGCTCGCCGCCATCCGCGCCACCCTGGCGGCCGACCACGACGGCGACGACGAACCCCTGTACTACGTGCGCGACGAGTTGCACGCCCAGACCCACCCCGACCAGACGGCCGGTGAGGGCCGATGAGCCGGCACCGCGCCTCACGTCACGAGATCCGCCGCAACGCACGCCGGATGCGACGCTACGGCGTCCAGCCCGTCGCCGGAATCGAAGACCTGGAGTTCGCGCCCCTGGCCATCGCCGGTATCGCCCGTCTGGCCTGGCGGTACCGCTCCGAACTCGCCCCACTCACCATGGCCACGTCCCTCCTGATCGCAAGCCTCGCCATGCGGCACTGGTTCCCCGAATGGTGGCCCGCCCTGATCATCGCCACCGTCATCGTGGCGGGCGCGCTGGCCATCGGGGGCCGGTGGGTCAACCTGCCACGACCGATCGAACGCGGCTACGCCGCCGTCACCACGGCGTTCGCCGGAACTTGGCTCACCCTGGCCACCCACTTCGGCCCGTTCAGGAACCCCCTGCCCGCCGTCCTGGGCATCGGCACCATCGTCCTGGCCGTGCCCTGGTGGGCGCACCGCCGCAGGCGTGCCCGCGTACGGGTGGAGCGCACACTGGCCGCCTGGCCGGACATCGCCCAAGCCGTCGGCCTGGCCGGGTCCCGCATCCAATCGGCCATGGTGGACCTGTGGGGCTACCGCTTCCGCCTCGGACTGGGAGTGGGCCAGACCGTCGAAGACGCCATCAACGCCGTCCCCCGCCTGGAATCGGCACTCGGCACCACACGCGGCGGCATCCGCGTCCAGCCCGTGGCCAGCAAGAAGGCCAACCGCGCGGATGTGCGGGTGATAGAGACCGACCCGCACGCCAACGCCATCACCTGGCCAGGCCCGTCCATCACCTCGATCACCCAACCGGCCAAGCTGGGACTGTTCGAGGACGGCGCACCCGTCCGCGTCCCCCTGCTCAGACGACATGCCCTGTTCGCGGGCATGTCGGGGGCCGGCAAGTCCGGTGGCGTCAACGTCCTGCTCGGCGACCTGACCGCCTGCCAAGACGTGATCCTCTGGGCCGTCGACCTCAAACGCGGCATGGAACTGCTGCCCTGGGCATCGTGCATCGGCCGCATAGCCACCACCCCACAGGAGGCAGAGACCCTGCTCGCCGATGCCGTGGTCATCCTCGACGGCCGCGCCGACGACCTCACCAGGCGAGGCGAACGCGTGTGGGAGCCATCACCGGACAGACCGGCGCTGATCATCGTCATCGACGAATACGCCGAACTGGCCAGCGAAGCCCCACGCGCGATCGACTACGCCGACTCCATCGCCCGGCGTGGCCGCGCGCCGGCGGTCAACCTGATCGCCGCCACCCAACGCCCGTCCAAGGACGCGATGGGCAAGAGCGCGGTCCGCTCACAGATGGACGTCAGGCTGTGCTTCCGCGTCCGCGAAGCCCGCGATGGCGACCTCGTCCTGGGACAGGGCATGGTCAAGGCCGGATGGCACCCGCACAAGCTGGATGCCCCCGGCAAGTTCCTGATCAGCTCCCCGGAGCACGACATCCCCCGCCGCGCCCGCAGCTACCTGCTCGACGACGAGGGCGTACAGGCCACCGCCGAACGGCACGCGCAGCACCGCCCGCCCCTCGACGAGGTGTCGGCCCAAGCCCTGGAACGCGCGGCTGAGATGCCCGTCATACCGGCCCAGCCCACCGCCCGGCCGTCCCCTCGACACGCCCGCGACAGCACCGTACGGACGGCTGAGGAGACCCTCACAGCCACACTGAAGCGAGCACCGAGCGACGGCGTGAGCATCGGCGATCTCATGCGCGAGACCGGCATGCGCCGCACATGGGTCTACCAACGCCTCCAAGACCTGAGCCGTGCCCGCCAGGTCGAACAGGTCTCTCGGGGCCGCTGGCGAGCCCTCCCAGAGGTGCACGATCCGTAATCGTCCGCGTCCGCCGTCCGTGTCCGTCCGCGCGTCTGCGCGTGTAGAGGGCGTGACAGGCGCGGACGAACGAACGGACGGACAATCACACACCGTTACCAATGACCGCGAGGGAGCCGCACACCCCGCCGACCGAGAGGGGGATGCACATGCAGGCGTACACCGTCGAACAAGTCGCGGAGATGCTGAGCGTCGGACGTGACAAGGTCTACTTCCTTCTCCGCACCGGCCAACTCAAGAGCATCAAGATCGGCAAGCTGCGCCGGATCACCGATCGCCACCTTGCCGAGTTCGTCTCTTCGCTGGAAGCCGTGGACGAGGCGTAGAGCAGCGTGCTACAACGTTCTACAGAGCCGGGTTGCGCGACACCACCGCACAACCCGGCAAGCGCCTCTTGATAACTGCATGACACGAAAGGAAGCCGTCAATGACGAGCGACCGAACCACCCTGCCTCCCGTACGCGTGGACACGGAACTGAAAGACCGTCTCCGCAGGTACGCCGAGTCGCAGGAACGAGATGTGTCGTGGGTGATCAGGAAGGCGATCGAGGAGTACCTCAACCGTCACGAGAAGGGGTGATCCCTTGGCCAAGATCCTGATCGGCAAGTACGAAGCGACCATCTATCCCGAGGGGGACGGCTTCACCGGGGCCATCTCCCTCGGGTTCGGCCCCGGCGGCAAGCGCCAGCGCCTCAAGCGCAAGGCCAAGACCAAGACGGCCGTCAAGGACAAGCTGATCAAGGCCGTCAAAGACCTTGAGGCGGGCGTCACCGCGTCGGAGACCTACACCGTGCGCGATGCCGTCAACGACTGGCTCAGCAAAGGTCTCAAGGGCCGATCCGAGAACACCGTCACCAAGCTGCGCATCCTCGCCGAGACGCACGTCATCCCGAAGCTGGGGAAGATCAAACTCCAGCAGCTACGCGCGGATCACGTAGACGAATGGCTTGACGCGCTCGCGAAAGAGCTGGCCACCACCACCCTTCGAGAGATCCACAGCGTCTTGAAGAGGGCCATCCGGCATGCTCAGGCACGCGACATGGTGCTCAGGAACGTTGCGGAGCTGGTCACCACGCCCAAGGGCACGGACGGACGACCGAGCAAAGCGCTCACCCGGCAACAAGCCGAAGCGGTGCTCGAAGCAGCCAAGTCGTCCGAACTCCACGCCTACGTGGTGCTCAGCCTCACCACCGGAGTCCGCACCGAGGAGGCCCGCGCGCTGCGCTGGGATCACGTGGTCACCTGGATTCCCGACCGCAAGGCGTGGCAGCCGGTGACCGAGGCAGGGTTCAAGCACAAGAAGTTCGCCATCTACGTATGGCGCACCGTCCGAGAGGGAGGTGACACCAAGACCCGCAAGTCGCGCCGCACGCTTGAACTGCCCAAGCTTGCGGCCGAGGCACTCCGGCACCACCACGTCAGCCAAGCCGCCCAGAAGCTCAGGACAGGCGAGGCATGGCAAGATCACAACCTGGTGTTCTGTACAAGCGTCGGCACACCGCTCGACGCGGCGAACGTACGGCGGGCATTTCGTAAGATCACCAAGGATGCGCAGCTCGGGACTGCGTGGACGCCGCGCGAGCTGCGCCACTCGTTCGTCTCCATCCTGAGCGACCAAGGCGTACCCATCGAGACCATCGCCGATCTCGTCGGGCACGCGGGCACCAGCGTCACGGAAGCGGTCTACCGGCACCAGCTACGGCCGGTGATCACCAAGGGTGCCCAGGCGATGAACACGATCTTCGGCGACAGCCGACACGGGTAGAGAGTCCGAGTGAGATGGCTCCCCGATTGGCTCCCATTGACTTCCCAGACATGCAGAAGGGGCCCCGGATCTACTCCGAAGCCCCTCTGACCTGCTACTTCATGGTGGGCGATACTGGGATCGAACCAGTGACCTCTTCGGTGTGAACGAAGCGCTCTCCCGCTGAGCTAATCGCCCGCCCTGTGCGGCTCCTCGCGGTGCCGACGGGGAAAACCATACCGCACTCCCGACCCCCTGGCGAAACGGTTGCCCGGCGGGGGCGGGAGGCGGCCGGGCGGGATTCGGGTGAAAGGCGGCGGTTGCCCATCAGCGGGAGGGCCGGGTGGCATACCATCGTCGTGTCCCGGGTAGACGCGGACCGTGATCCATCTCAGGAACGTTCTTGGTGCGCTCGCCGGGACTGGCCCCACAACACGCAAAACCCTCGCAAATACGACCCGATTGATGCCGTTTAGCCAGGTAGATGCCCAAATGTCCAGCTGTGAGTTGCGTTACAGAAGGGCCTTGGAGCGGAATCTTTCCTACAGGTTTCTTCGTTCCGCGTCATAGCTCCGGACGAAGTCCGCCCAGAGCAGTGCAAGCCCCGTAGAGGGGACCTACGACGAAAAGGTTTGGCTGACGATGAACAGCACCACCGTCTCCGCCGAGCTTGGCCTTCGGCTTGTGGTCCCCGACCGTAGTACCGTCCCCCTGCTCGCCGGGCTGAGCTACACAGCCGACGACCCGTACGCCATCCGCATGGCTTTCCACGTAGGGAACGACGAACCGGTCGAGTGGATCTTCGCCCGTGAGCTGCTCACGGTGGGCATCGTGCGCCGGGTCGGCGACGGTGACGTGCAGGTGTGGCCGGCGCGCAACGACGGCGAGCGGACCCTGCACATCAGCCTGACCTCGCCGTTCGGGCAGGCGCTCTTCGAGGTGCCGCTGGCCCCGCTGACCGAGTTCCTGCACCGCACGTACGAGAAGGTGCCGGCCGGCCGCGAGACCGACTACATGGACCTGGACGCCGAGCTGACCAACATGCTCTGGCCGTCCTGAGTCAGGCGGGCAGCTTCTCCAGGGTCTTGCGCATCCGGGCGATCTCGATGCGCTGGCCCGCGTAGACGTCCCTGGCCATCATGCGCATGCGCTGGTCCTTGCCCTCGGCCAGCTCCTCCCCCGCCATCTTCACCGCGCCCTCGTGGTGCCGGATCATGAGCTGCAGGAACATCCGGTCGAACGCGCCCCCGCGGGCGGCGCGCAGTGCCTGGAGCTGTTCCTCGGTGGCCATGCCGTAGCCGTCGCCGCCGCGGTGGGCGTGGCCGCGGGGGGCGGGGCGGCCGACGAGCGTGAGCCAGTTCGTCATGAGGTCGATCTCGGGCTGCTGGGTGAGCGCGATCTGGTCGGCGAACCTGCGGACCTCCTCGCTGCGGCCGCGGTTGGCGACCAGGCCCGTCATCTCCAGGGCCTGGCGGTGGTGCGGGATCATGCCTTCGGCGAAGCGCACGTCGGCGGCGGCGGGGGTGGCCGCGCCCTGCCCGACGCGTTCGCCCGGGGTGGCCGTGCGGCCCGGCGCGCCGGGCTTTTCGGGCACGATGACGGGCGCTCCGGTGCCGACCGCGGACGGCCCGCTCGGCGCCTGTGAGCAGGCTGCCAGGGCGTTCAGCATCAGAACTGTGACCAATAGTGCGCGCATTCCGGACCTCGCTGGCATAGCTTCCATACTGAGCTATGAAACGAGGGGGACAGGCGTGATCTTGGCCAGGCTACGGGGGGCCGTGCTGTGCGCGGCCGTTCTGCTCGTATCCGCATGCGCGGCGGGCCCGGAGCGACCACCGCAGGCCGATCCGCCGGGCAGCACGGCCGGGACGCCGGCGGGCCAGGCGCTCAAGCCGGGCGAGATCCGGATGAGCGACAACGTCAAGCACGTGGCGAACGTCCCGCGCGCCGCCCCGCTCAACGGCCCGATGGACTGGAACACCGACCTGGCCTTCCAGGGCGACTACGCGTACATGGGCAACTTCGGCGGCTTCACGGTCTTCGACATCAGCGACCCGGCCAACCCCAAGACGGTGAGCCAGGTGGCCTGCCCGGCCCAGCAGAACGACGTGTCGGTCTACCGCGACCTGCTGATCCTGTCGGTGGACGAGCCGCGCAGCGGCGAGGGCTGCGACTCGACCGACGGCGAGCGCGCCTGGGAAGGGCTGCGCATCTTCGACATCAGCGACAAGTCCAGCCCGCGGTTCGTGTCGGCCGTGGCGACCGACTGCGGCTCGCACACGCACACGATGGTGCCCAAGGACGACACGCTGTTCGTGTACGTGTCGTCGCCGGGGCCCGAGCCGGAGTCGACGACCTGCCCGCCGCCGCACAAGCTGATCCAGATCGTCGAGATCCCGATGGCCAACCCGGCCGCCGCCCGCGTCGCGGCCTCGCCCGACCTGCCCATCCAGGGGCACGAGGAGGCCACCGGCTGCCACGACATCACCGCCTACCCGGAGAAGAACCTGGCCGCGGCCGCCTGCTTCGGCGACGGCTTCCTGCTGGACATCGCCGACCCGCTCAACCCCAAGCTGCTGCAGCAGGTCAGCGACCGGGAGAACTTCCAGATCTGGCACTCGGCGACGTTCAACAACGACGCGACCAAGGTGCTGTTCACCGACGAGCTCGGCGGCGGCTCGGCGGCCACCTGCGACCGCAACACGCCCGCCACCAAGGGCGCCGACGCGGTCTACGACCTGGTCGACGGCCAGTTGCAGAAGCGCGGCTACTTCAAGATCCCGCGTGAGCAGCAGGAGGACGAGAACTGCGTCGCCCACAACGGCTCCCTGCTGCCCGTGCCGGGCAAGGACATCATGGTCCAGGCCTGGTACCAGGGCGGGGTGTCGTTCGTCGACTTCACCGACTCCGACAACCCCAAGGAGATCGGCTACTTCGAGCGCGGCCCGTTCGACGGTGACGACGGCGGCATCGCGGGCTCGTGGTCGGCCTACTACTACAACGGGTACGTGTACTCGGCGGACATCCGCGAGGGCCTGGACGTGCTGCGGATCGACGACCCGCTGACCGACCCGGCCGCGAAGGTGGAGATGGCCGACTTCAACGTGCAGACGCAGAAGAGCTACTGAGCGGCGCGCCAGCCGCTGTAGGCGGTGGTCCAGGACGAGGTGAGCACCGCGCCCTGGACCGGCGCCCGCCATTCGACGGCGAACCGTGACGGCAGGCCGTGCGCGCCGAGCGTGAGCGTCCAGACGAGGGTGCTGCGCGCCAGCTCGTCCCTGCTCCAGCCGCCGGCGATGTCGCGCAGCAGCTCCTGGACGTCCTGCGGGGCGTCCGTGGCGGGCACCTCGCCGCGGTGGACGTCTCCCGTACGGGTCACGCCGGTGGTGGCGGCGGCCAGCGCGGCGGCGGTGCCGGTGGAGGCCAGGACGGCGATCACCCGGGCGTGGTCGGCCACGCCCTCGGGGACCCTGCCGGGGCGGCCGTCGCGGACGGTGACCTCGACGGGCCTGTTCTCGGAGGCGGGCGAGGTGACGGTCATCGCGAGCTCGGCGCCGCCCCGCCGGTGGGCGATGCGGCCCCGCGCGTCGGCGTAGAAGTCGCTCTGCGACAGCCCGCCCTCGTAGGTGAAATCGGCCGCCGGGGTGCGCGCCAGCGCATGCCGTAAGGAGGCGGCGAGCGACGGCCCGGCCGGCGGTGAGGCGGCGGGCAGGGGGCGTACGGCCGCGGTGGTGGCGGCGGGGTCGCCGCCGCCCTGCCACCAGGCCAGGCCGGCGGCCACGCCGGCGGCCACGACGGCGGCCGCGGCCACGACGGACACCACGCCCGCCACCGCCCTGTTCCGCCGTCGTGCCGGTGTCGCGCCCTGCCCCGCCATCACGTCTCCGCCCGCCTCGTCATGATCACGCCCGCCGGACCCGGCAGGTCAGGGGTTGAGGTCGGCGGCGGAGCGCTCGGCGAAGACGCGCATCGCCTTGGCCGTGATCGGCCCCGGCGCGGCCGGCAGCTCGGTCTCGTCGACGAGGCTGATCGGCTGCACGTCGCGCGTGGTCGAGGTGAGGAACGCCTCCTCGGCCCCGTAGAGGGCGCTCAGCGGCACGTCGACCTCCTCGGCGCCGAACCACTCCAGGACCAGGGCGCGGGTCACGCCGGCCAGGCAGCCGGACTCGAGCGTCGGCGTGAGCAGCTGCCCGTCGCGGACGATGAAGACGTTGGAGCCGGTGCCCTCGCACAGGTTGCCGGCCAGGTTGCCGAAAACGGCCTCGCCGCCGCCGCGCGTCTTGGCGTAGGCCAGGGCCTTGGCGTTGTCGCCGTAGGAGGTGCTCTTGACGCCGGACAGCGCGCCGCGCTCGTTGCGCGGCCAGGGCACGACGGTGACCTTGGCCGTGGCGGGGAACGGCTTCTGCTCGTCCACGATGACGACGCAGGTCGTGCCCTGGTCGCCGCGGTCGGAGCCGAGCGGGCCCGGGCCGCTGGTGTAGGTGATGCGGACGCGGCCGAGCGCCCAGGCGGGGGCGGCCTCCAGGCACCGGGCGACGCCGTCGGCGATCGCGTCGAGGTCGGGCTCCGGCAGGTCCATGCGGCGGGCCGACAGCGCGAGCCGGTCGAGGTGGCGGGTGAGCGCGAAGACCTCGCCGCGCACGATCTTCACGGTCTCGAAGACGCCGTCGCCGACCATGAGCCCGTGGTCGAACACCGAGACGGTGGCCTGCGCGGGGTCGATCAGCTCTCCGTTGACCCAGACCGGGATGTTCATCGATTTCCTCCTGAGGATGCCAGTGCCATGAGCCTGGACGCCTTGAGCTCGGTTTCGAGCCACTCTCGCCGGGGGTCGCTGCTCCAGGTGATGCCCGCTCCGGTGCCGAAGCGGATCTCGCCGCCGCTCATCCAGAACGTCCTGATGCCGACGGCCAGCGCCGCCGTGCCCCGGTCGGCGTCGACCCAGCCCACTGCCCCACAGTAGGGCCCGCGCGGCTCGGGTTCGAGCGCATTGATGATGCGCAGGGCCGACGACTTGGGCGCGCCGGTGACCGAGCCGGGCGGGAACGTGGCGGCGAACAGCTCGGGCCAGCCCGCTCCCGGCGCGAGCCTGGCGCGCACGGTGGAGACGAGGTGGACGAGCCCGGGGTGCTCCTCGACGGCGCACAGCCGGGGCACCTCGACGGTGCCGACGGCCGCGACCCGGCCGAGGTCGTTGCGGACCAGGTCGACGATCATCACGTTCTCGGCGTGGTCCTTCTCCAGCAGGTCGCCGGCGGTGACGCCGGTGCCCTTGATGGGGCCGGACTCGACGACGTCGCCGTCGCGCGACAGGTAGAGCTCGGGCGAGGCGGACACGACGGCGAGGCCGGGCACCTGGATGACGCCCGCGTAGGGGGCGGGGTTGCCCTCGGCGAGGCGGGCGGCGAGGGCGAGCGGGTCGGCCCCGTCGGGGAGCGGCGCGGTCAGCACCCGGCACAGGTTGGCCTGGTAGACCTCGCCGCGCTCGATGTGGTCGCGGATGGTGCGGACGCCCCGCTCGTAGGCGTCCTGGTCGAGGGAGCCGCGCCAGTCGCCGGGGCGCGGGCCCTGCCAGGGGGCGCGCGGGCGGGGCAGCGGGGCCTGGCGCACCTGGTCGAAGCGGGCGCAGGTGACCTTGCCCTCGAAGCCGACCACGACGGCCCACCAGCCTTCGGAGTCGAGCGCGGCCAGGTCGGTGGTCACGTCACGCAGCCCGGTGGCGAGCCGGCCGTTCAGGTGGGCGAAGCCGTACACGCTTCCCATTCTTTCAGCATTCGGACAAACTCCAGCGCCGCGGGCAGTGGCGCTTCGGGCAGGGCAGCGTACACCTTCCGCACGGGCAGCTCGTCCCGCAGGGGGCGCAGCACGAGCCCGGCGGGGACGGCGCGGGCGGCGAGCTCGGGGACGAGGGTGACGCCGAGCCCGGCGGCGACGCAGCCGAACTTGCCCGACCACTCGGCCACCCGCAGCCCGCCGCGCGGGGTGAACCCGGCGGCGGCGCAGGCGGCGGCGAGCAGCGTCGGCTGGCCGCGCGGCGCCGCCTCGATCCACCGTTCGCCGGCCAGCTCGCGCAGGTCGACGGCGTCCTCGCCGGCCAGCCGGTGCCCGTGCGGCAGGCAGACCAGCAGCCGGTCGTCGCGCAGGTGGACGACGCGGCCGCCGCCGTCGCCGGGCAGCCCGGCCGGGTAGTCGCTGATAACGGCCAGGTCCAGCGCACCGGCCTGGAGCCGTTCGGTGAGGCGGGGGCTGAGCGCTTCGACGAGCCGCAGCTCCACGCCGGGCCGCCGGTCGGCGAAGCGGCTGAGCGTCGCGGGCACCAGCTCGGCGTTGGCCGTGGCGAACGCGCCCACGCGCAGCGTGCCGCCGCTGCCGCCGTGGATGGCGGCCAGCTCCTCCCTGGCCCGGTCGAGCCGGTCGAGCACCGCGGTGGCGTGCCGGTGCAGCGCGGCCCCGGCGGGGGTGAGCCGCACGCCCCTGGGCAGCCGTTCGAACAGCGGGCCGCCGGCGGCGCGTTCCAGGGCGGCGACGCGCCGGGAGACGGCCGACTGGGTCTGGCCGAGCAGCTCGGCGGCGGCCGTGAACGAGCCGCCCCTGGCCACCTCGTCGAACAGGCGCAGGGCCGCGGTGTCGAAGGCATTCACGTCAGGCATGGCTGGCATGCAATCTAGTCGGTGGTGGAATACCGTGCGAATCCCTTCAATGGTGACGTGATTGCATTTCTTGGACAGGGGCGCATGGGCGTCCCCATGGCCCGGCGGCTCGCGGAGGCCGGGCACGAGGTGACGACGTGGCGGCGCGGGACCGGGATCTCGCCCGCCGAGGCGGTGGCCGGGGCGGACCTGGTCATCACGATGCTGCGCGACGGCGACGCGGTGCGCGAGGTGCTGACGGCGGCGCTGCCGGGGCTGCGGCCCGGCGTGACCGTGGTGGAGATGTCGACGATCGGCCCGGACGCGGTGCGCGAGCTGCGGGCGCTGCTGCCGCCCGAGGCGGGCCTGGTGGACGCGCCGGTGCTGGGCAGCGTCGCCCCGGCGGCCGAGGGCACGCTGACCGTGCTGGCCGGGGGCGACGTGGCGGCCGTGCGCGAGGTGCTGGCGGTGTTCGGCACCGTGCGGGAGCTCGGGCCGCTGGGCGCGGGCGCGGCGCTGAAGCTCGCCGTCATGAGCGCGCTCGTGCCCGCCCAGGTGCTGCTCGCGGAGACGTTCGCGTACGGCGAGGCGCACGGCGTGGACCGGGACGCGCTCGCCGCCGTGCTGGCGGGCACCCCGCTCGGCGCGCTGGCCGGGCGGCTGGCCGCGCCCGCGCGGGAGACCCGTTACGCGCTCGGGCTGGCGGCCAAGGATCTGGACCTGGCCGCGTGGGACGGCGCCTCGCTGGCCGCCGCCGCGCTGCGCCGCCTGCGCGAGGCCGAGGCGGCGGGCCTGGGCGAGCGCGACCTGACCGCGATCGCCGGGCACGTCGCCCGGCCCGCCGCGCCGGGCCGGGCGGTGCCACTGAACCCGGCGGCGGTTCCGGCCACGAACGGCATGTACTCGCACGCGGTCCGCGTGGGCGACATGCTGTACGTCTCGGGCCAGGCGGCCTTCGACGCGAACGGCGACGTGGTCGGCGAAGGCTCGATGGCGGCCCAGGCCGAGTGCGTCTTCGAGAACCTGTCGCGCATCCTGGCCGACCAGGGCGCCACGTTCGCCGATCTCGCCTTCATCCGCACGTACCTGACGAACATGGACGACAGGGTCGAGTACGGGCGCGTACGGAGGAAGTACATCACCGGGACGCCGCCGGCGAGCACGACCGTGGAGGTGTCCCGGCTGTTCATGCCCGGCCTGCTGCTGGAGGTGGACGCGATCGTGGCGCTGCCCCGGCGTTAGGCCAGCGGGCCGGTCACCGACTCGACGGCCTCGACCACGCCGCCGTCGGCGACGAGCCGCACGGCGGCCTCGATCTCCGGCGCGAGGAAGCGGTCAGGGCCGGGACCCGGCACGGTCTCGCGCAGCGCCTTGACCACGGCGGCCGTGGCGGGGGCGGGCTCGAGCGGGCGGCGCAGGTCGAGCGCGCGGGCAGCGGTGAGCACCTCGACGGCCAGCACCCGGGTCAGCCCGTCGACGGAGCGGCGCAGCTTGCGGGCGGCCGACCAGCCCATCGAGACGTGGTCCTCCTGCATGGCCGAGCTCGGGATGGAGTCGACGCTGGCGGGCACGGCCAGGCGCTTGAGCTCCGACACGATCGCGGCCTGCGTGTACTGGGCGATCATGTGGCCGGAGTCGACGCCGGGGTCGTCGGCCAGGAACGCGGGCAGCCCGTGGTTGCGCGCCACGTCGAGGAAGCGGTCGGTGCGCCGCTCGGACATCGAGGCCAGGTCGGCGGCCACGATCGCCAGGAAGTCGAGCACGTACGCGACGGGCGCGCCGTGGAAGTTGCCGTTGGACTCGACGCGGCCGTCGGCGAGCACCGCCGGGTTGTCGACGGCGCTGGCCAGCTCCCAGCCGGCGACGGCGGCGGCGTGCGCGATCGTGTCGCGGGCGGCGCCGGCGACCTGGGGGGCGCAGCGCAGCGAGTAGGCGTCCTGGACGCGGGTGCAGTTCTCCGGGTCGCGGTGGCTGGCCATGATGCCGGAGCCGGCCAGGATCTTCACCATGTTGGCGGCGGCGAGCGCCTGGCCTGGCTGCGGGCGCAGCGCCTGCAGCTCGGGGGCGAACACGCGGTCGGTGCCGAGCAGCGCCTCGACGCTCATCGCGGCGCTCACGTCGGCGGTGCGCACGAGCCGGGTGAGGTCGTCGATGGCCAGCACGAGCATGCCGAGCATGCCGTCGGTGCCGTTGATGAGCGCCAGGCCCTCCTTGGCGGCCAGCTCGACGGGCTCGATCCCGGCCTGCTTGAGCGCCTCGCCCGCCGCCGTGACGTTGCCGGACGGGTCGCGGACGACGCCCTCGCCCATGAGCGTGAGCGCGACGTGCGCCAGCGGGGCCAGGTCGCCGGAGCAGCCGAGGCTGCCGTACTCGTGGACGATCGGCGTGATGCCGGAGCTGATGAGGGCGGCCAGGGCCTTGGCCGTGGTCGGCCGCACGCCGGTGTGGCCGGTGGCCAGAGTGTGCAGGCGCAGCAGCATGAGCGCGCGCACCACCTCGGTCTCCACCTCGGGCCCGTTGCCGGCGGCGTGGGAGCGCACCAGGGAGCGCTGGAGCTGGGCGCGCAGCGAGGGGTCGATGTGGCGGGTGGCCAGAGCGCCGAACCCGGTGGACACCCCGTACGCGGGGACCGGGCTCTCGGCCAGCTCGTCCACCCGCTGCCTGGAGGCCGCGACGGCGGCCATGGCGTCGTCGGTGAGGCGTACGGCGGCGCCGTGGCGGGCCACCCGGATGACGTCGTCGAAGGTGAGGGGTTCGGGACCGACGTTCACGACTCCGTTGTCGCGCATGATGTGTTTTCTCCCGCTTAGGTAACCGGCGATTGCCAGGTTAGCTCCTTACTCCAGGGCGCTGTCACGTGGCTCGGGAAGAGCGCCGCCAGCTCACTCCTGCCCTCGTCGGTGAGGGTCAGCGCGCGGGGCGCCGCGCCCTGCCGGAACCAGCCGCGTTCCAGCAGCACCGCCGTGACCGCCGCGCCGAGCGCGCCGCCGAGATGGGGCCGCCGCTCGGTCCAGTCGAGGCATTCCGGGGCGAAGCGCCGCCTGGTCGCGCGCGCCCCGGCCACGTGCACGCCGATCCCGGCCAGCAGCCGCTCCCCCTCGGCGGTGACCTCCTCCCCCGCCAGGCAGCCGCTGCCGCGCAACGCCTCCAGCAGCGCCACCCCCGCCTTCCCCGCCAGGTGGTCGTAACACGTACGCGCCTCCTCCAGCAGGCGGGCCTGCCGCGACTGGCGCAGCGACCGCACCGGCGGGCGGGCGCTGACGCGGGCCAGCACCTCCAGGACCTCGGCCACCTCCGGCCCGGACAGGCGGTAGTAGCGGTGCCGGCCCTGCTGGACCACGGTGACGAAGCCGCCGTCGAGCAGCCGCGCCAGGTGCGCGCTCGTGGTGGCGGCGCTCACCCCGGCCAGCCGGGCCAGCTCGCCCGCCGCCAGCGCGCGCCCGCCCAGCAGCGCCGTCAGGATGGCCGCCCGGGTGGGGTCGGCGATCAGCGCCGCCACGGGGGCGATGTCGGCGTCACGAACGGTGTGGTCAGCAGCCATACCGTGACGTTAGCCCACCCATCCTTCGCCGCCGGACGAAGCAATAGGCTCGCGACCGTGACAACTGAGGCAAAGGTCGCGCTCGTCACGGGCGCGTCGCGGGGGCTCGGCGCGGTCATCGCGCGCAGGCTGGCGGGCGACGGCTGGACCGTCGCGGTGAACTACCGCTCCGACCACGACGGAGCCGAGCGGGTGGCGGACGGGATCCGGGCCGCGGGCGGCCGGGCGGAGACGTTCGCCGCCGACGTGACCGACGAGGAGTCGACCCGCGCGCTGGCCGAGACCGTCGCCGGGCGGCTCGGGCCGGTCGGCGCGCTCGTGCTCAACGCCACCGGGCCGCAGCCCGAGGTGCCGATCGAGGACCTGACCTGGCAGGACCACCTCGACCAGCTCACGTTCTTCGTCAAGAGCCCCACCCTGCTCGTACGGGCCTTCCTGCCCGGATGGAAGGAGCGCGGCGGCGGCCGGGTGATCCAGATCGGCTCCGACGTGGTCGACCGCGCGCTGCCCCGCATGTCCGCCTACATCGCGGCCAAGGCGGCGCAGCAGGCGCTCACCCGCTCCTGGGCCCGCGAGCTCGGCCCGCACGGCGTCACCGTCAACCTCGTCGCCCCCGGCTGGATCCCGGTCGAGCGCCACGCGGGCCTGGAGGTGGACGAGTACCTGGCCGAGGTGCCGCTGGGCCGCATGGGCACCCCCGGCGACATCGCCGGAGCGGTCTGCTTCCTCGCCTCGGACGCGGCCGCGTTCATCACGGGCGAGCGCGTCACCGTCAACGGCGGGCACACGTAGACCCCCGGTCGCCGTCAACGGCGGGCACGCTTAGACCCCCGGTTGCCATCAACGGCGGGCACGCTTAGACCCCCGGTTGAACGTCCGGCGGCCAGGATCGGGCCATGACCGATTCCGCGACGAACCCCGCGATCGCCGTGGCCGAGGCCGCCGACCGCTGCCTGGCCCTGGCCGCCACCTGGCTCGCCTGGGACGGCAGGCCGATCGTCACCGAGGGCCTGTGGACCCCCGCCAAGGCCGCCCGCCGCATCCAGGACCACCTCGTCGACCACCTGGCCGAGGTGGAGGCGCTGCTGGCGGGCGAGCCGCCGCTCGACACCCCCTGGCACGGGCGGACCGTGACGCTCGACTCCGACTGGGCCCGCTTCACCGAGCTCGACCTGGACGAGGCACGCGCCCGCTGGCCCCGCCTGGCCCAGGCGTACGTGCACCGCTACGCCACCGCCCCCAGCGCCTGGGACACCCCGCGCGACCCGAACTGGACGCTGCGTGAGATCGCCGCCCACGTCGCCGGGATCACCTGGTACGCCGAGCAGGTCGGAGCGCTCCGGTTTGGGGAGTCGGCGAGTTTTCGCTAGAGTTCTCTCGTCGCCCGGCACCGGCCGGGCGGGCGCGGAAGTGGCTCAGTGGTAGAGCATCACCTTGCCAAGGTGAGGGTCGCGGGTTCGAATCCCGTCTTCCGCTCCAAGGACGATTAGCTCAGCGGGAGAGCGCTTCCCTGACACGGAAGAGGTCACTGGTTCAATCCCAGTATCGTCCACACGGTCAACTTTTCAAATGGCGCACCGGCCCGCCACGGCGGATGCTGGGGTGCATGAGCGGCGATGAACCCAGCGACCTGATCCGCAGCGTGTCACGCGCACTGCGCGTGCTGGAGGAGGTCGCCCAGTCCGACCGGCCGCTGACGGTCAAGGTGATCGCCCGCCGGTGCGGGCTCAACCTCTCCACCTCCTATCATCTGGTCCGCACGCTCTGCTACGAGGGCTACCTGCTCCGGCTGCCCAGCGGCGACTATCTGCCCGGCCCGCAGGTGGCCGAGCGCTTCCACGAGATGCTCGGCGCGCTGGGCCGCCCGCCCAACGCCCGCGCCGTGCTCGGCCACCTGGCCGCCAGCACCGGCCACACCGCCTACCTGGCGCGGCTGACCGAGGGACGGCTGGTGGTCGCCGAGGTGGCCGAGGGCCTCTACTCGCCGTGGCTGGAGGACCTCCAGGCCGGGCTGGAGGCCGCGCCGCACGCGACCGCGCTCGGCAAGGCGCTGCTGGTCGCGCTGCCGCCCGCCGAGCGGCGCGCGATCCTCGAGGAGTCGGGGCTGCGCCGCTTCACCTCCCGCACACCCGCCACCGCCGACGACGTGGAGAAGGAGTTGTACGGGCTGCGTCCCGGGCAGGTGGTGGAGGAGCACGGCCAGTACCGGGAAGAGGTGGCGTGCGCGGCCATCACCGTGCCCGTGCCGACCGGCGGCGAGGGTGACTGCCGGTGGACCCTCGGGATCTCCACGCTCGGCCTGGAGATCCCGCCATGGGCGCCGTCCGTGCTGCGGGAGGCCGCCAGGGACCTGGGAGGCAAGGATCCGTGAAGGTGATCGTCGTGGGGGCGGCGGGCGTGATCGGGCGGGGCGTGCTGCGGGTGTGCCTGGCCGACGACCGCGTCGGGGCGGTGCTCGCCGTCTCCCGCGTCCCCATCGGGGAGCGGCATCCCAAGCTGCGCGAGCTCGTGCGCCCCGATCTGTCCGACCTCGCGCCCGTACGGGACGCGCTGGCGGGCCACGACGCCTGCTTCTGCTGCCCGGAGGGTTCTCCGGCGGACGTCGCCCTGGCCGCCGGGACGGCGCTGGCGGAGGTCGCCCCGGGGTCGGCGTTCCTGTACGTGTCGGGCGCGGAGGACGGGGATCCGGCCGAGGAGGCGCTGCTGGCGCTGCCGCTGCGGGCCTACATCTTCCGGCCCGGGTATGTGCCCGGGCATGTGCCGCGCGAGGGGCCCGGGTATGCACAGCCCATGCACGGCGGCGTCGCGCGCACCCGCCTGCACCGGCCGGCCTACGTGGCCGCGGCGCCGTTCCGCCTGCTGCTGCGCCTCCTGCGCCCGGCGGCGGCGGTCACCACGGCCGAGCAGCTCGGGCGGGCTATGATCGCCGTTGCCGAACGGGGGGCTCCGCGGCGGGTCCTCACGGCGGCCGACATCGACGCCTGGTGAACCGCCGGAATAAACAGGCAGCCTCGATTGCTGAGCTGGCTGTTGAAACTTCAACAGTATGGGCTGGTGACCAATATGCAGTTCGGGATCTTCAGTGTCGGCGACGTGACCACCGACCCGACGACGGGCCGCACCCCGACCGAGGCGGAGCGGATCCAGGCGATGGTGACGATCGCGCTCAAGGCCGAGGAGGTCGGGCTCGACGTGTTCGCCACCGGCGAGCACCACAACCCGCCGTTCGTGCCGTCCTCCCCCACGACCATGCTCGGCTACATCGCCGCCAGGACCGAGCGGCTGCAGCTGTCCACCGCCACCACGCTGATCACGACCAACGACCCGGTCAAGATCGCCGAGGACTACTCGATGCTGCAGCACCTGTCCGGAGGCCGGGTCGACCTCATGATGGGCCGCGGAAACACCGGGCCCGTCTACCCCTGGTTCGGCCAGGACATCCGCCAGGGCATCCCGCTCGCCATCGAGAACTACGCGCTGCTCCACCGGCTGTGGCGCGAGGACGTCGTGGACTGGGAGGGCCGCTTCCGCACCCCGCTGCAGGGCTTCACGTCCACGCCCCGGCCGCTCGACGGCGTGCCGCCGTTCGTGTGGCACGGCTCGATCCGCAGCCCGGAGATCGCCGAGCAGGCCGCCTACTACGGTGACGGGTTCTTCGCCAACAACATCTTCTGGCCGAAGGAGCACTTCGTCCGGCTCATCACCCTCTACCGGCAGCGCTACGCCCACTACGGGCACGGCACCCCGGAACAGGCCATCGTCGGGCTCGGCGGCCAGGTGTTCATGCGCAAGAACTCGCAGGACGCCGTGCGCGAGTTCCGGCCGTACTTCGACAACGCCCCCGTGTACGGTCACGGGCCGTCGCTGGAGGAGTTCACCGCCGAGACGCCGCTGACCGTGGGCAGCCCGCAGCAGGTCATCGACCGGACCCTGGAGTTCCGCGAGCACTTCGGCGACTACCAGCGGCAGCTGTTCCTCATGGACCACGCGGGGCTGCCGCTCAAGACGGTCCTGGAGCAGCTCGACCTGCTCGGCGAGGAGGTCGTGCCGGTGCTGCGCGCCGAGTTCGCCAAGGGCCGCCCGGCCGAGGTGCCGGACGCGCCCAGCCACGCCTCCCTGCTGGCGGCCCGCACCGGACAGCCTTCCCAGCCCGCCCCCCGTTCGTAAAGGAGAAACCCCGATGAAGCTCGTCGTCGTCACGGCGGGACTGACCCAGCCGTCCTCCACCCGCCTGCTGGCCGACCGCCTCGCCGAGGCGGCCGGGCGGCGGCTCGGCGGCGCCACGCCGCGCGTCGTCGAGCTGCGGGAGCTGGCGGTGGACATCGCCAACAACTTCGTCACCGGCTTCGCCGGGGCCCGGCTGCGCTCGGCGCTGGACGCCGTGGCCGAGGCCGACGGGGTCATCGCGGTCACGCCGGTGTTCAGCGCGTCCTACAGCGGGCTGTTCAAGTCGTTCTTCGACCTGCTGGACCAGGACGCGCTGGCGGGCACGCCGGTGCTCATCGCCGCCACCGGCGGCACCGCGCGGCACTCGCTGGCGCTGGAGCACGCGCTCCGGCCGCTGTTCGCCTACCTGCGCGCCGTGGTCGTGCCCACGGCGGTGTACGCGGCGTCGGAGGACTGGGGCGGCACCGGCGACGCCTACACCGGCGGCCTGCCGGACCGCATCACCCGCGCGTCGGGCGAGCTGGCCGACCTCATGCTCCGCGTGGCCCCCGCGCGGGAGCCGAAGGCCGGGCAGGCCGAGGACGTGAGCGGGCCGCCGGAGATCGAGGAGGTCGTCCCGTTCGAGCAGCAGCTCGCGGCGGTCCGCCAGGGATAGGCCCGTAGATCGCCCGACATTTCCGGCTATCGCGTCCGGGTCTGCGGGCGATCGGCAGCGTGTACCGGTGATCGGGCGGGGCTTCAGGGGCGGGGCTTCAGCGGCGGATCTGCCGCAGGATGGACTCGTCGGTGATCGCGTTGTCGCGGGCGAGCAGGAACGCCTTGCTGAGGATCTCCGCCAGCCGGCCGTCCTCCTCGAACGGCAGGAACTGCCTGCCCGTGGCCCGGCGGGCGACCACGCACAGGTAGACGTCGCCCGGCTCCATGAAGACGGCGCCGCTGCTCAGATGGATGCGGTAGGTGCGCAGGTCGCCGCGGACGATCAGCTGCCGGTCGGCCAGCTCGCAGCGGCCGGCGATCGCGGTGCGCGGCAGGATGCGGGCGAGCGCGTCGCGGCGCACCTCCGCCGACGGGGGCAGCTCGGCGTCCGGCAGCGTGCGCCAGTAGGCGCGGTGCCGCTCGCCGCCCCGGCCCGACCAGCCCGGATCGGCGCCGATCGAGGTGACGGCGACGAACAGGTCCACGTCACGCATGGCCTCGCTGAACACCAGCGGCGGCACCTCGGCCAGTGGCGCCTCCGCCCAGCGGCGGCCCGCGCGCCGTTCGAAGCGGACCGCGCCGGTCGAGGCCACCAGCTCGCCGCCCTCGCGCCCGGCCGACACGTAGCGGAAGCGCGCCCGCCAGGCTCCCTCGGCCAGCTCCTTGCGGGCGTCGGCCTCGTCGTAGTGGTGCAGCCACTCGGCCTGCCAGCCGCGCTCCTTGACCAGGGCGTAGAGGCGGTCGTGGACGACGAGGTGGGCGGCGAACCGCTCGGAGCGGGGCGAGGTCTCCAGCTCGGCCGGGGTGAGGAGGTAGACCTCGCGGAACGCCTGCTTGAACGGCTGGCGCAGCTGCCGCGCCGTCACCGTTTCGCGCCACTCGCGCACCTCGTCCAGGGAGGCGCGGGCCGGATGCCACAGCCGGACGCGGTCCCCCACCGGCTCGGACTCTCCGGGCAGGAAGGACTCGCCCGGCAGGAAGGGCTTGCCGTCGCCGCTCTGCCAGATCAGGGCGCGGGTGACGGCCCCGGTGATCGGGTGGTCGCGGTAGTGGCGGGCCCACTCCTCGTACGGCCACGAACGGTCGACGGTGAACAGGGACTCCAGGCGGGCCCGCTCGGCCGACAGGGTGCGGCGGACCTCCTTGGCCACGGCCTTGATCTCGGCCGCGAGCTCGGGGCCGCCGCCGAGGTCACCGGGCAAACTCCGGCGGACCGTGCCGTCGTCGGAGCGGGCGGAGACGCGTACGGTCCGGGCGTCCTCGACCGCGAGCGTGACCGTCCACGGGGCGCACCGCCACGAGCGGGTGCCGTCGGCGGCCAGCCCGTGCGCGGGGACGGCGCGCTCGACGAGCTGGGCGGCGGTGATGCCGTCGCGGGCCGCCGCCGTGGTGAGGGCCGCGTCGATCTGCTTGTGCAGCGCCCGGCTCCTGACCGTCCGCTGGAGGTGGCGCAGCGCCTCGACCGCGCCGTCGCACTCGGCCATCGCGTGGACGGCCGCGCCGGCCAGCTTGAGATCCATCACCACCTCACGCCCGCCGCCCGCCGCGGCCTCCGCCAGCCGGGCCAGCGCCGCCACAGCCCCGTCGACGCCGGTGAGCGCCGCCGCCCAGGCGAAACCCCGGGCCATGTCGCTGTTGACCTCGACCCGCAGCAGCCGGACGTGCCCGGCGGGCACCGGGCCGTCGAACGCGCGCACCGCCGCCGCCACCAGCTCCGCCGCGCCGTCGGCCGCCAGCAGGTCCACGGCGCGGGCACGCCACGCCTTCGTCGGCCGCGGGCTGCCCGCCTCCGCCAGATGCTCCACCAGCTCCACCAGGTGCGGAGCCGGCGAACCGCCCAGGTGGGCGCGGACCAGGGCGCCCCAGCCGTCGAGGCCCAGCGGCAGGGGCGGCGCCTCCGGGTTGACCGGAGCCAGCGCCCGCTGCACCAGCCGGCTCTCCTGCCCGCCCAGGTAGAAGCGTCCCGTCTCGTCGATCAGCCGCTCGGCCACCGCCCACAGCCCCGCCCGCCGCTCCGGGGGGAACGCGGCGGCGCGCTCGCCCAGCAGCGGGATCCACTCCAGGTCGCGCCAGCCGCTGCCGCCCCTGCCGACCGCCTCGCACAGCTCCGTCAGCTCCTCGACGCTCCACCCGTCGGACCGGGTGAACGCCAGCGTGAACTCCTCGCTGTGGTCGTCGGCCGTCAGCCGGGCGAGGGCGAGCGCCGCCCGGCGGCACGTCTCGTGGTCCGCCTCGCGCAGCTCCGCCGCCACCGCGCGGCGCACCGGCCTCACCCGGTCGCGCAGCTTCTCCCGTACGTCGTGCGCGGTCAGCGGGAGCGCAGCCATCTCCCGGTCATGGGCGGCCAGCTCGTCGAGCGAGGGAATCATGCGGCCGATCCTGCCGTACCGCACCGACAATCCACCCCTCCAGGCGAACCTCCCCACCGGGGCCCGGCCCCGTACGGAAAGAGCCGCCCCTGGTGACCGCCTGAGGGCCCTCCCGGTGGGGTGGCGGCTCCTGGAGAGCGGAGGGCCCCCGCCCAGCGCCGGTCACCGCACGGGGTGGACCCTCGCCCGGGTCGGCCCCGGCCCGGGGATGGCCGACCGCCCGGGAACACCCCCCGCACGGGGAGCTCCCGGTCGGGGCGGGTTCTCTGAGCGGCGGGCAGGCCATGCGGTGGGGGCGGGCGGCGGCGGCCCGAGGCGCGGGCGGGGCGGACGAGGTGCCCCGGCGGCCGGGGCGGGGTGGGTCAGCGGAGGAAGGCGGCGGGGACGCCGGCGTCGACCGGGATGTGGAGGCCCGTGGTGACGCTGAGGTCGCCGGACGTGAGGGCCAGGACGGCGGCGGCGACGTGCTCCGGCAGGACTTCCTGCTTGAGCAGCGTGCGCTGGGCGTAGAACTCGCCGAGCTTCTCCTCCTCGACCCCGTACACGGCGGCCCGGTTGGCGCCCCAGCCGGAGGCGAAGATGCCGGAGCCGCGGACGACGCCGTCGGGGTTGACGCCGTTGACGCGGATGCCGTGGCCGCCGAGCTCGGCGGCGAGGAGCCGTACCTGGTGGGCCTGGTCGGCCTTGGCGGCGCCGTAGGCGACGTTGTTGGGCCCGGCGAAGACGGAGTTCTTGGAGGAGATGTAGACGATGTCGCCGCCCGTGCCCTGGTCGATGAGGACGCGGGCGCTCTCGCGGGAGACGAGGAACGAGCCGCGCGCCATCACGTCGTGCTGCAGGTCCCAGTCGTCGAGGGTGGTCTCCAGGAGGGAGCGCGACAGGGACAGGCCGGCGTTGTTGACGACGAGGTCGATGCCGCCGAAGGCGAGGACGGCCTGCCGTACGGCGTCGGTGACCTGGTCCTCGGAGGTGACGTCGACGGCGACGGCGATGGCGGCGTCGGCGGGCCGGTGGGCGCGGGCGCCGAGTTCGGCGGCGACCTTCTCGGCGGCGGCGTGGTCGCGGTCGGCGACGACGACGCAGGCGCCTTCGGCGGCGAGGCGGCGGGCGGTGGCGGCGCCGATGCCGGAGCCGCCACCGGTGACGAACGCGACGCGGCCGGCGAGCGGCTTGGGCGCGGGCAGGCGGCGGAGTTTGGCCTCTTCGAGCTCCCAGTACTCGATGCGGAACTTCTCGGCCTCGTCGATGGGCCGGTACGACGACAGGGCCTCGGCCCCGCGCATCACGTTGACGGCGTTAACGTAGAACTCGCCGGCGACGCGGGCGGTCTGCTTGTCCTTGCCGAAGCTGAACATGCCGACGCCGGGCACGAGCACGATGGCCGGGTCGGCCCCCCGCATGGGCGGCGAGCCGGGCGTGGCGTGGCGGGCGTAGTAGGCGGCGTACTCCTCGCGGTAGGCGGCGTGCAGTTCGCGCAGCCTGGCCAGGGCGTCGGGCAGGGGGGCGTCGGGCGGCAGGTCGAGGACGAGCGGCGCGACCTTGGTGCGCAGGAAGTGGTCGGGGCAGGAGGTGCCGAGGGCGGCCAGGCGGGGGTGTTCGGCGCGGGACAGGAAGTCGAGCACCTCGGGGCTGTCGGTGTAGTGGCCGACCTGCCGGGCGTCGGTGCCCGCCAGGCCGCGGATCACGGGGAACAGCTCGGCGGCGCGGCGGCGGCGGGCGTCCTCGGGCAGCGGCTGGTGGACGACGGGGCCGAACGGGTCGGGGCGGCCGTGCTCGGCGATGTAGCGCTCGGCGGTGCGGATGATGTCGAGGGCGTTGGCCTGGCATTCGTCGCTGGTGGCGCCCCAGGCGGTGATGCCGTGGCCGCCGAGGACGCAGCCGATGGCGGCGGGGTTCGCCTCCTTGACGGCGGCGATGTCGAGGCCGAGCTGGAAGCCGGGCCGCCGCCAGGGCACCCACACCACGCGGTCGCCGAAGATCCGCTCGGTCAGCGCGGGCCCGTCGGCGGCGGTGGCGATGGCGATGCCGGAGTCGGGGTGCAGGTGGTCGACGTGGGCGGCGTCGACGAGGGCGTGCATGGCGGTGTCGATGGACGGGGCGGCGCCGCCCTTGCCGTGCAGGCAGTAGTCGAACGCGGCGACCATCTCGTCCTCGCGCTCGACGCCCGGGTAGACGGCGGTGAGGGCGCGGACGCGGTCGAGGCGGAGCACGGCCAGCCCGGCGGCGGTCAGCGTGCCGAGGTCGCCGCCGGAGCCCTTGACCCACATGAGCTCGACGTCGCCGCCGGTGACCGGGTCGGTGCCGGTGCCCTTGGCGGAGGCGTTGCCGCCGGCGTAGTTGGTGTTGCGCGGGTCGGAGCCGAGCGTGTGCGCCCGGGCGAGCAGTTCGTCGACGACGGTCATCAGGCTCCCCATCCTGCCTGGTTGCCGCCCACCCGATCGGCGGCGATTTTCGCGAAGTATCCGGACTTGGCGTAGGCGGCCATCGGGTCGGGCGCCAGCCCCATCTCCTCACGCAGCTCGGCCAGCAGCGGCCGCACGTCCGTGTTGTACGCGTCCATGAGCACCGCGTTCGCGCCGAGCACGTCACCGGCGCGCTGCGCGGCGGCGAGCGCGTCGCGGTCGACGAGCAGCGCCTTGGCGGTGGCCTCCTGGACGTTCATGACGGACCGGATCTGCCCGGGGATCTTCGGCTCGATGTTGTGGCACTGGTCGAGCATGAACGCGGTCCGCTCGGTGTAACCGCCGCCGCCGATCACCTCGAACATGATGCGGAACAGCTGGAACGGGTCGGCCGCCCCCACCATGAGGTCGTCGTCGGCGTAGAAGCGCGAGTTGAAGTCGAACCCGCCGAGCTTCCCCTCGCGCAGCAGGAACGCCACGATGAACTCGATGTTCGTGCCCGGCGCGTGGTGCCCGGTGTCGACGACGACCTGGGCCTTGGGCCCGAGCCTCGTGCAATGGGCGTAGGCGGTGCCCCAGTCGGGCACGTCGGTCACGTAGAAGGCGGGCTCGAACAGCTTGTACTCCAGCAGGAAGCGCTGCCCGTCGCCGAGCCGCTCGTACACGCTCGACAGGGCCTCGGCGAGCCGGTCCTGCCGGGCGCGGATGTCGTCCTGGCCGGGGTAGTTGGTGCCGTCGGAGAACCACAGTTTCAGCGTGTCGGACCCGGTCTCGTCCATGATGTCCACGCACTCCAGCAGGTGCGCCAGCGCCTTGGCGCGCACCGCCGGGTCGGGGTGGGTGACGCTGCCCAGCTTGTAGTCGTCGTCCTGGAACACGTTGGAGTTGATCGCGCCGATCCCGACGCCCAGCTCGGCGGCGTGCCGGGCCAGGTCGGCGTAGGAGTCCACCCTGTCCCACGGGATGTGCAGGGCGACGGTGGGCGCGACGCCGGTGAACCGGTGCACCTGCGCGGCGTCGGCGATCTTCTCGTACGGGTCGCGAGGGACGCCCGGTTGCGCGAAGACCTTGAACCGGGTCCCGGAGTTGCCGTAGGCCCACGAGGGGGTCTCTATCCGCTGCTTGCGCAGCGCTTCCTTGATCATCCACATCCCCGAATCAGTCCAGATGGAAGATTTCGCCGAGCCTGACCATGCTCTCGTCGGGCCGGCCTTCCTCGAAGAACGGCGCCATGTCGCGCTGCCAGCGGGTGTTCACCTCGGTGGCGGCCATCGCGCGCCGGGCGGCGGCGAAGTCGTCGGTCTCCAGGTAGCCGACGAGCAGCCCGTCGTCGCGCAGGAAGAGCGAGTAGTTGCGCCATCCGGCCTCCCGCAGCGCGTCGAGCATGCCGGGCCACACCTGCCGGTGCCGTTCCCGGTACTCGTCGAGGCGGCCGGGCCGTACGTTCAGCAGGAAGCACACCCGCTCCACGCGCGATCTCCTTCGTTAGGAACGTTTTAACCAGCCGCCTCCGGAATCTAGGTGCTGTTCTTTCCGTCGTCAATGCCTCCAGGAGCACTCTGGCGCAGATGTGATTGTTACGTTTTAATCGGGCTGTGCGATTCACGGCTGTTGATCTGGGTGCGTCCAGCGGACGGGTGATGCGGGCCGACGTGTCGGCCGGGCGGATGACGCTGACGGAGGTGCACCGCTTCCCCAACCGGCCCGTACGGGTGTCCGGGACCCTGCACTGGGACATCCTCGGCCTCTACCGGGGCGTGCTCGACGGGCTGCGGGCGGCGGGACCGGCCGAGTCCGTCGGCATCGACTCCTGGGCCGTCGACTACGGGCTGCTCGACGGCGCCGGGCGCCTGATCGGCAACCCGGTGCACTACCGCGACGCGCGCACCGCCGGCGTCACCGCGCGGGTGGACCCGTACGAGGTGACGGGGGTGCAGTTCCTGCCGTTCAACACGGTCAACCAGCTGCTGCGCGAGCGCCTCGACGGGGCCGCGACGATGCTGATGATCCCGGACCTGCTCGGCTACTGGCTGACCGGGACGATCGGGGCCGAGCGGACGAACGCCTCCACGACCGGCCTGTACGACGTGAGGCGGCGCGACTGGGCGTGGGACCTGATCGACACGCTGGGCCTGCCGCGCCGGATCTTCCCGGCCATCTCCGCGGACGGCGGCGCCGCGCTGCTGGACGACGTGGCCGGGGAGGTCGGCTATCAGACCCGGGTGGTCAGGGTCGCCTCGCACGACACCGCCTCCGCCGTGGTGGCCGTGCCCGCCGAGACCTCCCGGTTCGCCTACATCTCGTGCGGCACCTGGTCGCTGGTCGGCGTGGAGCTGCCCGCGCCGGTGCTCACCGAGGAGAGCCGGCTGGCGAACTTCACCAACGAGGCGGGCGTCGACGGCACCACCCGCTACCTGCGCAACGTCATGGGCCTGTGGATCCTCCAGGAGTGCCTGCGCGTGTGGGGGAACCCGCCGCTGGAGCCGCTGCTGGCCGAGGCGGAGCGCGTCCGCGCCGAGGCGGTCGTCGACCCGGACGACCCGGCGTTCCTGCCGCCCGGCGACATGCCCGCGCGCATCGCCGATCACTGCGCGAGGACAGGGCAGCGCGCTCCGGAGGGGCGGGCGCAGGTCGTACGATGCATCCTGCGGAGCCTCGCCCTCGCCTACCGGCGGGCGATCGACGACGCGGTGCGGCTCAGCGGCCGGCCCGTCGAGGTCGTCCACCTGGTCGGCGGCGGCTCGCTCAACGAGCTGCTGTGCCGGCTGACGGCCCGGGCGACCGGGCTGCCGGTCGTCGCCGGGCCCGTCGAGGCGGCCGCGCTCGGCAACGCGCTGATGCAGGCCCGGGCGCGCGGCCTGGTCGGCGACCTGGCCGAGATGCGGGACCTGATCCGGCGCAGCGCGGGCGTGCGCACCTACGAGCCACACGGGGGCGAAGATGACCACGGTGAGCATTAAGGACGTGGCGGCCCTGGCCGGGGTGTCCCCCGGCACGGTGTCCAACGTGCTCAACCGGCCCGAGAAGGTGGCCGGCTCGACGCGCGACCGGGTGGAGACCGCGATCAGGCAGCTCGGCTTCGTCCGCCACGGCTCGGCCTCCACGCTGCGCGCCGGCCACAGCCGCACGGTCGGCCTGTCGGTGATCGACATCGGCAACCCGTTCTTCACCGACGTGGCCGCCGGGGTGGAGGACCTGGCCAGCGAGCGCGGCTACGCGGTCATCCTGGGCAACTCCTCGGGCAGCCCGGCCAAGGAGGAGCGCAACCTGCTGGTCTTCGCCGAGCAGCGGGTGCGCGGGGTGCTCATCACGCCGTCGGGCGCCGACCCGCGCCGGCTCGCCCTGCTGCGCGAGCGCGGCATCGCCGTCGTGCTGGTCGACCACCCGGCCGAGCGGCCCGACCAGTGCGCGGTCGCGGTCAACGACGTCGCCGGCGGCTCCCTGGCGGTGGCGCATCTGCTGGCGGGCGGGGCCGACCGGATCGCGTACGTGTCGGGGCCCGCCTCGATCCGGCAGTGCCAGGACCGGCTGAGGGGGGCCGGGCGGGCGCTGGCGGCGGCCGGGCGCGACCCGGCGGAGCTGCGGGAGCTGGCCATGCCGGCGATGACGGCGGCGGCGGGCCAGCAGGCCGCCCTGACGCTGCTCGCCGAGGACGCGCTGCCCGACGCGCTGTTCTGCGCCAACGACCTGCTGGCGCTCGGCGTGCTGCGCGGGCTGCTCCAGGCGGGGGTGCGGGTGCCCGCCGACGTGTCGCTGATCGGCTATGACGACATCGACTTCGCCTCGGCGTCCGCGGTGTCGCTGAGCTCGATCCGGCAGCCGACCTACCAGCTCGGCCGGGCGGCGACCGAGCTGCTGCTGGACGAGTGCGACAACCCGGCCACGCACGCCCACCAGCAGGTCATGTTCCAGCCGGACCTCGTCGTGCGGGAGTCCACGCGGTAGCTTGGGACATAAGCGGAGCAACGGGGTGAATGATGTCAAATGGTGTTCGTCATGGGCTGGGGTTCGTCGCCGGGCTGCTCCTGCCGCCGCTGGCCGCCCTCGCCCTGATGTACGGGGTGTCGCACCTCTCGCTCACGCTGGCGCAACGCTTCGAGCTGTCGTTCCCGGGGCTCGGCCTCGTCGTGCTCGCCGGGGCCGGGCTGGCGTTCCTCGCCGGGTCACGGATCTCTCCCATCGCCTCGCTCATGGGCGGGCTGCTGTACGTGCTGCTGGGCGTGGTGCCGTTCCTGACGATGTACGGCATCGACTTCCGGCCCGAGCAGCTGCTGCCCGGCCTCCTGCGCAACGGCTACACCGGCCTGGCGCTCCAGGGCATCCTGCTCATGCTCGGCGTGATGCTGCTGGCGGCCTCGGCGTTCCCGTCGCGCTGGCGGGGCCGGGCCAGGGCCGACGCCACGCCCGCCTACCCGGGCTACCCGCCTCCCGCCTACCCGGGTCCCGCCGACCAGGCCGCTTACCAGGACCCCTACCAGGCGCGGCCGTACCCGCCGGAGCCGTCCTACGGCGCCGAGTCCCGTCCCGAGGACACCACCCGGCCGATGCACCGCGAGTGAGCCCGGCGCCGCCTGGCAGAATGCCGCCATGCGCGACTCCACGATCGACGACTTCCTGACGACCCTGGCCGACCGGGTCCCCGCGCCGGGCGGCGGCGCGACCGCCGCGCTCCACGCGGCGCAGGCCGCCGCGCTCCTCGGCATGGTCGCCCGCTACACCACCGGCGAGAAGTACGCCGAGCACGCCCAGGCTGTCGAGGCCGTGATCGCGGAGACCGACACGCTGCGCGCCGGCGCGCTGGACCTGGCGGAGGCCGACGCGGCGGCGTTCACCGCCGTCACCGACGCCTACCGGCTGCCCAAGGGCGAGGCGCGCACCGCCGCGATCGCCGCCGCGCTGGTGGGAGCCGCCGAGCCGCCCGCCCGGGTGGCCGAGACCGCCGCGCGCCTGGTGGAGCTCTGCGAGCTGCTGCTGCCGATCGGCAACCGCAACCTGGTCACCGACGTGGCCGCCGCCGCCGAGGCCGCCCGCGCCGCGCTCACCACGGCCCGCGTCAACGTCGAGGTCAACGTCGCCGGCCTCACCGACCCGGCCGCCCGCGAGCGGCTGCGCGACCGGCTGGCCGTCGTGGCCGGGGCCGTGGCCCGCGCCGACGCCGTGACGGCCGCCGTACTGAAGGAGATCACGCGATGACCGCGCGCAAGCTGACGGGCAAGGAGCTGGCGGCGGCCATCAGGGCGCAGACGGCGGCCGAGGTGGCCGCCGGGCCGCAGCCGAGGCTCGCCGTGGTCGTCGCCACCGGCGACGAGGCGAGCCTGTGGTACGTGCGGTCCATCGCCAAGGCCGCCGAGGGCGTGGGCATCGCCGCCGACGTCGTGGACCTGGGACCCGAGGCGCGGCCGGAGCAGATCCGCGAGACGCTGGCCCGGCTCAGCGCCGACGCGGGCGTGCACGGCGTGATGCTGCAGACGCCGCTGCCCGAGGGCGCCGTCGCGCAGGAGCTGGCCGGCGCGATCGACCCGCGCAAGGACGTCGACGGGGCCAACCCGCTGTCGCTGGGCCGGCTGGCCGCCGGGCTGCCCGCGTTCGTGCCGGCGACGGCGGCTGCCGTGATGGCACTGCTCGACCACTACGGGGTCGAGCTCGCGGGCCGGCGGGCCGTGGTGGTGGGACGCTCGACGGTCGTCGGCAAGCCGCTGGCGCACCTGCTGCTCGACCGGCACGCCACGGTCACCGTCTGCCACTCGCGCACCCGCGACCTGGCGTCCGTGACCGCGACCGGCGAGATCCTGGTGGCCGCCGTGGGGCGGGCCGGGCTGATCGGCGCCGGCCACGTCGCCCCCGGCGCGGTGGTGATCGACGTCGGCACCAACCCCACCGACGACGGCGGCCTGACCGGCGACGTCGACTTCGACGCGGTCGCGGAGCGGGCCTCGGCCCTCACCCCGGTCCCCGGCGGCGTCGGCCCCGTCACCACCGCCCTGCTG
The DNA here is from genome assembly GCF_053590035.1 of Nonomuraea sp. NPDC003214. Taxonomy (NCBI): domain Bacteria; kingdom Bacillati; phylum Actinomycetota; class Actinomycetes; order Streptosporangiales; family Streptosporangiaceae; genus Nonomuraea; species Nonomuraea sp. NPDC003214. Next base: position 142,548 of record NZ_JBSFSX010000015.1, on the reverse strand, counting down.
CTGCGCCACACCGCCCGCGCGGCGAACCTGCCGTGAACGTCCAGCCGTACCTTTCCGAAAGGCTCTTCCATGCGTGACGTCCTGATCATCCAGAACAGCCGGAGCGGCGGCCCGGGCCGGTTCGGCGGCTGGCTGGAGGAGGCGGGGCTGCGGCTGGACGTGGTCCACGCGCACGAGGGCGCCCCGGTGCCCGACCGGCTCACCCACGACGCCATGATCATGCTGGGCGGCGGCTACCTGCCGAGCGAGGACGACCGGGCCCCGTGGCTGGCCCCGGCCAGGCGGCTGGTGGGCGAGGCGATCGAGCGCGGCGTCCCGCTGTTCGGCATCTGCCTGGGCGGCCAGATGCTCGCCGAGGTGGCCGGCGGCGAGGTCACCGGCGACGCGGGCGCGCCCGAGAACGGCAGCGTCCCGGTCACGATCAGGCCCGAGGCGGCCGCCGACGCCCTCTTCCAGGACCTGCCGCCGGTGGTGCCCGCCATCGAGCACCACAAGGACGCGATCACCGCGCTGCCGCCCGGCGCGGTGTGGCTGGCCGAGACCGAACGCTGCCCCTACCAGGCGTTCCGCGTGGGCGAGCAGGCGTGGGGCGTGCAGTTCCACCCCGAGGTGCTGCCGGAGCGCATCCGCCAGTGGGAGGTGGACGGCTTCGACCCCGACGAGGTCTACTCCCGCGCGGTCGCCGACGAGCCGGTCTCCACGCCGATCTGGCGCGAGGTGGCCGCCCGCTTCGCCAAGCTCGTCTGACGAGTGGCGGGCGAGGCGCTCAGCCCGTGTAGGCGTCCCAGCCGAGCTTGACGGCGACGGCCAGGCCGCAGGCGGCGGCCAGGTAGCGCAGGCTGTGGCCGGGCAGGCGGCGGGCGATCTTGGGGCCGAGCCAGCCGCCGGCCAGGAAGCCCGCCGCCAGCGGCGCCGCCGCCCCCCAGTCGACCGGCCCGAACAGCGCGAACCCGGTCGCCGCCACCGCGTTGGCCAGCCCGGACAGCACGTTCTTCAGCGCGTTGAGCTTGGCCGGGGTGCCCGCCAGCATCGACGACAGCACCGCGAACATGAGGATGCCGCCCGCCGCCCCGAAGTAGCCGACATAGACCGCCACGGCGAACAGCGCGCACCGGGTGAGCAGCCCGTGCTCGCTGTGCCGCTCCCCCTTCGGCGGCCGGATCAGCAGCAGCGACGCCAGGCCGATGAGCCACGGGGCGATCTGCTCGAACGTCCGCGACGGCGTCACCAGCAGCAGGTACGCGCCCGTGGCCCCGCCGAGCGCGGTCAGCCAGCCGAGCCGGAGCACCCGGGGCCCCTGTCCGGCCAGCTCGGGCCGGGAGCCGAGGGCCGCGCCGAGGCCGGTGAACAGCAGCGCGACGGTGTTGGTGACGTTCGCGGTGAGCGGCGGCAGGCCGAACGCCAGCAGCGCCGGGTAGGAGACGATCGAGGCGAGGCTCACCACGGTGCTGACCACCCCGGCCGCCAGCCCGACTCCGAGCAGCCCGAGAACCTCGCCGACGATCACCCAGACATGCTAGGGCTTGTCCGTTTTGTCCAGTCCACCGGGCCGGCGTCCCCGTGCCATCATCCCGAGTCCCGCCAGCCCCGCCGCGCCGAGGAGCAGCCCGCCCGCCGCCCACCCGCGCTGGCGGGCCACCCGGCGCTCCACCTCGGCGTACGGGGTCGTGGAGAACGACACCAGCTCGTAGCGGGAGGCGTACCGTCCCGGCAGCGCCCGCTCCAGCGCGTGCTCCAGCCGCTTGCCCGCCAGGAACATCCGGGAGCCGACCTTGTCCCGCATCTCGACGAAGTTCGCCAGCGCCAGCCGGGCGATCACGTCCGTGTCGGCCCGGCGGCGCTCGAACAGCGCCAGCGCCCCGGCGAAGTCGTCGCCCGTCTCGTCCAGGCACCGGTCCAGCTCGACGCAGTCCTCGAAACCGCAGTTGGCGCCCTGGCCGTAGAACGGCACGATGGCGTGCGCGGCGTCGCCCACCAGGCCGACCACGGCGGCGCCGGTGGTCACGTGCCACGGGTCGCAGCGCATGGTGACGAGGTGGCCGACCGGGTTCGCCGCGAAGTCCGCGGCCAGGTCCGGCATCAGCGCGAAGGCGTCGGGGTAGTGCTCGGCGAAGTGCTCCCGCACCCGCGCCGGGTCGCCGAGCCCGGCGAACGCGCGGTGCGGCCAGAAGAGCGTGCAGGTGAAGGAGCCGTCGGGGTTCGGCAGCGCGATCATCATCGACGCGCCGCGCGGCCAGATGTGCAGCGCGCCCCGCTCCAGCGCGAACGCGCCGCCCCTGGCCGGGATCGTGAGCTCCTTGTAGCCGTAGTCGAGGTAGCTCTGGCTGAAGCTCACGCCGGGCAGCGCCTGCAGCCGGGCGCGCACCGCGCTGAACGCGCCGTCGGCGCCGATCACCACCCGCGCCCGCGCCTCGCCCGGTCCGCTCTCCGTCTCGAACGTCAGCCGTCCGGTCCGCTCGTCCAGCCCGGTGAGCCGGTGGCCGAAGCGGACCTCGACGCCGGGCAGCGCGGTGGCGGCGTCCAGCAGCTTCATGTTCAGCTCGGCGCGGCCGATGGAGTTGATCGCCTGCCGGTGGTCGGCGCTGTAGGGCTGGAAGGTCAGGCCGCCGTCGAGCGCGTGCATCATCCGGCCCGGCATCGGGATCGCGTCCTTGAGCACCTCCCGGTCGAGCCCGACCCGGCGCAGCGCGTCGATGCCCCGCTCGGAGATCGCCAGGTTGATCGACCTGCCCCGGTCCGCGCCGCGCTCGCGCGGGTCCTGGCGGCGCTCGTACAGCGTCACCCGGTGCGAGCGGCGGGCCAGGAAGCAGGCGAGCAGGCAGCCGACGAGGCCGGCGCCGACGATCGTGACCTCCATCCTTCCTTCGTACGGCGGGCGGCGGGGAATGTCCAGCTATCCGAGCGCGGCGTCGACGGCGCGGACCGTGGCCTGCCAGATCGGCGAACGCGGATCGATCACGTCGAAGTGGTCGCCGGGCATCTCGACGTACGTCACCCGGTCCCCCGCCGTGGCGGCGGCCCGCGCGTAGCGTCGCGCGAAGTCGCGCAGGTCCGGATCGTCCCCGGTGCCCTGGACGACGACCTGCCTGACCTTCAGCGGCAGCCTGGCGAGCGGGGCGGCCTGCGCGTACAGGTCCGCGGGGCCGCCCGGCTCGGGCTGCCCCGGCGGTCCGGGGGGCGGGGCGGGGGCGCCGAGCGCGTCGGCCACGGCGCCCTGGCCGATCCAGCGCCTGCCGCCTTCCACCAGGTCGAGCACGCCCGCGAGCGACACCGCGACCTTGGCGGGGGCGCCGTCAGCGACGGCGCGCAGGGCGAGCTGCGCGCCCGCCGAGTGGCCCGCCACGGCGACCCGGTCCAGGTCGAGCGGCGCGTCCAGGCCGGTCAGCGCCTTCAGCCCGGCCGCCACGTCGGCCGTCGTCGCCTCCCACCCGTGCAGGTCCGGCGGCCGGTACTCCAGGTTCCAGACCGCGTGGCCGCTGCCGGTGAGGTCGGCGCAGAGCGCCTCCATGAGGTCGGCCTGCCACACCGACCGCCAGTACCCGCCGTGCACCAGCGCCACCACCGGCAGCCCGCCGTCCCCGGGCAGCCGTTCGGGCAGGTACAGCTCGCCCCACTGCTGCCGGTGCTCGCCGTACGCGACACGGCGGCGCGGGTGGCGCAGGCGGTGCACGGCGTGGCGGATCGCCCACGACAGGCCGTCGAGCCCGCGCCCGTGGATGTGCGTGGCGCCCTCGCCGGTCTCGACGCCGTCGGCCCGCCAGACGTCCAGCCAGACGACCAGGCCGAGCGGCTCGCGCATCAGGCTCCTGATGCCCTCGTCCGGGCCCGGGATGATCACGACCGCCCGTTCTGAGCCGCCCCGGCGCCTGGCGGTGCGGGCCCGGACGGCGGCGGCGTCACGCGCGTACGTGATCACCCCGCGCACGCCCAGCGCCGTGAACTCGCCTTCGGCGATCTCGCCCAGCAGAGCTTCGTCGATCGCCGCTCCCGGCCCGATCAGCACCAAGACATCGCTCACGAATCCCGACACTACAGAACTTCCTCCCAGCAAGCCCACGTTCGTGCTGGTATCGGGATGGAGATCGAATTCCGGTCTTCCGGAAGGCGTGCCGCGGCCTAGTTGAAAGGTCGTAAGTTGGGTCGGGTGCGTGTAAAGCAGCTTCACCCGTGGCCTGACAGCGTCGCCGAGGCGGAGGCGATCCAGGAGCGGCTCCGGCCTCACATCGAGCTGGACGGGCCCGGCACGTTCACCACGGTCGCCGGCCTCGACGTGCACTACCACGGGCGGGGCGACGACCACGACGCGCTGTCGGCCGCCGTCGTCGTGCTCGACGCCGAGACACTCGACGTCGTGGAACGGGTGGTCGTGCACGGGCGGGCGGCCTTCCCGTACGTGCCCGGCCTGTTCGCCTTCCGCGAGCTGCCCGCGCTCGTCGAGGCGCTCGAACGGCTCACCGTCACGCCGGACCTGCTCGTCTGCGACGGCTACGGGCTCGCGCATCCGCGCGGCTTCGGCCTGGCCTGCCACCTGGGCGTCCTCACCGGGCTGCCGTCGCTCGGGGTCGGCAAGACGCCGTTCGTCGGCGCCCACGAACCGCCCGGAGCGGCGCGCGGCTCCTGGTCGCCCATCGTCCTCGACGGCGTCCCCGTGGGACGGGCGCTGCGCACCCGGACCGGCACCAAGCCGGTGTACGTGTCCCAGGGGCACCGCATCAGCCTCGACACCGTCACCGGCCAGGTGCTGCGCCTGTCGCCCCGCTACCGGCTGCCCGAGCCCGTACGCCAGGCCGACCACCTGGCCCGCCACGGCGCCTGACCCCCTGCGGCGCTTGCGGGCCTGCGAGCCCGGTGTCAGCGGCGGAACGTCCAGGCCAGCAGCCACACGCTGAGCCCGAACAGCACCATGCCCAGCGGCACGTGCACGGCGACCGCGCCCGAACCGCCCACCATGGACTGGACCAGGCCCAGCAGCAGCACCGCCAGGCCCACCAGCGACGGCCACAGCGGGCCCCGGCCCGGCCGCCACACGAGCACCGCGCTGACGACCAGCGCCAGACCCAGCAGGTGGACGGCACCCGCGCCCGCGCCGTGCAGCGCCCGGCCCGCACCCTCCATCAGCTGCCCGGCCGTCACGGCCTGGAGCAGCACGGCGGCGGCGTTCAGCAGGGCGACCGCTTTGAAGGCGGTCAGATATCCGCTCGTCCTGGGGGCGACCTCGGTGACCACGCGACTCTCCTTCGCTCGGTGCGGGCCCCCAGCATCCCGGCGCCGCGGCGCCCGTACATCCACCCCACGTCGTCATCCGCCCTACACCCCCGGTCGTACACCCCGACCGCCCTCACCCCACGACCTCACACACCCGGGGGCCGGGACCGCGGGTGGAGGGGCAGGGCGGCCCGACAGCCGCGACGCCCCAAGGGAACCACCCCCCGAGGGGACCCCCGGGGGTCACGCCGGGAGGCCACGCCGGAGGGCCACGCCGGGGGCCACCCCAAGGAGCGGAGCCCTTCCCCCAGGGTTCCTAAGGCTCGTCCGGGTGGGGGCCGGAGTGAGGGAGGGGTGGGAGGACTGCTTGGGCGTCGGCGCCGCTGACCCAGAGGCCGATCATGAAGGCGGCCGTGGCTTCCAGGAGTTTGGCCCGGTCGAGGCCGCCGCCGTGGACGGGGGTGCAGCCCAGGTCGGTGACGAGGGTGCGGGCGAGGCCGAGGGCGTGGTCGTCGTCGCCGCAGAGGGGCACGGCGAGCGGCCGGCCGTCGAACACCGGGGGCGTCATGCGCCACACGTCCACGTGGCACAGGTTGAACGCCTTCACCACGTGCCCGCCGGTGAGCGCGGCGATCCGTTCGGCGACGGAGCGTGTCACGTCGTACGCGCCGGGCCCGACGGCGTTGGTCACGTCGATCAGCGGCTTGCCGCGCAGAGCCGGTCCGGCGGCCCGTACCACCTGGTCGGCCGCCTCCTCCAGCACGGCGACCACGACCACGTCGCCGAACGCGGCGGCCTCCTCGAACGTGCCGGACGTGGCGGGAAGGCCGTGCGGGGCGGCGGCGGTCAGGGTGGCGGCGGTCGCCGCGGCGCGGCCCGGGTCGCGGCCGCTGACCATCAGGGCGTGGCCCGCGCGGGCCCACTGCGTGCCGAGGGCGTCGGCCATGCCGCCGGCGCCGAGAATGCCGATCCTCATGCTCATCCTTCCGAGGACGTCTGCTTGCATGGGGACTCTAGGAATGCCAATACGCACCGGACGGTGCCTATCGGGAGGGCTCGTGTTTCTCGCCGACTGCCAGGCGCGGCTGGCCTTCGACCTGATCTCCAACACGTGGAACGCGGTCGTCCTGTGGTCGCTGCGCGACGGCCCGCGCCGGCCGGCGGACCTGCGGGCGGGCATCGGTGGCATCAGCGCCAAGGTGCTGACGGAGACGCTGCGCCGGCTGGAGTTCAACGGCCTGGTGACGCGGCGGGCGTACGCGGAGGCGCCGCCCCGGGTGGAGTACGAGCTGACGGCGCTGGGCGGGAGCCTGCTGGGGCCGATCGGCGTGCTGGGCGAGTGGGCGTTCGAGCACGCCGAGGAGGTGATGGCCGCCCAGGACGCGAGCCCCGGGCAGCCGGTCAGCGGGTGAAGAGCTGTTCCAGGACGACGGCCACCCCGTCCTCGTCGTTGGACAGCGTGCGCCGCCCGGCGGCCCGCAGCACCATGGGGTGGGAGTTGGCCATGGCGTAGCCGGCTCCGGCGTAGGCCAGCACGGCGAGGTCGTTGGGCATGTCGCCGAAGGCCACCACGTCGTCCGGCCCGGCTCCGAGCCGGTCGCAGAAGGCGGCCAGGGTGCCGGCCTTGGTCACCCCGGGGGCGCTGATCTCCAGGAGGCCGGGCACGCCCGAGTGGGTGACCTCGGCCTGCCCCTCGACGGCCGCGGTCGCCGCGGTGAACAGGTCGTCCAGCGGGTGCTCGGGCAGCCAGGCGAGCAGCTTCACGATGGGCTCGCCCGCCGCGCACACGTCGGGCACCGAGCGGCGCCAGGCCTCGTCGCCGGGGTGGCTGCGGCCGTAGCCGGGCTGGCACAGCACGGCGTGGCCGGTCTCGGCGCCGAACGCGATGCCGGGCAGCGCCTCGGTCAGCGCGCCGACGACCTTCCTGGCCGCCGCCGGGTCGAGGGCGTGCATGGTGACGATCTCGTCGGCGGTCACGTCGTACACGATGGCGCCGTTGCTGCACACGGCGGTGCCGAGCGCGCCGGCCTGGCGGGCGATGGGGGCCATGGAGCGGGGCGGGCGGGCGGTGACGAACACGATCTCGGCCCCGGCGTCGCGGGCCAGCCGCAGCGCGTCCCGGGTGCGGGGGGAGACGGTGCCGTCGGAGCGCAGGAGGGTTCCGTCGAGGTCGGTGGCGACGATGCGCGGAGGGTTCACGTACCCGATTATGGGCGCCGGCCGCCTTCCGGGCCGGGGCCGCCCGGCGGTAGGGTGCGCCGCGTGACCTCCCCCGAGCACGCGGACGACCGGGCAGGCGACCGTGCGGACGATCGTGCGGACGACCGGGCCCATGCCCGGCCGGACGGCCGCGCCGGCGCCCGGCCTGATGACCGGGTCGCCTCGGTGTTCCGGTTCGCGACCGAGCTGGTCGCGTGGGTGGCGGCGCCGTGGGCGCTGGCCTCGTTCTCGGTGCCGCTGGCGGTGCTGTCGGTGGTGGTGCTGATCGGGCTGCCGACGGTGTTCGCGACGCCGGGCGACAAGCGGCAGGTGCTCGTGGCGGTGCCGGGGCCGGTGACGATCGCGCTGGTGCTGCTGCAGCTCGTGGTGGCGGTGGCGGCGTCGTGGGCGGCCTGGCATCCGGTGGCCGCCGGGGTCGTGTCGGCGCTGGCGGCGGTGACGGCGGTGCTGGAGCTGCCGCGCTGGCGGTGGCTGCTGCGGCGCTAGATCCCCAGCTCCGGGGGCAGCCGGACGCCGGCCTGGGCGATCTCCAGGCCGAGGAGCTCGCCGGAGTCGCCGTAGCCGAGCACGACGTCCTCGGCTACGACGTGGCGGGTCGCCTCGCCGGGCGCCGCCTCGGGCCTCATCGCGACGTAGGCGACGTCGTGCGCGGCGTCCCAGTCGACGTACACGGTCAGCGGGCGCCTGCCGCCGGGCTCGTCGTCCCAGGCGAGCAGGCCCTCCTTGGCCTCGTGGGAGCCCGCGAGCGCCGCCCGCACGGTGACGAGGGCGAGCTCGACGGCGCGCAGCGAGTCGTCGGCGGTGACCTTCCGCTCGTGCTCCCATCCGGCCAGCCCGTCGATCCGGTACGGGCACGACCACTCCCCCGTGGGCTCCTCGTACGGCATCCCGACCGCCGCGACCACCTCCCCCGGCGGCTCGGTGCGCAACGTCAGCGTCCGTCGGGCGATCTCGTACATGCTGGCTGATCTACCCATGACTCATACCCGGAAAGACTGTCAGAGCGCGGGACTCTGGCCGACATGCCGGACATATCGGATGCTGTGGGGGGCGGGAGCCCACGGATCCGCCGCCCGGACTACTGCTGTGCGGCTCCCGCCCCATAGTCTTCCTACCGGTCGTGAGGGGGCCTGGGGATGGATGAGCCGTTCGGAACACGGTTGCGGGCGAGGATGGACAAGTACGGACCGCTGTGCGTGGGCATCGATCCGAGCCCGGAGCTGCTCGGGGCGTGGGGCCTCGACGACTCGCCGATGGGGCTGGAGCGCTTCAGCCGCACGGTCGCCGACTCGGTGGGCGACCTGGTCGCCGTGATGAAGCCGCAGTCGGCCTTCTACGAGCGCTGGGGCAGCCGCGGCATCGCGGTGCTGGAGCGCACGATCGCCGACCTGCGCGACGCGGGCACGCTGGTGCTGCTCGACGTCAAGCGCGGCGACATCGGCAGCACGATGGCCGCCTACGCCGAGGCGTACCTCGACCGGGGCAGCCCGCTGGCCGCCGACGCGGTGACGCTCAGCCCGTACCTGGGCTTCGGCAGCCTGAGCGGCGCGATCACCTCCGCGCTCGCCGGCGACGCGGGCGTGTTCGTGCTCGCCCGCACCTCCAACCCCGAGGCGGCCGCGCTGCAGAGCGCGGTCGCCGGCGAGGTGTACGAGGGGGTGCGGGCGGCCAACGAGGGGGTGCGGCCGCTCGGCTCGGTCGGCGTGGTCGTCGGCGCGACCGTCGCCTCGCCGGGCTACGCGCTCGACCGGCTCAACGGGCCGGTGCTGGCGCCGGGGCTCGGCGCGCAGGGCGCCTCGCCCGCCGACGTGGGCCGGCGGTTCGCCTCGGTACGGCACGCGGTGGTGCCGTCGGTGTCCCGGGCGGTGCTGGGCGACCCGGCGCGGCTGCGCGCCCGTACCGAGCGTTACCGGGACGAGTGCGCCAAGGCGCTGTCGCTCTGAAGGGCCCGGTTGACGGCGGCGAGCACGGCGCGCACCGACGCGGTGAGGACCGACGAGTCGCGGCCCGCGCCCCAGCGGGTGACGCCGCCGGCGCGCGCCTCGACGTAGGCGACGGCCTGGCTGCCGCTGCCCGTGCCGGTGGCGTGCTCGGCGTAGTGCAGGATGTCGGCCTCGATTCCGGCCCCGGCCAGCGCGGCGGCGAGCGCGGCCAGCGGCCCGTTGCCGGTGCCGCGCAGCGGCGTGCCGTCGTCCAGCGTGCCGGTGAACTCGTGGGTCCCCAGCGCGGTCTCGGCGGTGCGCCAGCCGGTCAGCGCGAGCGGCCCGGCCACGTCCAGGTACGTCCGCCTGAACAGCGTCCACAGCCGCTCGGCGGTGATCTCCTCGCCGCTGCCGTCGGCGTCGCGCTGCACCACGGCGGAGAAGTCGATCTGCAGCCTGCGCGGCAGCTCCAGCCCGTGGCGGGCGCCGAGCAGGTAGGCGATGCCGCCCTTGCCCGACTGGCTGTTGACGCGGATGACCGCCTGGTAGCCGCGGCCCACGTCGGCCGGGTCGATCGGCAGGTAGGGCACCTCCCAGGGCGCCTGTGACTCCGGCACGCCGAGCGCGGCGGCCCGCCGGGCGTGGTGGGCCAGGCCCTTCTTGATCGCGTCCTGGTGGGTGCCGGAGAAGGCCGTGTGGACGAGGTCGCCCGCGTACGGGTGGCGCTCGGGCACGGGCAGCCGGTTGCAGTGCTCGACGGTGCGCCTGACCTCGTCGATGTCGGACAGGTCGATCATCGGGTCGACGCCCTGGGCGTGCAGGTTGAGCGCGAGCGTGACGAGGTCGACGTTGCCGGTGCGCTCGCCGTTGCCGAACAGGCAGCCCTCCACCCGCTGCGCCCCGGCCAGCACGGCCAGCTCGGCGCAGGCGACGCCGGTGCCGCGGTCGTTGTGCGGGTGCACCGACAGGATGACCGAGTCGCGCCGGACCAGGTGGCGGTGCATGTACTCGATCTGGTCGGCGTACACGTTGGGCGTGGCGATCTCGACGGTGGCGGGCAGGTTGTGGATCACCGGCCGGTCGGGGCTCGCGTCCCACAGCGCGGTCAGCTCGTCGCACACCTCCAGCACGTAGTCGGGCTCGGTGAGGTTGAACACCTCGGGCGAGAACTGGTAGCGCACGCCGTCGCGGGCGTCGCCCAGCCTGGCGACGAGCGCGGCGGCGTCCACGATGAGCGCGCGCAGCTCGTCGCGGTCGCGCCCGAGCACCACGTCGCGCCAGACGGGGGCGGTGGCGGTGTAGAGGTGCACGACGACGCGGGGCAGCCCTTCGGCGGCGGCGTAGGTGCGCTCGATCAGGTCGGCCCTGGCCGGGGTGAACACCACGACGGTCACGTCGTCGGGCACCGTCCCGGAGGTGGCGAGCTGCCGGACGAAGTCGAAGTCCGTCCGGCTGGCCGACGGGTAGCCGATCTCGATCTCCTTGTAGCCCATGCGCACCAGCAGCTCGAACATGCGCCGTTTGCGCGCGGGGTCCATCGGCTCGGCCAGCGCCTGGTTGCCGTCGCGCAGGTCGACGGGCACCCAGAGCGGGGCCCGCGTGGTCCGGTTCGCCGGCCACTGCCGGTCGGTGAGGGGCACGCTGACCCGCTCGTGCGCGGGCCGGTAGCGGTGCGAGGGCATGACGCTGGGCTGTTGCGGATTCCACCGCATGGTCGTCTCCTTCTCTGGTCCGAACGCGGACCGGCAGCACTCGATCCCGCCGCGGCGGGGTGCCGGCCCTGGGTCAGGCCCCGCCGCGGCGGCCGAGAAGGAGACCGCGGTACGTCATGCCGGGTACGATAGCCACAACTCAGGTCCTCAGACAAGCTGAGAGGTGGATCCCGATGGCGCTCGGAGCGCTGCGTCCCAGCCCGCTGGTCGAGCAGGCCACCGCCCGCCTGCGCGAGCAGATCACCGGCGGCCACTGGCCCGTCGGCACCCGCCTGCCCAGCGAGAACGCGCTGGCCCAGACCCTCGGCGTCGGCCGCTCCACCGTGCGCGAGGCGCTGCGCGCCCTCACCGGCGCCGGCCTGGTCCAGCCGCGCCAGGGCAGCGGCGTCTTCGTCATCGCCGCCGAACCGGCCGAGGACTGGCCCGCCCGCCTGCGCCGCGCCGCCATCACCGACGTGTACGAGGTCCGCGTGATCGTCGAGACCCGGGCCGCGCGGCTGGCGGCGGCACGCCGTACCGACGACGACGTGAAGGCGCTCCGGGCGGCGCTGGCGGCCCGGCGGGCGGCGGCGGGCGGCGGCGACGCGGCCTTCGTGGACGCCGACATCGCCCTGCACGCGGCCGTCGTCGCGGCGGCGGGCAACCCGGTGCTCACCGGCCTGTTCGCCGAGTTCGCGCCCGCGCTGCGCGAGCGGCTGATCGACCTGGTGGAGCTGCTGGGGCTGCGGCACGACGACGCCAACCCCGGCGACGACGCGCACGCCCGCCTGGTCGAGGCCGTCGAGGCGGGCGACCCCGACACCGCGGAAGCCGTCCTCCAGGCGGAGCTGGACCAGACCCTGGCCCTGCTCCGGAAAGCGTAGGGAGCTGCCGGACGCCTAGCCGGTGGGGCCCGCGTCCGGGCGGGTCACGTCGTCCTCGTCGTCGTCCCGCTCCTCACCCCCGGCCCTGCTCTCGGCCTCATCATCGTCCGCGGGCTCGTCCCTGGCCTCCGGCGGATCCACGGGGACGGGCCGGCGGAGCCGGGGCGTGGTCGACCCGGACCGCTCGGCGACCACGTCGCTCTCCCCGCCCAGACCGGAGACGGCCTCCGGCAACTCGTCCGTTCTGTCGCTCATGTCCCCTCTCTTCCCCCCTGACCTCGGCTGATGCCCCGGGCCCGGGTGGCGGCGCCGGTTATTCGGTGGCGGCCGGGCGGCGGATGGCCGACGATGCCGGGATGACGACCTCGGACGCGAGCGAACCCGTACCCGCGCGATGGACGCGGGCGACCGTCTACCCCGACATGTGGGTCGACCCGGACGACGACCCCCGCGAGAGCGACGCCGCGCCCACCGGCGAGCGCGGCATCCTGCTCGACTACCTGCGCCACTACCGGCTCACCCTGGAGATGAAGTGCGCCGACCTGGACGCCGAGCAGCTCGCCCGGCGCTCCGCGCCGCCGTCCACCATGTCGCTGCTCGGGCTGGTGCGGCACCTGGCCGAGGGTGAGCGGCACCTGCGCCGGGTCATGGCCGGCGAGGACGCTCCCCCGCTCTACCGCACCGAGCAGGACCGCGACGGCGACTGGAACGGCGCGGTCGCCGACCCGGAGGTCGTCGCGGACGCCTGGCGGCGGTGGCGGGCCGAGTCGGCGGCCACCGACCGGTACGTGGCCGGGGTCGACGACCTCGGCGCCTGGAACGCGGGAGCCTCCGACCTCGGCCCCGACGGCGCGAACCTGCAGCTGCGCGACATGCTGGTGGCGCAGATCGCCGAGTACGCGCGCCACTGCGGCCACGCCGACCTGCTGCGCGAACGCATCGACGGCCGCACCGGCCAGTGACCCACCAGCGGTCAGGCCAGGGCGGCGTCCCTTCCGGGCGAGGGCGGCGCCGATCTCAGGCCAGGGCGGCGTCGATCTCGGCGCGGGTGGGCATCGAGGTGCTGGCGCCCTCCCGCTGCACCGACAGCGCCGCCGCCGCCGAGGCGAACCGCAGCGCGCCGGCCGCCTCCCGGCCCTCGGCGCGGGCCACCGCGAACGCCCCGGCGAAGGTGTCGCCGGCGGCCGTGGTGTCGACCGCCCTGACCTTGACCGCCGGCACGCGCAGCCGCTCCCCCGTGCGCCCGCCGTACAGGGCACCTTCGGAGCCGAGCGTGATGACGGCCTCGTCCACCCGTTCCAGCAGCGCGTCCATCGCCGCCTCCGGGTCGGCGGCGCCGGTGATGTCGGCGGCCTCGTGCTCGTTGGGCAGCAGCAGCGTGACCGCGTCGAGCAGGGCGGCGGGCAGCGGCTGTGACGGCGCCGGGGTCAGGATGACGGGCACCCCGGCCTCGCGGGCGGCCCCGGCGGCGGCGACGACGGCCTCCATGGGCAGTTCGAGCTGCAGCAGCAGCGCCTGGGAGGCGGCGATGACGGCGCGTTCCTCCTCGGTCGGCCCGGCGACGGTGCCGTTGGCGCCGGGCACCACGATGATCGAGTTGCCGCCGTCGTCGTCGACCACGATGTGCGCGATGCCGGACCTGCCGGAGACCTGGCGCAGCAGGGCGACGTCCACGCCGGCCCCGGCGAGCGTGTCGCGCATCTCGGCGCCGAAGGCGTCGTCGCCGACCGCGCCGAGGAAGGCCACCCGGGCTCCCGCGCGGGCGGCGGCGATGGCCTGGTTGGCGCCCTTGCCGCCGGGGATGGTGCGGAACTCCCGGCCCGTCACCGTCTCGCCCCGTCTGGGGGCCTGGGAGACGTACGCCACGAGGTCCATGTTCGCGCTGCCGAATACCGAGATCATGAGGTCATCATCTCCTGCGTGCGGCGGGCCAACTCCTCCAGCGTGATGCCGTCGAAGCCGGTCAGGCTGCTGGCCAGGCTGTCGCGCATCCGCCACCGGGCGGGGACGCCGCCGTTGAGCGCGCCCACGACGGAGCCCGCGGTGGCGCCGGCCGAGTCGGTGTCCCAGCCTCCGGCGACCGCCCCGGCGATGGTGGCGGTGAAGTCGCCCCGGCCGTGCACGAGCGTGGCGGCGACGAGGGCGGCGTTGTTGATCGTGTGCACCCAGTGCAGGCCGCCGTGCCGCTCGTGCAGCCGGTCGACGACGCGTTCGAAGTCGCTCTCGCGTCCGGCGTCGTCGACCGCCTGGCTGACGGCCCGGTGCAGCCGGGAGCGCGGCGGCACCACGGACAGCCCGGCCTCGACGACCTCCTCCACGTTGCCGGCGACCATCGAGGAGGCGCACATGGCCGCCACGAACATGGCGCCGTAGACGCCGTTGGCGGTGTGGGTGAGCCGGGCGTCACGCCAGGCCAGCCCGGCCGCCGCGCCCGGATCGCCGGGGTTGACCCACCCGTACACGTCGGCCCTGATCAGCGCGCCGATCCACTCCCGGAACGGGTTGCGGTAGGTGGCGGTGGCGGGCGGCTCGATCCCGGCGAGCAGGTTGCGGTAGGCGACGCGCTCGGCGGTGAACGTGCGCCCGGCGGGCAGCTCGTCGAGCCACAGCTTGGCCACGTCGCCGGTGGTGAAGTCACGCCCGTGCCGTTCGAGCAGGGACAGGGCGAGCAGCGGGTAGTTGAGGTCGTCGTCCTCGGGGATGCCGTCGATGTTCTCGGCCAGGGAGTTGACGGCGCTGCGCCGGTTCCACGGCCAGCGCGCGGCCACGTCGGCGGGCAGGCCCTCGGCGGTGAACCAGCCGCGGATCGGCCAGTTGCCGGTGGCCTCGGCGATCTCCCTGATGCCCGCGCGGGGGATCTTCTCCACCGGCTTGCCGAGCACGCAGCCCGCCGCCCGGCCCTGCCAGGCGCCCAGCACCCGCTCCGGGGAGACGGCCGCGCGGGGCTTGGGCGCCGGCCAGCCGGGGCAGGCGTCGATGACGGCGGCCAGCTCGCCGGGCTCGTCGAGCGGGGACGGGACGGCGGCCAGCTCGTCCAGCAGCTCCTCGGCCAGGCCGCGCAGCCGCTGCGCGCCGGGCTCGGAGGCGCCGGCGCGCGGCGGCGCGTCGTGGCCCCCGGCCTCGTGCCAGCGCGCCGCGACGGCGCTCGCGTCACGGCCGTCCTCGGCGGCCTGGCGGAGCTCGTGCCCCACCAGGTCCTCGGGCTGCACCCAGGTCAGCCGGATCATGTCAGTCCTCCAGGAGACCGGCGAAGGCCGCCTCGTGGGCGCGGCGGCGGGCCAGGTCGCCGGCGTGGACGCGGCGCGCCACCTCGGCGATGACGCGGCCGGGCCCGACGATGTCGGTGCGGCTGGCCGTGCCCACCTGCTCGACCCATTCGGCGGGGACGGCGGCCAGGCCGCCGAGGGCGCCCGCGATCGCGCCGCCCATCGAGGCGATGGAGTCGGCGTCGCGGCCGTAGTTGACGCCGCCGAGCACGGTGTCGCGGTAGTCGCCCTTGGCGATGACGAGGAAGGCCAGCGCCAGCGGCAGCTCCTCGATGCTGTGCGTGCGGCTCGGGCGGCGGGCGCCGAGGCCCTGGTCGCGGTAGGTGTCGGCGACGGTGTCGTACGGGCGCATGGCGGCGCGCAGCGTGGCGAACGAGCCGTCCCAGTGGCCGAGCCCGCGGGCCGCCTCGCACACGGCCTCGATGGCGGCACGGGTGCCGTCCTTGGCCAGGCGCAGGCAGGCGGCGACGACGGAGTCGGGGGTGGCGCCGGGCCGCATGGCCTCGGCGACGGCGGCGGCCATGACGCCGGCGGCCTCGCGGCCGTAGCTGGACTGGTGGGCGCCGGTCAGGTCGATGGCCTCGGCGTAGGCGGCGTCGGGGTCGGCGGCGTTGACGATGCCGACCGGGGCGACGTACATGGCGGCACCGCAGTTGACGATGTTGCCGACGCCCGCCTCGCGCGGGTCGACGTGCCCGTAGTGCAGCCGGGCCACGATCCACTTCTCGGCCAGGAAGATCCGCTGCAGCGGCAGCGCCTCGGCCTCCAGCTCGGGGATCCACTGGCGCTGCCCCATGAGCTCGGGCACCAGGTGCTCGGCCATCGCGTACGCGCCGAGGTGGCCGCCGACCTTCTCGTAGACGCGGATCAGCGCGTGCGTCATCAGGGTGTCGTCGGTGATGTGGCCGTCGCCCTTGTGGTACGGGGCGATGGGCCGGGCGTTGCGCCAGTCCTCGTTGAACGGCGGCACGATGCCCTCGACCTGGCCGCCGTAGCGTTCGACGATCTGCTCGGGGGTCCACCCCTCGGTGGCGCCGCCCAGCGCGTCACCGACCGCCGCCCCCGCCACGCAGCCGATCGCCCTGTCGTCAAGCGGCGTCATGAAAGTCCCTCCACAATGTCGATGAGATCCTGGCCTGCCGTTTCGGGCAGGCAGCAGCCGGCCAGCCTGCGGGCCGATGCGGTCCACCCCTCCGGGATCGCACCGTACCCCCCGCAGGCGCCGGTGATCGCGCCGGTCAGCGCCGGCGCGGAGTCGGCGAGCGCGGCCAGGCAGGCCGCGGCCGGCACGGCCCGGACGAGCGCCCCCTGGGCGGCCTCGGTCAGGGCCAGCGCCACGGGCACCGTCTGCGCGGCGCCCACCCCGTAGCTGTAGACGTGGTCGAGCAGCGCGGCGTCGAGCGCGGGCACCGCCGCGAACGGGTCGCCCGCCGCGCGGGCCGCCGCCAGCGCCACGCGGGCGTTGTGCCCGATGGCGGTGTCCTCGGGCAGGACGTCCAGCGCGGCGGCCACCGCGCGGGTGGCCGAGCCGGTGGCGACCGCCTCGGCCACGGCCGCCGCCATCGCGAGCGCGCCGAGGACGCCGTCGCCCGCGTTGGTGACCCGGGCGTCGTCGCCGGGGTCGCGGCCGAGCGCGCCGAAGGCGACCGCCCGGACGGCGGCGGCGTCGTCGAAGTGGTGCGGGTTGTCGTGGCCGCTCGCGGGCGGCTCGACGCCCCGGGCGAGGTTGTCCAGCGCGGTGGCCACGGACACGCGCGCCCGGAGGTCGTCGCGGCCGGCCAGGGCGCGGAACGCCTCGGCGCGGGGCCGGTCGATGGTGAGCGCCGTCCAGGCGAGCCATTCGGCGTCGTCGGACGGGCCGACGGCCAGCGGCGCGATCGGCTGGTTGAGCGCGAACGGCACCGGCAGCGTGGTGACCTGGTGCTCCTCGGCGAACGCGTCGAGCTCGCGGTGCAGGCGCCGGCTCCACGGCGCGTGCAGCGCCGCCCGGTGCCTGCTCGCGGGCCAGCCCGCGGCGTCGCCCACGGCGAGCCCCGCGAAGGCCCCCGTGATCCTGTCCCCCGACATCGTCCTCAGCGTCCTCTCGTGTCTGCCACGGCCCCGGCCAGTTCGTCGGCGACGTCCAGCACGTGCTTCCCGGCCACGACGGGCAGGCATTTCCCGGTGACCGGGCCGATGCGGGCCGCCCACCTCCCGGGCACGCCGCCCTCTCCGGAGGTCGCGCCCGCCACGGCTCCGGCGATGGCGCCGATGGTGTCGGCGTCGCGGCCCAGGGAGACCCCGAACGTCACCGACGCCTCCACCTGGCCGCCGCCCGCCAGGTAGGCGGCCAGCGCCAGCGCGACGGCCTCCGGCGCCACGTCGGTCCACGGGTAGTGGCGTACGACGACGGCCTCGTGCAGCGCCTCGACCAGCGGCCCGTCGTCGCCGTCCGGGGACGGCGGGCCGGACCGTTCCAGCACCGCGACGGCGCGGCCGATCGCCCGCGCCGTCCAGGAGTCGGCGGGCACCACCGCGAGCGCCGCGCCGACCGCGTCGCCCGGCGCGGCGCCGCCCATGGCGGCGGCGACCGCCCCGGCGACCGCGCGGCCGCCGAGAATGCCCTCGCCCGACTGGCTGACGAGCCCGTCCTGCTCGACCAGCCGCGCCGCCTCCGCCGGGTCGCCGGGACAGAAGATCCCGTACGGCGCGGCCCGCATGGCCAGCCCGTCGGACCAGCCGTGCTGGTGCACCATCCCGGTCAGCGGCGGCTCCAGCCCGCGGCGCAGCGCCTCGATGGTGCCGAGCTCGGAGAACCCGGCGCCGCGCATCGGCCCGGTCACCAGCGGGATGATCCGCTCCCGGTAGGCGGCGGCCACGTCGGCCGGGGTCAGCTCGTGCCCGTGCGCCACCAGCAGCGACGCGGCGAAGATGGCGTACTCGGTGTCGTCGGTGCCGCCGCCCTCGATCTCGGTGAGCCGCCCCCAGCGGCGGCGGATCTCGGCGGGGGTCAGGTTCTCGGCGGGCGCCCCGAGGGCGTCGCCGGCCGCCAGGCCGAGCAGACACCCCCGGGCCCTGTCGCGATTCGTCACCGCTGGTACCGCTCCAGCACCTCGTTGCCCTCCTCGACGAGCCGCTTGGCCGCCTCGTCCAGGGTGATCTTGTTGGCGAAGAACTCCTGCAGCACCGGCGTGGCGACCTTGCTCTTCCACTCGTCGAACCCGTTCACCTTGAGGAACGGCGCGACGACGAGGCTCTTGGCGGAGGCGGTGGCCACGTCCCAGCCGTTCTCCTCGGTGGTGATGGCGGGGTCGGCGGCGGCCTTCTGCGAGGTCGGCAGCAGCCAGTCGCCCTTGGCGAGCTTGGCCTGGTTGGGGCCGTTGAGGAAGAACGCCATGAACTTCATGGCCTCCTCCGGGTGCTTGCTGTCGGCGGCGATGGACAGCGTCTGGGAGACCGCGCCCTGCTCGGTGGTGGTGCCCTTGAGCGGCGGCAGCGTCACCCACTCGAAGCCGTCGGGCGCCTGCTCGGCGACCTGCTGGCGCAGGTAGACGCCGACGGGCAGCATCGCGTACTTGTCGGCGAAGAAGCCGGGCAGCGGGTCGGCGGTGCCCATGCCGAGCGCCGAGGTGTCGGCCGTCTTGTCCTTGTAGAGCTGGTCGTGGATGCGCTGGAGGACTTCCTTCTCCTCCGCGCCGACCTTGACGGTGGTCTTGCCGTCGGCGCCGGTCTGGAAGAAGGTGCCGCCGAAGTTGAGCGCCAGGTTGAGCGTCTTGTTGACGGGCGACTTCATCGGCCAGGCGACGCCGAACGTGTCGCCCTTGGTGAGCTTCTTGCTGACCTCGGCGAACTCGTCCCACGTCCACGGCTCGCCGGCGGTGGGGATGCGCACCTTGGCGGCGTCCAGGAGCTTCTTGTTGGCGATGATGACCTGCGACTCCTGCAGGAACGGCACGCCGTAGACGCCCTGGTTGCCCTTGCCGTCGTCGAAGGTGACGGTGTCCCAGGCGGCCTGCGGGATGTCGGACTTGAGCTCGTCCGGCACCTTGCCGGTCAGGTCGAGCAGGTAGCCCTTGGAGGCGAAGCCGGACAGCGCCGGGGAGTCGTCGTGGATGACGTCCGGCGCGTCGCCGCCCTCGAAGGAGGTGACGAGCTGGTCGTTGACGTTGTCCCAGCTGCCCTGGACGTAGGTGACCTGGATGTTCGGGTTGGCCTTGTTCCACTCCTCGACGAGCGCCTTGTTGGCCGCGACCGACTCCTTCTGCCAGGCGAGGCTGAGGAAGTCGAGCTTGACCGGCTCGTTCGGGGTGCCGGAGGACCCGCTGTCCCCGCCGCTGCCGCCGCACCCGGCGGCCAGCGCGACGACCGCCGCCGCAGCCAACGCGGATTTGATACGCATGTGAGCCCTCCTAGCCCTTCACAGCGCCGGCCATCAGACCTGACCTCAGCCTGCGCTGGATGATTGCGAAAAAGATCAGGCTCGGGATCGTCGCCATGAGCGACGCCGCGGCGAGCGGGCCGAGCCTCGACACGCCCTCCGGGCCGGTGAACCTCACCAGCGTCAGGGGGAGCGTCATCACGTCCGGGTCCTTCAGGACCACGAGCGCGAACAGGAACTCGTTCCACGAGGAGATGAACGAGAACAGCAGTGTCGCCACCACGCCGGGCGCGAGCAGCGGCGCGACGACGCTGACGATCGCGCGCAGCCGGGTCGCCCCGTCGACGGAGGCGGCCTCCTCCAGCTCGCGCGGCACCGAGCGCACGTAGCCCTGGAGCATCCACAGCGCGAACGGCAGCGTGAACGTCACGTGCACGACGACGAGTCCCGGCAGGGTGTTCACCAGGTCGAGCTGCCGCAGCACCATGAACAGCGGGATGATGATCAGGATGAACGGGAACACCTGGCTGACGAGCACCCAGCCGAGCGCGACCCGCTTGAGCGCGCCCTGGTAGCGGGCCAGCGCGTAGGAGGCGGGCAGCGCCACGGCCACCGTCAGCGCCGAGCTGGCCAGGGCCACGACCAGGCTGCGCAGCCCGGCCCCGACGAGGTCCTGCTCGCTGAACGCGTCGGAGAAGTTGGCCAGCGTCGGGCTGCGCGGGATCCACGTGGGGTCGAGGCTCGCCATCTCCTGCGGCGTCTTCAGCGCCGTCGACAGCAGCCACACCAGCGGGAAGGCCAGGAACACCATGTACGCCAGCAGCGCGACGTACTGGGGGATCTTCTTCATGACGCCTCCCTCAGTTGCCGCCACAGATAGACGCCGAGCAGGCCGAGCACGACGATGACGATGCTGACGCCGAGCGCGGCGGCGTAGCCGAAGAAGCCGTAGCGGAACGCCTCCTCGTAGGCGAACAGCATCGGCAGCCGCGTCTGCCCGCCGGGCCCGCCCTGGGTGAGCACGTAGACCAGGCTGAACTGGTTGACGTTCCACACGAAGTCGAGCGAGGTGATGGTGACGATGATCGGGCGCAGCTGGGGCAGCGTGATGCTCCAGAACTTGCGCCAGGTGCCCGCGCCGTCCATCGCGCCGGCCTCGTACAGCTCCTTGGGCACGTTCTGCAGGCCGGCCAGCAGCACCACGGTGGTCTGCGGCATGCCGCTCCAGATGCCCATGACGATGATGGCGGGCAGCGCCCAGGAGAAGTCGGCCAGCCAGTTGATGTCGGTGCCGAGCGTGCTGTTCACGATGCCGGCGTCGGGGTGGTAGACGAGCCGCCACATCAGGCCGATGACCACGGGCGGCATCGCCCACGGCACGACGGCGAGCACCCGGGCCAGGCCGCGCAGGAACAGCTTCTGGTTGAGCAGCAGCGCCAGCCCCAGCGAGGCGAGGAACTGCAGCACGGTCACGGTGACCGACCAGATGAGGCCGATCCGCATGGACGACCAGAAGTCGCCGTCGCCGAGCAGGTCGGCGAAGTTCTCCAGGCCGACGAAGCTCGTCTCGTGGTTGCGCCCGGCCTCGGCGTCGGTGAACGCCAGCCCGATCCCGTACAGCAGCGGGCCCACGCTGAACAGCACCACCGGCACCAGCGCCGGCAGCATCAGCACCCACATCTCGCGGGTCTGCCTCGGCCGCTGCCGGCCGCGCGCGTGCCGCGCCGGCGGCGCCGGCTTCGTCGCGGTGGCCGTCATGACCTGCCCCCCTCCCTCTTGTCAGCTCGTGTACGGCCCGCCGCCCGGGAAGCCGGGTAGGGCTCCTCCCCCGTCGTCGAGGCGCGCACCGCCAGGCGGGGCGGGACCGTCACCAGGCGGGGCTCGCGGTCGCCGTGCTGCAGCCGGTCCAGCAGCAGCTCGGCCGCGGCCTTGCCGCGTTCGGCCGAGCCGAGCGAGACGCTGGTCAGCGACGGCCATGAGGCCGCGGCCAGGTCGGTGTCGTCCATGCCGACCACGGCCACGTCCTCGGGCACCCGCCGGCCGGCGGCGCGCAGCACGTCGAGGGCGCCGAGCGCGATGAGGTCGTTGGCGCACATGAGCGCGTCGACCCCGGGCTCGCGGAGCAGCAGCTCGGCGACGGCCCGGGCGCCTTCGGCGCGGTAGAAGTCGCCGATCTCGACCAGGTTCTCGTCGTAGGGCAGCCCGAGCGCCTCCAGCGCCTCGCGGTAGGCGGCGCCGCGGGCCGCGCCGGGCACGGTGTCGAGCGGGCCGTTGACCATGCCGATGCGCCGCCGCCCGAGCGCGTGCAGGTGGTCGACGGCGAGCTTGACGCCGGTGCGCGAGTCGGCGCGCACGTTGTCGACCGGGGTGCCCTCCGGCACCGATCCGATGATCACGACGGGGGCGCGGGCGGCGCGCAGCATCTGCAGGTGCTGTTCGGTGACGCGCAGCGGGCTCATGATGAGCCCGTCGACGTAGCGTTCGCCGAGGCTGTGCAGCACGTCGATCTCGTCGGCGGCCACGGCGTCGGTGGAGTGCAGCACGAGCCGGTAGCCGGCGGCCTTGAGCACGGGCTGGATCTGCCGGAGCATGGCGAGGTAGGCGGGGTTGCCGACGTCGGCCATGGCGAAGGCGACCTGGTGGGTGCGGCGCGACTTGAGCGAGCGGGCCACGGCGTTGCGCACGTAGCCGAGCTCGTCGGCGGCGGCCATCACCTTGCGCACGGTCTCCTGCCTGGTCGGCAGGCCGTTGAGCACCCGCGACACCGAGGCGATGGAGACACCGGCGCGCTCGGCGATCGTGGTGATCGTGGGTCCGTCGGCCAAGGCTGTCCTTCCAGAGTCGTAAACGATTTCAGACACCTGCTGTAAACGTTTACGGTGTTTGGCACATGAAACAGCCCCCGTAACCGCAGGGTCAAGTCACGATCCCATAACACCAGGTCAGGAGGCTGTCTCCCAAATCGGGGCCAGGCGGACGGCTACGGAGCGTCAGTCGCGGGCCGTGGCGGGCACCGGGTCGGGGGCGGGCGTCAGCCGGTCGAGCGAGCGGATGGACGGGGCCCCGGTGAGGGCCACGACGGCCGACAGGACGGCGG
The DNA here is from genome assembly GCF_053590035.1 of Nonomuraea sp. NPDC003214. NCBI lineage: Bacteria > Bacillati > Actinomycetota > Actinomycetes > Streptosporangiales > Streptosporangiaceae > Nonomuraea > Nonomuraea sp. NPDC003214. Next base: position 119,906 of record NZ_JBSFSX010000015.1, on the reverse strand, counting down.
GCACGATCAGCGCGATCGGCAGCGAGGACGCCTCCGCCACGTAGCCGAGCACGGCGGGGCCGACCAGGAGCCCGCTGTAGCCGAAGGCCGTCACCAGCGAGAGCGCCTTGCCGACGGGCCCGCCCGCGGCGCCGACCGCGCTGAAGATCACCGGCACGACGGTGGCGAGGCCGACGCCCGCCAGGGCCCAGCCGGTCCAGGCGCAGGCCAGCGCGAGCGAGCCGGTCGCCGGGGCGACGAGCACGAGCACGTAGCCGCAGGTGGCGAGCAGCCCGGCGAGCTGGATGGTGCGGATCGAGCCGAGGCGGGCCCGGATCGGGTCGCCCAGCAGGCGGATGGTGGTCATGGCGACGGCGAAGACCGTGTAGGCCAGCGGCGCGGCGGCCGGGTCGGCGTCGAGGACCCAGCGGGCGTGCAGCGCGGCCCAGTCGATGGCGGCGCCCTCGGCCAGGTGCCCGGCGAACGCGGCGACGCCGAGCAGCGCGATCAGCCCCCACTTCAGCGGCGACCCGGACCGGGCGGCCTGCCGCTCGGCGGCGTGCGGGGGCGGGTCGGGCAGCAGCAGCCGCGCCGCCGGCAGGTACAGGAACGGCACCACCACGCCCGCCACGACGAGCAGCGCCTGGGCGTCCAGCCCGGCCTGCAGCACGAGGGCGGTGATCGCGCCGCCGGCCGCCCCGCCGAGGCTCCAGGTGCCGTGGAACGCCGAGATGATCGGCCGCGCGTAACGCCGCTCGACCTCTACCGAGTGGGCGTTCATGGCCACCTCGGTGACGCCCAGTCCCAGGCCGAACAGCACCGCCAGCACCGCCAGCCACAGGTAGTCGGGCGCGAGCGCGGGCCCGAGCAGCACCACGGCCGACGCCGGCCCGGCGAACCAGCACACCGCCCGGCTGGACCACCGGTCCACCAGCGGCCCGGCCACCAGCATCGACACCAGCGCGCCACCCGAGATGAGCAGGAGCACGCTGCCCAGGCGGGCCGGGCCGAGGTCCAGCCGGTCGTTCAGCGACGGCAGCCCGGCCGCCCACAGGCCCATGACGAGTCCCGCCAGGAAGAAGAAGCCGAACACCCCGATACGGGCACGTCGAGCGTCATCGCGTCTTTTGTTCACGTCTAGAGCATAATGAGAGTCACGATGTCTGGGAACAGTGGAGCGACGACGACCGGCGAGCTGCGCGCGCACAACCGGGTGCGGCTGCTGCGCGCCGTGCACGACGGCGGGGCCACGCTGACCAGGTCGCGGCTCACCCGCGATCTGGAGCTGGCCAGAGGCACCGCGTCGGTGCTGGTCGGCGGCCTGGCCGAGGACGCGCTGCTGCACGAGGAGCCGGCCCCCGAGCAGGCCAGGGGCCGCCCGACGATGGTGCCGGGACCGCATCCGCGAGGTCCCGTCGTGCTGGCCGCCGACCTGCGGGAGGACGCCTGGGAGCTGGCGGCGTGCGAGCTGGGCGGCCGGACGGCCGTGCTGGAGGTGCGCGGCCACGACGGCACCCCGCGCGGCGCGCTGGAGCCGCTGGGGGCCGCGCTGCGCGCGCACCGGGCGCGCCTTCGCGGGCGGGCCGTGGGCGCCGGCGTGGCGGTGGCGGGCCCGATCGGCCCCGGCGGCCTGGCGGACGTGCCGCACCTCGGCTGGCGCGCGGTCGACGTGCCCGCCCTGCTGGGGCTGCCGCCCGGCTGGGCCCGGGTCGGCAACGACACCGCGCTGGCCGGGCTGGCCGAGGCCAGGCGCGGGCTGCTGCGCGGCGTCGGGGTCGGCCTGCACCTGCACGTGGACTTCGACCTGGGCGGCGTGCTCGTCGTCGGCGGCCGGCCGCTGGAGGGCGCCGGCGGGATGGGCGCCGAGTTCGGCCACATGCCGCTGACGGGCGGCTCGCTGCCGTGCGCGTGCGGCGCGACGGGCTGCTGGGCGCTCGACGTGGGCGCGAACGCGCTGCTGCGCCACATGGGCCTGGCCCACGGCGGCGGCCGGGGCCGCGAGCAGGCCGAGCGGGTGATGGCCGCGGCACGGGCGGGCGAGCCGGCCGCGGCGCGCGCGGTGGCGGCCGCCGCGCGGGCGCTCGGCCGGGGCGCGGCCGCCCTGGTCAACGCGCACGACCCGGAGGTGGTGACGCTCTCCGGGCTGGCCGCCGACCTGCACGGACAGGCCGGCGCGGTGCTCGCGGAGTCGCTGACGGGCGGGCTGATGACGATCCGCCGCGAGCGCCCGCCGCTCGTCACCCCGGCCGCGATGGGCCGGCGCGCCTCGCTGGTGGGCGCGATGGAGTCGGTCTTCGACGCGTTCCTGACCCCGGAGGGCCTGGCCGGCTGGCTCGCGCGCGACACGCCCGGGAGCACAGTGTGATGCATACCACGAAATATCGCTAGAAAGCACGCTTTAAGGCTGAAAACGACCATCCCGTACGTGATCCGTACGGCGATCCCGGCGGGTCTGTGCACCGGCGGCGGCGGTGAGGCGTCGAGCAGGCAGGTGACCTGACGCGAGGGGGACGGCCGATGGACTTGGAGATCGCGTTGCGCATGTGCGAGGCGGCGTTGCGGCAGGCTTCCCGGGAGGGTTCGGCGATCTCCGTGGCGGTGGTCGACGCCGGCGGACATCTGGTGTCTTTCCAGCGTATGGCGGGTGCGGGGTTCGCCGGCACCACGCTCGCGCCCGGACGGGCGAGCGCCGCCGCGGCCCACCGCAGGCCGACGGCCGAGCTGCCCGGGACGGGCGGCCCGGGAGCCGGGCCGTGGGAGCGCACGCCGGGCGGCCTGCCGCTGTGGTCCGGCCGCGGCCGGAGCGGGTGCGTGGCCGGCGGCGTGGGGGTCAGCGGCGGCACCCCGGAGCAGGACCAGGCGTGCGCCGAAGCGGCCGCCTCGGTGTGGCGGACACGTTGACCGGGCGCTTTGGGCAACACGAACCGCTGGTATCCGCCATGATTAGCCACTGCACTACGGGTAACAGAAACCCCGATCGTCAACTCCCCGAGGAGAGAACAGCAGATGGCACTTCCCACTCTTACCCCAGAGCAGCGCAAGGCCGCGCTGGAGAAGGCCGCGGAGGCTCGCGCCGCCCGCACCGCCCTGCTCGCCAAGGTCAAGACCGGCGAGCTGTCGTTCTCGCAGCTGCTGGAGCGCGATGACGACATCGCCAAGAAGATCAAGGTGTCGCAGGCGCTGCGCGCCGTGAAGGGCGTCGGCCCGGCCAAGGCCACCGCGCTCATGGAGGAGGCGGGCGTCGACGAGAAGCGCCGCCTCGGCGGCCTGGGCGCCCAGCAGCGCAAGAAGCTGGTCGACGCGCTCGGCTAAACCGGCCGGGCGGCCAGGTCCGCGCGCAGCGCCGCGCGGACCGGCCGGCAACGCTCCAGGAGACCGGCACACCCCTCCGCATCACCGGCCGCCTCCCGGAGAGATCCGCGACGCCCCCGCCAGGGACCTCCCCGGTGCCGCCCCCGGGAGGGCCGGGCGCTCAGCTGCGCAGGTAGGCCAGCACCGCGAGCACGCGCCGATGCTGGTCGCTGTCGTCGGCGTAGAGGCCGAGCTTGCTGAAGATGCTCCTGATGTGCTTCTCCACGGCCCCGTCGCTGATCACGAGCTGGCGGCCGATCGCGGGGTTGGACTTGCCCTCCGCCATCAGGCCGAGCACCTCACGCTCCCGCGGTGTGAGCTGGGCCAGCGGGTCGTCCTTGCGCCTGCGCACCATCAACTGCGACACCACCTGCGGATCGAACACGGTCCCGCCCGCGGCGACCCGCCGCAGGCCCTCCATGAACTCGTCCACGTCGACGACCCGGTCCTTCAGCAGGTAGCCCACCGCGCCCCGGGCGTCGGCGAGCAGGTCGTCGGCGTAGGAGACCTCGACGTACTGCGACAGGATGAGCACCGGCGCGCCCGGCACCCGGCGGCGCGCCTCCACGGCGGCGCGCAGCCCCTCGTCGGTGAAGGACGGCGGCATGCGCACGTCCACCACCGACACGTCGGGCCGGTGCTCGGCCACCGCCTCGACGAGGCCGTCGCCGTCACCGACGGTCGCGACCACCTCGCAGCCGAACTCCTCGAGCAGCCTGACCAGGCCCTCCCTGATCAGAACCGCGTCATCGGCCACGACTACGCGCACGGTACCTCCGCTGCTATCACCGTCGGCCCGCCGTCGGGCGAGTGCACCTCCAGCTCCCCGTCGACCGCGCGGAGCCGGTCGGACAGCCCGGCGAGACCATGTCCCTTGGCGACGTGGGCGCCGCCGACCCCATCATCCACGATCGTCAGCACGAGGGCGTCGTCGGTGTGGGTGAGGCGGATGGTGCACACGGTCGCCTGGCTGTGCTTGGCGACGTTGGTGAGGGTCTCGGCGACGACGAAGTAGACGGCGTTCTCCACCGCGGCCTCGTACCGGCCGGTGGCGCGCACGTCCAGCTCGACGGGGACGATCGAGCGCCCGGCGAGGGCGGCGAGCGCCGGGGCCAGGCCGCGGTCGGACAGGATGGGCGGGGCGATGCCGCGCGAGAGCGCGCGCAGCTCGTCGAGCGTCTCGCGGGTGGCGGAGATCGCGGAGGTGAGCGTGGCCTGGGCGGCCTCGGGGTCCTTCTTCAGCTGCCGCTGGGCTCGCGAGAGCTCCATGGCCAGCGACACCAGGCGCTGCTGCGGCCCGTCGTGGATGTCGCGCTCCAGCTTGCGCAGCGCGTTGGCCTCGGCCGACACGGCGGCGGCGCGGCCCTGGGCCAGGTCGTCGATGCGCTCCTGCAGCTCGGCGACGCCGGTGAGCAGGGCCCGGCCGAGCCCGGCGCGCACCAGCGCCGCCCCGCGCACGGTGAAGGGCAGGATGAGCAGGAACAGCAGCCCCAGCGCCACGTAGAAGATCGAGTTGATCAGGTAGCCGTCGCCCAGGCCGAGCAGCTCGGGCAGCTCCACGTTGTCCTCGATGCGCGAGGTGATGAGCCCGTAGATCGGGTAGGTCAGGCCGGCCAGCGGCAGCGCCCAGCAGACCACGGTGAGCACGAACGCGATCAGCGCGGGCGGGAAGTTCACGATGGAGTGCAGCAGGTCGAGCCAGGACTGCCCGCTGGTGAGCGGGTTGACGATCCGCCGGAAGCGGCCCGCCCCGGGCGGGGCCGGCTTGTAGCGGGGCCGCACCGGGGGCCGCTTGAGCACGTCGGACAGCCAGCCGCGCTCCGCGTCGGCGAATCCCCTGGCCGCCAGGAGGGTGGCCGCGAGCACCGGCACGCCGATCCACACCACGGCGGTGCCGACGCCGGCGGACAGGCCGACCAGGGTGACGGCGAAGCCGATCAGCGTGGTGGGGAACCCCACCAGGGTGTAGCGGGTGTCGAGCATGACCCGCCGAATCAGGGAGCGCATGCCTCCACGCTAGAGCCCCGGAAAGCCGTTTTCGAACCGGTGCGCCGGTCTTGCGATGGTAGGGCCAGCCCCACCCCCGGGGTGGTGGCGGGCCGACCGCAAGACGGTGGTTCGCGGCAATGTGCGTGAGCCGCCCGGACGGAAGCCTTGGGACATCGCCCCACCCCCGATGAAACGAGGCTTCCATGACCGTCCTGCTGGAGCGGCCCGCCCTGCGCGAGCAGCCGGCGCGCACCGGTTCTCCGCGCCGGGCCAGGGACCCGTTCATCGACATCCTGCGGGTGTTCGGGATGGCGCTGGTCGTGCTGCAGCACTGGACGATCCCGGTCCTGGACTACGACGGGGCGCGGCTGACCACCGGCAACGCGCTGGCCGAGCCGGGCGTGTGGGTGGTCACGTGGATCAGCCAGGTGATGCCGCTGGTGTTCTTCGCGGGCGGGGCGGCCAACGCGATCAGCTTCGGGCGGGCGGCGCACGGCGGGCCGCAGTGGATCGTCACGCGGGTGCGCAGGCTGGCGTGGCCGCTGCTGCCGCTGGCGGCGGTGTGGCTGCCGCTGCCCCACGTGCTGATGACGCTGGGCGTGCCGGAACAGCCGCTGGAGGTGGGGGCTCGCCTCACCGGGCAGCTCCTGTGGTTCCTGGCGGTCTACCTGATCGCGGTGACGGCGACGCCGTACCTGCTGCGGCTGCACGCCGCGCACGGGTGGCGGGTGGTGGCCGTGCTGGCGGCGGCCGCGGTGCTGACCGACGTGGTGCGCTTCTCGACCGGCGTGGACGCGCTGGGCTACGCGAACATCGTGTTCGTGTGGCTGGCGGTGCACCAGCTCGGCTTCCTGTACGCCGGCGGCCGGCTGCGGCTGCCCGTGCTCATGGCGGCGGGCGGCTTCGGCGCGGCGGCGCTCCTGGTGGCGTACGGGCCCTACCCCGGCAGCATGATCGGGCTGCCCGGCGCGGAGATGTCGAACATGGCGCCGCCCACGCTGGCGATGCTGGCCGTCTCGTTCGGGCAGGTGGGGCTGGCGGCGCTGCTGCGGCCGTGGATCGTGCGGCTGCCGCTGAATCGGGTGCTGGCCTGGGCCGGGCCGCGCATCATGACCGCATACCTGTGGCACATGCCGGCGCTGTTCGCGGTGACGGGCGTGGTCGTGGTGGCGATGCGGGTCCAGACGCCCACGCCGGGCAGCGCGTTCTGGCTGGCCGGGTGGCCGGTGTGGTTCGGCGCGCTGTGCCTGCTGCTGTGGCCGCTGCTGCGCTGGTTCTCCCGGTTCGAGGAGCCGCCCGTGCTGCCGTACGGGAAGGCCACCTGGGCGACGGCGCTCACGTCGGCGGCGCTGACGGGCGGCGGGCTGCTGGCGCTCACGGTCGCCGGGTTCGCGCCCGGCGGGGTGCCGTTCCTGGGCGTCATCGCGGTCCTGGGCGGGCTGCTCCTGACCGGGCCGCGCACCCGGATGTGAGGGCGCCGGTTCGACCACGCGGTGAACTTCGGCAGGATAGGGGTGTGAGCCTTCTCGTTGACCGCCTGCCGGAAGAGATCGACGCCGATCCCGACGCCATTTTCGACGCCTTCGCGTCCTGGAACTCCGAACGGGGGCTCACCCTCTATCCCGCCCAGGAGGAGGCGCTGATCGAGGTGGTGTCGGGCAGCAACCTGATCCTGGCCACGCCGACCGGCTCGGGCAAGAGCCTGGTGGCCGCCGGGGCCCACTTCGCCGCCCTGACCCGGGACGTGCGCACCTTCTACACCGCGCCGATCAAGGCGCTGGTGTCGGAGAAGTTCTTCGACCTGTGCGCGATCTTCGGCACCGAGAACGTCGGCATGATGACCGGCGACGCGAGCGTCAACGCGGGCGCGCCGATCATCTGCTGCACCGCCGAGATCCTGGCCAACGTGGCGCTGCGCGACGGCGCGGCGGCCGACATCGGCCAGGTGGTGATGGACGAGTTCCACTTCTACGCCGAGCCCGACCGGGGCTGGGCCTGGCAGGTGCCGCTGCTGGAGCTGCCGAACGTGCAGTTCATCCTGATGTCGGCGACGCTCGGCGACGTGTCGATGTTCGAGCGCGACCTGACCCGGCGCACCGGGCGGCCGACGGCCGTGGTCAAGCACGCCGAGCGGCCGGTCCCGCTGGTCTACTCCTACCGGATGACGCCGCTGCACGAGTCGCTGGAGGAGATGCTCTCCACCGGCCAGGCTCCCGTCTACGTGGTGCACTTCACGCAGGCGGCGGCGATGGAGCGGGCCCAGGCGCTGATGAGCATCAACATGGCCTCCAAGGCGGAGAAGGAGGCCATCGCCGCGATGATCGGCGGCTTCCGCTTCACCACCCGCTTCGGCCGGGCGCTGTCGCGGCTGGTGCGCCACGGCATCGGCGTGCACCACGCCGGCATGCTGCCGAAGTACCGGCGGCTGGTGGAGCGGCTGGCGCAGGCCGGGCTGCTCAAGGTCATCTGCGGCACCGACACGCTGGGCGTCGGCGTCAACGTGCCGATCCGCACGGTGCTGTTCACGGCGCTGTCGAAGTACGACGGCAACAAGGTGCGCCGGCTGCGCGCCCGCGAGTTCCACCAGATCGCCGGCCGGGCGGGCCGGGCCGGGTTCGACACGATCGGCTACGTGGCCTGCCAGGCGCCCGAGCACGACATCGAGAACGCCAAGGCCCTGGCCAAGATCGGCGACGACCCGAAGCGGCGGCGCGGCTACGCCCGCAAGAAGCCGCCGGAGGGGTTCGTCGGCTGGAGCGAGGAGACGTTCGAGAAGCTCCAGCAGGCCGAGCCCGAGCCGCTCAACTCGCGCTTCAAGGTGAGCAACGCGATGCTGCTGGCGGTGATCAACCGGCCGGGCGACTGCTTCCAGGCGATGAAGCACCTGCTGACCGACAACCACGAGGACCGCAAGTGGCAGCGGCGGCACATCAGCCAGGCCATCGCCATCTACCGGTCGCTGCTGGCGGGCGGCGTGGTCGAGCAGCTCGCCGAGCCCGACGAGCAGGGACGCAGGGCCCGGCTGACGATCCAGCTCCAGGACGACTTCGCGCTCAACCAGGCGCTGTCGACGTTCGCGCTGGCCGCCTTCGACCTGCTCGACCGCGAGTCGCCGAGCTACGCGCTCGACATGGTGTCGATCGTGGAGTCGATCCTCGACGACCCGCGCCAGATCCTGTCGGCCCAGCTGAAGAAGGCCAGGGGCGAGGCGGTCGCGCAGATGAAGGCCGACGGCATGGAGTACGAGGAGCGCATGGAGGCGCTGGCCGAGGTCATGTACCCGATGCCGCTGGACGACCTGCTGCTCGGCGCGTACGAGACCTACCGGCGCGGCCACCCGTGGGTGGGCGACTACACGGTCAGCCCGAAGGCCGTGGTGCGCGACATGTTCGAGCGGGCGATGACGTTCGGCGAGTACATCCAGTTCTACGAGCTGGCCCGGTCGGAGGGCACGGTGCTGCGCTACTTGGCCGACGCCTACCGGACGCTGTCGCGCACGGTGCCCGAGCACCTGAAGACCGAGGACCTGACCGACCTCATCGAGTGGCTGGGCGAGCTGGTCCGCCAGGTCGACTCCAGCCTGATCGACGAGTGGGAGAAGCTGGCCAACCCGGATCTGGCGCTGGAGGAGCGCGAGGCGCTGGAGACGAAGGTGCGGCCGGTGACGGGCAACACCCGGGCGTTCCGGGTGCTGGTGCGCAATGCGATGTTCCGGCTGGTGGAGCTGTGCGCGCTGGAGAAGGAGGAGGAGCTGGAGGAGCTGGCTCCCGACGTCGACTGGGGTGCCGCGCTCGACGCCTACTACGCCGACCACGAGGAGATCCTCACCGACGCCGACGCGCGCGGGCCCGCGCTGCTGCGCATCGAGGAGGAGAGCGGGCTGTGGAAGGTGCGCCAGACGATCAAGGACCCGGCGGGCGACGGCGACTGGGGCATCGACGCGCAGATCGACCTGGCCGCCTCCGACGAGGAGGGGCGCGCGGTCGTCCACGTGACGGGGCTCAACCGGCTCTAGGGAGATAGCCGTGTGCCGGAACGGACTGGCAAGGGCGCTCCGGCACACGCCTGTTCTCTTATTCTCCGGTCGCGTACTTCGGCAACGCGTCATGACAATGTCTCAAGATCGGGACATTTCCCGTCAGCAGGCGGCGATGCGGCAAATCTTCCCGAGCATCCGCTTGGCGTCCTTCGTCTGCTGCTTGAAGTCGGCGGCGGCGGGCTTGCCCCACTCCCCCGACACCGTGTAGACGATCAGCGCGTTGGCGCGGCGCGTCACGACGGCCCGCTCGCCGCCGATGGCCGGCTTCTTGCTCTGGTACGCCTGGCCGGTGATCGAGACGCCCTCGTCGCCGAGCCGTACGGGACGGTAGGAGTAGCGGTAGTCGGCGGTGCCGCAGGCGCGCACGGCCGCGCGCAGGTCGCGCACGGCCTTCTTCGCCGCCCCCGCCGAGCCGTAGAGGATGACCTGCTCGGACTTGGAGTAGTCGGGCACGGCCGTGTAGGTGAGCGTCTTGGCGGCGGTGCGCCCGGCGCGGCCCAGCGTGGCCTTCTGGCACGGGTTGACGACCAGCCGGGCGCTCGTCCTGCCGCTGACCTGCCAGCTGTGCTCGGGGTTCGGGTCGTGCTTGGCCGCGTCCTTCTCGTACAGCATGAAGCCGCCGGGGATGCCCAGGGCGAGGGCGGCGGTTAACGCCACAATGGAGACCATGAGCCAAGATTGTACGAACGCCTGACGCTCTAGCGGCGCAGGTTGGCCGTCCAGGCGTCGAGCTGCGACTGCCAGCCGTCGACGGTCTCCGGCCTGCCCGGCACGCCGGGGCGGGTCTGCCAGGGCAGCGGCCCGCTCTCGCGCCTGTACTCCACGCCGATCGCGTCCAGCCGTTCCAGGTGGGCGGCCAGCCTCCGGCGGAAGTCCGGCAGGTCCCGGTCGGCGGGGCTCCACACGGTCTCGGCGAAGGCCGCCAGCCTCGGGAAGGCCATGTAGTCGACCTGCCGCGGCGAGTCGATGAGCTCGGTCCACACGGCGCACTGCGAGCCCAGCACCCGCTCGGCGGCGGGCTCGCCGCGCAGTTCGGCGGGGATCGGCTCGAAGGCGTAGACGTCCTCCAGGGTGAGCACGGTGCCGAACGGGACCGGCTCGTCCTCGCCCGGCCCCTGCCGGTAGTCGAAGTAGACCGACGTGTTGGGGGTGCTGATCACGTCGTGGCCGTTCCTGGCGGCGGTGACCGCGCCGAGGTCGCCGCGCCAGGAGGCGACGACCGCGCCGGGCGCGAGGCCGCCTTCGAGGATCTCGTCCCAGCCGACGAGCCGCCGCCCGCGGGCGCTCAGGTAGGCGTCGAAGCGGTGGATGTACCAGCTCTGCAGCTCCTCCTCCCCGGCCAGGCCGAGCTCGCGGATGCGGGCCTGGGCGGCGGGGCTGTCGCGCCACTGCTGCTTGGGGCACTCGTCGCCGCCGACGCACACGTACGGGCTCGGGAACAGCTCCAGGACCTCCTCGAAGACGTCCTCGAAGAACCGGATCGTGCTCTCCTCGGCGTTGAGCACGTTCGTGCCGATGCCCCAGCCGGTGCGCACCTCCAGCGGCGTGTCCAGGTTGCCGAGCTCGGGGTAGGCCGCGATGGCGGCCTGGGTGTGGCCGGGCAGGTCGATCTCGGGGACGACGGTGATGTTGCGCTGCCCGGCGTAGGCGACGATCTCCCTGATGTCGTCCTGGGTGTAGTAGCCGCCGTGCGGGCGGCCGTCGAACGGCCCGTTCCAGCCGGTCTGGCTCTGCGTGCGCCAGGCGCCGACCTCGGTGAGCCGGGGGTGGCGGCGGATCTCCACCCGCCAGCCCTGGTCGTCGGTCAGGTGCAGGTGCAGCACGTTGAGCTTGTGCAGGGCCATCAGGTCGACGAACCTCAGCAGGTCCTGCTTGGTCATGAAATGCCGGGCCACGTCGAGGAGGCAGCCGCGCCAGCCGAAGCGCGGCTCGTCCTCGACGTGGGCGGCCCTGATCTCCAGCTCGCCGCCGGGCCCGGCCTTCCGGAAGGCGGCCGGGGGCATGAGCTGCCTGAGCGTCTGCGCCGCGTAGAACGCCCCGGCGGGGCCGCCCGCGGCGATCCGGACGCCGTCCTCGCCGACGGTCAGCCGGTACGCCTCGGGCGGCAGATCGGCCAGGGCGAGCGTGATCGTGCCCGGCCCCGGAGCGGCGGGCGGCAGGTCGCCGCCGGTCACGGGGCCGATCTCGCTCCGCAGCCAGGCGGCCGCCGCGCGCAGCGCCGGGTCGGCGGCGAGCGCGGTGTCCGGGCCCAGGACGAAGCGTCCCGGCAGGACCTGGCTGTGGACGGGCTTGGGCACGATCATGAACGGTTTCCCCCTAGTGACAGGTGACGGTGGCGTCGGCGAAGTCGACGTGGTCGGAGTAGGCGTTGTCGCCGCCGTTGGTGGCGACCAGCCGCACGTGGCGGGCGCCCTCGACGGAGGCGGTGACCTCGACGGCCGGGTCGGCGCCGGTGACGAGCTCGGAGGCGGCGACGCGCCCGCCGTCGGCCCACACCTCGAAGCGGGCCGAGCCGGCCTGGCCGACCTCGTCGTCGATGCCGCCCAGGAACCGGATCGTGGCGCAGCGGCCCGCGGTGTAGTACTCGATCTCGGCGGGCGCGTGCGCGCCGAGCCCCTTGGCGTACCGGACGCCCTCGATGGTGAGCGGGCGGCCGTCGCCGGCGGCGCGCTCGCCGTTGCTGGCGTCCTTCTCGACGGGGCCGAAGTGGTTCTTGACCGCCGTCCAGGTCAGGTCGCTGAGCTGGGTGGCGCCGGGGCCGGGAGCGCGCGCGACCCTGACGACCGCCTCGCCCGGCACCCGGCCGCCGGCGAAGGCGGCGACGGCGGTGAGCCGGTGCTCGGTGAGCGCCGCGCCGCCGGGCGGGGTGACGGCCCAGGTGACGGCGAACGTCTCGCCGCCGCGCAGCCTGCCGGTGGCGGCGGGCGTGCGCGCCTCGGCCCGCCATCCTTCGGGTACGGCCAGCGTCACGGTCAGGTCGCGCAGCGCGCCGGTGGCGCCGGTGTTGACCACCCGGGTGACGATCTCGCCGGTCACGCCGGGCTCCAGCACGGAGGGCCGGTCGTCGCCGAGCGCGGCCGGGTCGACCTCGAACGTGACCAGCGGCGTACCGACACGGCCGTCCGACACCCGGTACATGGCGGCGCCGTGCGCGGGGACCTGGGCGGCCAGCTCGCCGGTGCTGCCGGTCACCGTGCCGGTCCACAGGTCCTCGATCCGGTGGTGGCCGGGGCCGAGGTCCGTGGAGATCGTCGCGGCCCGGTCGCTCTCGTTGAACAGCACGATCGCCCGGTCGCCGCTCGCCAGCGGCTTGACCAGCACGTGGTACCAGCCGTCGGAGCGGGCCAGGGCGCCGTGCGCGCCGAGCGGGTCCCGGGCGACGGCGATCACCTCGGGGTCGGCGACGATCTCGCGCGGCGCCCTGGCCGGGTCGGCCTGGAGGATCAGCGGCGCCGCGCCGATCGCCCACAGGGAGAACTGGGCGCGGTACTCGGTTGCGGTCATGCCGCCGAGCCCGGCCTGGATGAGGTCGGGGTCGGCCCAGCTTCCCGCGCCCGCGTACTCGGCGCGCAGCTGGTTGAACTCCCAGATGTCGACCATGGTCGCGTAGCTGTCGGCGATGGGCCGGTTGAAGACGTTGGTCCGCCAGGTGGTGGCCCCGGCCTCCTTGCCCCACAGCCACGGGACGGTGTTGCCGTCCTCGTTGTTCATCGCGAACACGACGCCGTCGCCGAGCGCCTGGCGCATGCGCGGGTAGAGCGTCCGGGCGATCTGCTGGACGTTCTGGCCGGGGAAGTCGGCCTTGGGGATGTCGCACCAGTCGTACTTGACGTAGCCGACGCCCCACGCCTTGACCTGGGCTGCGTCGGCGGCCTCGGAGCCGTAGGAGCCCGGGCCGCCGCCGGCGCACGCCTTCGTGCCCGCCGACAGGCTCACGCCCAGGTCGAGGCCCTTGCCGCGCACGTACGCGGCCAGGGCCTCGATGCCGGAGGGGAAGCGGGCCGGGTCGGCGGCCAGCGCGCCGCCGGAACGCTGCGAGGCCAGCCAGCAGCCGTCGAGGATGACGTACCGGTAGCCGAGCGGCGCGAGCGGGGCGAGCGCGTCGGCGGCGGCCCTGACGGACGTCTCGGAGACCGAGCAGCCGAGCGAGCGGCTGCTCCAGCCCATCGGCGGGCCCGCCGCGGGGGCCTGGGCGGCGGCGGGTAAGGGGACGGAGAGCATGGTGAGGAGGACCGCCGCGAGGGCGGCCGGTGCGGTGCGCATGGGGGTCCCGTCAGGTCGGGTTGAGTGCGGGGGTGCCCGGCTCGATGACGAAGGAGCCGGAGGTGTAGGCCGGGGCGTACGGCTCGGTCACGCGCGACAGCGAGCGGAAGTCGACCTTCATCTCGCGCTCGCTGATGCGGGTGCGGACGTAGCCGCGGCGGCCGTTGAAGAACTTGACGTGCGGGTTCTCGGCCAGCAGGTTCCGCGTGTCGGGGTACTCGTCCATGCCGTTGCCGGCGCTGGTGACCGACGTGGTGACGAGCTCGACGGCGACGGACTTCGACTCCGGGTCGCGGTAGTCGCGCTTGATCTCGCCCGCCCAGTGGGAGTGCACGTCTCCGGTGAGCACGACGGCGTTGCGCCCGTAGGTGTCGACGGCCGCGGCCAGGCGGTCGCGGGAGGCGACGTAGCCGTCCCAGCCCTCGTTGGAGTAGCCCTTGCCCTCGCCGTTCGTCCAGTCCATCTCCATCATGAAGACCTGCTGGCCGAGCAGGTCCCAGGTGGCCCGCGAGCCCTTCAGCTCGCCGTCGAGCCAGGCCTCCTGCTCCTGGCCGAGGATGGTGCGGTTGGGCGCGAAGCGTTCCGCGCAGTCGGGGCCGACGGTGCCGCTGCGGCCGGTGCACGCGTACAGGTCGCGGTACTGGCGGGTGTCGAGCAGGTGCAGGTTGGCCACGGCGCCCCAGCGGATCGAGCGGTGCAGGCGCAGCGACGACCCGTCCGGCCGCTGGGCGCGGCGCAGCGGCATGTTCTCGTAGTACGCCTGGAAGGCCTCGGCGCGGCGCTTGAGGAAGGGCGGGTCGGGCTGCTCGGGGACGTCGCCGGCCCAGCCGTTCTCGATGTCGTGGTCGTCCCACACCACCACCCAGGGGGCGATCGCGTGGGCCATGCGCAGCTCCGGGTCGGCCTTGTGCTGGGCGTGGCGCAGCCGGTAGCCGGCCAGGTCCAGGCATTCGCCGCCGGCCTGGTCGCGGACGGGGTACTTGTAGTCGCCGTACTCGTAGATGTAGTCGCCGAGGAAGGCGATCAGGTCGGGCTGGTCCTCGGCCATCCTGCGGTACGGGGTGAACCAGCCGCTCTGGTAGTCGGCGCAGGAGGTGAACGACAGGTTCAGGTCGCGGCTGCGCCCGCCGGGGGCCGGGGCGGTGACGGTGCGGCCGGTCTCGGAGATCTCGCCGCCGGTGCGGAAGCGGTAGAAGTACTCGGCGCCGGAGTCGAGGCCGTCGAGCTCCACGTGGACGCTGTGCGCCTCCTCGCGGCGGGCGATCTCGACGCCGTGCCGCACCACGTGCTTGAAGTTCTCGTCCTTGGCGACCTGCCACTGGACGGGGACGGGACGGGACGGCATGCCGCCGAAGCCGTCGAGGGCGAGGGGGTCGGGGGCGAGCCGCGTCCAGAGCACCACGCCGTCGGAGGCGGGCTCGCCGGAGGCGACGCCGAGCTGGAAGGGGTCGGACAGGGGGGTGCGAGCGGCCGCCGCGCGCACCGGGCCGGGGCCCAGTGCGGCGGCGAGGCCCACGCTCGCGCCCCCGGCGAACAACGCACGCCGGGTGATCATGGGGTGGGGGGCTCCCTACTCGATGGTGGCGTTGCCCTCGGCGACCGCCTGGTCCGCGGCCTGCTTGGGGGTGAGCTTGCCGAGGTACATCTCGTTGAAGATCTGGTTCAGCTTGGTCTCGAACCCGGTGAAGCCGGTCGTGACCGGCAGCGGGAAGGTCGTGCCCTCGGCCTCCTCCAGGAACGGGGAGACGTCCAGGCCCTTGGCCTTCCAGTAGTCGACGTAGCCCTGGGCGAGGCCGTTGATCGCGGGGAAGACGTAGCCGCCGTCGGCCATGAGCTTCTGCGGCTCCTCGGTGCCGAGGTAGGCGGCCAGCTTCATGGCCTCCTCGGGGTGCTCGCTCTTGGCGTAGACGGCCTCCGACAGGCCGTTGAGGTTGACCGAGCGGCCCTGCGGGCCCTCCGGCATGAGCGCGACGCCCATCTCGAACCCGGCGCCCGGCGCGACGAACGGCAGCAGCGCGTTGTTGGCCGGGAACATCGCCACCTCACCGGCGGTGAACATGTCGGTGATCTTGCCGGTGGGCGGGTTCGTCTGGCTGGCGGGCGGCGACACGTGGTGCTTGTTGACCAGGTCGACGCCCCACTGCAGGGCCTGGACCGACGCCTCGTCGTTGAAGGTGTACTTGCCGAACGGCTTGTCCAGGAGCTTGCCGCCGTTGGAGTTCACCCAGTTCATCCACTGGGTCTGGTAGTGGTTCCAGGAGCCGAACCCGTACGTCTTGACCTTGCCCGGGTCGAAGCCGTCCTCGCCGGGGTGCTTGCCGGCCTCGTCGACGGTCAGCTTGCGGGCGACCTCCAGGAGGGTGCCGCCGCCGTCGGGGGTCCAGGTGAGCTTGTCCGGCATCTCGACGCCGGCCTTCTTGAACAGGCCCTTGTTGTAGAGCAGGCCGACGGTGCCCCAGTCCTTCGGGACGCCGTACAGCTTGCCCTCGTAGGTGAAGGAGCCGACGACGGTCGGGTGGTACTTGGAGGCGTCGACCTTGACCTCGGCGAGCACGCCCTTGGTGACGTACTCGGGGAACTGGGTGGGGGTCATCCAGAACACGTCGGGCGCGCTGCCCGCCACGGCGTCGGCGGTCAGCTTGGTCCAGTACTGGTCGTAGGGCAGCAGCTCGATCTGCACGTCGATGGTCGGGTTGGCCTTCTCGAAGGCGGCCATGACCTTCTCGTAGCCGGCCTTCTGCTGCTCGTCCCAGAGCCGGTAGGTGAGCGTGACCTTCTCGCCGCCGCCACCGTCGCCGCCACCGGCGTCGCCGGAGCCGCAGGCGGTCAGGGTGAGCAGGGCGGCGGCGGCCAGCAGGGCGGCCTGGCGGGTTCGGGGGGTTCGCATGATGGGGCTCTCCTACTTGAGGCCGGTGAGGACGACCGACCGGACGATGTACTTCTGGAAGAAAATGAAGATCGCCACCATGGGGACGAGGGCGATCAGGCCGCCGGCCATCATGAGGTTGTGGTCGACGCCGATGCCGACCTTGAGCGCGGCGATGGCCACCGTGATGACCTTGGTGCCGTCGCCGCTGGTGATGATCAGGGGCCACAGGAAGCTGTTCCACGACGAGATCACCGTGATGATCGTCAGCGTGCCGATCGCGGGCTTGCACAGCGGCAGCAGGATGCGCACCAGCACCGTCAGCGGCCCCGCGCCGTCGATCCGCGCGGCCTCCTCCAGCCCGGCGGGCAGTCCCTTGAAGAACTGCCGCATCAGGAAGATGCCGTACGGGGTGCCCAGGATGTACGGGGCCAGCAGCCCGTACCAGGTGTTGACCAGGTCGAGCTCGCGCATGATGAGGAACAGCGGGATCATCGTCACCGCGCTCGGCACCATCATCGTGGCCACGTACAGCCAGAAGAGCACGTCCCTGCCGCGGAAGTTCAGCCGGGCGAAGGCGTAGGCGGCGAACGTGGTGAACACGAGCTGGCCCAGCGTCAGCAGCACGGTCATGACGAGCGTGTTGAGGATGTAGCGGGGGAAGTCGCCGCCGAGGATCTGGCCCAGGTTGTCCAGCGTCGGCGGCAGTCCGGGCAGCCACGGCTCGGTGGAGTTGAGCTGCGCCTTGGTCTTGAACGCGGTCAGCACCACCAGCAGGTAGGGGAAGACCGAGATGAACGCGCCCGCCACGAGCGCGGCGTAGAGCAGGATCCGCTTCGTCATCTGTCTCTCAGCTCAGGTCGTAGGTGGTGCGCTTGCCGAAGAACCTGACCTGCACCAGCGTGACCACCAGGATGATCACGAAGAGCAGCATCGACAGCGTGGAGGCGTAGCCGAAGTCGAACTGCCGGAAGGCGGTCTCGAAGATCGTGAAGTTGAGGACGGCGGTGCTGCCCGAGGGGCCGCCGTTCGTCATCACGTAGACGGTGTCGAACACCTGGAAGGCGCCGATCATGTTCGTCACCATGACGAAGAACATCGTGGGGTTGAGCAGCGGCAGCGTCAGCCGCCAGAACCGCTGGCGCGGGGTGGCGCCGTCGGTGGCCGCCGCGTCGTACAGCTCCTGCGGGATGCCCTGCAGCCCGGCCAGGAAGAACAGCATGTTGTAGCCGCTGTACTGCCACACGGTGACCAGGGCGACGGCCGGCAGCGCCCACGCCGAGTCCGACAGCCAGTCGGGCCCGGTGATCCCCACCATCGACAGCGCCCGGTTGATGGCGCCGTCACGCGGGTCGAAGATCCAGTTCCAGACCAGGCCGAGCACGATCGGGGTGGCCATCCACGGCACCACGAACAGCGACCGGTAGAACCGCACGCCCTTGACCCGCTGGTTGAGCAGCATGGCGGCGCCCAGCGCGATCACCGTCTGCAACGGCACGCACAGCGCCACGTACAGCACCGTCACCCAGAGCGAGTGCCACGCCTCGCCGTCGCCGAGCAGCCGGGCGTAGTTGTCCAGGCCCGCGAACGACGGGTCCGACAGCAGCTCCCAGTCGAAGAAGCTGAGGACCAGGACGATGACCACGGGCAGCAGCAGGAACGCCACCACGCCCAGCAGGCTCGGCCCGACGAACAGGTAGGCGTACCAGGAGCCGCGGCGCCTCACGACGGCTCCGTGCTGGTGGGCCTCATGATCCGCCGGGTGGTCTCCAGGCCCCACGCGTCCAGGGCGGCGATCGGGTCGCTGGAGCCGCGCAGCCCGCCGGTCGCGCCGACGTGCGCGGCCCACTCCTCGCGCGCCTCCACCTCGGGGCGGACGATGAGGCAGTCGGGGTCGTTGACCCACCAGCGGGCGTGCAGGAACTCGCGGGCCGCGCCGGTCAGCCGGGCGCCGAGCTGCGACGGCTGGCTGATGTCGCCCTTCCTCGGGTGCAGCGTGGGCGCGATGTCGGGGCTGACGCGCATGATGTCGACCAGGCCGATGCTCGGCAGCATCGGCGCGCCGCACCCGTGCAGGGTGGCGTTCGGGCCGGCGCCCTCGCGGACGAGCTCCAGGCCGCGCCGGTAGGCGGCGATCGGGTCGAGGCCGGCGTCGTGTCTGCGGCCGGCGAGCGCGCCGGCGTAGAGGTAGTCGAGCTTGAAGTGGCTGATGCCGATCTCCGCGAACCGCGCGAAGACCCCCACCAGGTACGCGGCCGCGTCGGGGTGGGTGACGTCGAGCACGGCCAGGTCCTGGTCCCACATGTGCCCGGCGTGCGCTCCGCCGACGAGCCAGTCGGGATGCTCGCGGAACAGGCGGCTGTCGTGCCCGGCGAGGAACGGCGCGGTCCAGATCCCGGCGCGGGCGCCGGTCGCGGTGATCTCGCCGACGGCCCGCTCCAGCGAGCCGAAGCCCGGCCTGGGGTCGAGCCAGTCGCCGATGCCCGCCTCGTAGCCGTCGTCGATGAGGAACATGTCCGCGCCGAGCTCGTGCTCGGCGGCCAGCGCCAGGTTCTCCAGCACGTCGGCCTCGGTGACCTTGTCGAAGTAGCCGTACCAGGTGCACCACATCGGCGGCACCGCCGGGAAGGCGCGGCCCGGGGCCAGGCTGTCGGCCCAGTGGCGCAGCGCGCGGTCCAGGCCGCCCTCGACGCGTTCGTGCCGTACGGGTCCGTCGGCGGAGATCACCAGCCGGCCGTCCACCGGCCGCGCCCGGATGGAGGGCACGGCGAGCGGGCCGGGCGCCGACCACAGCTCGACCGGGCCGCCGTCGCCCGGGTCGACGGCGAGCAGGCCCTCGCCCTGGAACGAGCCGGCGGGGACCGGCGTCCCGGGGCGGTAGCAGAGGGTCTGGATGTTGCCGTCGGCCGGGCGGGGAGGGGTGTCGTCCAGCCGGTATGCGCCGGTGGGGCTCCACGACTGCCAGCCGTGCTCGAACACCCGAGCCTTCTCCGGCGCGCACGCGACCTCGCCGATGTCTGCGAAAGACACTCGAACCTCATCTCACTTACGAAGGAGCGCTTCATTAGTAGCAGTGTTGAGTTCTGTGGGTCAATGGTGGATTAGCGGGTCATGTGGGGGTTCTTGATGGTCTTGCTGTTGCCCGGCGGCTGGCATAATCGGCGCATACAAAGGAGACCTACATAAGGACGGGGCGTTGGCAGACCTACGCGGCGGCGACCTGTCCCGGCTCAGGCAGCTCAACTCGCTGACCGCGATCCGGGCGCTGCGCGAGACCGGCCCGCTCACCCTCTCCGCCCTCGCCGAACGGACCGGGATCTCCCGCCCCTCCACCAAGGAGGTCGTCGACGAGCTCAGCTCCCTCGGCTGGGTGGAGGAGGTGCCGCCCAGCCCCGGCACCATGGGCCGCCCCGCGCGCCGCTACCGCTTCCGCGCCGAGAACGGCCACCTCGTCGGCGTCGACATAGGCGGCCACAACGTCCGCGCCGCCCTGTCCGACCTCGACGGCCGCGTGCTCGCCGAGACCCGGCAGCCGGTCGAGCCCGACGCCCCCCTCGACGAACGCCTCGCCGCCATCGAACGAGCCGTCTCCGGCTGCCTGACCCTCAGCCGCCGCACCCCCGACGACCTGTGGGTCCTCGCCGCCGGCACCACCGGCGCGATCAGCCCCGACGGCCGCATCTCCTTCTCGGCCGCCGTCCCCGCCTGGACCGGCCTCGACCTGGCCGGCCGCCTGCGGGAGATGTTCCCGTGCGAGATCCTCGTCGAGAACGACAGCCGCCTCGCCGCCCTGGCCGAAGCCCGCCGCGGCGTCGCCCGCGACGCCCGCGACGTCGTCTTCCTGCACGTCGGCAGGCGCATGGGCACCGGGCTCATCATCGACGGCAAGGTCCACCGCGGCTTCGGCGCCGCCGCCGGCGAGATCGCCATGCTGCCCGAGGCCCGCTGGTTCGACGCCCCCGACCACCTCAACACCAGCGCCACCGTCCCGCCCGGCACCCCGCCCGAGGACGCCGCCGGGCACACCCTCGCCGCCGCCCGCGACGGCGACCCCGTCGCCCTCGAAGCCGTCGGCCGCTACCTCGACGACCTCGCCGTCGGCACCGCCGCCATGGTCCTCCTCCTCGACCCCCAGCTCGTCGTCCTCGGCGGCGGCTTCTCCCGCTCCGCCGACGTCCTCCTCGGCCCCCTCCGCGACCGCCTCGAACGCCGCTGCATCCGCACCCCCGAGATCCGCGCCTCCACGCTGGGCGACGAATGCGTGGTGGTCGGCGCCATCGACTACGCCGTCGAGCACGTCGAACGCCGCTTCTTCACCCCCGAGGCCGGCCCCCTCCCCCTCTCCCGCTGACCCACCCGCGCGGCGTCGGCCGCCGCACGCTCACGGCCGCACGCCGTCCGGTCGCCGCGGCGGGGCACCGCACGTCCACGGCCGCACGCCGTCCGGTCGGCGTGGCGGGGCGCCGCTCACCCTCGCACGCGGGCCCGGTAGGCGCGCGGCGGCACCCCGTGCTCCCTGCGGAAGGCGCGGCTGAAGTGGAACGGGCTGACGAACCCCGACGCCGCCGCCACCCGGCCCACGTCCAGGTCCGTCGCCTCCAGCAGCATCGCCGCATGCCGCAGCCGAGCCTCCCGCACCGCCCGCATCGGCGTCCGCCCCGTCTCCTCAGCGAACAGGTGCGCGAACCGCGACGGCGACAGCGCGACGGCCCGCGCCAGCGACCCCACGGTGTGCGGCGCCCCCGGCTCGGCCGCGATCAACGCCAGCGCCCGCCGCACCCGCCCGTCGCCGCCCTCCTCCCCCGCCCGCACCGACGCGGTCGCCACGACCAGCACCTCCTCCACCGCCCCCATCACCAGCTCCCGCGCCGCCCCCACCCCCGCCACCACCGCCACCTCCCCGGCCGCCGTCACCCCGCCGCTCCTCCCGGGTGCGCCCGCCGCCGTCCCACCGCTCTCCTCGGGTGCGTCCTCCGGAGCGGGGGCGGCGCTCACCCACTCCACCGGCTCCTGCACTGCGGCCGGGCGCGTCCCGCCGCCCACCGCCGTCCCACCGTTTCCCTCGGATGCGTCCTCCGGGGCAGGGGCGGCGCCCGCCCACTCCACCGCCCCCCGCACTTCGGCCGTCGGCGTCCCGCCGCCCATCGCCTCACACACCGCCGTCTCGCCGGTCGCCGTTGGTGCGTCCGTCAGCGTCGGGGCGGGGTCCTTGGGGTCGTACGGGCTCCGGGGCCCTTCCTGGGGCGCAGCAGGGGCCGGCGCGTAGGAGGCCGGGGGGAGCCAGCGGGCGTCGTGCAGGGCGCGGCGGAAGGCGGCGTCGATGCGGTCGCGTACCGCTTCAGGGACGTCGGCGACCAGGTGGCAGCCCGGCGCGAGGGCGTGGGGCGCCAGCCAGCCGGTCCACGACGGGCGCGGCTGGAAGTGCACCCACCAGAAGCGCCACCGCCGGGCCCCGGGCGCCACCCGGTAGTGGTGCGGCTCCCCCGACGCGAGCACCACCAGCGACCCGGGCCCGGCACGCAGCGCCGCCCCGCCCTGCTCGACGAGCCCCTCCCCCGCCTGGGTCCACATGAGCAGCCAGCTGGGCGCCCCGGCGGCCCGGCGGGTGGCGTAGCCGGGCGGCTGATCGTAGTGCCCCAGGACGATCAGCTCGGCAGCAGGAACAGTCATGTCGTCAGCGGTCACCGTCATACCCTCGCACGCCCCCGCCGCCTAGCGTGAACGGCATGAACCTCAACGACTTCCACGACCGGGGCTTCGTCATCGTCCCCGCGCTGCTGGCTCCGGAGGAGGTGGCGGAGCTGCGTGACGAGTTCATGGCGCTGCACGCCGCAGGCCCCATTCCCGGGCATTTCACGCCGACGCCGCAGGAACCCGGCGGCCCGTACGACATCCTGC
Source organism: Nonomuraea sp. NPDC003214 (assembly GCF_053590035.1). Taxonomy (NCBI): domain Bacteria; kingdom Bacillati; phylum Actinomycetota; class Actinomycetes; order Streptosporangiales; family Streptosporangiaceae; genus Nonomuraea; species Nonomuraea sp. NPDC003214. The sequence continues at coordinate 97,521 of NZ_JBSFSX010000015.1, read as the reverse complement.
GCGACTATCCCCGCGTGATGCACCCGCACCAGGTGAACGACGTGGCGCTGCGCTACCTGCTCGACGCGCGCATCGGCGCCATCCTGGCGGACCTGCTGGGCGAGGAGCCGATAGCAGCCCAGAGCATGTTCTACTTCAAGCCGCCGGGCGCCCGCGGCCAGGCGCTGCACCAGGACAACTTCTATCTGCGGGTCGAGCCGGGCACGTGCGTGGCGGCGTGGGTGGCGCTGGACCGGGTGGACCGCGCGAACGGCGGCCTGGAGGTGGTGCCGGGCACGCACCTGATGGACCTGTTCTGCCCGGAGGAGGCGGACCACGACGTCTCCTTCACCAGGGAGTACGTGCCGCCGCCGCCCGGCCTGGAGCGCGTGCCGGTCGACATGGAGCCGGGTGACGTGCTGTTCTTCAACGGCAGCCTGGTGCACGGCTCGGAGCCGAACAGCACGGCCGACCGCTTCCGCCGCAGCTTCATCTGCCATTACGTCGGCCGTTCGGCGGAGCGGATCGCCGCCTACTACCCGACGCTCACCATGTCGGGCGAGCCGGTCACGCTGGAGGCGGCCACGGGCGGCGGCCCGTGCGGCACCGAGGCGGTCGCGCCCGCCGGCCCGCACTAGCGGGGGCCAGTCAGAGCCGGTCCAGTCGGAGCCGGGACCGGTCGGAGTTGGCCCGGTCGGAACCGGGCTGCTCGGAGCCGGGCCATTCGGGAGCCGGGGTCAGCCGCCGGAGTGATCGGACTCGGCGTCCTCGGGGACGACGGTGTCCCAGGGGTCGTCGAGCCAGCCGTCGGGCAGCTGGACCTTGGTGCGTTCGCCGGACTTGCCGCGCGGGGTGTCGGTGTTGGGCGGCCACGGCTGGTCGTGGTCGAGCTTGGCGAGGCTCGCGCGCAGCCCGTCGAGCGACTCGGCGGTGGCGAGCTCGCGGCGCAGCTCGGCGCCGACGGTGAAGCCCTTGAGATACCAGCCGACGTGCTTGCGGAAGTCAGCGATCGCGTAGCGCTCGATGTCGAAGCAGGTGGTGAGCCCTTCGGCGTGGCGGGCCATCACGGCGGCCACCTCGCCGAGGGTGGGCCGGGCGCGTTCGGCGCTGCCGCGGAAGGCGTTCTCCAGGTCCTTGAACAGCCACGGCCGTCCCAGGCAGCCGCGGCCGACGACGACGCCGTCGCAGCCGGTACGGGCGACCATGCGCAGGGCGTCGTCTGCGCACCAGATGTCGCCGTTGCCGAGCACGGGGATCTCGGGCACGGCCTCCTTGAGGCGGGCGATGGCGTCCCAGTCGGCGACGCCGCCGTAGTGCTGGCGGGCGGTGCGGGCGTGCAGGGCGATGGCGGCGACGCCCTCCTCGGCGGCGATGCGGCCGGCGTCGAGGTAGGTGAGGTGGTCGTCGTCGATGCCCTTGCGCATCTTCATCGTGACGGGCAGCGCGCCCGCCCCGGCGACGGCCTCGCGCAGGATGCGCCGCAGCAGGTTGCGCTTGTACGGCAGGGCGGAGCCGCCGCCGCGCCTGGTCACCTTGGGCACCGGGCAGCCGAAGTTGAGGTCGACGTGGTCGGCCAGGTCCTCTTCGGCGATCATCCGGACCGCCCGGCCGACGATCGCCGGGTCGACCCCGTACAGCTGGATGCTCCTGGGCTTCTCCGACTCCGCGAACCTGATCATCCGCAGCGTCTTGGGGTTGCGCTCGACCAGCGCCCGCGTCGTGATCATCTCGCACACGAACAGCCCGGCGCCCTGCTCGCGGCAGAGCACCCGGAACGGCGCGTTGGTGATGCCCGCCATCGGCGCCAGCACGACGGGCGGCCACACCCCGATGGGCCCAATCTTCATCCCGTCAGTTGTAGCGCAGGTCGGGCCGGGAGCGGTATTCGCGGATAGTCTGTGACACGGCATCTCGCGTGGGGAGTGATGGATGCTTCTTCGAGTCCGCCTGGCGCTGCCCGACAAGCCGGGTTCGCTCGCGCAGATCACCACGGTCCTGGGCTCCGCGGGGGCGGACATCACCCAGGTGACGGTTCTCGACAGGGGCGCGGGCATGGCCGTCGACGATCTGACGCTCTTCTGTCCCGAGGACATCTCCAAGCCGGAGCTCCGCGAGAGCCTGGAGTCGGTCGCGGACGTGACGGTCGAGGGCGTGTGGACCACCCGCGAGGCCCCGGGCACCTATCCCGAGCTGGAGATCCTGAAGTACATCACCACGGCGGGCGACCGGGCACTGACCACGCTCGTCGACTCGCTGCCGGTGCTGTTCAGCGCCGACTGGGCGGCGACGGCCACCGAGCGCGGCGTCGTCTACGCGAGCTGGCGCGCCCCGCAGGAGATCACGCTCCCGGAGCTCATCCCGGCCCGTCCCACGGCGGTCACGCTCGACGGCGGCCCGCACCTCATCCACGCGCCGCTGCCGCCGCTGGCCCTGACGCTGCTGCTGGCCCGCTCCGAGGGCCCGGCGTTCCACCGCACCGAGGTCCACCGCCTCACGCGCATCCTGGAGATCTTCCTCAGCCTCCCGGCGACCGAGCGCAGCGTCGCCCGTCAGCTCCGCAAGAGCTGACGGGTGAGCATCCGGTCGGAAAACCCGCTAGAGTTGGGCGGGCAACGCGGAAGTGGCTCAGTGGTAGAGCATCACCTTGCCAAGGTGAGGGTCGCGGGTTCGAATCCCGTCTTCCGCTCGGAGTTCTACTCTCCTGGTGGAGTGGCCGAGAGGCGAGGCAGCGGCCTGCAAAGCCGTCCACACGGGTTCAAATCCCGTCTCCACCTCCAAGGACGATTAGCTCAGCGGGAGAGCGCTTCCCTGACACGGAAGAGGTCACTGGTTCAATCCCAGTATCGTCCACCACCATGTTCATGCCCGCTCATGCGGGCTCCCGGGAGCGGGATCGTCGCCGAGAGCGACCAGACCTCCGATGTTTCGGACCTCTCAGTGAGGCGCGCGGCGGTGTCAGCGCGCGGTGGAGGGGGATTGTTGCATGCATGCGACCCAACACAGTGGAGATCAAGTTAACGGTTGACGGCCCCCGGGTCCGGGCGGCCATGCGCGCGTTCGGGCTGGAGCCGGACGACGGGCAGGATCTGAAGATCTACTTCTGCGAGGACACCGCCGACGGGCTCGCCCCCGGCACCCCGCTGCTCGACGCCGGCGTGGTGCTGCGGGTACGCGACACCGGCAACCGCAAGAGCGACTCCACCATCAAGCTGCGCCCCTGCCGGCGCTCGCAGCTCAACGACTACTGGCTCGGCGCGACCGACGGCGACGGATGGGAGTTCAAGCTGGAGGCCGACTGGTCCGGGCCGCGCAAGGTGCTCACCGCCTCGTGCACCGCGCGCCGGTCGCCGGAACGGATCGAGGCCGTCTACACGGGCAACCGGTCGATCAAGGGGCTGTTCACCGACAAGCAGGAACGCTTCCTCAGGACGTGCGCGGGCCTGCACGTCAACCTGCGCACCCTGCGGCTGCTGCCACCGGTCGAGGCGACCCGCTGGGGGCCGCTGGAGCTCGACGCGTCCGGCCGCAAGCTCACCGCGCTGGCCGAGCGGTGGGTGGTCGGCGACGAGCTCGACTTCCTGGAGCTGTCGCTGCGCGTCTCCCCGGAGAGCGCCGTCGCCGCGCAGGCGTCGCTGGAGGAACTGGTCCGGGGCCACGGCGTCGAGATCAGCTCGGGTGAGGAGTCGAAGACCCGCCGCGTCCTGCGCCACCTGGTGGCGGCCGTCGCCTGACCGGCCACACCGGACCACACCGGGCCCCCAGGCTGCACTAGGCCACACCAGGCCGCACTAGGCCGCATCGGGCCACACCGGGCCGTACCCGGCCACACCCGGCCGCACCTGGCCGCACCTGGCCGCCGTCGGTGGGCGGGTCCGATGATGGCGGTGGCGTCACCGCCGAGGCGGGCGGGGCGCGCGTTCTTTCCTGACTCGGGGCATGGACGGCTGTGATCCTTTGGGTTAGTTTGCGCGGCATGAGGCTTCGTTTCGCGATCAGCGCCCTGTCGGCCGCCGCCTGCGTGCTCGCCGCCGCGCCCGCGCCCGTCCACGCCGTGGTCCCATCCGCAGGTGGGGAAACGCCGGGTGAGAAAGTGCCGGGCTGGGAGCTGCCGGGCTGGGAGCTGAAGGAGACCGGCGTGACCGCGCGGCTGCGCGGCCTCGCGCCGGTGAGCCGGGACGTGGTGTGGGCCTCCGGGTCGGAAGGCACCGTGCTGCGCACCGTCGACGGCGGCCGGAGCTGGGAGAACGTGTCACCGCCCGGCACCGGCGCGCTGCAGTTCCGGGACGTGGAGGCGTTCGACGCGCACCGGGCCGTGGTGCTGTCGATCGGCGCGGGCGCCGACTCGCGGATCTATCGGACCGAGGACGGCGGGCGTACCTGGACCGAGACGTTCAGGAACGACGAGCCGCAGGCGTTCTACGACTGCGTGGCGTTCTTCGACCGGCGGCGCGGGCTGGCGATGAGCGACCCGGTCGACGGCCGGTTCCGCATCCTGGCGACCGAGGACGGCGGGCGGAGCTGGCAGGTGCTGCCCGCCGACGGGATGCCGCCGGCGCTGCCGGGCGAGGCGGGGTTCGCGGCGAGCGGGCAGTGCCTGGTGACGGTCGGTGGCCGGGACGTGTGGCTGGCCGCGGGCGGGGCCGAGCGGGCGCGCGTCTTCCACTCGCGCGACCGGGGCCGCACCTGGACCGTGGCGGACACGCCGATCCCGGCGGGCGACCCGGCGCGCGGCGTGTTCGCGCTGGCCTTCCGCGACCCCCGTCACGGGCTCGCGGTGGGCGGCGACTACCGTCCGGGCGAGCCCTCGCCCAGCGCGGGCGCGGTGACGCGGGACGGCGGGCGCACCTGGCGGACCGCCTCGACGCCGCCGCCCGCCTACAGGTCGGGGGTGACGTGGCTGCCCCACCTGCCGTTCGCGGCCGTCGCGGTCGGGCCGACCGGCAGCGACATCACCTACACCGGCGGGCGGACGTGGCGGACGTTCGACACCGGCTCGTACGACACGGTGTCGTGCACCCGCGACCTGGCGTGCTGGGCCGCCGGTGAGCAGGGCCGGGTCGCCCGGCTCAGGCTCGGCCACCGCTAGCAGGTCGGCCAGCAGACGCCCGGCGCAGGCCGGGCCACCACAGGCCGGCCGGTGGGTCAGCCCGTGGGTCGGCCCGTGGGTCAGTCGGCGGGTCGGCCCGTGGGTCGGCCGGTGGGACAGTCGATCAGCGGACGCCGCGCGGGCGGAACTGGACGCTGATCCGCGGCCCGGTCGCGCGGGCGGTCTTGGGCACGGCGTGCTCCCAGGTGCGCTGGCAGCTGCCGCCCATGACGACGAGGTCGCCGTGGCCGAGGTCGTAACGCAGGGAGGGGCCGCCGCCGCGCGGGCGCAGCATCAGCGGACGCGGGCTGCCGACCGAGAGGATCGCCACCATCGTGTCCTCGGTCGCGCCCCGGCCGATCGTGTCGCCGTGCCAGGCCACGCTGTCGCGCCCGTCGCGGTAGAAGCACAGGCCGGCGGTGCGGAACGGGTCGGCCGCGTAGTGCTCGTCGAGCGCCCGCATGGCGTCGGCGAGCACCGGGTCGGGCAGCGTCTCGCCCTCCTCGTAGAACTTCAGCAGCCGGGGCACGTCGACCACCCGGTCGTACATCCGGCGCCGCTCGGCCCGCCACGGCACCCGCTCGGCCAGCCGCTCGAACAGCAGGTCGGCCCCCGACAGCCAGCCGGGACGCACGTCGAGCCACGCGCCGCGGCCGAGATCGGTGCGGCGGACCGTCGAGCCGAGCGGGCCGAGCCCGAGCTCCTCGTCCATGCCGAGCAGAGATGCCTGGAATACCGCGCTCATGGCGTCGAGTGTACGTTATTGTTCAAACAAAGATTCGACTGCGTGTCGTGCCCGGCATCGCGGGCCGGGGCGTGCGAGGCTCGGATTCGGCGTCGCCGTGGAGACGGGGCCACCCATGCACACCGTGTGAAGGAGCACGTCATGCTCACCACCCAGTTCCTGCCGGGCACCCCGTGCTGGATCGACTACGGCAGCCCCGCCATCGAGGCCACGGCCGCCTTCTACACCGGCCTGTTCGGCTGGCGGTTCGAGTCGTTCGGCCCCGACATGGAGTACGGCGTGTGCCGGGCCGACGGCAAGACCGTCGCCGCGATCGGCACGCTGACCGACGAGGGCGACTCGCCCGCCTGGATGCTCTACTTCGCCACCACCGACTGCGACGCCGCCGTCAAGGCCGTCGAGCAGGCGGGCGGCACGGTCCGGTCCGGGCCCGGAGACATCGGCGGGCAGGGCCGCTTCGCCCAGCTCACCGACCCGTCCGGGGCGGAGTTCGCGCTGTGGGAGCCGGGCGGCCTGCGCGGACTCGACCTGGTCACCGACCCCGGCTCGCTCGGCTGGGTGGAGCTCTACACGCCCGACGTCGAGGGCATGCGCGGCTTCTACCGGACGGTGTTCGGCTGGCGGTTCGAGGACATGCCGATGGGCGACTACACCTACCCGGTGGCCTCGCCGGCCGAGGGCGACCAGGCCGACACCGCGATGGCCGGCCTGGTCGAGCTGCGTGACGGCGGCCGGCCGCACTGGCTGCTCTACTTCGAGGTGCCCGACTGCGACGCGACCGTCGCCCGGTGCCAGGAGCTGGGCGGCACCGTGGCGGAGGCGGCGACGGACATCGAGGGCGTGGGCCGGATGGCCTTCCTGACCGATCCGCACGGCGCCCGGTTCGCGGTCATCACCAGCGCGGCGGCCTGACCGGGGTCAGCCGCCGCAGCCGGCGAGGGCGATGGAGTCCCCCGCGCCCGTTGCAGCGGTCCCGCCCCGGCCCGGGGCGGGCGGGTTCGTCACAGCACGGGCTCGGACGTGTCAGCGGGGACGGGCGTGTCGGCGGGGACGGGCGTGTCAGCGGGCTCGGACGTGTCGGCGGGGTCAGGCGTGTCGGCGGGGTCGGGCAGCGGCTCCGGCTCCGGCTCGTCACCGGGCTCGAGGCCGTTGGGGGCGATCTTGACCTCGCCGGAGCCGTGCAGGTTCCAGGTGTAGTCGCCGTTGCCGTCGTTGTTGATGTTGTAGACGACCTTGCCGTCGCCGGTCCAGCCGTACTGGGCGCTGCTGGTCACGTACCGGGAGGTGCACGAGCCGGAGCCGTCGGGGTTGTCGTTGAGGATCTGCTTGAACTCGCACCACCCCGAGGTGATGACCGCGTCGTCGCGTTCGAGGCGCACCTGGACGGCGAACTTGTCGAAGCTCTCCCCGGCGACCGGTTCGGCCTGGTCCCACCTGAGCTCGATGCGGGCCCGCCGGGTGATGCCGTCCTTGTAGACGCACGAGCGCGCCCACACGGTCATGTCCGGCTTGCCGGGGAGGTTGAAGCTCTTCTCGTTCCACGAGGCATGGCAGTTCCAGCTCGCGGCCTGGGCCGGGGGCGCCGTGAGGGCGGTGCCGCCGGCCAGCGCCACGGCGGCCATCGCGATCGTGGCGATCCTGCTGATCGAGGACATGTTCTGCTCTCCTGAAAGACGGGGGTCAGACGGAGATCAGGTTGCCGGACGGCCCCCCGGCACGTCGTTGGCCACGGCTGCACAGTTCCTGTGCCCAGCCTCTACGGCAGCGGGCGCCGCCCGGCGAAGCCCAGGTCGGTGCGGTGATACCAGCGCAGTTCCGGCTCGCCCTCGATCCAGCACAGCCGTACCGAGACGCCGTCGAGCTCGGCGGGGAAGTCGAGCAGGACGGGCGCGATGCCCTTGACCTCCAGCCCGCGCCCGGTCCAGGTGCTGACGATCTCTTCGATGCGGGCCTCGACGGCCTTGAGCTCGGGCACGCCGCCGAGGGGTGAGGAGCCGGTCGTCCGGCGGTCGTAGGCGATCTCGGCCAGGTCGGCGCGGGCGGCGACCAGGGTGGCGGTCTCGCGCAGGATGGCCGGCATCAGGGCCCGCGCCTCGCCGGGGGTGAAGGTCCGTTCGCCGCCGTGCGCCCTGCCGGGTCCGCTGCCGGACCCCCCGCCGTACGCGCCGCCGTACTCGCTGCCGTGTTCCATGCCGGAACGCTATCGGCTGGGCTCGTAGGCGTGGACGAGGAGCTGCTCGGCGTCGTCGAGGTAGGCGTCGAGGCAGGCGGCGGCGCGGTCGGGCTCACCGGCCTCGATGAGGCCGAGCAGCTCACGGTTGCGCGCCACGAACGGCTCGTGGAAGGCGCGGGGGTTCTCCATGACGTGGAAGACGAGGCGCAGCTCGGCCAGCAGTTGCCGCATGGCCTCGTCCAGCCTGGGGCTGTCGTTGAGCGTCACCAGGGCCTGGTGGAAGCGGATGTTGGCGGTGCCGACCGCGTGCCAGTCACCGGCGGCGGCGGCCCGTTCGGCGTCGGCGACCGCCTCGCGGATGACGGCGAGCGCCCGGGCGGTCGGCTCGCGCCGCACGGCGGCGCCTTCGAGCACCCGGCGCACCCGGTAGAGGTCGGCCACGTCGTCGGCCGACAGGACCCGCACGAACACCCCGCGGTTGAGCCGGTGCTCCAGCAGCCGCTCGTGGCCGAGCAGCCGGAACGCCTCGCGCAGCGTGTTGCGCGACACCTCCAGCCGCTCGCAGATCGTCTCCTCCGACAGCCGGTCGCCGGGCTTGAACATGCCCTCGATGATGCGGTCGCGCAGGATGTCGGCGACGCGCTCGGCGGTGCTGCTGCGCCCGAGGCGGGACCGGTCCCGTACGAGATCCACGAGAGCTTCGTCCACAGGCAACAGGAAATCATCAAACAAACCTCTTGTCGAATCGTTCAACGATTCTTATGTTGATACCAACCCCCTGACGAAGGAGCGATGCTGATGTCAAGCTCCACGCAACAGACCCGGCGGGTGATCCTCGCCAGCCTGATCGGCACGTCGCTGGAGTGGTACGACTTCTTCCTCTACACCACGGCCGCGACGCTGGTCTTCGGCAAGCTGTTCTTCCCGACGTTCGACCCGCTCAGCGCGACCCTGCTGGCGCTCACCACCAACGCGGTCGCGTTCGTGGCCAGGCCGCTGGGCGGCATCGTGTTCGGCCACTTCGGCGACCGGGTCGGCCGCAAGACCGTGCTGGTCGTCACGCTGCTGCTGATGGGGGCCGCCACGTTCCTCATCGGCGTGCTGCCCGGCTACGACAGCGTCGGCGTGCTCGCGCCCGTCATGCTGGCCCTGCTCCGCTTCGTCCAGGGCCTCGGGCTGGGCGGCGAGTGGGGCGGCGCGGTGCTCATGTCGCTGGAGCACGGCGACCCCCGCCGCCGCGGCTTCAACGCGAGCTGGCCGCAGGTGGGCGTGCCCGCCGGCTACGTGCTGGCCACCGGCACGCTGGCCGTGCTGTCGTTCGCCCTGCCGGACGCCGCGTTCCTGTCGTGGGGCTGGCGGGTGCCGTTCCTGCTGTCGGGGGTGCTCGTCCTCGTCGGCCTGTGGGTGCGGCTGAGGGTGACCGAGTCGCCGCTGTTCGAGCGGGTGGAGCAGCAGGGCGCCAAGGCGCGGATGCCGCTGGTCGAGGTGCTGCGCACGCACCCGCGCGCGCTGCTGTCGGCCTTCACCGCGCGCATCGGCGTGGACGTCGCCTTCTACACCTTCACCGCCTACATCCTCGTCCACCTGACCGGCCCGCTCGGGCTGGACCGGTCGGTGGGGCTCAACGCGGTCCTCATCGGCTCGGCGCTGCAGCTCGCGCTGATCCCGCTGTTCGGCGCCCTGTCCGACCGCTACGGCAGGCGCCCGGTCTACCTGGCGGGCGTGATCGGCGCCGCGGTGTGGGTGTTCGCGTTCTTCCCGCTGCTGGAGACGCGCTCGTTCCCGCTGATCGCGCTGGCGGCGGTCGTGGCGCTGATCACGCACGCGGCCATGTACGGCCCGCAGGCCGCCTTCATCGCCGAGCTGTTCAGCACCCGGCTGCGCTACAGCGGCGCCTCGATGGGCTACCAGGTGGCCGGGATCGTCGGCGGCGCGCTCGCCCCGATCATCGCGATCAAGCTGTTCGACGCGTTCGGCACCACGCTGGCGGTATCGCTGTACGTGGTGGCCGCGCTCGCCGTCACCGCCGTGGGCCTGGCCATCGCGCCGGAGACCCGCGACCTCGACCTGACCGCCGACCCCGGCACGCAGCCGCAGCGCGCCTGACCCCCGCTCCCCCGGTCCGCCGCGGAAAGCCGCGGGCGGCGGCTGCCACCGCCGCCCGCGCCGGCGGACCCGGGCTCGCCGTCGGGCCGGCCCGCCAGGCCACGGGGGCCGGGCCGGTCCGCCGATGTGATCTCTATCACAGGGCGGGCGTTGTAACGGAATCGCCGCCGATTCCCGGAACGCCGGACACGGTTTACGCATAAACTGCGCGCCTGTGAGCCTCCCTGTACGTGCACGGTCCCCCAGGCCGGGCGGCGGCCGCCACCGCCGTCCCGTCCCCACGTCCCTGCCCCCGGACGCGCCCGTCCTCGTGCTCGCGGCGCCGGGCGGCACCTCGGGCGTGCCGGCCGAGATCGCCGCCGTCGTGCGGGTCGACAACCCCCAGATCGAGGTACGGCTCACCGCCGTGGACGAGCTGGCCGCCTCGCTGCCGGCCGACCGCGACTCCGTCGTCGTCCCCCTGCTGACGTGGGACGACCCGGTCGTGCTCACCGAGATCTCCGAGGCCGTGGCCAAGAGCGGCGCCCCCGCCGTGATGACCGAGGCGCTCGGCCCCCACCCGCTGCTGGCCGAGGCGCTGCACATCCGGCTGGCCGAGCGCGGCCTGGCCAGGGCCGACCGCGTCCGCCTGCTCAACGTCTTCAGCCCGGTCGACGGCGTCATCCTCGGCACCGTGGGCGGCGAGCGGGCCGTGCACGCCGTGCAGGCCACGGCGGTGCTGCTGGCCTCCCGGCTCACGCTGCCGGTCGTCGCCGCCTCCCTCGACAGCGACCCCGGCGTGCCCGTGGCCGCCGAGCGGCTGCGCGCCGCGGGCGCCGAGCGGCTGGCCATCGCGCCCTGCCTGATCGGCCACGAGGCGCCCGCCGGCCTCGTCGAGCGGGCCGCCGCGTCGGTCGACGCCGGTCACGCCGAGCCGCTCGGCTCGCACGGCGCCATCGCCGAGCTGGTCGCGCGCGCCTACGGCAGTCAGCTCGCCACCTGACGTACTTGTCGGACCCGGCGTCCTTGTGAAGATCGGCCCGCCCGCGTTACCTTCTCCGCATGCGCCGGGTGGTGTGCAAGGGCGGGCGGCTGTGGCTCGGTGAGGTCACCGAAGCCGACGTCGCCGCGCTGCACGCCGTCTACGGCGACCCGGGCGCGACCCAGCACATGCCGTTCGCGCCGCTGTCGCTGCCGCAGGTGGCCGGCCTCGTCGACGAGGCGGTGCGGGCGGCGGCGGCCGAGCCGCGCAGGCTCTACGTGCTGGCGGTGCTCGAACCCGGCGAGCCGGAGGCCATCGGCGTGGCGCGGCTGCGCGTCGACGCCGAGCATCCGCACAGCGCCGAGATCGGCCTGGGGCTGCGCCCCGACCACTGGGGCCGCGGCATGGGCACCGACCTGGTGCGGCTGCTGCTGAAGTTCGGCTTCAAGCAGCTCGGCCTGCACCGCATCTGGGGCGCCCGCTCCCCCGCCAACCTGCCCGCGCAGCTCGCGATGCTCACGGCCGGGATGGTCGAGGAGGGCGTCCTGCGCCACCACGTGTCCACGCCGTGGGGCTGGCGCGACTCGGTCATCCACGCCGCCCTGGAGGACGAGTGGACCGACCGCTGAGCGGGCTCACCGCGGAGCCGGCCGATCACCTGCGCGTGCCGGCGGTGCGGCTGGCCGACGCGGCGGGCGGCCAGTGAGCCGGCCGGAAATTGTCGGTGGCGGCCCCTACGATGAGGCTCCTCACAGGAGGGATGGCCCATGCTCGACACGCTGATCGTGCCGCTGTTCGTCACCACCGACCTGCCGCCGGACGCCGACCTGGCCGGGTTCGGCCGGCTGCTCGCCGAGTCCGCGCGCACGCTGGGCGGCGAGGGCGCGGGCTATGACGCCGTCCTGTCGGGCAAGGTGTTCTGGCTCGACCGGCCCGTGGCGCCCGGCCAGCATCCCCCGGCGGTGTCGGAGTCGCGCTTCGCCGGCCTGCTCGGCCACGTGACGGTGCCCGGCGCGGGCCACACCTCGCGCCAGGTGGTCGCCGACGTCCGCCGCGCCGTCGGTGCGGCCGTGACCGGCCACTACGGTGACGTGGGCGTCCTGCCGGCGGTCTTCGCCATCCGCGACAGCGACGTGCGCGAGCGCACCCCCGACGACGCCCTCCCCGTCGACCCCGTCCCCGTCGACCCCGTCCCTATCGACGCGGTGCTCACCGCGCACCTCTGACCGGCCCGCGTCCCCGTTTCCCGCCCTGGCGCGTCGCGGCTCAGGCGGCCAGGCCCATCAGCACGTACGCGGCCCACAGGTCCGGTCTGGTGGCGCCGTGCCTGTCGCGTGCCTCCAGGGTCACCTCGCGCAGCGCCTGCGCCCGCCCGGCGCCGTCGCGGATCCTCGCGTGCAGCCGCCGCGTCACCGCCCGCCTGACCTCCCCGCCGACCGGCCACATCGGCGCCACCGCGGCCCCGGCCCCCGCGCGCAGCAGCGCCTGCCCCAGCACCGCCGCGCCGCCGCTCTCGCACGAGCCGAGCACGACCAGCCCGGCCCCGATCCGCATCCCGGCGATCCGCCGCGCGGTCAGCAGCCCGTCGCCCAGCCTGACGCCCGACCCGAACGGGTCCTCCCCGTCGTAGGAGCCGTGGCAGGCCAGGTGGATCCGGTCCCAGTCGCCTTCCAGCAGCGCGGCCGTGGCGTCCGGCCCGGTGTGCGCGCCCTGGCCGCCGTCGCGCGCGATCTCCGCGGCCTCGTTCTCGTACGCGACGCGCGCCACCGCGTCCTGCGCGTAGCCGACCACCAGCGAACCCCGCCCCCGCGCCGCCTGCCGCCGGGCGAGGCCGCCCAGCATGGCCAGCGACGGCGCGTAGGCCACCGGGCAGCGTTCGAGCAGCAGCCGGCCGCCGGGGGCCAGCGCGTGCAGCGGCAGCCGGTCAAGCTCCCCGTAAGGGACGAGGTAGAGCACGTCCAGGTCGTCGCCGAGCGCGTCGAGGGCGTCGCCCAGGAGCAGGTCGCCGAGCAGCGCCCAGTCGTCGCCCCACCGGCCCTCGCCGCCCGCCGCCGCGAGCAGTTCCGTTCCCACCCGGGTGCCGAACGCCCTCGGCTGCGCCCACCCGGTCCGGTGCGCGAGCACCAGCACCCGGCCGCCGCTCAGGTAGAACCCCAGCACCCCGGTCACCCCCGCGCCCCTGCGCGCCCCGGCTGCTTCGGCTGCCCCGGCTGCCCCGGTTGCTTCGGCTGTCCCGAGCACCCCGGCCATCGCCTCCACGGCCTCGGCCACGGCGCTCTCGTCGCGCCACCCCGCGCCTGGCCCGCCGGCCCGGCCCACGGAACCGAGCTGGACGGCCAGGAGCCTGGCCTTCGCCCGCTCGGCGTGCGCCCACGCGGTCCGGCCCCGCCCCAGCCGCACGGCCAGCTCGACGGCCCTGTCACGCAGCGCCCCGGCGGCGCCGTCGCCGGTGCGTTCGGACAGCTCGCCGGCCGCCTCGGCGTCCGCCAGCGCCGCCGCCAGGTCACCGAGCCGTTCCGCGGCGACCGCCCTGTCCTGGTACGCGCGGCCCAGCGCCTCCTCCTGCCCGGCGCCGCGCAGCAGCGCGATGGCCTCCGAGGCGCGCTGCCGCGCCCGCGCGTGCTCCCCGGCCCGCACGTCCAGCGCGGCCAGCCCGCCCAGCGCCAGCCCCTCCCCGGCCGCGAACCCGATCCGCCGCGCCAGCCCCAGCGCCTCCTCCAGCCCCGCCATGGCCTCCGACCCACCGGCCCCGAGCCCGAACCCCTGCCCGCGCCCCTGCTCAAGCCCATCCCCCGGCCCGCGCCGTGGCCCCGGGGCCTGCCCTGAGGTCTGGTCCCGCATCTGGGCCTGGAGGGTCGCCTGCCGGATCAGCCCCAGCACCACGGCCCGCCGCCGCCCCCGGGCCCGGTCGATCTCCACCGCCCGCGCCCCGAACGACCGCGCCCGCGCCGTCTCCCCCAGCTCCCGGTACGCCTCCGCGAGACCGTCGCAGGCCGCCCCGACGAGCCTGTCGTCGCCTGCCGCCTCGCCCAGCACCAGGGCCTCCAGGCAGCCCGTGACCGCCTCTCCCGGCTCGCCCTGCACCAGCCGCAGCCGGGACCGCGCCACCAGCAGCTCGGCCCTGGGCACCCGCCACGCCGGCCCGCCCGTCAGCGCCAGCCCTTCGGCCAGCACCGCCCCGGCCTCCGCGAGCCGCCGTGCCTCGACCAGCGCCGCCCCCAGCACGGCCAGCACCGGCACCAGCCGCACCGGCAACGCCGCTCCCGCGGAGCCGGCTGTGCTTGCCGTGCCTGCCGCCGGGGTGGCCCGGACGGGCTCGCGGGCGAGCTGGGAGGCCCGGGTCAGGTGGTCGACCGCCTTGGCGGCCCGCCTCTGCGCCAGCGCCGCCGCGCCGAGGTTGCGCAGATGCTCCACCAGACGGGCGTCACCCAGCTCGCACCCCTGGGCGGCGTAGTCGTGCGCCACCGCGGGCTCCTCCGCCTCCAATGCCAGCTCGGCCAGCTTCGCCAGCAGCCGCGAGCGGCGTCCCGGGTCGTCGTTCGCCTGGAGCGCCTGCCGGGCCTGCGCGAGCGCCCCGGCCAGGTCGGCCGCCGCTTCGGCCTCCTCGATGCGCAGCCACTCGGCCGGCGCGTCCGCCGGGTCCCCTTCCCGCCGCAGCCCCGCGAGCGCCCGTGCCAGCGCCGCCCGCCCGCGCGCCCGCTCCCCGAGCGCCAGCTGCAGTTCCGCCACCCGGACCAGCACCGCCGCCTCGACCTGCCCCGCCATCAGCCAGTACGGCGCCTCTGCCCCTGCCGGCCCATCGCCCGGATACGCCGTGCCCTCCGTCGGGGCGCGATGGCCGTACGACGGCTCGGCTGGCTGGGGGGCCGGGTCGTCGGCCAGGGCCGCCAGCCCTTCCTCCAGGGCGGAACGGGCACGCACCAGCGCCCCGCGCGCCTCCAGCGCGAACCCGAGCCGTACCGCCGCGAAGGCGCCGGGACGGCCCGTGTGACGCAGCCCCGCCGCCGCCCGTTCGAGCGCTTCGAGCTCCCCGTCCGCGTCACCGGTACGCGCGGCCAGCACCGCCAGGCGGTCCTGGACGATCGCCTCGCGCACCGGGTCACCCGCTGCCATCCCCAGGGCCGATTCCAGCAGCTCCCCCGCCGCGACCGCCCACGCGCCCCGGGCCCCGGCACTGTCCGTAGCCTTGGCCGCCAGCCCCCGCCGCACCTCGGCGAGCCACCCGTCACCGGCTCCCCCGCGATCCTCGAAGGCGGCGCCCGGCTCGTTCCCGAACCCGGCTGCCAGTTCCGCCGCTGCTCGCGACGGCCGGCCTCCCTCCGCCTCGGGGCGGGAAGGCGTGCCGGGCGATGCCAAGGCCGGGTGGAGCGCCAGGTCCGCCCGCGCCAGCGTGGCGGAGAACAGCGCCTCCAGGTCCCCCTCGGAGGCGGCCAGCTCGAAGGCGCGGGCGAGTTCCGTACGGGCGTCGTCGGGCCGGTTCAGGTCGCCGAGGCAGGCGCCGCGCAGGGTGCGGGCGGCGGCCTCGCGGGACGGGGCGCCGAGGCGGGCGTAGGCGTCGGCGGCCGTGGCGAGGTCCTGGGCGGCCTGGTCCGGGTCGCCCTCGGCGTAGGCGAGGGTGCCGAGCTGGTGGCGGACGGCGGCGAGGCCGTCCTGGTGGCCGATCGCGTTGTACGCGCGTTCGGCCCGTTCGAAGGCCTGCCGGGCGGCGGGCAGGTCGCCGCGGGCGCGGCGGCGGCGGGCGATCCGGTACCACTCGTCGGCGGGGTCGCGCCGGTTCCCTCGGCGGCGGACGATCTCGACGATGGCCGTCTCGCACGCGGCGGCGTGGTCGGCGTGGCCAAGGGCGCAGAGGAGCCGCGCGTGGGTGTCGAGCGCCTGGCAGGCGTCGTCCCAGGAGCCGTGCGCCTCCAGCTCGGCGGCGCAGGTGGTGATCACCTCGGCGGCGGCGGGCAGGTGGCCGAGCTCGGCGCCGCACCGGGCGCTGGCGACGAGGACGCGGGCGGCGCGTACGCTCTCGCCGAGCGCCAGGTACAGCTCGCGGGCGCGGCCCGAACGCTCCAGCGCGGCCTCCGGGTCGCCCGCGGCCAGGTGCGCGGCGGCGGCCTGTTCCTGCTGGGACGCCTCCGCCTCGGCCAGGCCCGCCTGGCGGCAGAGGTCGGCGGCACGCAGGTGCAGGGCGGCGGCGCGGGCGAGATCGTTCCCGCCGCTCGCCGCCGCGCCCATCCGGCCGGTCTCCGCCGCCTCCGCGTGCGCGTCGCCCAGGTCGCGGTACGTGATCGCGGCCTGTTCGTACGAGCGCAGCGCCGCCTCCCACTCGCCGAGTTCCTCGTGGCAGCGGCCGATCAGGGAACGCGCCCGCGCGGCGCCGGCCGGGGCGCCCGCGTCGGTGAATGCCCGTTCGGCACGTACGAGCAGTTCGGCGGCGATGCGATGCCTGCCCCGGTCCGCGAACAGTCCGGCGATGCCGAGCAGCCGGGTCGCCAGGGCGTCCGGTTCTTCGGCGGGGGCCGGGCCGGGTCGTTCGGCGAGGGGCAGGAGGGCGCGGGTCAGGTCGTCGTCGACGTCCAGCGCGAGCCGCGCGGCGGCCTCCGCCAGCTCCGGCCCCGTGGCAACCAGGGGCGACGGATGCAGGCGGGCGAGGGTGCGGGCCAGGTGGGCGTGCAGGGCGGGGTCGAGGGCGGTGGCGGGCACCGTCAGGGCCTCGGCCAGGTCGGCGGGGTCGCCGAGCACGTCGAACCGCAGCAGCAGCGCCTCGGCCAGCGGAGCCGGGACGGCGGGCTGGTCGGGCAGCGTCTTGGCGGCCGTCTCGGCGGCCTGGCGGGCGGCCTGCACGGCGTCGTCGAGGTCCTGGCGTCCCTGGCCGGCCAGGGCGCGGCGGCGCAGCATGAGGGACAGCAGCGCGTACGCCTCCGCCGGTTCCTCACCGGCGTCGATCACCTGCCGTAAGGCGGTCACCGCCTCGTCGGCGGCGGGCAGGCCGGGGTCGAGCCGGAGCGCCCGGGCGAGCAGCAGGAGCGCCCGGGGCCGCATCGGGTCGGCGCCGGAACACGCCGCCACGGCTTCCCGCGCCGCCGTGATCGCCTCGTCCGCCCGGGCGTCCCGCTCCCCTCCCACGACCCCGATGGCGTCCTGACCGTGAGGCCGCCCCTCCGCACCGCCGCCCCCACCGTACGGACGTGCCGCCCGTTCAGGGGCCGTCCCACGAGAACCCACGTCGCCCCGCCCTCCAGCGGCGAGCGCACCACCCGGGGTGCCGGTCTGCCGCCCAGAAGCGGGTGCACCCCCGGGGCCCGTCGCCGTACTGGCGTCCTCGCTGTGAGGGCCGCTCGGTCCTCTGAGGGCGGGTTCAGGGGTGGCGTGGTGGGTGAGGGCGTTGGCGAGGTTGGCGAGGAGGCGGGGGCGGTCGGGGTGGCCGGGGTAGGCGCCGGTGGCCGCGTGGCGCAAGGCGTGCAGGGCGGTGTCCAGGTCGGCGGGGTGGCCGGTGGCGCGGTAGCGGCGCCAGCGCCGGCCGGCGAGGAGGTCGAGCCGGGCGATGGGGTCGCGGCCGAGTTCGGCGGGGATGTCGCCGGGCGGTTCGCCGAGGGCGGCGAGCATTTCGCGGGCGGCCTCCAGGGAGCGTTCGTCGCCGGTGACGGCGTACCACTCGACGAGCCCGGAGGCGTACGCGGCGAGGACGCGGGGGTGGGCGGCGCGGGGCTCGTGCCAGAAGTCGAGGGCCGCCTGCCCGGTGCGGATGAACGCGAGCAGGTCGGCGTCGTGCGCGGACTGGGCGGCGCGCCGTCCGGCGAGCTCCAGGAGGGCGAGGAGCGCCTGGGAGCGTTCCGGGCCGTCGGGCCGCCAGGCGGCGGTGAGGTGGGCGCGGGTGAGCTCGTCGTCGCCGGGCATGGCGCGGCCGAGGGCGGCGGCGAGGGCGCCGAGGTGGCGGGGGTCGCCGAGGGCGGCGCGGAAGAGGACGTGGACGGCGTCGTCGAGCGCTTCGGGCCGGCCGGTCGCGCGGTGCAGGCGGGTGAGGCCGTCGCCGAGGAGGGCGAGGGCGTGGGGCGCCCAGGCGCCGTCGGCCTCCTGGAGGAGGACCTGGGCGAGCCGGTCGCACACCTCGGGGGTCGGTTCGGCGAGGGCGCGGCGGACGAGGGTGTGCAGGAGGAGGGCGACGTGGGGGTGGGCGCCGGGGTCGACGTGGCGGAAGAGCTCTTCGACGAGCCGGGCCCAGGTCTCGGGGGTGTCGGCGGCGCCGGGGCCGCGCAGCCGTTCGGGCAGCCCGCGCGGGTCGACGACGGCCACGGCGGCGAAGAACACGCCGGCCACGGCGGCTTCGGCGCCCTCTCCGGGGTCGAGGCGGTAGCGGGCCAGGTGGAGCATGCCGATGAGCCGCCAGGTGACGGCGTCGGCGGGGCCGCCGTCGCAGGCGAGCATGGCCTGTTCGGCTTCGGCGAGCGCCGTCTCGTCCCGCACCGGCCCGGGGTCGGCGTCCCGGTCGAACGCCGCGATGCGGGAGGCGAGAGCCCAGGCCGGATCGTTCATGAAGGCAACACTCTCACTGGTGCGCGCCCGCGTACAGGACCGCCCCTGCCGGGGAGCGCCGGTAGGTAAGCGCTTACAGTTCTGGTGTGTGCCACGGGACTTCCACTGTCGTACAGGCCCAGGTGAGAAGCCTGTCCGGGGGGTAGGCATGCAGGCATGCTCTACGGCAAGGAACACGTCCGGCGCTACCGTGAGACCGACGGCGCCGAGGGACACGACTGGAACGGCACGACGGTGCTGCTGCTGACCACCAAGGGCCGCACGTCGGGCGACCCGTACACGACGCCGCTGATCTATCAGCGGCACGGCGACGACCTCGTGCTCGTCGCCTCGAAGGGCGGCGACCCGGACCATCCCGACTGGTACAAGAACCTGCTGGCCGACCCTGAGGTGGAGGCGCAGGTCAAGGGTGACCGGTTCAAGGCCCGGGCCCGCACCGCCACCCCGGAGGAGCGGCCGGAGCTGTGGCGGCTGATGGCCGCCGCGTGGCCCGACTACGACGAGTACACGAAGAAGACCGACCGGGAGATCCCGATCGTGGTGCTGGAGCGCACCCGCTGATCGGGGGTCAGAAGGTCACCAGCGGGTCGCCGAGACGAGGATCACCCAGCCGACGCCGACGAAGCCGTACTGGCCGACGCTGAGCGGGCCGAGCAGCCATTCGCCGCTGCCGATCGAGATGCCGAGGGCGATCAGGCTGGGCCCGACCGCGTACTTGAACAGTTGCGCCGGGCCGATCCGGGAGACCTGGAAGACCTCCTCCGGCGTGGGCAGGTCGGTGACGCCGAGATCCGGGCGGCTGACTCCGAGTGGATGCGCCATGTCCTCGCCTCCTGCCCCCAGCGTGAGCCGGGGCAGGAGGGTCGGCAAGGCCCAATCAGCGCGTGAGCGAGTCGTACAGGGCGAGGGTGCGGCGGGCGACGGTGGCCCAGGAGAAGTGCTCGACGGCGCGGGCGCGGCCGGCCCGGCCGAGGGCGGCGGCGCGGGCGGGGTCGGCGAGCAGGGCGTTGACGCGCGCGGCCAGGTCGCCGGCGAAGCGTTCCGGGTCGTGCGGGGTGCCGTCGGGGCCCTGGTCGATCGGGACGAGCAGGCCGGTCTCGCCGTCGGCGACGACCTCGGGGATGCCGCCGGTGGCGGTGGCGACCACGGCGGTCTCGCAGGCCATCGCCTCCAGGTTGACGATGCCCATCGGCTCGTAGACCGACGGGCACACGAACACGGCCGCGTGGGTGAGGAGCTGGATGACCTCGGGCTTGGGCAGCATCTCGGAGATCCAGAACACGCCCTCGCGGTCCAGCCCGCGCACCAGCGCGGTGACCTCGGCCTCGATCTCGGGCGTGTCGGGCGCGCCCGCGCACAGCACGAGCTGCGCGCCGGGGTCGAGGGCGCGCGCCGCGTGCAGGAGGTGGACGAGGCCCTTCTGGCGGGTGATCCGGCCCACGAAAATCACGTACGGCCGGTCGGGGTCTATCCCATACTTTTTCAGGACATCCTGGTCGGTGTCCGGGGCGTACTCGGCGGTGTCGATGCCGTTGTGGATCACCGTGACCTTGGCCGGGTCGATCCCCGGATACGCCGACAGCACGTCGCGGCGCATGCCCTCCGACACCGCGATCA
Source organism: Nonomuraea sp. NPDC003214 (assembly GCF_053590035.1). NCBI lineage: Bacteria > Bacillati > Actinomycetota > Actinomycetes > Streptosporangiales > Streptosporangiaceae > Nonomuraea > Nonomuraea sp. NPDC003214. The sequence continues at coordinate 77,333 of NZ_JBSFSX010000015.1, read as the reverse complement.
CCGCGTCGGCCGCCGCCAGCGCGGTGCGCTCGGCCCACGACGAGATCGCGTAGCCGCCGCCGAGCTGCTCGGCCTTCCACGGCCGCAGCGGTTCGAGGCTGTGCGTGGTGACCACGTGCGGCACGCCGTGGAGCAGCTTCGCGACATGCCCGGCAAAGTTGGCGTACCAGGTATGCGAATGGACCACGTCCGCGCCCGCGCAGGCGGCGGCCATCTCCAGGTCCACCCCGAGCACCTGGAGGGCCGCGTTCGCCGCCCCCAGCCCGGCGGGCGTACGGTATGCCGACACGCCCGGCTCGTCCCGGTCCGCGCCGAAGCAGCGGACCCGCACGTCGGCCAGCTCGCGCAGCTCCCTGGCCAGATACTCCAGGTGCACGCCGGCCCCGCCGTAGACCTCCGGTGGGTACTCCCTGCTCAGCAGATCAACACGCATGACACGACCATACGAGGAAGTGCCTCCCCGCGACACGGCGACAAGCCCGACATGCGGAACGACCGCCCGTCGCGTGGCGTACATAACCCGAGAGAACGGGACACGACGGGAGGGAGCCGGACGCGCATTCGTCGATAGATCGGCGGATTGAGGGTAGCGTCCAGGACATGAGGTCCCGGAGGGTGCTTGCGGTCGTGCTGGCAGGTGGAGAGGGAAAGAGGCTCATGCCTCTCACGGCGGATCGGGCGAAACCGGCGGTGCCGTTCGGCGGGATGTACCGGCTCATCGACTTCGTGCTGTCCAACCTCGCCAACGGCGGCTATCTGAAGATCGTCGTACTGACCCAGTACAAGAACCACAGCCTCGACCGCCACGTCTCGCGCACCTGGCGGCTGTCGGCCATGCTCGGAAACTACGTGACGCCGGTGCCCGCGCAGCAGCGGCTGGGCCCGCGCTGGTTCTCCGGCTCGGCCGACGCGCTCTTCCAGAACCTGAACCTGATCTACGACGAGATGCCCGAGCACGTGATCGTGTTCGGCGCCGACCACATCTACCGCATGGATCCGCGGCAGATGGTCGACCAGCACGAGGACTCCGGCGCCGACGTGACCGTGGCCGCGATCCGGCAGCCGCTGTCGCTGGCCGACCAGTTCGGCGTGATCGAGACCGACCCGGAGGGCCGGCGCATCGTGGCGTTCCGGGAGAAGCCCAAGGACGCCGTCGGGCTGGCCGACTCGCCCGACGAGGTCTACGCCTCGATGGGCAACTACGTGTTCAAGACGCAGGCGATGATCGACGCGCTGCGCGAGGACGCCCTCGACCCCACGAGCAAGCACGACCTGGGCGGCAACATCATCCCGATGATGGTCAAGTCCGGCGGGGCCGACGTGTACGACTTCGCCAACAACGTGGTGCCCGGTTCGAGCGAGCGCGACCGGGGTTACTGGCGCGACGTGGGCACGCTCGACGCCTACTACGAGGCGCACATGGACCTGATCGCCGCGCATCCGGTCTTCAACCTCTACAACGACAAGTGGCCCATCCACACCGGGCACGACCCGCTGCCGCCCGCCAAGTTCGTGCACAACGACGGCGACCGCGTGGGCCGGGCCATCGACTCGCTGGTCTCGCCCGGCGTCATCGTCTCCGGCGGCACCGCCTACCGCTCGATCCTGTCGCCCAAGGTCGTGCTGCACTCCCACTCGCTGGTAGAGGACTCGGTGCTGATGGAGAACGTCAAGGTGGGGCGCGGCGCGATCGTGCGCAAGGCCATCATCGACAAGAACGTCGTCATCCCCGACGGCGCCCGCATCGGCTTCGACCTGGACTACGACCGCACCCGGTTCGCGCTGACCCGCGGCGGCGTCGTGGTCATCGGCAAGAACGAGATCGTCGACCGGTGAGCCGTAGAGTGTGGGGGTGCAGCCTGATCTCCGCCAACCGCTGATCCGCGACCTGAGCGAGTCCGACCTGCCCCGCCGGCACTGGCGGGGCGACGACGAGGACGGCGGCGTGTGGCTGTTCGAGAGCGTCGAGGGCGACGGCGAGCAGTGGGCGATCCGGCAGATCGAGATCCGCGCCGGGCGTCAGGTGCACCGCTACTGGTGGCGGCACCTGCAGGACGAGCACGGCTTCCTGACCGATCAGGCGCTGGAGATCTGGGAGCTGACCGAGATCAGCGCGCCGGCGTTCGAGGCCGTGTGGGAGGCGGGCGGCTGATCGGTGCTGGACGGGGGCGGACATGGCGAGGCCCCGGGCTCGGCGGGCGAGCTCCGGGACCGTGGTGACGCCGGTCAGTCGGCCAGCGTGTAGAGCCAGCCGCTGCGGTGGTAGTCGCTGCCCCACCAGCCGTGGTGGTCGTCGCAGTCGGTCTCGTCGTACGTGCCGGACGAGACGGTGTTGTCGTCGTGGATCTTCTGCCAGGTGGCGCTCTTCCCGTCGCAGCCCGGCCATTTGTCGGCGGCGGCCGGGCTCGCGAGGGTCGCGGTCAGGGCGGCCGCGGCGAGGACGGCGCCGCCGGCGGCGGCAAGGATGGCTTTCATGATATTCCCCCCGTGATCACGAAGTGTCATCGCTGCATCACTATACGGAGCCAGCCGCCAGGCGGGGGAACGCCACGCGGGCCGCGTTCAGCGCGGGCAGGGGCGGCCTGCCTCCCGGGCGAGCGAGGCGGTGGCGATGGCGGCGTCGAGCCGGTCGCGGGTGCCGGTCAGGTCGCGGATCTGCCGGTCGATGCGGTCGCGCTCGGCGGCGAGCAGGCTCTGCTCCTTCGTCACCGACGACGGCACCGCCCGGATCAAGGCCGCCCTGTCGGCCGACCCCGCCGTCCTCTACCCAGGAGTGCAGTGAACGCGGTGCTGTTGAACGCGGTGCCGCTCCAGGGATTCGAACCCCGAACCTCCGCCTCCTGAGGGCGGCGCCTCTGCCAGTTGGGCCAGAGCGGCGTGGGCCCCGGACGGGCCGGCGGGAGGCCCGGCCCGGGGCATGAGCTCGGTCCGCCCGGGGGCCGCCAGCCCCGCCGCGCAGGCCTTGCTCGCGGCGCCTTTCCCTTCAGGGCCGCTGGATCCTGGTGACGCGCATGAAAAAGCCGCCTCGGGGTCGAGCCCGGGCGGCCGTCCTGGTGTCCTCGTCAGGTCACCCGGAGGCCGGAGGCGCCAGTGCCAGGGATGTCACCGCTCGCCTCCTTCTCGTACGTCGTTCCGGACAGCTTCAAGGTAGCCCGGAGATCGTGCGGGACGCCACCGAATATCCGGTCAGCCCGCGCCGAGCGACTGCGCGTACGGGCCGCTGGTGCGCTCGAAGCGCAGCGCCGCGTGGGAGGTGGCGCTCTGCACGTCCCGCCAGTGGCGCTGCAGGTCGCTGTCGTCCCGCTGGGCCTGGCTGCCGCCCGACTCGAAGAGCCGGGCGGCGGCGGCGCGGACGAGCTGGGCCGCGAGGGAGGCGTCCCGGGCGTTGCGCGCGGCCGTCGCGGGCGCGACGCGGCCCAGGTCGGCGATCGCCGTGGCCCGCTCGGTGAGCAGCAGGGCCGCGTCCAGCTCGGCGCTGGAGCGGGCCAGCTCCAGCTGGGCGGGCGGCGGCAGGCCGGGCCCCTTGGCCGTCTGCTGCGCGGTCCACGCGCGCAGCATCGCGGTGGCGGAGCCGAGCGCGGGCGCGGCGAACAGCGCGCCCGCCACGGCCGCCAGCGGCGTCTGGTGACACGGCGCGGCCGAGTGCTCGCTGTGCCCCCGGAACACCGCGCCCTGCGCCACCGCGCGGTGGCGGGGCACCAGGACGCCGTCGGCGACCACGGTGTTGCTGCCGGTGCCGCGCATGCCGAGCGTGAACCAGGTGTTCCTGATCCGGTAGTCGCCGCGCGGCACGGCGAAGAACCTCGGCCCGTCCGGCGCGGGCGCGCACAGCAGCGCCCAGTCGGAGAAGTCGACGCCGCTGAGGAAGTGCCACTCCCCCGAGAGCCGCCACCCGCCGGGCGTCTCCTCGGCCGTGCCCGACGGGACGAGCGCCGCCGAGATCGCCGCGTCCGGCCCCTCACTCCATACCTCCGCCTGCCCCTCGGCCGGGAGGTAGGCGGCCATGCGGCCCGAGGTGGCCACGATCAGCGCGCACCACGACGCGGACGCGCACGACTCCCCCACCGTCACGAGGGCCCGCCGCAGCTCGGTGAACGCCGCCTCGTGCCCGCCGTGCCCGCGCGGGACGAAGTGGCGGGCGAACCCGGCGTCGAGGATCGCCGCGACGACGTCCTCCGGCAGCCGCCGCGCGGCCTCCGACTCGGCGGCCCGCTCGCCCGCGAGCTTGGCGACGGCGTCCGCCGCTTCGAGCAGGCCCGTGGCCTCGTGGTCGGTCATGATCCACTCCTTCGTACGGATGCCGTCATGGGGAACTCGCCGGGGCCGATCGTGATCACTTCGGCGTCGCCCCGGGCCACGGCGCGGTGCCGCCTGGCCAGGGGCGCGAGCTGGGAGAGGCAGGCCTCGACGAGCGTCCAGCCGCCCTCGGGCCGGTCGGTGAGCAGGCCGTCGAGCGCGGGCCAGAACAGCACCGGCTCGGCCAGTTGCAGCGCCCAGAACTCGGGCGTGACAGCCTCCTCGTCGGTGACCCACCGCCCGGTCCGGCACGAGCGCACCGGGACGCGGGGCGGGCTCAGGCGCATCCCCTCCAGGCAGCGGACCAGCTCCTCGGCGGCCGGCCGCAGCACCGGGCTGTGGAACGGCTGGAGCGCCCGCACCCTGCGGCACATGAAGCCCTTGCCGCGCAACGTCTCCTCGGCGGCCTCCAGCGCCGGATCGGGCCCGGACACGATGCACTGCCGGGGCGCGTTCCAGGCCCCCACCACGACCCCGCCGAGCTGCCCGCCGGGGCCGCCGGACAGGTGGGGGGCGAGGTCGTCCGGGGTGGCGGCCACGGCGAGCATGCCGCCCGGGGGCATCAGGCGGGCCGCGTCGGCGCGGCGGCACATCAGCTCCGCGCCGTCGGCCGGGCTGAACACGCCGGCGAGCGCGGCGGCGGCCAGTTCGCCCACGCTGTGCCCGAGCAGCGCGTCAACCGGCCTGCCCGCGTCGGCGAGGGCCCGGCCGATCGCCAGGTTCACCGCGAACAGCAGGGGCTGGGCCCGGGTGACGTCGTCGATCGGCACCCGGGGCGCGGCCGACAGCCAGTCGTCGCGCAGCTCGCCGCCCCGGCGGCCGCAGGCGTCGAAGAACTCGTCCATGGCCGCCGTGAAGGCCGCCTGCTCGCGGTAGAGCTCGGCGGCCATGCGCGGGTACTGGGCGCCCTGCCCCGGCAGGAGCAGCACCGTGCGCCTCTCGGTCTGTCGCATGCCGCCAGCGTGCGTGACTGATCTTGAGCCGGGCTCGAGGCTGCCTCGATACGTAGTCGATGACAGAGCCGTGTGCGGGCCATGACAGGTCCGTCCAGCAGGGTCGGAACCGCACGTCGGCAAGAAGGGGGTGGATTGCGTGGAAGGTACGGACGCGGCCGGGGGGATCGGCGTCGTTCTCGGTACGGATCATGTGATCTTCAGGGAGTGCCTGAGGGACTGGATCGGCAGGCTGCACGGCATCAGCGTCGTCGGGGAGGCGCGCTCGCCGGCCGAGGTCCCGCAGGTGGCCGCGCGGGTGCGGCCGGACGTGGTGCTGGCCGGGGCGGGCGGCGGCCCGCAGGAGGCCGAGTGGCGGGCGCTGCGGCAGGTCCGGCGGCACCTGGCGGACGTCAAGATCGTGGTGGTGGCGCTGAGCCACACCGTCGACCTGGGCGAGCTGGCCGGGCACGGCGCGCACTGGTGCCTGCCGGCGACCAGCACGCGGGCGGACCTCGTGCTGGTGCTGCGCAACCTCACCCGGCTGGAGCCCGGCCCGTCGCCGCGCCGGCCCGGGTGCGAGCGGCGGCGCGAGGCCGACGCCGAGGCGGGGCCGCGCTGGACGGCCCGCCTGTCCGTCCGCGAGCGGCAGGTGCTCGACCTGGTCTCCCAGGCGCTGAGCAACGCGCAGATCGGCGCCCGGCTGTCGATCACCGAGGGGACGGTGAAGCGGCATCTGCGCAACATCTACGGCAAGCTCGGGGCGGTGTCGCGCATCGACGCGGTCAACAAGGCGGCCGGCCTCCCCACCGCGCGGGCGGCGTCCCCCGGGCAGGCCCACTGCCTCGGCGCCCGCTGAACCGCCCGGCCGGCCGCGCCGGGGCCCGTCGGTCCGCCGCAGCCGCTGGGCGGGCCGGGGTGGACGGGCCTTGAGGGAGGCGGGGCCTTGCAGTGCACGGGCCTTGAAGTGGACGGGTCAGGCGGGGATGGCCAGGACGCGGCCGCCCCGCAGGACCTCGCGGTGCAGGCGCTGGACCGCCGGCGACGGGTCCAGGCCCAGCTCGCGGTCGAGGACCTCGCGCAGGCCCTGGAAGGCGGCCAGCGCCTCGCCGCGCCGGCCCGCCTGGCTGAGGACGGTGATGAGCTGGGCGTGCAGCCACTCGTGCAGCGGGTTCTCGGCGATCAGGCTGCGCAGCTCGCCGATCAGCTCCCGGTGCCGCCCGAGGTGCATGTCGGCCTCGATACGCAGCTCCAGCGCGTGGGTGCGGCGTTCGGCCAGGTGGACGACGTGGGAGCGGAGCAGGGGGCCCTGGGTCACGTTGGCCAGGGGCGGCCCCTGCCACAGCCCCAGCGCCTGGCGCAGGTCGGCGGCGGCGGCCTCGTGCTGCCCGGCGCGGGCGAAGCCCTCGGCCCGGGTGACCAGGTGGTCGAAGCGGTCCTGGTCGAGCTGGTCCTGGTCGACCAGGAGCGTGTAGCCGAACGGCTTGGTCAGCAGCAGTTCGCGCCCGGAGCCGCTGAGGCGCTCGCGCTGGATCAGGTTGCGTATTTGGTAGATGTAGGTCTGGGTGGTGGTGAGGGCGCTCTTGGGCGGGTTGTCGTCCCACAGTTCGCGGATGATGGAATCGACCAGCACCAGGCGATTGGCGGAAACGAGCAGCAGCGCGAGCACCTGGCGAACCTTGGGCGCACTTGGCGTGCAGGCCCGGCCGGCATGCACCACCTCCATCGGTCCAAGCACCGAGAAATTGGTTTTGGGCATCATGTCTCCCCGTCAGTTGATGGAACACGACATGCGGCGACCCCTAATACCCGGCGAGAATATAGCAAGATGGAACATGTCTCGAATGTCGTGCCTCTAAAGAGGTATGCTCCATCGAAGGTGAGCCGCCCGCATGTAATTCGCCGCTGCGACGAGGCGGACATTGATGGACCGGCAGGTAAATGGTTCACTTCGCAACCGTTTAATGTCTTATCACTACATGTGGTAATCGCACGCTACCGCATCCGCGGTAACCGCCGCCTACTGCAATTGCAGTAGGCCGATTGGCGGCGCACCCGTTATTGTGGCGACGTGAGACAACGAGGTATAAGGCGCCATATTCCCCGACTCCCCGCTCTCGTTGTCGACGCGATCGCCGGCGCCGCGGTGAGTATTTCGGCGCTTCTCGCACCGTATTTGGACACGCCCGAACCAGCGGCCCGGCATTTACCGGTGCTGACCGTGCTCATGGGCGCCGCCGTCGCCGTCCGGCGGGTCGTGCCGCTGCCCGCGCTGTTCCTCACCCTGCTGGCCTCGGCGCTGGCCGACCCGCTCGACGTGGTGGAGCCGGCCATGGCCGCGATCCTGCTGACCGCGTACACGGTGGGGGCGGTGAGCGAGCGCGGGACCGCCGTGGCGGTGGCGGCCGGCGGGTCGGCGCTGCTGGTCGCGGTGCACTTCCTCGTCCAGGGGACCACCTGGCCGGACGCGCAGAGCGGGCCGCCGCCGTTCATCGCCGCGACGCTGGCGGGCGGCGCGGTGGGGCAGGCCGCCGTGACGCGGCGCCAGCTCGTCGCCGCGCTGGAGGAACGGGCCCGGCGGGCGGAGCTGGCGCTGGAGGAGGAGGCCAGGCGGCGGGTCGTCGAGGAGCGCATGCACATCGCGCGCGAGGTCCACGACCTGGTCGCCCACCACATCTCGGTCGTCAACGTGCAGGCCGGGGTGGCCGCCCACCTGCTGCGGCACCGGCCCGACGCGGCCGAGGAGGCGCTGGCGCACGTCCGGGCGGCCGGCCGCACCGTGCTCAACGAGCTCGGCGCGGTGCTCGACGTGCTGCGCGGGTCGGGCGACGCCCGGGCGCCGCTGGAGCCGCTGCCGGGGCTCGCCGACCTGGACCCGCTGCTGGAGTCGTTCGCCCGCACCGGGCTCAAGGTGGACCGGACCGTCTCCGGCCTGGCCGTGCCGCTCCCGCCGGCGGTCGACCTGTGCGCGTACCGGACGATCCAGGAGTCGCTCACCAACGCCCGCAAGTACGGGCGCGGCCACGTCCGGATGACGATGGCCTACACCGCCGGCGAGCTGGCCATCGACGTGCGCAACCAGCGGGCCGGGACGGCCGGGGCCGATCCTGGCACCGGGCACGGCCTGATCGGCATGCGCGAGCGCGTCGCGTCCGTCGGCGGCGTGCTCAGCGCCGGGCCCGCCCGGGGCGGGGAGTTCGCGGTGGTGGCCCGGCTGCCGCTGACGGGAAGCCAACTCACCGAGAGGAACCAGGATGATCCGCGTGTTGCTCGCTGACGACCAGACCCTGATCCGCAAGGGATTCCGCTCCCTCATCGAGACGGCCGCCGACCTGTGCGTGGTCGGGGAGGCGCAGACCGGGCTGGAGACGGTGCGGCTGGCCCGCGAGACCCGCGCCGACGTGATCCTCATGGACATCCGGATGCCGGAGATGGACGGGCTGGCGGCCACCCGGGAGATCACCGCCGACGAGAGCCTGTCGGGGGTGCGCATCCTGGTGCTGACGACGTTCGAGATCGACGAGTACGTGTTCCAGGCGCTGAGGGCGGGCGCCAGCGGCTTCCTCGGCAAGGACGTGGAGCCGGGCGAGCTGCTGGCCGCGATCCGCGTCGTGGCGGCCGGGGAGGCGCTGCTGTCGCCGAAGGCCACCAAGGGGCTGATCACCCGCTTCCTCAACCAGCCGGTGAAGGCCGACACCGAGGCGGGCGGGGTGCTGGAGGCGCTGACGGCCCGCGAGCTGGAGATCGTCGTGCACGTGGCCACCGGGGCCTCCAACGAGGAGATCGCCGAGGAGCTGTGCCTGTCCCCGTACACGGTGAAGACGCACGTCAACCGGGCGATGGCGAAGCTGGGCGCGCGGGACAGGGCGCAGCTCGTGGTGACCGCGTACCAGGCCGGCCTGGTCACGGTGGCGAGCGCCTGACACCGCTGTCAAGGCCGTCTCGTACGGACGCATGATCTCGCGGATACTGCGATCGGACGACGCGGACGAGGTCGCGGCTGCTGCATCGTGAGACCATGATTGAGGTCACCAACCTGAAGAAGCGCTACGGGGACACGCCGGCGGTCGACGACCTGACTTTCACTGTCAGGCCCGGCGTCGTCACCGGGTTCCTGGGGCCCAACGGGTCGGGCAAGTCCACCACGATGCGGCTCATCCTCGGCCTGGACGCGCCCACGGAAGGCGTGGCGCTGGTCAACGGGCGGCCCGTCCGCGAGCACGCGGCGCCGCTGCGCGAGATCGGCGCGCTGCTGGAGGCCAAGGCGGCCCATCCGGGCAGGTCGGCGTTCAACCATCTGGCGGCGCTGGCGGCGACCAACGGCATCCCCCGGCGGCGCGTCCGTGAGGTGCTGGAGCTGGTCGGGCTGAGCGAGGTGGCGCACCGGCGGGCGGGCGGCTTCTCCCTCGGCATGGCGCAGCGGCTGGGCATCGCCGCGGCGCTGCTCGGCGACCCCGCGACGGTCGTGCTGGACGAGCCCGTCAACGGCCTGGACCCCGAGGGCATCGTGTGGATCCGCAGGCTGCTCAAGGGGCTGGCGGCCGAAGGCCGGACGGTGTTCCTGTCGTCGCACCTGGTGGGCGAGCTGGCCGAGACGGCCGAGCAGGTCGTGGTCATCGGGCAGGGCAGGCTGATCGCGGACGAGCCGGTCGGCGAGCTGATCCGGTCGGTGTCGGAGCGCCGGATGCGGGTGCTGGTGCGCACTCCGGACCCGGTGCGGCTGTGCAACCTGATCCAGCGGGCGGGCGTGACCATCACCCGGCGGCACGACGACCTGCTGGAGATCGAGGGCGTCCCGGCGGAGCGGATCGGCGACGAGGCGGCGGCGTGCGGCCTGCCGCTGCACGAGCTGACGACCGCGCGGGCCTCGCTGGAGGAGGCGTTCATGGAGCTGACGGGCCTGTCGGTGGAGTTCCGCGCGCCCACCGGCGTGGGGATCGCGTCATGAGCCGGCCCGTGAGTCATCCCGCGAGCGCCGCGGCGGCGGTGCCCGGCGTGAGCCTGGCCCGCGCGGTCAACGGCGAGTGGATCAAGCTGAGGTCGGTGCGCTCGACCACCGTCGCCCTGCTGCTGTCGGTCGTCGTGTTCGTCGGCGTGGGGCTGATCACCGCCGGCGCCATGGCCGAGCCGCTGGCGGCGGGCACGCTGGAGCCGGACGGGCCGCCGTTCCAGCCGAGCACCCCGACCGGCGCCACCCTCGGCGGCGTCGCCTTCGCCCAGCTGCTCATCGGCGCGCTCGGCGTGCTGTACGTGTCGTCGGAGTACTCGACGGGGCTGATCCGCGCCACGTTCTCGGCGGTGCCGAGGCGGCTGCCGGTGCTGTGGGCCAAGTGCGTGGTCTTCGCCGGGGTCGTGCTCGCCCTGATGCTCCTCTCCTCGCTGGTGTCGTTCCTGGCCGGGTCGGCGCTCCTCGGCGCGCACGGCGTCGCGCCGTCGCTGGGCGACCCGGGCGTGCTGCGGGCGGTGCTGGCCGCGCCGGTGTACCTGACCGGGGTCGGGGTGATGGCGATCGCGCTGGCCACGCTGATGCGCAGCACGGCGATGGCGGTCTCCGTCGTGTCGTTCGCCGTCTTCCTGCTCGACTCGCTGGCCGGGATGCTGCTGCCGGAGGGCGTCGCCGACGCGGTCACGCCCTACCTGCCGGCCACCGCGGGCAAGGCGTTCATGGCCGAGACGCAGGCCGACGGGGTGCTGGCGCCGCTGCCGGGCTTCCTCGTCTTCTGCGCGTACCTCGTGGCGCTGCTCGGGCTCGCCGCCTGGACGCTGCGCCGGCGCGACGCCTGACCGGCGGAACGCCAGGCTGGGACCCCAACGGTCCTCGAGCGGCGCTCGAGGACCGTCGCACATGTTCACCTGCGACAGCCGATGTCGCAAAAGGAGCGTGTGCGTCTCATGGACCGACGAACCGTGATCACCGGAATGGGCGTGCGCGCGCCCGGTGGTGCGGGGACGAAGTCTTTCTTCGAGCTCTTGTCCTCCGGGCGGACGTCCACCCGCAGGATCTCCTTCTTCGACCCCTCGCCCTTCCGGTCCCAGGTGGCGGCCGAGTGCGACTTCGATCCCGAGGCGTCCGGGCTGACGCGCCGGGAGATCCGCCGGATGGACCGCGCCACCCAGCTCGCGGTGGTGGCCGGACGTGAGGCCGTCGCCGACAGCGGGCTGGAGGCGGCCGGCCTCGACCCGGGCCGGGTGGCGGTCAGCGTCGGCACCGCCGTCGGCGCCACCACCAGCCTCGAACGCGAGTACCTGGTGCTGTCGGACACGGGCCACGACTGGTTCGTCGACCCCGGGTACGCCTCGCCGCACCTGTTCGACTACTTCGTGCCGAGCGCCATCGCGGCCGAGGTCGCCTGGATCGCCGGCGCGGAGGGCCCGGCGGCCATCGTCTCCTCCGGCTGCACCTCGGGCCTCGACTCCGTCGGGTACGGCCACCAGCTGATCAAGGAGGGCAGCGCCGACGTCGTGCTCGCCGGCGCGACCGACGCCCCCATCTCCCCCATCGCCGTGGCGTGCTTCGACGCGATCAAGGCGACCACGCCGCGCAACGACGACGCCGAGCACGCCTCGCGCCCGTTCGACCGGACCAGGAACGGCTTCGTGCTCGCCGAGGGCGCGGCCATGCTGGTGCTGGAGGAGTACGAGCACGCGCGGCGGCGCGGCGCGCGGATCATCGCCGAGATCAACGGGTACGCCACCCGCTGCAACGCCTACCACATGACCGGGCTCAAGCCCGACGGCCGCGAGATGGCCGAGGCGATCAACGCGGCGCTGGCCGAGGCGCGCATGGACGGCGACGCCGTCGACTACGTCAACGCGCACGGCTCCGGCACCAAGCAGAACGACCGGCACGAGACCGCCGCGTTCAAGCGGGCGCTCGGCGAGCACGCCTACCGCACGCCGGTCAGCTCGATCAAGTCGATGATCGGCCACTCGCTGGGCGCGATCGGCTCGATCGAGCTCGTCGCCTGCGCCCTGGCCATCGAGAACGACATGGTGCCGCCCACCGCCAACCTGACGGAGGCCGACCCCGAATGCGATCTCGACTACGTGCCGATCGAGGCGCGCGACCAGCGGGTGGACACGGTGCTGTCGGTGGGCAGCGGCTTCGGCGGCTTCCAGAGCGCCATGCTGCTCAGCCGCGCCGGGAACGGGAGCTGACGCCATGACGCAGACCACGATCGCCGCGCCCGGCGAGCGGACCGGCGGGCCGGCCACGGCCGTCATCACCGGCCTGGGCGTCATCGCCCCCAACGGGCTGGGCGCCGAGAAGTTCTGGGCGGCGACCCTGCGCGGGGAGAGCGGCATCCGGCCGCTGCACGCCGAGGGGCACGCCGGCGGGCACCCCCGGGGCGGCGGCCCCCGCTACCCGGTGACGCTGGCCGGGCAGGTGAGCGGGTTCGTCGCCGAGGAGCACATCCCCTCCAGGCTGATGCCGCAGACCGACCGGGTGACCCGGCTCGCGCTGGCGGCGGCCGAGTGGGCGCTGGAGGACGCCGCGCTGCGCCCGGCCGAGCTGCCCGAGTACAGCATGGGCGTGGTCACCTCCAACGCCTCCGGCGGCTTCGAGTTCACCCATCGGGAGATCCAGAAGCTCTGGACGCAGGGCCCGCAGACGGTCAGCGTGTACGAGTCCTTCGCCTGGTTCTACGCGGTCAACACCGGCCAGATCTCCATCCGGCACGGCATGCGCGGCCCCGGCGGGGTGCTGGTGGCCGAGCAGGCGGGCGGACTGGACGCGCTCGGCCACGCCCGGCGGGCGGTGCGCCGCGGCACCCCGCACATCGTGACAGGCGGCGTGGAGTCCTCGCTCGACCCGTGGGGCTGGGTGAGCCACATCGCCAGCGGCAGGCTCAGCCGCGAGCGCGTCCCCGAGCTGGCCTACCGGCCCTTCACCCGGGAGGCGGACGGCTACGTGCCCGGCGAGGGCGGGGCCATCCTCGTCCTGGAGGACCGGGAGGCGGCGCTGCGGCGCGGCGCGGCCAAGGTCTACGGCGAGGTCGCCGGGTACGCCGCCACCTTCGACCCGCGGCCGGGCTCGGGCCGGCCGCCCGGCCTGGAGCAGGCCATCCGCAAGGCGCTCGCCGACGCGGGCACCGAGCCCGGGGAGATCGGCGTCGTCTTCGCCGACGCCGCCGGGGTGCCGTTCCTGGACCGGGAGGAGGCCGCGGCGATCTCCGCCGTCTTCGGCCCCGGGGGCGTCCCGGTGACCGCGCCCAAGGCCCTGACCGGCCGCCTGTACGCCGGGAGCGGGCCGCTCGACGTGGTGTGCGCGCTGCTGGCGCTGCGCGACGGGGTCATCCCGCCCGTGCCCCACGCCGGGGAGGTGCCCGCCGCGTACCGGATCGACCTGGTGCGCGGCGCCGAGCCGAGGAGCGCGGCGCTCACCCACGCGCTGGTCCTGGCACGCGGAAAGGGCGGCTTCAACGCCGCCGTCGTCCTTCGCAAGCCCGAACATCCGGAAGCCGTACCTCGGAAAGAGGAGAAATGACTCTCGACGACCTTCGCAGAATCATGGTGGCCTGCGCCGGCGAGGACGAGCACGTCGACCTCGGCGGCGACATCCTGGACGAGCTCTTCACCGACCTGGGCTACGACTCGCTGGCCCTGATGGAGACCGCCGCCCGGATCGAGACCGAGTTCGGCGTGCGGATCCCCGACGAGCAGGTGGCCGAGCTGACCACGCCCCGCGCCCTGCTCGACTTCGTCTCCGGCGTGACCGTCCCCTGACCGCGCGCCGCCCGTTCCGTCCCTGTTCCGCTGACCTCCGGAAGGACCACGTCATGATCGTGCACACCCTGATCTACCGCTTCCCCGCCTCCGCGACCGAGGGCGACCAGGAGGAGTTCTTCACCGCGATGAAGGAGCTGCTCGACCGCAACCCGCTGGTCAAGGGCTTCGACTACCGGCCGCACCTGTGGCTGCCGGCCGACGAGCGCTCCCGGGGCATCACCGCCTCGAAGATCGCCCAGTTCACCACCGAGACGCTGGAGGACCTCAAGACGTTCTCCGAGATCCCCGAGGTCTACGACTTCACCACGCAGTGGAAGCAGAAGCTCCGGTTCGAGGCGGCCTACGCCAACCACGAGCCCCTGTCGGTCTGACCCAGCGAAGGAGGAAGCGCCATGCCGTACGCCGAGCACACCGTGACCGTGGACGCCCCCGTCAGCGTCGTCTGGGACCTGCTGGTCGACGTGGAGGGGTACGCCAGGATCTTCCCGCCCACCCAGGAGGTCACGATCCTGGAGGGCGACGACACGTACCAGATCGCCCGGTTCCTGGTGGACGTCGGCGGGGAGCTTGCGACCTGGGTGTCGCGCAGGGACATCGACGCCGGGCGGCGCGTCATCGCCTACCGGCAGCTGGAGACCGCGCCGATCGTCGGGCGGATGGGCGGCGAGTGGCGGGCCTTCCCGTTCGGGGAGGACCGCACGCAGCTCGTGCTGACGCACGACTTCGAGGCACGCGAGCCGGTCGGCGGCAAGGTCGCGGGCCGGTTCACGCCCGAGGAGGCCGACACGATGCTGCGCGCGGCCGTCGAGCGCAACAGCGTGGCCGACCTCGGCGCGGTCAAGTCGGAGGCCGAGCGGCTCGCCGCCGGCGCGGTCGCATGAAGCGGTTCTACGACCTGAGCGTCGCCACCCGCGACACGCCGAGCGAGGCCACGCCGGTGACGGTGGACCTGCTCGACCACCGTACGGGCGCGATCGTCCTCGGGCTCAGCCCCGAGGACTTCCCCGACGGGATGGCCATCTCCAACGAGACCGTCACGCTGACCACCCACACCGGCACGCACATGGACGCGCCGCTGCACTACGGCCCGCTGACGGCGGGCCGGCCCGCCAGGAGCATCGACCAGGTGCCGCTGGAGTGGTGTCACGGGCCCGGCGTCCGCCTGGACGTGCGCGACGTCCCCGCGGGCGAGGCCGTCACCGTCGAACGGCTCACGGCGGCGCTCGACGCGGCCGGGCACCGGCTCGCCCCCGGCGACATCGTGCTGCTGTGGACCGGCGCCGACGCGCTGTGGGGCAGCGCCCGCTACCTGACCGACTACGCCGGGCTGTCCGGCGAGGGCACCGAGTTCCTGGTCGAGAGCGGCGTGCGGGTCATCGGCATCGACGCGTGGGGCCTGGACCGGCCGATGCGCGCGATGGTCGAGGACTACAAGCGCACCGGGGACAAGGCGTGCCTGTGGCCCGCCCACGTCTACGGGCGGCGCAAGGAGTATCTGCAGCTGGAGAAGCTGGCCGGGCTCGGGACGCTGCCCGCCGCCACCGGGTTCGACGTCTCGTGCTTCCCGGTGTCGATCGCGGGCGCGGGAGCCGGCTGGACCCGGGTGGTCGCCATCATGGAGGAAAGCTGATGTTCTATCGCACGTTCAGCAGCATCGACAAGATCACCGAAGGGCTCGTGGCGAGCTTCTCCGGCCTGTCGGCCAACGTCGGCTTCAAGGACGACGAGGTGGTCCGCCACGTCGCGACCGGCACCGGCCAGGTCAAGGGCACCGCCGTCACCTGGCACGAGGGCGACGGCGGCTCGCCGTACGACCCGCTGGGGGCCGCGGTGCGCGGCTTCGTCGCCGCCCAGGTCGGCGACCCGCGCGTGCGCGCGTGGCTGCCGGGCGAGGAGTTCGCGCTGACCGTCTTCCAGGTCCGCAACTACGCCGACGACCGGCAGAACGCGCACCCGTCCCAGGGCTTCCACCAGGGCGGCGGCGACCACGTGCTCGTCACCGTCGTCGCCGAGGAGAACGTGAACGGGGCCGTGCACATGCTGGCCACCGCCGGGGACGAGACCTCGCTGGTCTTCGAGCGACGCCTGAACCCGGGCGAGACGCTGCTGCTCGACGACCGGGCGCTGACCCACCACTGCACGCCGTTCACCCCCAAGGCGGGCGGCCGGGCGCAGCGGGACGTGCTCGTCGTGTCGCTGACCCGCACGGACGGCGAGGGGCGGTCATGACCGGGGGCTTCCACGAGGTGGTGATCGCGGGCGCGGGGCCCGTGGGGATGATGCTGGCCTGCGAGCTGCGCTCGGCGGGCGTGCCGGTGCTCGTGCTCGAACGCGACCCCGAGCCGGACCCGATGCCGAAGGCGGGCATCATCGGGCCGCTGGCGGCCGAGGCCGTCGCCCGGCTCGGGCTGGGCGAGGCGCTGATGGAGGCCGAGGCCGAGGCGATCCGGCGCGACGAGGAGATGCTGGCCAAGCTCCTGTCCGCCGCCCCCGCGGCCGGACGGCCGGGCGGTGGCCCGCCGGGGGGCGGGCCACCGGGAGCTCCCGGGGGGCGGGCGCCAGGGCACGCGGGGCCGCCGGAGCACTTCGCCGGGCTGCCCCTCGACGCGGCGCTGTCGTCCGACCCCGGCCGCCGCCGGGTCCGGGTGGACCAGCTCACCCTGCACCGCATCCTCGCCGAGCACGCCGGCCGGCTCGGCGTGGACGTGCGGCACGAGCACACGGTCACCGGCCTGTCCCAGGACGGCGACGGCGTGAGCGTCGAGGTCGCCACCCCGGGCGGCGCGCTGCGGCTGCGCTGCGCCTACCTGGCCGGCTGCGACGGCGGCCGCAGCACCGTGCGCAAGCTGGCCGGCTTCGCCTTCGACGGCACCGATCCGACCCTCACCGGCAGGCAGGGCCTGGTCCGCATGGCCGGCGCGGGCGGGCTGCGGCCGGGCTTCAACCTGACCGATCGGGGCGGCTACCTGTTCGCCGCCTTCGGCGCCAACCGGGTGGCGACCGTGGAGTTCGACGGCCCGCCGCAGGACCGCGACGCGCCGCTGACCGCCGAGGAGCTCCAGGAGAGCGTGCGCCGGGTGAGCGGGACCGAGGCGGCCGTCGACCGGCTGCTGTCCGGGGTCCGCTTCACCGACCACACCCGGCAGGCGGCCACGTACCGGCTGGGCCGGGTGCTGCTGGCGGGCGACTCCGCGCACGTGCACCCGCCGTTCGGCGGCCAGGGGCTCAACGTCGGCCTGGTCGACGCCGCCAACCTGGGCTGGAAGCTGGCCGCGCAGGTCCAGGGGCGGGCCCCGGAGGGGCTGCTGGACTCCTACACGGCCGAGCGGCACCCGGTGGCGGCGCGGCTCCTGGACAACACCCGCGCCCAGACGGCGCTCATGCGGCCGGACCCGCAGAGCCGGGCGCTGCGCGAGCTGTTCGCGGGCCTGCTCGGCCTCGACGTGGTCAACCGGCGCGTCTACGACATGGTGACCGGCCTGTCCGTCCGCTACGACCTGGGCGAGGAGCATCCGCTGGCCGGGACGCTGCTACCGGACCTGGAGCTGTCGACGGGCAAGCGGCTCTTCGACCACCTGGGCCGGGGCCGGGGCGTCCTGCTCGACCAGGCGGACCGCGCCGAGGTGCGCGCCGCGGCGGCGCCGTGGGCCGACCGGGTCGCGGTCGTCACCGCCGGGGCCGGGCTCGACGGGATCGACGCGGCGCTGGTCAGGCCCGACGGCTGCGTGGCCTGGGTGCTGCCTGCCGGGGACGGGCGCCCGTACGAGGGGCTGCCCCCGGTCCTGGCCAGGTGGTTCGGCGATGGGTGAGGACGCCTTCGGGCTGCTGCTCGACCGGGCCGCGCAGGACCTGCTGTTCCGCGAGGCCCGCACGGTCGACGTGTTCACCGGCGAGCCCGTCGGCGACGACCTGGTCCGGGCCGTCTACGACCTGGTCCGGTACGGGCCCACCTCGATGAACCAGCAGCCGCTGCGGATCGTGCTCCTGCGCTCGGCCGAGGCCAGGGCGAACGCGGTCCGGTGGATGTCCGGGCCCGCCAGGGCCAGGACGGCGGCGGCCCCGCTGACCGCGCTGCTGGCCGCCGACCTGCGCTTCCACGAGCGGCTGCCGGAGCTGTTCCCCGGCCGGCCGGACGCGGCGCGCCTGTTCGAGGACCCGCGCGTGCGCGAGGAGTCGGCCCGCTTCAACGCGGCCCTGCAGATCGCGTACCTGATCCTCGGCGTGCGCGCCGCCGGGCTGGCGGCGGCGCCCACGATGGGCTTCGACCCCGGCGGGCTCGACAAGGAGTTCTTCGGCGACGGCAGGCACACCACGCTGGCCGTGCTGAACCTGGGCAGGCCCGCGCCGGGCGCGCCGCCGCCCCGGCTGCCGAGGCTGGAGTTCGACGACGCCGTGACCGTGATCTAGACGATTGAGGAGCTGAGATGACCAACGACTTCGACGTGGTCGTGGCGGGCGGCGGCCCGGTCGGGCTCATGCTCGCCTGCGAGCTGCGCGCCGCCGGGGTGGCGGTGCTCGTGCTGGAGCGGCGGGCCCGGCCCGAGCGGGCGGTCAAGGCCGGCTCGATGGGCCCGCTGGCGGCCGAGGCGCTGCGCGGGCTGGGCCTGGGCGCGGAGCTGCGCGCCGCCGAGGAGGCCGCGAACGAGCGCGACCTGCGGCTCACCGGCAAGCCGGGCGGCCCGCGCGAGCACTTCGGCGGGATCTTCCTCGACCCGTCGCTCGCCTCCGACCCCGACCGCCGCCGGGTCCGCGTCGACCAGCCGGCGCTGGAGGACATCCTCGCCCGGCACGCCAGGAGCCTGGGCGTGGACGTGCGCCGCGAGCACGAGGTCACCGGCCTGTCGCAGGACGGCGACGGCGTGAGCGTGGACGTGGCCACCCCGGCCGGGGCGCTGCGGCTGCGCTGCGCCTACCTGGCCGGCTGCGACGGCGGGCGCAGCACCGTGCGCGAGCTGGCGGGCTTCGGCTTCGCGGGCACGCCCGGCAGCCTGACCGGCCGCGACGGCGTCGTACGGCTGTCGGAGGAGGCCCGGCGGGCGCTGCCGCGCGGCTTCCACCACACCGAGCGCGGCGTGTTCGTCTTCGCCGGGTTCGGCGCCGACCGGGTGGCGTCGGTCGAGTTCGACGGCCCGCCCGCCGATCCGGCGGCGCCGCTCACGCTCGCGGACCTGGAGGCCAGCGTGCGCCGGGTGAGCGGGGTCGAGGTGGTCATCGACGAGCTGCTGTCCGGGTTCGTCTACACCGACGAGGCGCGGCAGGCCACCACCTACCGCCGGGGCCGGGTGCTGCTGGCGGGCGACGCCGCGCACGTGTACGCGCCGTTCGGCGGCCAGGGGCTCAACGTCGGCCTGGCCGACGCCGCGAACCTGGGCTGGAAGCTGGCCGCCCAGGTCCACGGCTGGGCTCCCGCGGGGCTGCTGGACACCTACACGGCCGAGCGGCACCCGGTGGCCGCCGGGCTGCTGGACAACACCCGCGCCCAGGCCGCGCTCATGCGGCCCGACCCGCAGAGCCGGGCGCTGCGCGAGCTGTTCGCCGAGTTCACCGGCCTGGAGCCGGTCACCCGGCGCATCGTCGACATGAAGACCGGCCAGTCGGTCCGCTACGCCGTGGGCGACGACCATCCGCTGGCCGGCACCCTCTGCCCGGACCTGCCGCTGGACGGCTCGGCTGCTGGAGCGGCCACCACGCTGCGCGACCGGCTGGGCCGGGGGCGGGGGCTGCTGCTGGACCTGGCCGGGCGGGCCGAGGTGCGCGCCGGGGCCGCGCCCTGGTCGGCCCGCGTCGGGACCGTCACCGCGCGGGCCAAGGTGGACGGGGTGGACGCGATGCTGCTCAGGCCCGACGGCTGCGTGGCCTGGGTGCTGCCGCAGGGGGCGGCGTACCGCGCGGAGACGCTCACCGGGGCGCTGCGCACCTGGTTCGGGGAGGGGGAGACGGGATGACGGCACTCGACGAACGGCCCAGCGGACCGGCCGGCGGATCGGCCGGGCGCGCGGACGGGAGCATGCGGGAGCGGGACGCCGAGCTGGCCCGGCTGAAGGCGCGGGTGCTCGAGGGGCCCGGCGACCGGGAGACCGGCCTGCAGCGCCGCAAGGGCAAGCTGACCGTGCGCGAGCGCATCGACCTGCTCTTCGACAAGGACTCCTTCACCGAGGTGGAGCCGCTGCGGCGGCACCGGGCGCGCGGGTTCGGCATGGAGGGCAAGCGCCCGTACTCCGACGGCGTGGTGACGGGCTGGGGTCAGGTGCACGGGCGCACGGTCTTCGCCTACGCGCACGACTTCCGCATGTTCGGGGGCGCGCTCGGCGAGGCGCACGCGCAGAAGATCCACAAGCTGATGGACCTGGCCGAGGCGGCGGGCGCGCCGCTGGTCGGGCTCTGTGACGGGGCCGGGGCGCGGATTCAGGAGGGCGTCACCGCCCTCGCCGGATATGGCGGGATATTTCAGCGCAACGCCCGAATGTCCGGGGTGGTGCCGCAGATCAGCGTGATCATGGGGCCGTGCGCGGGCGGGGCCGCCTACTCCCCCGCGCTGACCGACTTCACGTTCATGGTCCGCGACATCGCCCAGATGTTCATCACCGGCCCCGACGTGGTGGAGGCCGTGACCGGGGCCAGCGTGACCCACGCCGAGCTCGGCGGCGCCGACGTGCATGCGGGCGTCTCCGGCGTGGCGGCCTTCGCCTGCGACGACGAGGAGGAGTGCCTGGCCACGGTGCGCGACCTGCTCGCGTTCCTGCCGTCCAACAACCGCGAGCTGCCGCCCGAGCAGCTTCCGGAGGACCCGGCCGACCGGCGCAACGACCGGCTGCTCGACCTGGTGCCCGCCGACCCCGGCCGGGCGTACGACATGCGCGACGTCATCGAGGAGATCGTCGACCACGGCGACTTCCTGGAGGTGCACGCCGGCTGGGCCACCAACGTCATCTGCGCCTTCGCCCGCCTGGGCGGCCGGGTCGCGGGCGTGGTGGCCAGCCAGCCCGCCTCCTTCGCGGGCGCGCTGGACATCGACGCCTCGGCGAAGGCCGCCCGCTTCGTCCAGACCTGCGACGCCTTCAACATCCCGCTCGTCACGCTCGTGGACGTGCCCGGCTTCCTGCCCGGCGTCGAACAGGAGCACGGCGGCATCATCCGCCACGGCGCCAAGCTGCTGTACGCCTACTGCAACGCCACCGTGCCGCGCGTCCAGCTCATCCTGCGCAAGGCGTACGGCGGCGCGTACATCGTCATGGACTCCCGCTCGATCGGCGCGGACCTGTCGTACGCCTGGCCGACCAACGAGATCGCGGTCATGGGCGCGGAGGGCGCGGCGAACGTGATCTTCCGCAGGGAGATCGCCGCCGCCGCCGACCCGCAGGCGGTGCGCGCCGAGCGGATCGCCGAGTACAGGCGCGAGCTGATGCACCCCTACTACGCGGCCGAGCGCGGCCTGGTGGACGACGTGGTGAGCCCGGCCGACACGCGGCGCACGCTCATCCGCTCGCTGGAGATGCTGGCGGCCAAGCATCAGCCGCTGCCGTCGCGCAAGCACGGGAACCCGCCGTTCTGATGGCGGGCGCGATCCAGGTGGAGGGCGCCGAGCTCACCGACGAGGAGCTCGCCGCCCTGATCGTCGCGCTCGTCGCCCGCAGCCCGGCCCCGCCCGCCGGACCCGCCGCCGCCCGGCGGCCCGTCCCGCGCGCCTGGGAGACCGGCTACCGATCACCACGATCATGGAGAACACGTGCGTAAGGTGCTCATCGCCAACCGGGGCGAGATCGCTGTGCGGGTGGCCCACGCCTGCCGCGACGCCCGGCTCGCCAGCGTCGCGGTCTACGCCGAGCAGGACCTCGACGCGCTGCACGTCCGGGTGGCCGACGAGGCCTACGCCCTGGGCGGCCGGACGCCCGCCGAGACGTACCTGGACGCCGGCCGCCTCATCGGCGTGGCGCTGCGGGCCGGCGCGGACGCGGTCCACCCCGGCTACGGCTTCCTCGCCGAGAACGCCGGCTTCGCGCAGGCCGTCCTCGACGCGGGCCTGACGTGGATCGGCCCGCCGCCGTCGGCGATCACGCTGCTGGGCGACAAGGTGAGCGCCCGCCGCATCGCCCGCGAGGTGGGCGCGCCGCTCGTGCCCGGCACGCCGGGCCCGGTGTCCGGCGCCGCCGAGGTGGTCGCGTTCGCCCGCGAGCACGGGCTGCCGGTCGCGATCAAGGCGGCGCACGGGGGCGGCGGGCGCGGCATGAAGGTGGCCAGGACGCTGGAGGAGATCCCGGAGCTGTACGAGTCCGCGGTGCGGGAGGCGGCTGCGGCGTTCGGGCGCGGCGAGTGCTTCGCCGAGCGCTACCTGGACCGGCCCCGGCACGTGGAGACCCAGTGCCTGGCCGACGCCGACGGCACGGTCGTGGTGGTCTCCACCCGCGACTGCACGCTCCAGCGGCGTCACCAGAAGCTGGTGGAGGAGGCGCCCGCGCCGTTCCTGACCCCCGCCCAGGCCGGGTCGGTCACCGCCGCGTCGCGGGCGATCCTGCGCGCGGCCGGGTACGTCGGCGCCGGCACCTGCGAGTTCCTGCTCGGCGCGGACGGGACGGTCACGTTCCTGGAGGTCAACACGCGCCTTCAGGTGGAGCATCCGGTGACCGAGGAGGTCTCCGGCGTCGACCTGGTCCGCGAGCAGTTCCGCATCGCGGCCGGCGGGCGGCTGGAGCACGGCGACCCGGTGCCGCACGGGCACTCGATCGAGTTCCGGATCAACGCCGAGGACCCGGGCCGCGGCTTCCTGCCCGCGCCGGGCACCCTGACCCGGCTGCGGCTGCCCACCGGCCCGGGGGTGCGCGTCGATCCCGGCTACGACGAGGGGATGACCGTGCCCGGCGCGTTCGACTCGCTCGTGGCCAAGGTGGTGGTCACCGGCCGCGACCGGGCGGAGGCGCTGGCGCGGGCGCGGCGGGCGCTGGCGCAGTGCGAGATCGAGGGCATGCCGACCGTGCTGCCGTTCCACCGGGCGGTGCTCGACGACGAGGCGTTCGCCCCGGCCGATCCGGCGGCGCCGTTCGAGGTGCACACGCGGTGGATCGAGACGGAGTTCGTCAACCTGATCCCGCCGTACGAGGCCGCCCCCGAGCAGGCGGCGCCCGCGCCGCGTGACCGGCTCACGGTCGAGGTGGCCGGGCGGCGCGTGGCGGTGTCGCTGCCCGCCGGGCTGACCGTCCCGCCCTCCGCCCCCGCCGCCGCGCCCGCCGTCCACGCGCGGACGGGCGAGCCGAAGCGCCGCAGGCCCGCGCGCAAGCCGGTCGCGGGCGGGGACGCGCTGGTCAGCCCCATGCAGGGGACGGTCGTCCGGGTGCTCGTCGCCGACGGCGCCTCGGTGCGGGAGGGCGACGGGGTGGTCATCCTGGAGGCCATGAAGATGGAGCAGGCGCTCACCGCGCACCAGGCGGGCGTGGTCCGCGGGCTGGCCGCCGAGGTGGGCCAGACCGTCGCGGGTGGCGCGGTCCTCTGCGAGATCGTCCCCTGACCTTTTCTCCGCGTACGCCCCTTCCGTCCTGTACGGGACACGCGCCCTCTGTGGGGGCAACCGGAGGGCGGGTACGCGCGAGCCCCCCGGGGAGGACAGGGACGCGCGTTTCCGGAATGGGCCGGGCGGTCAGAGGGTGGCGCGGCCGTAGGCGATGAGTTCCTCGCGGTCCATGGTGCGGCCCTGGGAGTAGAGGCGGTCGAAGGCCGGGCGGCCGAGCCGGTCGGCGGCGACGCGCGTGACGGCGGACAGGTCGTGGCGCGACAGCCCGGGGCCGGGCGCCATCGCGGCGGCCCCGCCGAGCAGCACGGCCGCCCGCTCGGGGGCGCCGCGCCGGGCGGCCAGGTCGGCGCACCCGACCAGCACGGCGCCGATCATCGGCACGTCGGCGCTGCCCACGGCGGCGCTCAGGGCCCGGCCGTGCGACTCCTCGGCCTGCTCCAGCAGCCCTTCGCGGGCGTGCAGCAGGCCGAGGGAGGTCATCACGAGCGAGCGCAGCTCCATGAGGTCGAGTCCGCTGCCGTCGACGATGGCGAGCGCGGCGGCCAGCTCGTCGCGCGCCCGGGCGAGGTCGCCCTCGCGGCGGGCCAGGTTGCCCAGCAGCAGGTGCACCCCGGCGACGGTGGCGGGCTGCCCCAGCTCCTCGGCGATCTCCCGGGCCTCGCTCAGGCCGGCCAGCCCGGCGTCGGGGTCGCCGCTCTCCAGCTGGATCGCGGCCAGGTGGTAGAGCAGCGCGGGGCGCTCGTGGCGGGCGCCGAGCTCGTCGGACAGCCGCAGCGCGTCGGCGTAGGCGGCCCGCGCGCGGGCGTACTCGCCGCGTACGGAGGCGATCTCGGCGGTCGCGCGCAGCGCGGAGGCCATGCCCCACCGGTCGCCCGCGGCCCGGAACGCCTCCAGCGCCGCCGCGAGGTCGGCGTCGGCCTGATCGTCGGCGTCGTCCAGGCGGCGCAGCCCACGCCACAGCAGCGCGGTGGCCCTGGTCCACGGGTCGGGGTCGCCGGTGTGGCGGGAGGCGAGCGCCACGATGCGGCCCGGCGGCTCCTTCATGGCGATGGCCAGGGCGGGCTCCACGAGCGTGAGGTACGGGTGGCCGCCGGGCTCGCCCTCGTTGCGCCAGGCGGCGACGGCGGCGCGGGCCCGGCCGGCCAGCTCGCGGCCGGCGTCGAGGCCGCCGAGCAGGAGGGCGAGCACGGTGGCGCGGGGCGGCGCGTCCTTCCCGGCGGCCAGGGCCTGCCTGGTCCATTCGGCGCCCTCGCCGCGTGAGCCGGTCAGCCGCCAGTACCAGCCGAGCGCGGCCACCAGCCGCATGGCGGTGGCGGCGTCGCCGGTCTCGATGGCCTGGCGCAGCGCGGCCCGCAGGTTGTCGTGCTCGGCGGTCAGGCGGGCCAGCAGGGTGAGCTGGCGGGGGCCGCGCAGGCCGGGCTCGGCGCGTTCGGCGACCTCGGTGAAGTGGGTGGCGTGCGCCCGCCGCAGCCGTTCGCGTTCGCCGGACTCCTCCAGGCGTTCGAGGGCGTAGAGGCGTACGGTCTCCAGCATGCGATAGCGGACGCCGGCGGGCTCGCGGGACACGTGCAGCAGCGACTTGTCGACCAGGGCGCCGAGCAGCGGTAACACGTCGGCGCCCGCGACCTGCTCGGCGGATTCGAGGGTGGCGCCGCCCGCGAACACCGCCAGCCTGCGCAGCAGCGCCCGTTCGGCGGGCTCCAGCCGTTCCCAGCTCCAGTCGACGACGGCGCGCAGCGTCTGGTGGCGGGGGAAAGCGGTGCGGCTGCCGCCGATGAGGAGCCGGAAGCGGTCGTCGAGGCGTTCGGCGAGCTGGTCGACCGACAGGACGCGCATCTGGGCCGCCGCCAGCTCGATGGCCAGCGGCATCCCGTCGAGCCTGCGGCACACCCGTACGACGTCGTCGACGTTGTCCTCGGTGACGGCGAAGCCGGGCAGGACGGCCAGGGCGCGGTCGGCGAACAGCCGCACGGCGGGGGCGGCGAGCGCGCCCGGCGGGCCGGTGACCTCGGGCGGGACGGTGAGCGGCGGCACCGGGGCGAGCCGCTCGCCCGCGATGTTCAGCGACTCGCGGCTGGTGGCCAGCAGCCTCAGGCCGGGGCAGGAGCCGAGCAGCGTCTCGGCGAGCCGGGCCACGTCGTCGATCAGGTGCTCGCAGTTGTCGAGCACGATCAGGAGCTGGCGGGAGGCCAGCATGGAGACGAGGTGGCCGATGCCGACGGCGGGCGGCTCGCCGTCGCGCGCGCCGGTCAGCAGGATGCCCTCGGTCGGGTGCAGGACGGAGGCGACGGCCTGCGGGAGGTCGGCCGGGTCGGTGAGCGCGGCCAGCTCCACCAGCCAGACGCCGTCGCGCATGCGGGGGACGGCCCGCGCGCCGACCTCCTGGGCCAGCCGGGTCTTGCCGGCGCCGCCCGGCCCGACGAGCGTGGTCAGCCGGTGCTCGGCCAGGCAGCGTTCGACGAGCTCGACCTCGGCGTCGCGGCCGACGAACGAGGTGAGCGCCGCCCGCAGGTTGGTGCGCCGCTCCTGGCGGCGGCCGCGGACGAGGGGGTCGCGCCGGAGCACGGCCAGGTAGGTGGTCTCCAGCTCGGGCGACGGGTCGATGCCGAGCTCGTCGGCCAGCGCCTGCTTGGTCTGCTCGTAGACCTCCAGCGCGGTGACCTGGCGGTCGGCGGCGTACAGGGCGCGCATCTGGAGGGCGCGCAGCCGCTCGTCCAGCGGATGGGCGGCGACGAGCGCCTCCATCTCGGGCAGCAGCGTCGCGTGCCGGCCGAGCGCGAGGTCGGCCTCGATCCGGTCCTTGGTGGCCGACAGCCGCAGCTCCTCCAGCCGGGCGATCGTGCCCTGGGCGAACATGGCGTCGGCGACGTCGAGGAGCGCGGGGCCGCGCCACA
The DNA here is from genome assembly GCF_053590035.1 of Nonomuraea sp. NPDC003214. Taxonomy (NCBI): domain Bacteria; kingdom Bacillati; phylum Actinomycetota; class Actinomycetes; order Streptosporangiales; family Streptosporangiaceae; genus Nonomuraea; species Nonomuraea sp. NPDC003214. The sequence continues at coordinate 50,979 of NZ_JBSFSX010000015.1, read as the reverse complement.
GCTCCAGGGCCCGGCCGAGCAGGTCTGCGGCGGCGGAGTGGTCCTGCGCGGCGAGCGCGGCCTGCCCGGCGGCGGCCAGCCGCTCGAAGCGGCGCACGTCGACGTCGTCGGGGTCGGCCGCCAGCACGTAGCCGCCGAGCCGGGAGTCGATCGTGTCGCGGCCGACGGCCGAGCGCAGCCGCGACACCAGGGAGTGCAGCGCGTTGACGGCGTCGACCGGCGCCCCGTCGGCCCACAGCTCGGCGATCAGCCGGTCGGCCGGGACCACCTGGCCGACGTTGAGGCCGAGGACGACGAGCAGCGCCCGGAGCCGGGCGCCTCTGACCTCGATCAGCTGGCCGTCGCGCCGCACTTCGAGCGGACCCAGGATCCGAAACTCCACAGGGCGACTCTAGGACACCGCCGATCGGTCAGGACGCGGCGGCGGCCAGCCTTTCGTTCACGTACGTCAGCGTCTGCCGGGGGGAGAGCATGCGGTCGATGTCCTCGTCGGGGATGGGCAGGCCGAGCTGCTCCTGGAGCACCGTGGCCACCTCGTACCGGGCCAGCGAGTCCAGGCCGAGCTCCTCGAAGGGGGTGTCGGCGGACTCGGGGGTGAGGTCGGCCGCCTCCGTGGTGCCGAGACAGGTGCTGACGACGCGCTTCAGGTCGTCGAAGGTGAACTCCGTCATGCCGGCCAGGCTGACCGGCGGCGCTGGAGAACCTCTGGAGACGGGCTGGAGACGGGCTGGAGGGGGGCTTCCTCCAGCGGTCCTCGATCTGCCCTCCACCGGAGCTCGCGAGCATGCGCCCGACACCGACGCAAGGAGGTCCGAGACTGCCATGACCAGCCAGCTTCTGGCGGCACCGCGGACGCACAGCCGGATTCTCGGGGTGGGCGTCCACCGGCCGCGACGCGTGGTCAGCAACAAGGAGATCTGCGAGTGGATCGACTCGACGGAGGAGTGGATCGAGACCCGCTCCGGCATCCGCAGCCGCCGCTTCGCCGAGAAGGACGAGACGCTCGCGGTGATGGCGGTGTCGGCGGCCCGGTCGGCGCTGCGGCACGCGGGCGTCGGGGCGGGCGAGGTCGACTGCGTGATCGTGGCCAGCATGTCGAACCTGGTGCAGACGCCGCCCCTGGCCGTCACGGTGGCGGCCGACCTGGGGGCGACGGGCTCGGCGGGGTTCGACGTGTCGGCGGCGTGCGCGGGGTTCTGTCACGCGCTGGCGATCGCGGGTGACATGGTCTCGACCCGGCAGGCCAGGTACGTGCTGGTCGCCGGGGTGGAGCGGATGACCGACATCGTCGACCCGGCCGACCGGGGCATCGCGTTCCTGTTCGCCGACGGCGCGGGCGCGGTCGTGGTGGGGCCGTCGGCGGCGCCGGGGATCGGCCCGGTGGTGCGCGGCGCGGACGGGTCGTCGCGGGACGCGCTGCGCATGAACACCGGGTGGGGCGCCTTCCGCGCCGACCCGACGCTGCCGCCGCCGAGGATGAAGATGGACGGCCGGCGCGTCTTCCGGTGGGCGGTGGAGCACGCGGTGCCCGCCGGGCGGCGGGCGCTGGAGCTGGCCGGGCTGGCCCCGGGTGACCTGGCCGCGTTCGTCCCGCACCAGGCGAACCTGCGCATGATCGAGATCCTGGCGGCCAGGATCGGCCTGCCGGACCACGTCGCGGTCGCCGACGACGTGATCATGAGCGGCAACACCTCGGCGGCGTCCATCCCGCTGGCCATGGAGGCGCTGCTGCGCTCGGGGCGGGCGGCGTCCGGTGACGCGGCGCTGCTCATGGGGTTCGGCGCCGGGCTCAACTACGCCGGACAGGTCGTGCACCTTCCATGACCTCGTCAGACGCCTTCCGCTCGGCCATGGCCGCCTACGCCAGCGGCGTGACCGTGGTCACCACCGTCGGCGGGGACGGCGAGCCGTACGGGTTCACCGCCACGTCCTTCTGCTCGGTCTCGCTCAGCCCGCCGCTGCTGCTGGTGTGCCTGGCCCAGTCGGCCAACTGCTACCCCGTCTTCGCCGCGTGCGAGAGCTTCGCCGTCAGCATGCTGCGCGACGGCCAGGACGAGGTGGCGCTGCGCTTCGCCAACACGGCCGCGGACAAGTTCGGCTCCGGCGTCGCCCGCGAGACCCCGGCCGGGCTGCCGGCGGTCGAGGCGGCGATGTGCGTGGTCGAGTGCGCGATCGAGGACCGCTACGACGCCGGTGACCACATGCTCCTGCTGGGCCGGGTCACCTGGGTGCGCTTCCGCCACGGCGACCCGCTCATCTACTTCAACCGCGCCTTCCACCGGCTCGGCTCGCCGTAACAGGACCGGGACAGCACGGGGACAGCACCGGGACAGCACGGGGTGCGGGCGGGGACAGGGCCGCCGACGATCCTCGTCTCAGATCACACCCACACACGCAAGGAGGTGGCCATGACCTACGCCATCCGGGCCGACGACCTCGGCAAACGGTACGGTTCCACGCGCGCGCTCGACGGCGTGAGCTTCGCCGCGCGAGCGGGTGAGGTGCTGGGCGTGCTCGGCCCGAACGGCGCCGGCAAGACCACGGCCGTCCGCATCCTGGCCACGCTGACCCGCCCGGACGGCGGCGTCGCCGAGGTCGGCGGGTTCGACGTGGTCAGGCAGGCCGCGAAGGTGCGGAAGGTCATCGGCCTGACGGGCCAGTACGCGGCCGTGGACGAGATCATCAGCGGCCTGGACAACCTGCTGGTCATCGGCCGGCTGCTCGGCCTGCCGAGGGAGACCGCGCGGCTGCGCAGCTTCGAGCTGCTGGAGCAGTTCGGGCTGACGGAGGCGGCCAGGCGGGCGGCGGGGACGTACTCGGGCGGCATGCGGCGCAAGCTCGACCTGGCCGCGAGCCTCATCGGCCGGCCGCAGGTGCTGTTTCTGGACGAGCCGACGACGGGCCTGGACCCGGCGGCGCGCGACGGTCTCTGGGACGTGATCCGCGCCCTGGTGGCCGACGGCACGACGGTGCTGCTGACCACCCAGTATCTGGAGGAGGCCGACCAGCTCGCCGACCGGATCGTGGTGTTCGACCACGGCCGCGTCATCGCCGACGGCACCCCGTTCGAGCTGAAGAGCAAGATCGGCGGCCAGGTGCTGGAGGTGTGGCCGGTGAACGAGCGGGACCTCGGGGAGGTCGCCACGATCCTCGGCGAGATCGCGCGCGGCCCGGCCACGGTCGAGGACCGGCGGGTGAGCGTGCCCGTCGCCGACCCGGACGTGCTGCGGGCCGTGGTCCTCCGGCTCGACCTGGCCGACGTCCAGGTGGCCGAGCTGGCGTTGCGGCGGCCGAGCCTGGACGAGGTGTTCCTGACCCTGACCGGGCACCGCGCGGCCACGACGAGCCCGGCGGGCACGGCGGGCACGGCCGCCGCCGCGCGCGAGGCCGCCGCCGGTCGCGCCGAGCCGTGAGCCGGCCCGCATCCACCGAGGAGTCCCGATGACCACCGTTCCCGTCGCCGGCGCGCGCGAGACGCTGACGCTGACCCGGCGCAGCCTGCTGCACCTGAAGACCAACCCCGAGGAGATCATCGAGCTGGTCGTCCAGCCCATCGTGATCGTGCTGCTGTTCACGTTCGTGTTCGGCGGCGCGATCAAGGGCGACTGGCGCGACTACCTGCAGTTCGCGCTGCCGGGCATGCTCGTGCAGGCCACGCTGTTCGCCACGATGCGGCTGGGCACCGCGCTCGGCACCGACTTCAAGAAGGGCGTCTACGACCGGTTCCGCAGCCTGCCGATCGCCCGCTTCTCCCCGCTGACCGGGGCGATCCTCGGCGAGATGGTCCGCTACCTGCTGTCCATCGTCGTCCTGATGGTCGTCGGCATGCTGCTGGGCTTCCGCATCCAGACCGGCGTCCTGGAGACGCTCGCGGCGGTCGTGGTGCTGCTGTGCTTCGGCTTCGCCATGTCGTGGGGGTCGGCGCTGCTGGGGCTGACCGTGCGCGCGGCGGAGAGCGCGTCGGAGTTCGCGTTCCTGATCATTCTTCCGCTGGCATTCACCGGCAACCTGTTCGTGCCGACGGAGACCATGCCCGGCTGGCTGCAGGTCTGGGTGAACCTCAACCCGGTCACGTCGGTCGCCGACACCATGCGCGGGCTGCTGCTCGGCGGGGAGGTGGCCCGGCCGCTGATGTGGTCGGCCGTGTGGATCGCCGCCCTGACCGCGCTCTTCGCGCCGCTCGCCATCCACCGGTTCCGGCGCAGGTCCGGATGACCGGCGTCACCGACGAAGGAGTTCCACCGATGAACCGCACCCGCAAGGCACTGCCCTGGGTGATGATCATTATCTGGGCGGCCCTGGTCGCGGGGGCCCTGCCGCTGGCGGCCAGGCTCGACGGCGTCAAGAGCGACAGCGTCGTGGACTATCTGCCGTCCAGCGCCCAGTCGACGCAGGTGACCGCGCTGGAGACGCGGCTCCCGCGCGGCCAGGACTACGAGTTCCTGATCGTGTACGTACGCGACAGCGGGCTCACCCAGGAGGACAAGGACACGGTCAAGCGGCATCTCGACACGCTGATCGCGCGGTTCGGCAAGCCGGGCGTGCCCCCGCCGAACGAGGGCAAGGTGGACCTGTCGCCCGACGGGAAGGCGGCGTTCACCATCGCGTCCGTCCCGTCCGAGCGGGGCGCGCCCGCGACCTACATCGACGGCATGCGCGCCGTCGTGGCCGAGCGGCCCGCCGGCCTGGACGTGAAGGTGTCGGGCCCCGGCGGGATCGAGGCCGACATCGACACGGTCTTCGACGGCATCGACGAGAGCCTGCTGATCGCGGCCACGGTGGTGGTGGCCCTGATCCTGGTGCTGACCTACCGCAGCCCGCTGCTGTGGCTCATCCCGCTGCTGTGCGCGGGCGCGGCCGTGGTGCTCTCCCAGGCGGGCGCGTATCTGCTGGTGGAGGCGTTCGGGCTGACGGTCAGCGACCAGAACTCGGCGATCCTCATCATCCTGGTGTTCGGGGTGGCGACCGACTACGCGCTGCTGATCGTCGCCCGCTACCGGGAGGAGCTGCGCCTCCAGGACGAGCCGTTGTCGGCCATGGGCACCGCGCTGCGGCGCAGCGCCCCGGCCGTCGTCGCCTCCGCCGCCACGGTGATCGCCGGGCTGCTGTGCCTGCTCGCGGCCGACATGAACAGCCTCAAGGGGCTCGGCCCGGTCGCCACGGTGGCGATCCTGAGCGCGCTCGCCGCGATGCTGACGCTGTTCCCCGCGGTGCTGGTGCTGCTGCGGCGGCCCGCGTTCTGGCCGAGGATCCCGCGCCTGGGCGATCCGGGGCCGAGCGCGTCCAGCCTGTGGTCGCGGCTGGGCGAGGCGGTGGCGCGCCGCCGGGTGCCCGCCGTGGCCGGGTCGCTGCTGCTGCTCGGCGTCATGGCGCTGGGCCTGCTGACCCCGGCGAGCCCGCTGCGCCAGATGGACCAGTTCGTCAACAAGCCGGAGTCGATCAGCGGGCTGCAGCAGATCCCCGCGCACTTCCCCGACCTCGGCGGGCAGCCGCTCATCGTGATCGGCAAGGCGGAGACGGGCGACCGGCTGCGGGCCGCCGCGCAGTCCACGCCGGGCGTCTCGCAGATCACCAAGGGCCAGCTCGGCAACGGGCTGACCGAGTTCGCGGTGCTCCTGCGGCACAAGCCGGACACCCCGCCGGAGTACGCCGCCATCGAGACGCTCCGCGCCCGGATCGCGGCCGTCGACCCGAGCGCCCGGGTAGGCGGGCCGAGCGCGCAGAACCTCGACACGATCAAGGCCGCCGCCGCCGACGAGCGCAGGCTGATCCCGCTCATCCTCCTCGTGGTGTCGCTGGTGCTGGGCCTGCTGCTGCGCTCGGTGGTGGCGCCGCTGGTGCTGATCGCCACGGTGGTGGTCTCGTTCGCGGCGGCGCTGGGCGTGATGACGTTCGTGTTCGTCCAGGTGCTCGGCCTGCCGGGGCTGGATCCCACGCTGGTCGTGCTCGGGTTCCTGTTCCTGGTGGCGCTGGGCGTGGACTACAACATCTTCCTGATGACCAGGGCGCGGGAGGAGAGCGCGCGGATCGGCACGCCGCGCGGGGTGGTCCGGGCTTTGGTGACGACCGGCGGCGTGATCACGTCGGCGGGCGTGGTGCTGGCCGCGACGTTCGGCGCGATGGCGACGCTGCCGCTCGTGTTCATGATCGAGCTCGGCCTGCTGGTGGCGTTCGGCGTGCTGCTCGACACGCTGCTGGTGCGCTCGGTGCTGGTGCCGGGGGTGGCGCTGCTGCTGGACTGGCGGGTCTGGTGGCCGAGGCTGCCCGTCCCCGCGTCCGGGAGCCCGGCGCCGGCGGAGAGCCCCGTCGGCACCCGGTGACCGGGCCGGTGCGGCCTCCCGGGAGGCCGCACCGGGCCCCGGGGCTGGGATGATGGGGCAGATGGACGCAGGATCGAGACGCAGGGCGGTGCTCGGCGCCGTGGCCGGGACGGCGGTGCTGGCGGTCCTCGGCGTCGCCGCCCTCGACCGCGACGACGAAGCCGCCGTGACGGCCACCGCGCCCCCGGCCACCGCGCCCCCGGCCACCGCGCCCCCGGCCTCCACGGCCCCCACGGCTGCTCCGGAGGCCACTCCGGCCGAGAGCCCGAGCGTGGCCGTGTGGGAGGGGCCCACGCCGCCGCCCGTGGACCTGAAGCTGGCCAAGGGATCGCAGGACGCGCCCGTCACGATCGTCGAGTTCGGCGACTTCCAGTGCCCCAACTGCCGCCGCTACGCCCGCGAGATCGAGCCCGTGCTCCAGCGCGACTACATCGGCACCGGCGTCGTCCGCGTCTTCTGGCGCGACTACCCGATCAGGGGCCAGGCCAGCGTCGACGCGGCCTACGCGGCGCGGGCGGCGTCGCTGCAGGGCCGCTTCTGGCAGTTCCACGACGCGCTGTTCGCGGGCGGGACGCGGGTGACGCCCGCGCGGCTGCGCGCCGCCGCCGTAACGGCCGGGCTGGACATGGCCAGGTTCGACCGCGACCGCCGGGGCAAAGCCGCGCGGGAGGCCGTCGACCACGACACCGCGTTCGCCTACCAGCTCGGCCTGCCGGGCACGCCCGCGTTCCTGGTCAACGGGGAGCTGCTGTTCGGGGCGCAGCCGGTGGCGGCGTTCCGGGAGGCGATCGAGAAGGCGCGCCGGGGCGGATGAGCGGCGTCGGTTACGCCGCCGCGTTCCTGGGCGGGCTGTTCTCGCTGCTGAGCCCGTGCGGGGCGCTGCTGCTGCCGGCGTTCTTCGGCTACGCGTTCCCGGGCGGGCGCCGGCTGGCCGGGCGGACGCTGCTGTTCTACCTGGGGCTGTGCCTGGTGCTGGTGCCGCTCGGGATGGGGTCGGCGCAGGCGAGCCGGCTGTTCTACGGCCACCAGGACCTGCTGGTGACGGTCGCCGGGTGGCTGCTGATCGCGCTGGGCGTGGCGCAGGTCGCCGGGCAGGGCTGGACGATCGGGCCGCTGGAGCGGCTGCGGGCGCACGTGCGCGGCGATTCGGCGGGAGCCGTGCTGGCGCTGGGGCTGGTGTCGGGGCTGGCCGGGTTCTGCGCCGGGCCGGTGCTGGGCGCGGTGCTCACGGTGGCGGCGGCCTCCGGCGACGCGCTGCGCGGCGGCGTGCTGCTGGCGGTCTACGCGGCCGGGATGGCGGCGCCGCTGCTGCTGCTCGCGGCCCTGTGGGAGCGCTTCGACCTGGGCCGGCGGCGGTGGCTGCGGGGTCGCGGGCTGCGGGTGGGCAGGCTGCGGGTGCACACCACGTCGCTGCTGTCGGGGCTGGTGTTCGCCGGGCTGGGCGTGCTGTTCCTGGTCTCCGACGGCACGCGCGGGCTGACGGCGCCGTTCCCGGAGGAGTGGGAGGCGTGGCTGCAGGAGGCGGCGGCGTCGGTGCGGGTGCCCGACCTGGCGCTGGTGGGGGTGGCGGCCGTGGTGCTGGCCGGGGTCACGCTCTGGCGGCTGAGGCGCCGCTGAGCGCACTGGCGGCTGAGGCGCCGCTGAGGGCTCAGGCGTCGCCGGGGTCGTCGCGGCCCGACGCGCCCTGCGTGCCCTTGGCGGCGGTGTCGCGGCCCGCCGACCAGGGGACCCCGGCCCGGGTCTCGGGGGTCTCGACGCGGAAGCGGGGCAGCGCGTCGGGGTAGTTCTCGCGGACGAACTTCACCAGGTGCTCGCGTACGTCGCACTTGAGGTCCCAGGCGGAGGCCGAGTCGGCGGCGCTCATCAGGCCGCGCAGCTCCACCAGCCCGTTGGGGAGCACGTCGGTGACCTGGAGCGTCCAGTCCTTCTGATCCCACAGCGGGCTTTCCTGGATGAACGCGTACAGTTCCTCGCGCAGTTTGTCGACCGGCACCGACCAGTCGACCCGCAAATAGACGACGGCCAGGACGCGAGAGCCGTGCCGGGTCCAGTTCTCGAACGGGTTCTGCGTGAAGTAGGAGACGGGCAGCACCAGCCGCCGCTCGTCCCACAGCCGCAGCACCACGTAGGTGAGCGTGAGCTCCTCGATGCGACCCCACTCCTCCTCGACCACCACCACGTCGTCGAGGCGCAGCGCGTCGCTGAAGGCGAGCTGGAGCCCGGCGAGCATGTTGCCGATCGTGGGCTGGGCGGCGATGCCGACGACGGCGCCGGCGATGCCCGCGGAGGCGAGCAGTCCGGCGCCGAGGGCCCGCACCTGCGGGAAGGAGAAGAGCATGGCGCCGACCGCGACGACGATCACGGTGGCGGCGGCGATCCGGCGGACCAGCGCGATCTGCGTCATGATGCGCCGGGCCCGCCGGTTGCGCTCGCCCTCGACCAGCACGAGCCGGTCGAGGATGACGTCGGTGAGCGCGTACGTGACGCCGATGATCAGCCAGGTGACGGTGGCGATGGTGAGCAGGCCGATGACGCGGTCGATCGACTCGCCGAGCTGGCGCTCCTGCCGCGTGTCGCCCATCATCCACGGCCCGAACACGATGTTGCAGGCCAGGACGGCCGCCATGGCGAAGGTGGCCCACGTGCAGTGCTCCACCAGGTGCCGGGCGAGCGCGTACTTGCGGCCCACCCGTGACAGCACCCGCCTGGCCAGCTCCACGCCGAGGATCGCCCCGGCGACGGAGACGGCCATGATCAGCCAGTTGGACGTCGGCTGCACGCTCTACTCCCCCAAATGTTCTAGAACGTCTCGTCAAAGGTCACATTGCCCTCAACCGCAACTTGATACGCGGAGACGCGCCGCTCGAAGAAGTTTGCCAGCTCCTGCACGTCCTGCAGTTCCATGAACGCGAACGGGTTCGCGCTGCCGTAGCGGCCGGGCATGCCGAGCCTGGCCAGCCGCTGGTCGGCGACGTACTCCAGGTAGGCGCGCATCTGCTCGACGCTCATCCCCGGCATGCCGTCGCCGCACAGGTCGCGGGCGAAGGCCAGCTCCGCCTCGACCGCCTCCTCCAGCATGCGGGTGACCTGGTCGCGCAGGTCGTCGTCGAACAGCTCGGGCTCCTCGGAGCGTACGGTGTCGACGACGCTGAAGGCGAACTCCATGTGCATGGACTCGTCGCGGAACACCCAGTTCGTCCCGGCGGCCAGCCCGTCGAGCAGCCCTCGGGAGCGGAACCAGTAGACGTAGGCGAAGGCGCCGTAGAAGAACAGGCCCTCGATGCAGGCGGCGAAGCAGATGAGGTTGAGCAGGAACTGCCGCCGCTGGGCGGCGCTCTCCAGCCGCTGGATGCCGTTGATCGAGTCGATCCACCGGAAGCAGAACTCGGCCTTGTCCCGGATGGACGGGATGTGCTCGATCGCGGCGAACGCCTTGACCCGCTCGTCCGGGTCGGGCAGGTAGGTGTCGAGCAGCGTCAGGTAGAACTGCACGTGCACGGCCTCCTCGTACAGCTGCCTGCTCAGGTACAGGCGCGCTTCGGGGGCGTTGACGTGCTGGTAGAGGTTGAGCACGAGGTTGTTGGCCACGATGGAGTCGCCGGTGGCGAAGAAGGCGACCAGGCGGTTGATCAGGTGGCGTTCCTGCGGCGTCATCCTGGTCAGGTCGGCGAGGTCGTTGTGCAGGTCGACCTCCTCCACCGTCCAGGTGTTGCGGATGGCGGCCCGGTAGCGTTCGTAGAAGTCCGGGTAGCGCATCGGGCGGAGCGTGAGGTCCATTCCGGGGTCGAGCAGCATGATGGGATCCGTCCTTTACTGGCAGGCTTCGCAGACTTCCGGGTTCTCCAGCGAGCAGGCGACGGCCTCGGCGACCGGGACGGTCGTCTGCGCGATCCGGGTGGCCGGGCGCGAGCGCAGGTAGTAGGTGGTCTTGAGGCCGCTCTTCCACGCGTAGGCGTACATCGACGACAGCTTGCCGATGGTGGGGCTGGCCATGAACAGGTTGAGCGACTGCGACTGGTCGATGTACGGCTGCCGCGCCGCCGCGAGGTCGATGAGCGCCTTCTGCGGCAGCTCCCACGCGGTGCGGTAGAGGGTCTTGAGGTCGTCCGGGACGCCGGGCACGTCCTGCACGGACCCGTCGGCGCGCTTGATCGCGTCGCGCACCGGCTGCGTCCACAGCCCGCGCGCCTGGAGGTCGGCCACGAGGTAGCGGTTGACCTGGAGGAACTCGCCCGACAGCGTCTCGCGCTTGAACACGTTGGACACCTGCGGCTCGATGCACTCGTAGCAGCCGGCGATGGAGGCGATCGTGGCCGTCGGCGCGATCGCGACCATCAGGGAGTTGCGCAGCCCGGTGACGGCGATCTTGGCGCGCAGCGCGTCCCAGCGCGGCGTGGCGGCGGCGCCGTAGTGGTCGGGGTGCAGCACCCCGGCGGCGGCGCGGGTGTCGTCGTAGGAGGGGTGCCTGCCGCGCTCGGCGGCCAGGTCGGCGGAGGTGTCGTAGGCGGCCAGCGCGATCTCCTCGGCGATCCGGGTCGACAGCGCCAGCGCCGGGCCGGAGTCGAACGGCAGCCGCAGCGCGAAGAACACGTCGGCCAGCCCCATCACGCCGAGCCCGATCGGCCGCCATTTCTTGTTGGCCGTCTCGGCCTCGGGCGTCGGGTAGAAGCCGAGGTCGATCGTGCGGTCCAGGAAGCGCACGGCGGTGCGGACGGTGCCGCGCAGCCGCTCCCAGTCGAGGTCGCCGTCCCGTACGTGGGCGGCGAGGTTGATCGAGCCCAGGTTGCACACCGCGGTCTCGGCGTCGCCGGTGACCTCCAGGATCTCGGTGCACAGGTTCGACAGGTGGATGACGTTGCCGGGGCGGCCGGTCTGGTTGGAGGTGCGGTTGGCGGCGTCCTTGAACGTCATCCAGCCGTTGCCGGTCTGCGCGAGCGTGCGCATCATCCGCCCGTAGAGGGTGCGGGCCGGGATCTGGCGGACGAACCGCCCGGCGGCCTCGTAGGCGCGGTAGGCGCGGTCGAACTCCTCCCCGTACAGGTCGGTCAGGTCGGGAACCTCCTTGGGGTCGAACAGCGACCAGACCTCGTCGGCCTCCACCCGGCGCATGAACTCGTCCGGCACCCAGTTGGCCAGGTTGAGGTTGTGGGTGCGGCGGGCGTCCTCGCCGGTGTTGTCGCGCAGCTCCAGGAACTCCTCGACGTCGGCGTGCCAGGTCTCCAGGTAGACGCAGGCCGCGCCCTTGCGCCTGCCGCCCTGGTTGACCGCGGCCACGGAGGCGTCGAGCGTGCGCAGCCACGGCACGATGCCGTTGGAGTGCCCGTTGGTGCCCCGGATCAGCGACCCGCGCGAGCGCACCCGGGTCCACGAGATGCCGATGCCGCCCGCGTACTTCGACAGCCGGGCCACCTGGCCGTACCGGTCGTAGATCGACTCCAGCTCGTCGCGCGGCGAGTCGAGCAGGAAGCAGGACGAGAGCTGCGGCCGGCGCGCGCCCGCGTTGAACAGCGTCGGCGAGCTGGGCAGGTAGGCCAGCGCCGACATCAGCGTGTACAGCTCGGCGGCCTCGGCCACGGTCTGCGACAGCCCGCACGCCACCCGCAGGAAGAAGTGCTGGGGCCGCTCCAGCACGGCCCGCGTGACGGGGTGGCGCAGCAGGTAGCGGTCGTAGACGGTGCGCAGCCCAAAGTACTCGAAGCGCTCGTCGGCGCCGTCGTCGATCAGCGCGTCCAGCTCGGCGGCGTGCGCGGCGACGAAGGCGGCGAGCGAGTCCTGAAGCAGCCCGGCGGCGTGGGTGGCGGCGACCGACTCGGCGAACGACCGCACGCCGTGCCCGGCGGCCTCCTCGGCGATCTCCTCGGCCAGCAGCCGGGCGGCGACCCGCGAGTTGGCCGGGTCGGTGATCACCCGCGCGGCGGCCTCCTCGATGGCCAGGCGGCGGTCACCCTCAACGATCTGTGTCACGTGCTCTCTCCTCGCGAGCTTCCCCCGTGAGGGCACGCGAGAGCACGGCGGCTCGCCTCGATCCCCGGCCGCGCGACGCCCCCGGGCCCTCCCTCGAGGCCCTGGACAAGACAACCGCTGGCAGGTCTTCGGGCTCGCGGGCGCAACGCGCACTCCTACTGGCCGTCGCTTCCCGGATCTCTCCAGTGCGTGTGACGGCGGTCGTTCCCGCTCACCGCTGCGGGGCAGCCCCGGATTCGCACCGGGTTCCCTTTCACTCCGCCCCGAGGGGCGAACCAGCGACGACCAGGATCCTACATCTAGTGGCCGTTTCCGCAACTACCCCAGCATGTTGTGCCACCGCTGGTCTCGACGAGGCCGAGATCGCGGAGCACGGCCTTGGTCCTGCGCACCTCGGAGGCGAGCCAGGCGCGGAAGTCGTCGCCAGCCAGCGGGATGCGCACCCAGCCGCCCGCCTCGCAGGCGCGCTGCCAGAACGGCGATCCGGTCACCTCCTCGCACATCCGCACCGCCGAGGCGCGCCTGTCCTCCGGCATGGCGCCGGGGCCGACGGCGGCGCACCAGTTGGCGAAGTCGACGCGGATGCCGCTCTCCAGCAGGCTGGGCGCGTCCACGCCGGGGAAGCGCCTGGCGCACGAGACGGCCAGCACCCGTACGGCGCCGCGCCGGATGGGGCCGCGCCAGTCGGCGAGCGCGCCCGCGGCGGCTGCGGCCCGGCCGGCCCGCAGCGCGGTGGCCGCCTCTGCGCTGCTCCGGTAGCCGGTGTAGTCGACCTGGCGGGTGTCGGCGCCCAGCCCCTTGGCGATCAGCCCGAACAGCAGGTGGTCGGGCTCGCCCTGGGGGCCGCCGGCCAGCGGCGTCTCCCCCGGCCTGGCCAGCAGGTGGGCGCCGAACTCGTCGAAGCTGCGGAAGCGGGACGTGGCGGGCACCACCACGACCACGACCTCGCCGGCCAGCCTGGCCAGCGGCGTCGCGGTGTCCATCAGCGACTCGCCGTGGTTCAGCTCGGCGGCGGCGAGCGCGGGCAGCCCGGTGACGGTGATCCGCACGGGCCCCCGCCCGGCGAACCCGGCCTCGCCCGCCGCGCCGGCGAACGCGCGGGTCACGCGTTCCCACCGCTCGCCGCCCGCGACGATCTCGTACGCGCCGCGTGCGTCCCCGGCGCCCGCCGGGAAGCGCTCGGTGCCGCAGCCGGCCACGGCGGCGGCCATTCCGAGGCCCGCCGCGAGAAAGCGTCTCCGCCGCATGACCCGCCTCCCCCGAGCGCAGTTACCTCAGGTTATTGACGCATCACGCATAGTTAATCCGATTTGCTGCTACTTCTTCGCCGCGAGCCCCGCCAGCAGGTACGACGGCAGCGGCGTGCCGCCGACCAGCCTCGGCCGGTCCGGGCGCCACTCGGCCGCCTGCACCAGACCCGGCGGGACCAGCGCGAAGTCGCCGAAGAACGCGCGGATCTCCGCCGGGCTGCGGGTGCCGTCCCGGCGGTCGCCGGAGGCGGCGTGGGTGAGCGCCAGATAGCTGCCGGGCGCCACCGCCTCCCGCAGCCGGGACAGCGCCGGCCCCGGGTCGCGGCCGCCGTGCGGCATCGACACCAGGAACACGGCGACCGGCCGCGACAGGTCCAGGAAGCCCTCCGCCCGGGCCAGCACCTCGCCGGCGTCGAGCGGATCGGCCTCGGCGAACACCGCGCGGGGCTCGTCGGCCAGCAGCTCGCGGGCGTGCTCGGCGACGACCGGGTCGTGGTCGACGTAGACCACCTTCGCGCCGGGCACGACCTCGTGCACGTTGCCCCGGGTCGGCAGGCCGCTGCCCAGGCCGACGAACTGGCCGACGCCCTCGGCGGCGACGTAGCGGGCGGCGCGCTGGAGGAAGCCGCGGTTGGCCCTGGCCAGCGGCACGGCCTCCGGGATCAGGTCCGACAGCCTGTCGATGGCCTCGCGGTCGACCGCGTAGTTGTCCGTGCCGCCGAGCAGGTAGTCGTACATCCGGGCAAGATTGGGAGTGCGTGGGTCGAACTGGGACACAATTCGACCCTAGGCGCTCACTGTCAAGGGCCACAGGGGGCCGATTCCCACTGTGACCCCTCCGACGGTAAGCATTTCCTGCCCTCGGGTCACTCCACTGTGACACTCTTGGCGAGGTTGCGCGGCTTGTCCACGTCACGGCCCAGCGCGACCGCGGCGTGATAGGCCAGGAGCTGCAGCGGGATCGTCAGCAGGATCGGGTCGAGCTCGATCTCGTTCTTCGGCACCACGATCGCGTCGTCGGCCAGCTTGGCGTCGGGCTCGCGGTGGCCGACCATGAGCACCTGGCCGCCGCGGGCGCGGATCTCGCCGAGCGTGGTGAGGTTCTTGTCCAGCAGCTCGTCGTCGGGCACGATCGCCACCGTCGGCATCTCCGGGCCGATCAGCGCGAGCGGGCCGTGCTTGAGCTCGCTCGCCGGATAGGCCTCGGCGTGCACGTACGAGATCTCCTTGAGCTTCTGCGCGCCCTCGCGGGCCACCGGGTAGCCGCGCACCCGGCCGACGAACATCATGCTCGCGTGCTTGGCGTACTTGCCGGCCAGCTCGGCGATCTTGTCGCTCTGCGCGACGATCTCCTCGATCTGGTCGGGCAGGCGGCGCAGGCCCTCGCAGATGCGCCTGCCGTCGGCGGGCGACAGGTCGCGCACCCGGCCCAGATGCAGCGCGAGCAGCGCGAAGGCCACCGCCGTCGAGGTGAACGCCTTGGTCGAGGCGACCGACACCTCCGGCCCCGCGTGCAGGTAGACGCCGCCGTCGACCTCGCGGGCGATGGCGCTGCCGACCGCGTTGACGATGCCGATCACCCGCCCGCCCTTGCGCTTGAGCTCCTGCACGGCGGCCAGCGTGTCGTACGTCTCGCCGGACTGGCTGATCGCCACGTAGAGGGTGTCCTGGTCGACGACCGGATTGCGGTAGCGGAACTCGCTGGCCGGCTCGGCGTCGGCCGGGATGCGCGCCAGCTCCTCGATGAGCTGGGCGCCGATCTGGCCCGAGTAGTAGGCCGACCCGCAGCCGATGATCTTCACCCGGCGGAACGAGCGGGTCTCGCGGGCGTCCATGTTCAGCCCGCCCAGGTGCGCGACGTGGAAGCGCTCGTCGAGCCTGCCGCTCATCGTGCGGGCCGCGGTCTCCGGCTGCTCGGAGATCTCCTTGAGCAGGTAGTGCTCGTAGCCGCCGGTGTCGTAGTGTCCGGCGTCCCAGTCGACGGTCAGCGGCTCCTTGGCCGTCTCGCGGGCGTCGCTGGCGAAGGTGTGGAAGCCGTCGGCGCGCAGCACCGCCAGCTCGCCGTCCTCCAGGTGGACGACCTGCCGGGTGTAGCGGACCAGGGCGGCCACGTCGGAGGCGGCGAACATCTCCTTCTCGCCGATGCCGAGCACGATCGGGCTGCCGTTGCGGGCCACGACCACCTCGCCCGGCCGCTCGGCGTCGATCACCGCGATGCCGTACGTGCCCACGACGCTCTTGAGCGACTTGCGCACGGCCTCCTCCAGCGTGTCGTTCTCGTCCACCGCGCGGGCGATCAGGTGGGCCAGCACCTCGGTGTCGGTCTCCGACCGGAAGCCCACGCCGTCGGCGATCAGCTTGGCGCGCAGCTCGTCGGCGTTCTCGATGATGCCGTTGTGCACGACCGCGACGCGCTCGTCGGACGACAGGTGCGGATGCGCGTTCACGTCGCTCGGCACGCCGTGCGTGGCCCACCGGGTGTGGCCGATGCCCAGCGTGCCCTTGAAGCGCGCGGGCACCACCTTGGCCAGATCGGCCACCCGGCCCTTGACCTTGCGCAGCTTGAGGCCCTTGTTGGAGACCACGACCCCGGCCGAGTCGTAGCCGCGGTACTCCAGCCGCTGCAGCCCTTCGAGCAGGATGGGCGCCGCGTCCTGCGGCCCCACGTACGCGACGATTCCGCACATGCGAGGTCTCCTATCCGTAAACGATCCGGCGCAGCTGACGCAGCGACAGCTCGGGGGCCGCCACCCGGCGGCCGCGCAGCTCCGCGGCGATCCTGGGAAAGATCTCGTCATTGGTCAGGCCGCGAGCCTTGAGCTCGCCGTGACGCCGCCGCACGAACTCCTCGACCGGCTCGGAGAAGTACGCCAGGACGTCGGCCACCACGCGCGCCGCCTCACCGGGCCCCAGCGGGGTGCTCCTGGTGAGGTGGGCGATGAGGTCCTCGTAGGGATGCCGTGCCGTGGACACAGTCGAGGACATTACGCAGCTGGAACGAGACACTTCAACTTCCTGCCCGATATCGGGCAGGATTTACCTCCATCTTCTGTCATGAGGGGGGAGATCACCATGAGTCACATCTGCCTCAACTGTCCCGTCTGACACATCCCCATCTGGGAATGGTTACGTTGAGTATTCATTGTGTGCCATTCCGTGGGGGTTGTCATGCTGTTGTGGGCCGCCGTCGTCGCCGCCGCCACCGTCCTGGTCGCGCCCGGCCACCCGGACGGCCGCCAGGCGGACTTCGCCGCCGCCGCCCGCGCGTACGGGGTGCCGGAGAGCGTCCTGCTCGGCGTGTCGTACCTGCAGTCGCGCTGGGACGCCCACGGCGGCGCGCCCAGCACCGCCGGCGGCTACGGCCCCATGCACCTCCTCGACCCCGCCGCCGCCCGGCCCGGCCCCGGCCACACCCACGCCGACCGCCGCGGCGACCCGGCCCGCCCGCTGTCGCAGGCGCCTGTTCCCCACGAGGACGCCGGAGAAGCAGGCGCCTCGGCAGCGGGGGCGACGCTGGCCGAGGCGGGACGGCTGACCGGCGCGAGCACGGAGCAACTGCGCAGCGATCCGGCGGCGAACATCCGGGGCGGCGCCGCGCTGCTGGCCTCCTACCAGCGGCGGCCCGGCGCCGATCCGGCCGCCTGGTACGAGGCCATCGCCCGGTACGCCGGGTCGCGGGCCTTCGCCGACGAGGTGGTGTCGGTGATGCGCTCGGGGGTGGAGCGCAGGACCGACGACGGGTCGGTGGTGCGGCTGCCCGCGAACCCGCGCCTGCCCGGCCCCGCGCCGCTGCGCCGGGCGAAGGGTCACGCCGAGTGCCCGCACACGCTGGCCTGCGAGTGGATGCCCGCCGCGTACGCGCGCACCGGCAAGGGCGACCACGGCAACCACGACCGCCTGGACCGCGCCCGCCGCATCGACTACGTGGTCATCCACGACACAGAGGGCACCTACGCCGGGATCCCCTCGCTGGTGCGCAACCCGAAGTACGTGAGCTGGCACTACACGATCCGCTCCCGCGACGGGCACATCGCCCAGCACGTGCGGAACAAGGACATCGCCTGGCATGCCGGCAACTGGGACGTCAACACCCGTTCGATCGGCATCGAGCACGAGGGCTACCTGGCGCAGGGCGGCACCTGGTACACCGAGGCGATGTACCGGGCGTCGGCCAGGCTGGTGCGCTACCTGGCGGACCGGCACGGCATCCCGCTGGACCGCCAGCACGTCCTGGGCCACGACAACGTCCCCGGCACGTCGGCGAAGACGCTGCCGCAGATGCACGACGACCCGGGCCCGTACTGGGACTGGGCGCACTACTTCGACCTGCTCGGCAAGCCGTTCGAGCGGCCGGGGCACGACGGGCCGGCGTACGAGCTGACGGGCGGGTTCGCGGGCGACGGGAGCGGCCCCGGGTCGGTGCTGGTGCTGCCGTCGTACGACGAGCACCGGCCCAGGTTCACCGGCTGTGTGAAGGCCAGGCCGGCCGGGCGGTGCCCGCGGCACGGCGCGTCGGCGGTGTGGCTGCGCACCGAGCCGCGCGAGGACGCCCCGCTGGTGGACGACGCGGGCAAGCGGCCCGGCGCGCCGAGCACGTACAGCGTCTACGACCACAGCGCCCGCGCGTCGGCGGGGCAGCGGTTCGGGCTCGCGGAGCGGCGGGGCGACTGGACGGCCATCTGGTATCTGGGGCAGAAGGCCTGGTTCCACGACCCGTCCGCGCGCCCGACGTCCGTGGCGGCGCGGGGGCCGCTGGTCACGCCGGTCCGCCCGGGCGTCAAGGTGTACGGCCGCGCCTTCCCTGAGAAGTCAGCCTTCGCGGGCACCCGCGCCCCGGTCCAGCAGCACGCCCCCCTGCCCTACACGCTCGCCCCCGGCCAGACGTACGCGCTCGGCCAGTCCCTGACGGGCAGCTACCACTCGGCCCGCTCGTTCGACCCGGCCCGGCACGTCACGGTCAAGGGGCGGCTGCGCTACCACCAGATCCAGCTCGGCCACCGGGTGGCGTTCGTCCGGGCGGACGACGTCCGTGTCATCCGCTGAATTTCGCCACAGGGGCCTCACAGTGCGCACGGGCACTCTCAGGAGGCGATATGGTTTTCCCGTGGCCGGTTCAGTGCCGGAAACACGCGGAAGTGGCTCAGTGGTAGAGCATCACCTTGCCAAGGTGAGGGTCGCGGGTTCGAATCCCGTCTTCCGCTCGGAGTTCAACTCCTGGTGGAGTGGCCGAGAGGCGAGGCAGCGGCCTGCAAAGCCGTCTACACGGGTTCAAATCCCGTCTCCACCTCGGTGCGGTTCGGCGGACTCGTCAGGATCGGCTAAAGTAAGTGCAACGCCATGCGGAAGTGGCTCAGTGGTAGAGCATCACCTTGCCAAGGTGAGGGTCGCGGGTTCGAATCCCGTCTTCCGCTCTGAGACAACTCAATCCCGGACGATTAGCTCAGCGGGAGAGCGCTTCCCTGACACGGAAGAGGTCACTGGTTCAATCCCAGTATCGTCCACCACCGACCGCGAAGACGCCCCGGCCTCCGATGGAGGACCGGGGCTCTTTCGTCATCCGGCGGGGCGGCCGAACCAGGCGTCCACGGTGGCCTGGGCGATGGCCGTCATGCGGCGGCCGTAGTCCTCGTGGCCCCGGGCGACGAAGCTGCCGTCGTCGCACGGCAGGGCGGCGAACCCGGTGCGGAACCGCTCCGGCGGCCCCTCCGGGAGCGGCGCGTAGGGCTCCAGCGGCGCCATGTCGTATCCCGACCGGACCCCGTGCCGGTTGCGCGCCACCTGGTGGGACGCCACCCGCAGCAGCGCTTCGATCCCCTGGTCCAGGCAGAGCTGCAACAGGCGGAACTGGGTGTCGAGGTACTTGGCGTGCCCCCGGGAGGGGTGCTGCAGCAGGTAGGCGCAGACGACGGGGGCGTGCCAGCGGTACATCTCCGGATCGCCCTGCTCCTCGCCCAGGATCGCGTAGTAATAGTCCTCGCACAGGCCGAGGGGGCCGGCGTCGGCGCCGCAGTCGCACTGATCCATGCGCGGCACCCTAGGCGCACGGCGGCAGGCTTGTCATCCGAATTCCCGGCCTCCGCCAGGCCATGTCATTACTCTCCGTTGACCAAATATGCCAAAAACCGGCATTTATCGTCGCTCTCCGTGTATATCGGCACGCTGAGCGGGTAGCGCGCAGGCATTGGCTCCTCGGAGGAGGAAACCGTGGACATCAACATAGGCCAAGGCATATCCGATGCCTGGCGGATGATCGCGACATTCGTTCCGAAGCTTGTCGCGTTCGTCGTCATTCTCATTATCGGCTGGATCGTGGCCAAGGTGCTGGCGAAGGTCCTGGGCAAGCTGCTGAACCGGGTCGGCTTCGACCGCGCGGTGGCACGCAGCGGCGCCGCCGGGCGGTGGCAGGAACGCAGCCGCTACGGCGCCAGCGGGCTGCTGTCGAAGCTCCTGTACTACGCGCTGCTGCTGATCACGCTGCAGATCGCCTTCAGCGTGTTCGGGCCGAACCCGATCTCGACGCTGCTCACCGGCGTGGTGGCCTGGCTGCCGCTGGCCGTGGTCGCGATCGTGATCATCGTGGTGACCGGGGCCATCGCCAAGGCGGTCCGGGACATCATCTCCAGTGCGCTCGGCGAGCTCTCGTACGGCCGCTGGCTGGCGACGGCCGCCGCCGTGTTCATCTGGGCCCTGGGCATCATCGCCGCGCTCAACCAGATCGGGGTGGCCACCGCGGTCACGATCCCGGTGCTGATCACGGTGCTGGCGACGCTCGGCGCCATCGCGGCCATCGGCGTGGGCGGCGGTCTCGTCCGGCCGATGCAGCAGCGGTGGGAACGCTGGCTGGGCCGGATCGAGCAGGAGGCGCCGCAGGCCAGGGCGCACGCGGAGGCGTACCAGCGGGGTCGCGGGGACGCCCAGCAGATGACCGAGGAGGCTCCGCACGTCCAGTCGGGCGGCGCCACCCGGTCCGACTACCGGGAACCCTGACGTGCCTCACGGGACCGGCCGCCCGGCCGGTCCCGGCGCGTCAGGCGGGGAGCTCCCCTTCGAGGAAGCCCCGTTCGCGGGCGAGCCAGCACACCGCCGTCAGACGGAGCGCGGCGGCGTCCGGCTCGCCGCTGAACGCCCAGCCCCGGTGCCGCAGCTCGTCGAGGAAGCCGAGCAGGTAGTCGCCCAGCGTCTCGCGGTCCAGCGGGATCGCGTCCCGCAGCACCGCGGCGTGCTGGTCCACCGCGGCGACGAGACCGGGGTCCGTGGCCATCCTGGCGAGCTGGTCCTGCCCGAGGGTCTGCATGACCGAGCGCAGCGGCGCAGCCGCCCATCCATCCGCAAAAAGCACCATTAAACCCTAAACCATGTCAAAACCCCTTTACCCGTCCCGCCCACGTCCGGGCGGCCGGCTCAGGTGAAGGGCAGTCCGACGTAGTTCTCCGCCAGCGTCGTGGCCGCAGCCTCCGAGGACGTCACGTAGTCCAGGTGGGACAGCTGCAGCCGGCGCCCGTAGTCGTCGTCGGAGTCGAACGTGTGCAGCAGCGTCGTCATCCACCACGAGAAGTGCTGGGCCCGCCACACCCGCTTCAGGCACGCCTCGGAGTAGCCGTCGAGCAGGCCGGTGGAGCCGTCGTGGAAGAACGCGGCCAGCGCCTCGGTGAGCACCCGCACGTCGGCCACGGCCAGGTTCAGCCCCTTGGCGCCGGTCGGCGGCACGATGTGGGCGGCGTCCCCGGCCAGGTAGAGGCGGCCGTACTGCATCGGCTCGGTGACGAAGCCGCGCATCGGCGTGACGCCCTTCTCGATGATCTCGCCGGTCGTCAGCGCGAACCCGGGCACCGTCTCCAGCCGGGCCTTCAGCTCGGCCCAGATCCGCTCGTCGGGCCACTCGGCCGCGTCGGCGTCGGGCGGCACCTGGAGGTAGAAGCGGCTGATCTCGGGCGTGCGCATGCTGTGCAGGGCGAAGCCGCGCTCGTTCCTGGCGTAGATCAGCTCCTCCGACGACGGCGCCACCCGGGCCAGGATGCCGAGCCAGGCGAACGGGTAGTCGCGCTCGTAGCTCCGCAGCACGCCCGGCGGCACCGACGGCCTCGACACGCCGTGGAACCCGTCGCACCCGGCGATCACGTCGCAGTCCAGCCGCTCGCCGCCGAACGTCAGGTACGGCCGGTCCTCCGGCGAGTGGATCGCCACGTCCTCGACCTCGAACCGCACGTCGCCGCCCGCCTCCAGCCTGGCGGCGATGAGGTCCTTGACCACCTCCTGCTGGCCGTACACGGTGATGGCCCGGCCGGGCACCAGCTTCTCGAACGGGATGCGGTGTCCCGCGCCGCCGTAGCGGAGCTCGATGCCGTGGTGGGGCAGTCCCTCGCGGAGCAGCCGCCCGCCGACGCCCGCCTCCACGAGCGTGTCGACCGTGCCCTGCTCCAGCACGCCGGCGCGCACCCGGCGCTCGACGTAGTCGCGGCTGCGCTTCTCCAGCACCACCGAGGAGATGCCGCGCAGGTGGAGCAGGTGAGAAAGGAGCAGGCCAGCCGGTCCGGCGCCGATGATCCCTACCTGAGTTCGCATGAGCACAGCATGCTGCCCGCCGGGCCCCGGATCGAGAACCGGCTTCCGCTCAGTGGAAGAATGGCGACATGTCAGGCGGCGCCCGCGAGCCGGGCCGTACGGTCACCTCCAAGGTGCTGGCCATCCTGGGCGCGTTCGACGCCACCCACCGCGAGCTCACGCTCACGCAGATCAGCGAGCGCAGCGGCGTCGCCCTGGCGACGGCGCACCGGCTGGTCGGCGAGCTGGAGCGGTGGCAGGCGCTCAGCCGCGACCCCGGCGGGCGGCTGCGCGTCGGGCTGCGGCTGTGGGAGCTCGGCCAGCTCGCGCCCGGACGGCTGCGCGAGGTCGCGCAGCCGTGGCTGCAGGAGCTGTTCGCGAGCACCGGCGAGAACGTGCACCTGGCCGTCCGCGACGGCATGGAGGTCCTGTACGTGGACAAGGTGTACGGCAGGCGCGCCGTACCCATCGTGTCGCGGACCGGCGGGCGGCTGCCGATGCACCCGACGGGCGTGGGCAAGGCGCTGCTGGCGCACGAGCCCGACTGGTTCGTGCAGTCCTACCTGGCGCGCACCCTCGAACGCCCCACCGCGCACACCATCACCGAGCCGGGGCGGCTGGCGCGCGAGCTGGCCGCCGTGCGGGCGCAGGGCCACGCGCTCACGTACGAGGAGATGACGGTCGGGTCGTGCTCGGCGGCGGCGCCGGTGCTCGTGGAGGGCCGCGCCATCGCGGCGGTCGGGATCGTGCTGGCCGCCCGGCGGGCCCGCGAGCTGCCCCGGCTGGTGGAGCCGCTGCGCGCGGCCGCGGCGGGCATCGCCCGCGCCGCCGCCCCGCCGGCCGGGGGCTGACGGGCATGTCCGGGGCCTGGTGGGTAGGTGCTGGTCATGCTCATCATGCTGACGGGCGCGACCGGCACGCTCGGCCGGGCCGCGGTGCCCGCCCTCCTCAGGACCGGCCACGAGATCCGGGCGCTGAGCCGGGAGGAGCAGCCCCGGCGTGACGTCACCTGGGTGCGCGGCGACCTGGCCACGGGCTACGGCGTGCGCGAGGCCGTGGCCGGCTGCGACGCCGTCGTCCACCTGGCCGCGCTG
Organism: Nonomuraea sp. NPDC003214; assembly: GCF_053590035.1. Classification (NCBI taxonomy): domain Bacteria; kingdom Bacillati; phylum Actinomycetota; class Actinomycetes; order Streptosporangiales; family Streptosporangiaceae; genus Nonomuraea; species Nonomuraea sp. NPDC003214. Next base: position 27,810 of record NZ_JBSFSX010000015.1, on the reverse strand, counting down.
GACCGCGCGACGGCGGGCGACCTGCTGTCGCGGCCCGGCACCGCGCCCGGCGCGCTGACCGTCGACGCCACCGGCACCCGCGCGCTCGTCACCGCCGCCCGGGAGGCGGGCGTGGCGCACCTGCTGCACGTCTCCGCCGTCGGGGCCGGGCGGGGCGGGCCGATGCGCCGCCGGGCCGAGGCCGAACGGTTCGTCAGGGAGAGCGGCCTGCCCTTCACCATCCTCCGCGTCACCCACCTGCACCAGCGGCTCGACCAGGTGCTGCGCGGGCTGGCCGGCTCCCCGGTGCTGCCGGTCGACCGGTCGCTGCCGTGGCAGCCGCTCGACGCGGGCGAGGCCGCCGCCCGGGTGACCGGCCTGCTCGCCGACGGACCGGGCCGCGCCGTGACCGAGTACGGCGGGCCGCACGTGCTGGCCACACCCGAGCTGGTCAGGACCTGGCTGGCCGCCCGAGGGCTGCGGCGGCTCTGCCCGCCCCTGCGCTACCCGGGCAAGGTCGCCGCCGCCCAGCGCAAGGGCGCGCTGACCACCGACGCCGTGCCGAGGGGCCGGATCACCTGGCACGACTACCTGAACCCGCCGCCGATGCCGTCGGAGGACTTCGCCGAGGAGCACACCGCGTCGCCGACCAGCCCGGCGAACCAGCCCGAACGCGACCCCGACCGGCACGTCTACGGCGGCGACGAGGGCTACCAGCGGCCGACCCGCGGCTGACGCCGCAAGCCCCCATAATGGGGCAGTTATGCGGCCTCATGCTCTGATCAAGGACGTGGAACAGCTCGCGCACGGGCAGCGGTGCCGCCGCCTGGCCGAGCACGGGCGGCGCCTGGCCGGCCGGCCCGAGCTGCGCGCCCTGCTCGACGGCCTGGCCCGGCTCGGCCCGTACGAGCGCTTCCTCGCCGTGCGGCTGGCGGCGGCGGCCCGCGACCTCCCCCACATCGCCCGGGCCACCGGCGACCCCGACCCGGACGTCGGCCGCTACGCGATCGTCTCGGCGGTCAAGCTCGGCGCCCCGGACGAGGTTGTCGCGCGGATCGTCCGCACCGGCCCGGCCGCCCGGCGGGCCGAGGTCTACCGGGCGATCCGGCGTCACGGCCGCGGCGACCTGGCCGCGCTGCTCATCGACGAGGTGCGGCAGCGGTGGGGCGACCGCGAGGCGGCGAGCCTGCTCCCGGCCTGCCCCGCCGACCTGGCCGCCCACCTGCTGCCCGGCCTGGAGCACGCCGTGCCCAACTGGCGCACGCTGGCCAGGCGGCACCCGCTGCTCGTGCTCGGGCACGCCGAAACAGCGCTGGCCGGGCTGCCGCTCCCGCTCCGCCCGGCGTGGTGGCACACGCGCGGCCCCGGCGTCGAGGCCGCCGCCGCGCACGCTCCCGGACGGGTGATCACCCTGCTGGAACGGCACTGGAGCCCGCGCGGCGCCCGGTGCGTGAGCCTGCTGCTGAAGGCCGACCCCGACCGCACGCTCGCCCTCTACCTGGTCCCCGGGCGGCAGGCGCAGCTCGCCGGGCTGCTGCGGCGCGCCGCGATCCGGCGGCGGCTGGCCGCGCTGCCCGACGACCGGCTCGGCGAGGCCGGGCGGGCGGTGCGCGACCACGAGCCCTCGCTGATCAACCTGCTGCGGGCGGTGGCGCCGGGCCGCAGGGAGGCCGTGTTCGAGGCGGCGACCACCGGCGTGGACCGGTCGCGGGCGCTGCCGTCGCCGTTCCTGCTGAACGTGCTGCCGCTGCGCCCGCGCGTCGCCGAGGCCCGGCGCATGCTCGGGCTGCGCGCCGTCGCCGACGACCCGGCACGCACCCTGGAGACCACCGCCTTCCTGCCGTACGCCGACGCCGAGCCCGCCCTGCTGGCCGCGACCCGCCGGTCCGAGGGCGCCGACCGGGCCATCGGATACGGCCACCTGATCGCCTGCGCCGGGCGCGACCGCGACCCCGCCGTGTTCACCCGCCTGCTCGGCGCGCTCGGCCGGCTGCGCAACGAGCAGGACCCGGTACGCCAGGCCGCCCTCGCCGCGCTGGCCGCCGTCCCGCCCCGGCTGTTCGCGGCCGAGCACGTGCCCGGCCTCGACCGGCTCGTCGAGGACGCGCTGGCCGCCCGCGACTGCTCCTACCACACCCGGCTCGCCCTGGCCCGCCTGGCGACCCGCGTCTTCGAGCAGGGGGCCGCGCGCGACGACCCCGCCCTGCTGGAGTACGGGCTGCGCGCCTTCGATCGGCTGACCGGCTACGTGGGCACCGCCTCGCTCAGCCACCTGTCGCGCGTGCTGCGGCGCGGCCAGGAGGTCACGCTGGTGCGGCGGCTCGCGCCCCACCTGGAGGCGGGCGGCCGCCGCGACCGGCACGAGCTGGCCTTCCTGCTCGCCAACGCGCTCGGGCGGCGCGGCCACGACCTGCCCGAGCTGCAGCAGGCGCTGCGACGTGCCCTGACCGCCGTCAGCGAGCTCACCGCCATCGAGGCGATCGACCTCTGGCTGGAGCCGCCCCGCACCCGCGGCGAGCGCGTGGCCGGGCTGCTGGCCGCCGACCCGTCGACGGTGGCCGTGGGCAGCGTGTTCGCCGCGCTGGTGTGGCAGCGCACCGACCTGCTGGACGCCGTCCTCGGCCGGCGCGCCCCCTCCGGCCGCTTCGCCAGGAGCGACGTGCGGCAGGTGCGTCACGTTCCCCGCCGGGCCGTCCTGCGGTGGACCGCCCGGCAGCGCGACGCGTACGTGAAGCTGCTCGAACAGGTCGCGGACCACGGCGGCCTGCCCACCGGCGAGCGGGCGCACGCCGTGCGGTCACTGGGCGAGATCCCCGGCGTCGAGGCCGGGCGCCTCCGCCGCCACCTGGACTCGGACGAGGCGCTGCTGCGGCGGGCCGCGCTCACCGCGCTCCCGTGGACGGCCCGGCCGCAGGACGTGCTCGCCGCCCTGCTCGCCCGCGCGAGCGGCGACGACGCGCACGTGGCGGTGTACGCGGCGGCGCGGGCGGCCCGGTTCACCCCTCCCGCCGAGCTGGCGGCGGCCCTGGAGCCGGTGCTCGCCGGGGGCAAGGTCACCGCGCGCAAGGAAGCCGTCCGGCTCCTCGCCCGCCACCGCGCCCCCGGCGCCATCGGGGTGCTGCGGGACCTCTGGCACGCCGAGGGGCAGCACAAGGACGTCCGCGTGGTCATCGTCTCGGCCACCCTCGGACTCCTCCCCCACCCGGAAGCCTGGCCCCTCCTGCACGAAGCCGTAGGCGCCCCGGCGAGCGACCCCCCGCCCTCCCCCGAGGACCGCGCGACGAACGGCGGCCCAGCCTCCCCGAGGGGCGGGGCGGCGGGCGACGCCTCGGTCTCCCCCGAGGACCGTACGACCGGCGACGCCCCGGCCTCCTCGGAGGGCGACACCCCGGTCTCCCCCAAGAACCGTGCGACGGGCGGCGGCCCGGCCACACTGGGAGACGGCACAGCGGGCGACCCCTCGGCCTCCCTGGGGGCGGGCGCAACAGACGGCACCCCGGTCTCCCCCAAGGACCGTACGGCCGGCGCCACCTCGGCCTTCCCGGAGGGCGCCGTGGGTGACGGTGCGGCGGGGGATGTGGCGGCACCGGTGCTCGGGGTGCATCCGCTGGCGGTGCCTGAGCGGTGGCGGGTCGCGTACGGGGGGCTGGTGGTCACCGCGACGCGGGCGCGGGACCGGCGGACGCGGCTGATCGCCGTCGAGACGCTGCCCCGCTGGGCCGCCTACGCGCCGGAGGCCGTGGAGCGGCTGGCCGGGCTTCTCTCCGGGCTGGACGAGACCGCCGACTGGAGGGCCGCCGCGCGGGGGCTGGTCAGCGCGGCGTGCTCCGGGCACGGGACGGCGGAGCTGCGCGGGGCCGTACGGACGCTGGCCGCCGCGCCGGCCGAGCCCGACGCGGGCGCCGACCGCGACCGTCCGGCCGCCCAGCGGCTGGCCGCCGTCGTGTCGGACCTGTGCGAGGCGCACCGCGCCGACCGCGAGCCGGCGGCGGCGGTGGTCGCTGAGGTGGCCGCCGAGCTGCCCGCCCACCTCGCCGCCGAGATCCTGGCCGCCACCGTCGACTGGGACGACCCGCACGCCGTGCTCGACCGGCTGACCCTGACGGTCCCGGGCGTCCTGGCCGCCGTCACGACGGCCCACGCCCTCGCCCGGTCGGCGGAGGACGTCCCCGCCGACCGGGTCCTCCCCCACGCCCAGCGCCTCGCCGCCCTTCAGCCCCCGGGGACGGATGGGGTGACGGCCGAGGTGGCGGCGTTGCTGGCGGTGGGGCTGGCGGCCGAGTGCGGGCCGCGGGCGGGCTGGCCGGAGCCGTGGCGGGCGCTGCTGCGCCAGGTGCGCGCCGACGGCCCCCGCGAGGCCGCCTACCAGGCGTCCCAGGTCATCACCGCGGACGAGTGACGACAGGTCGCGTGACGGCGGCGGGCGTGTGAGGGCGGCGGCGTCAGGTCCAGGGGTCGTAGTCAGACTCCAGGGGCTCCTGCGGGGGCCGCCGGTCCTCCGGCACGTTCTGCAGGTTGACGCGGATCCGGTACCACACGCTGCTGCGCCCGCGCATGCCGTCGACGAGCACGTCGGCGGGCTCCAGGAGGGCGGCCACGTCGGGGTGGCGGGCCTTCCAGCGCTCCAGCCCGGCCAGCGCCTCGTCCTTGTGCTGGGCCTTGGCGATCTCGATGACGGGCCGGGTCTGCACGCGGCGCCCGCTGCCCTTGGGCGGCTTGGGCGGCGGGCCCAGCTCCTCGGCCAGCGCCAGCAGGCCGTCGAGGGAGCCGGGGTGGGCGTCCATGTCGGCCCACGGGTCGCCGAGCTCGGCCAGCCGCGCGGGCACGGTGGCGACCGTGTAGGCGGCCGGGTCGCAGCCGGGCACCTCGTCCCAGGTGAGCGGGGTGGAGACGCGGGCGTCGGGCACGGCGCGCACGGAGTAGGCGGAGGCGACGGTGCGGTCGTAGGCGTTCTGGTTGAAGTCGACGAACACGCCGTGGCGCTCCTCCTTCCACCACCGGCTGGTGGCCAGCCCGGGGGCGCGCCGCTCGACCTCGCGGGCGACGGTCTCGGCCGCCTTGCGCACCTGGGCGAACGGCCAGCGCCGCTCGATGCGGGCGTAGACGTGGAAGCCGCGCGAGCCGGACGTCTTGGGCCAGGCGGTCAGCCCGTGGTCGGCCAGCACCTCGCGGGCGACCTGGGCGGTGGCCAGCACGTCGGCCCAGCCGACGCCCGGCACCGGGTCGAGGTCGATGCGCAGCTCGTCCGGGCTGGCCAGGTCGTCGGCGCGGACCGGGTGCGGGTTGAGGTCGACGCAGCCCAGGTTGACCACCCACAGGAGCTGCGCCAGGTCGGTGCAGACGACCTCCTCGGCGCTGAGCCCCGAGCGGTAGCGCAGCTCGGCCACCTCGATCCAGGCGGGCCGCTTGGCCGGGGCCCGCTTCTGGAAGAACGGCTCCTCCTCGATGCCTTTGACGAACCGCTTGAGCACCATCGGCCGGCCGTGGACGCCGCGCAGTGCCGCCTCGCCGACCCGCTCGTAATAGCGGACCAGGTCGAGCTTGGTGATCCCGGCCTGCGGGAACACCACCTTGTCGGGGCTCGTCACGCGTACCTCGCGGCCGGCGACCTCGATGTCGGGCATGAGATCACGATACGCGCGCCGCCCGACATTCCCGGGGCGGCGTGCGCGGGATCAGGGCCCTTCGGGGTCGACGGCGTCGCGGTCGGCCCAGAACGGTTCGACCAGTTCGCGCAGCCGCTCGGCGCCGACCCGTTCGAGCAGCGCCAGCGCGCCGACGTTGTCGGTGAGCTGCCGCATGCGGGTGACGCCGAACAGCACGGTGCAGGTGGCCGGGTGGGTGAGCGTGAACGCGACGCAGAGCTGCGCCGGGGTGGCGTCCAGGTCGGCGGCGACCTCGGCGAGCCCCTTGGCGGCGGCCATGATCTGGTCGCGGATCCCGCCGGGGTCGCGGCCGATCTCGCGGGTCGGCGTCGCCCGGCCCGCCAGGATGCCGCCCTCCATGACGTCGGACGCCTGCAGCGAGATGCCCTCGGCGAACAGCGCGGCGAACGGCTCGCCGTCGGGGATGGAGCGGCGGCACGGGCTGTACTTGAGCTGGGCGAGCTGCGGTCCCGGCGAGCCCGCCTCCAGGGCGTGGTCGCGCAGCGTGCGGACCGAGGTGGCCGACCAGTTGTTGACGCCCCAGCAGCCGACGAGCCCGGCGGCCTCCAGGTCGGCCAGGTCGGCGGCGAGCCGCCGCAGGTCGAGGTCGGCGCGCCGGATGTCGCCCAGGACGACGAGGTCGGCCCGGTCGGCGCCGACGCGGAACAGGGCGCGTTCGAGCTGGTCGCGCAGCGGCTGCTCGGGGTAGCCCTCCAGCCAGAGCTTCTCCGACAGCAGGTAGTCGTCGCGGGCGATCCCGGCGGCGCGCACGATCGCCGAGAACAGCACGTCGGTGAAGACCGGCGGGTGCCCGGGGAAGCCGTAGACGCCGACGTCGAACAGGTTGATCCCCAGGTCGACGGCGCGGCGCACGAGGGCGACCGCGTCGGCGAAATCCATCCGGTCGTAGGTGTGCCACGATCCCAGGGACAGGACGGAGGCTTCGGGGCCGCAGGTTCCGATCCTGCGGCGCGGCACGGTGGACATCTGTCTCCTCGTAGGTATGGGGGGTTCGTCAGGGCAGCCACGGGTGGATGACGGCCTTGACCTGGTCGAGCCGCGCCATCGACGCCAGGGCGGCGCTCGCCCCGGCGAGCCCGACCGGCTCGCTGAACAGCTCGTCCCAGGCGAAGCGCGTACGGAAGGCGCGCAGGAACTCGACGGCCCGGTAGTAGTCGCCGACGTCGCCGTTGAGCGAGCCGAGCACGGTCAGCTCCTTACCCATGATCGTGCCGAGCGGGATCGGGTCGGGGCGCGGGCCGGTGCTGCCGACGACGACGAACCGGCCGCCCCAGGCCGCCATGTCGACGGCCTCGGCCCCGACGCCGGGCGCGCCGGCCAGGTCGAGGACGAGGTCGGCGCCCCGGCCGCCGGTGGCGTCCAGGACGGCGGCGACCCGGCTCGCCGCGTCGCCGTCGAGCCCGACGACCACGTCGGCGCCAAACCGGCGGGCCAGCTCCAGCCGGCTGCCGGGCGCGCCGACGGTGATGACGGTGCCCGCCCCGGCGGTGCGGGCGACGGCGGTGGCGATGATCCCGAGCGCGCCGGCGCCTTGCACCACCACGCTCGATCCGGGCCGTACGCTCCCGGCCCGCTCGAAGGCGTGCAGGACGGTCTTGACGGCGCAGCCGGCCGCGGCGGCCCAGGTGTCGGCGACGTCGTCGGGCAGCACGACCTTGAGCGCGCCGGGAGTGACGTAGGCGTGCCCGGCCAGCCCCGCCGTGGCGTACGGCCAGCGGTCGGCCCGCTGGCGGAACCCGTAGCCGCGGTCCGCGCAGGCGACTGGGGCGCGCAGCACGGTGCAGCCGTAGCAGCGGCCGCAGACGGACTCCGACCAGCCGATCCGGTCGCCCGCCTTGACGGGGCGGCCGAGGGCGTCGACGGTGCCGGGACCGGCGGCCTCGACGGTGCCGGTCATCTCGTGGCCCAGCACCATCGGCAGCATGCCGGGCCAGGACATGGCGCCGCTCCACAGGTGCACGTCGGTGGCGCACAGGGTCGCGCAGGTGATCCGGACGATCGCGGCGCCCGGCTCGACCTCGCCCGGCAGCGGCAGCTCCTCGATCACCAGCGGCTCGCCGTGCGCGCGCAGCACGGCGGCACGGGTGGAGGCGGGAACGGTCATGCTCTGCTCTCCTCTTGGGTCATCTGCTGTGGGCGGTGTCCCAGACCTCGTGCCGGCTGCGCCACCACAGCAGCACCACGATCACGAGGAACGGGACGACGCCCCGGTACTGCTGGATCGCGCTCAGCGACGCCGACAGGCCCTCCAGGCAGCCGAGGACGAGGCCGCCGGCGAGCGTGAGCGGCAGGCTGCGGAAGGCGCCGACCATGGCGACGGCAAAGGCGGTGGCGATGAGGTTGCCCAGCGTGGAGAAGTCGCCGCCGAGCCTCGGCGCCACCAGGAGGATCACCAGTGTGGTGACGGCGCCGATCGCCGCCCACACGCCGACGGCGAGCCTGGGCGCCGGGATGCCGACGACCTCGGCCGTGGCGGGCCGCTCGGACAGCGCCTGCAGCCGCAGGCCGACGAGCGTGCGGTTGAGCAGCAGCCCGACGCCCACCGTGATGAGCACCGCGAACGCCAGCGACACCAGCACCGACTGGGGCACCACGACGCCGCCGACGGTGAACGCGGGCGTGTCGAACGGCGCGGGGAACCGGCGCGCCCCCGTCGTCGTGCCGCCGAACAGCCGCAGGCCGATCGCCATGACGGCCACGTACACGGCGACGGTGACGGCGGCCTTGGTTCGCTCGTCGTGGTCGCCGAACCAGCGGACGAGCACGGCGCCCAGCAGCGCCGACAGCGCCGCCCCCGCCGCGACGCCGAGCGGCAGCGCCAGCCACACGCCCAGCCCGGCGTCCATGAGCGACACCATGACGAAGGCGCCCATCGCGCCGACGGCCGCCATCGTGAAGTTGACCACGGCGACCAGCCGGTAGGTCAGCACGACGCACAGCCCCAGCAGCGCGTACACGCCGCCGCTGGTCAGCCCGGCGACCACGGAATTCAGCATCGAGCACCTCCTAGGCGGGCCTGGCCGGTCACTTCCGGCCAGGGACGATGAAGTCCTCCGGCAGCACCTGCCACTTGCGGTCCTGGACCTTGACGAACCGGCTGCCCTCGATCGGGTTGTGCGCGTCGCCGGGGCCGAAGACGTACGGGGTGCCGACCATCGGGTAGTCGATCGGCCGCATGGTCTTGAACGCCTCCGTCACCGACTCCCGGGTGATCGGGCCCTTGACCGTCTTGAGCACCTGGACGAACACGTCCGCCGCCATCACCGCGCCCTGGCTGAACGCCGTCTTCTGGATCTTGCTCCCGTCGACGATCCTGGCCCAGCGGTCGTTGCCCGGCAGCGTCTCGTCCGTGTACGGCTGCCACTCCGTCCCGGCGTAGGCGTTCATGCCCTCCGGGATGACCTCCGCGTTGGCGTCGGTGTAGCTGTTGGCGCCCATGATGAAGTCCACGTCCTGCATGCCCTGCGTCTTCGCCTGCGCGAACCACGGGCCCACCTGCGCGTTGTAGAGCACCGCCTGGCAGCCCGCGCCCTTGGCCTTGACCAGGTAGGGCGTCGGGTCGCCCTGGCCCACCGAGGTGTCCTTGACCGTGAGCGTCTTGCCGGTGAGGTCGCTCCACTCCTTGATCGCGGCGTCGATGCCGCCGCCGCTGCCGGGCAGCGTCGTGTAGAACATGCAGACCTTGTCGTGCTTGAGCGTCTCGGAGGCGTAGTAGAGCATCGCCGTCAGCAGCTTGAACGGGCCCGGGTTCACCGGGGCGATGTTCGGGCTGGTGAAGCAGGCCGGGTCGACGCCGATCGCCGGGACGGAGACGATGCCGGCGTTGCTGTAGGTCGCCCGGTTGAGACCGCAGTCGACCGCGCTCGACGAGCCGACGAGCGCCACCACCTCCTCCGACTCGATGAGCTCGATCGCCGCCTCCGTCGAACGCTGCGGGTTCATCGCGTCGTCCTTGCTGATGAGCTCCAGCTTGCGGCCCCCGATGCCGCCCGCGGCGTTGACCTCGTCGAAGACCGCCTTGACCGCCTGCGGGACCTCCGGCGTCTGGAACAGGCCGGTGATGCCGTTGATCGAACCCACCTTGATCGGGCCGTCGGCCCCGCCGCCCTCCCCCGAGCAGGCGGCGGAGGCGAGAACCAGGACGGCGGCGGCCGCCGCGGCCAGATGCGAACGCTTCATGTGAGGCACATCCTTCGTCTGGAGGGGTGGGGGGTTCAGGGCACCGGCACGTCCGCGGCGCCGAGGTAGGCGGCCATCACGGCCGGATCCTCGAGGACGTCACCGGTGGGCCCTGAGGCGATGACGTGCCCGAAGTCGAGCACCGTCACCTCCTGACAAGCGGCCCGGACGAGCTCCATGTCGTGCTCGACCAGGAGGATCGACACCCCGAAGCGTCTCGGCGCCTCCACCAGGCACGCGCCGAGCTTCAGGGACTCCGCCGCCGACTGCCCGGCGGCGGGCTCGTCGAGCAGCGCCACCCTCGGCCGCGCCGCGACCGCCGCGGCCACGTCCAGCAGGCGCCGGGTCCCGACGTCCACGATCGACACCGGCACCTCGCCCGGTGGGCAGCCGAAGAACTCCAGCAGCTCGTCCGCCTCCCGCCTGGGCAGCCGCCGGCCGGCGCCGATCGTCAGATACTCGTACTGGGTGAGCTCGGGGGCGATCACCGTCGTCTGGAACGTGCGGCGCAGCCCCCGGCGGGCCCGCGCCGCCGGGGCCAGCCGGTCGATCGGCTGCCCGGCCAGCGTCACCGTGCCCTCGTAACCGGCGACGAAGCCGGTCACGGCGGCGATGAACGTCGACTTGCCCGCCCCGTTCGGCCCGATCAGCCCCACCACGGCGCCGTCGGGCACCGTCAGGTCGACCCCGTCGAGCGCCACCACCTCCCCGAACCGCACCCGCAACCCCCGCACCGCCAACCCCGCCCTCGCTTGGCGGCCACCAGGGGAACTCCCGGCCTGCGCGGCGTCCCCCGCTGCGGCGCCCCCATGCGCCGTGGGGACGGCCTCGCCCCCGCCTGCGGCGATCACACGAGCCTCCGGCACGGGCTCCCGTACGTGCTCCGTACGGGAGCCGCCCTCCGGAAGGCCGTCGCCGGTCGGGGAGCCTGCGCCGGCCGGGCCGGATCCGCCGCCGGCACCCGCAGCACGGGAGGCGACATCCCCCGCCCCGCCGGCACCCGCAGCGCCGGAGGCGGCATCCCCGGCGCGAGGGGTCGCCTCCGCCCCGCCCGGTGCGGCGTCCGGGCGGGGCGGCGGCGCGGGCGCCTGTACGGGTTCCGTACGGGGGGTGTCCTTGAGGTCGCCGGAAGGGGCGCTCGCGGTGATGGGGCCGGTGTCCGGGGTCGGGGGTTGCCCGGAGGTGAGGAGTTTGCGGGCGGCGGCTTCGCGTCTGCGGCCGCGGGTCAGGTCGGTCTGGCTGACGCCGCCGCGTAACGCCAGGATGGCGAAGAGGCCGAAGAGCATCCCGCCGAGGTCCTGGGGCAGTTTGAGCTTCTCCATGACGGTCGCCATGGCCGCGCCGAAGACGCCGCCCATGACGGCCCCTTCGGGGTGGTGCGGCCCGATGAGGATCGCCACGGCGAACAGCGCCAGCGACTGCCCCATGGCGAAGTTGCTGGAGACGACGAGCCCGAGCTGTCCGGCCATCAGCCCGCCCCCGATGCCGGCGATGAAGGAGCTGATCGCGAACGCGGTGAGCTTGCTGCGGGCGACCGAGATGCCGTGGGAGGCGGCGGCGCGTTCGGAGTGGCGCAGTTCGAGCAGCGACATGCCGAGCCGGGTCCGGTTGAACAGGGCCAGCCCGACGGCCAGCAGGGTGAAGACGAGGACGGCGAGGACGAAGTAGGCGCCGTTGGTGGCGAACAGGGAGGGCCTGGTGAGCGTCTTCAGCTCGGTGGTGCCGGGGAACTGGTTGGCGTTGAGCACGATGTCGGCCGAGACGGCGAAGCCGAAGGTGACGATGGCCAGGTTGACGCCGCGGATGCGGAGGGCGGGCAGCCCGATGGCGACGCCGACGGGGACGGCGGCGAGTCCGCCGAGCAGCAGCCAGAGCAGGAAGCCGCCGGGCGCGTCGGCGAGGTTGAGCCGGAGCACGACCCACGCGCCGATGGCGGCGAACGACATCTGGCACAGGGACATGACGCCGGCCCGTCCGACGATCACGCCGTAGCTCTGCATGATCACGGCGCTGACCACGGCGGTGATCGCGAGGTAGATCCAGTAGGGCGGCAGCAGCGCGGGCACGGCGAGGCAGGCCACCAGGGCGGCGCCGAGGCCGAGGCCGAGTGCGCGCCTGTCGACGAGGGTCATCGCGTCTCGCTCTCCGCCGCGGCGGCGACCGGCGCCGGCGGCAGGCCGAAGTAGAACTCGTGCAGCCGTTCGCTCCGGCCGCGCAGCTCGGCGCAGGGCCCGTCGTGCACCACGCGGCCCTTGCGCAGCACGTAGGCGTGGGTGCCGATGTCCAGGGCGAGGTTGGCGAACTGCTCGATGAGGAGGACGGCGATGCCGAGGCCGACCAGGTCGCCGACGGCGTCCATGAGGCGGCGCACGACGACGGGGGCGAGGCCGAGGGACATCTCGTCGATGAGGACGACCTTCGGGCCGGAGACGAGGGTGCGGCCGAGCGCCAGCATCTGCTGCTCGCCGCCGGACAGGTGCCCGGCCTGCAGGGCGCGGCGGTTGCCCAGCTCGGGGAAGAGGTCGTACACCTTGCCGAGGTCGCCCCCGGCGACGAGCAGGTTCTGCTCGACGGTGAGGGTGCGGAAGACGGTGCGGGCCTGCTCGACGTAGCCGAGGCCGGCCTGGGCGCGCCGGTAGGTGGGCAGCTTGCCGATGGGCCGGCCGTCGAGTTGGACCGTTCCGGAGGTCACCGGGGCCAGCCCGGCGATGCCGTCCATGAGCGTCGTCTTGCCGGCGCCGTTGGCGCCGAGGACGACCGTGACGGCGCCGGGGGCGACGTCGAGCGAGACGTCGTGGACGACGGGGACCTCGCGGCGGTTGACGCCGACGCCGCGGAGGCTGAGGACGGGGGCGGTCATCAGAGCGCCCGCAGGGCGGCGATCACCCGGGCGTGCGCGTCGCGCGAGTCGGTCAGCTCGGTGGCGAGCAGGCCGAAGAAGCCGTGGATCAGCCCGTCGTAGCGGACGAGCTCGACGTCGACGCCGGCGTCGGCGAGGCGGCGGGCGTACTCCTCGCCCTCGTCGCGCAGCACGTCGCACTCGGCGCCCAGGACGAGGGCGCGGGGCAGCCGGGACAGGTCGGCGGCGCGCAGCGGCAGCAGGTAGGGGTCGTCGAGGTCCTTGACGTCGCGCGGGTAGGTGGTGAAGAACCACTCCATGCTGGCTTTGGACAGGAAATAGCCGTCGGCGTAGGCGTCGTAGGAGGCGTAGCCGTCGCCGGGGTGGCCGACCACGGGCGAGACGAGGACCTGCAGGCGGATCGGGGGGCCGCCGAGGTCGCGGGCCTTGAGGGCGACGACGGCGGCCAGGTTGCCGCCGGCGCTCTCCCCGCCGACGGCCAGGCGCGCCGGGTCGGCGGCGAGGCGTTCGCCGTGCTCGTGGACCCAGCGCACGGCGGCGTAGCAGTCGTCGGCGGCGGCCGGGTAGGGGTTTTCGGGGGCGAGGCGGTAGTCGACGGAGACGACGACGGCCTCCGCTCCGGCGCAGACGGCCCGGCAGGCGACCTCGTTCTCGTCGAGGCTGCCGATGGTCCAGCCGCCGCCGTGGAACCAGACGAGCGCGGGGAAGGGCCCGTCGCCCTCGGGGCTGTAGACGCGGACGGGGAGGTCGCCGGCCGGGCCCGGGATCACGGTGTCGGCGACGGCGCCCACGGGCTGCAGCCGCTCGGGCATCCGCCAGGCGCTCCGGAACCCCTCGCGCATGGCCTGAGCGTCGAACGCGACGACCGGGCCCTGGTCAGCGACGCTCATGCGGTCGATGATGGACTGCGCCTCGGGATGCAGCGGCATCGTTACCTCCGATCGCCCGGGTGCCTCGCTCAGGCACTCGAAAATCGTATCCGATTCCGTGTACGTTATTCGGAGCCGATCGGCGATGTCTAGAGCGAAGAGGAAGATGTTGCGCAACGAATCCCAGGACGAGGCCGACCTGGTGCTGACCGGGGGTCAGGTCCACACCGTCGACGCCGCCGACCGGGTCGCCGAGGCGATCGCGGTCCGGGGCGGCGCGATCGCCCGTGTCGGCACGGCCGGGGAGGTGGCCCCGCTGATCGGCCGCCGCACCCGCGTCGTCCCGCTGCGCGGCGCGTCGGTGCTGCCCGGCATCAACGACTCCCATCTGCACGGCGTCTGGCTCGGCACGATGTGGCCGTCCCTGCTCATGGACCAGCTCACCGGAGGCGGTCACGGCGACCCTCCGGCCGCGCCCGCGCGCCTGGAGACGAGCGCCGACCGGCGGGCCGCGATCCTGCGCACCGGCGCCCTGCTCGCGACGCTCGGGATCACCAGCTACACCGAGCCCGGCCTGGGCCCCGGCGAGGACGACGGACCGAGCGGCTGCTTCGGCTCGGCGGCCCTGCGCGACTACGCAGACCTGGCCGCCGAGGGCCTGCTGACGGCGCGCGTCACCGCGTTGACGCTGTTCGGCGAGCTCGACGGCGCGAGCTCGCCCGCCGCCCTGCTGGAGGGCCTGCGCGGCTTCGCGCCGCCCGCCGCCGTGCCCGGCTGGTTCCGGGTCTCGGGGGTGAAGGTCTTCGCCGACGGCATCCCGCCGATGCGCACCGCCTGGACGGACGAGCCGTACGAGGACGGCACGTACGGGAGTCTGCTGGTCGAGGGCGGCACCGACGACGAACGCGAGGCCGGGCTGGTCGCGATGATCGACGCGGCGCACGCGGCCGGGCACCAGATCGGCGTGCACGCGACAGGCAGCCGGGCGACGCGGGTCGTCACGCGCGCCCTGGCCGCCGCCCTCGCCCGCGACGGCCGGGACGCCCGCCACTATCTGATCCACGGCGACCTGCTGCACCCGGCGACGCTGAAGGCGATGGCGGCCGCCGGGATCGGGCTCAACACCCAGGCCGGCATCCCGGTCGCCACCGAGGACCTGCTGGTGGCCGCGCTGGGCCGCGAGGCGACGGCGTACGCCTGGCCGGTGGGTGACGCGCTGGCCACCGGGGTGCCGCTCTGCCTCAGCTCCGACGCGCCCGTGCTGACGCCGGACTGGCGGGCGGGCATCGCGGCGGCGGTCACCCGGCAGGGGCCCGACGGGCGGGTGCGCGGGGCGGCGCAGCGGGTGGCGCTCGCCCGGGCGCTGCGCGCGTACACGATCACGCCGGCGTGGCAGGACGGCGCGGAGGCGTGGAAGGGGTCGCTGGAGCCCGGCAAGGTCGCCGACCTGTGCGTGCTGGACGGCGACCTGCTGCGGACCGAGCCGGGGGCGTTACCGCAGGTCCCGGTCCGCATGACGGTGGTGGACGGCCGCGTCGTCCACGAGGCGTAGGAGCGCCGCCGCGACGCCGCCTGCCACGCCCTCGCGCCCGGCCGGCGCCCGCTCAGCGGGCGTCGGCGCCCCAGGCGGCCTCCGGGTGCACGACGTCGCGGTCGACCCAGAGCCCGGCCACGGCGGCGCGCAGCTCGTCGCCGTGCCGCTCCAGCAGGGCGAGCGCGCCGAGGTTGTCGTCGAGCTGGGCCCGCCCGCTGACCCCGACCAGCACGCTGGCCGCCGCCGGGTGGGCCAGGCAGAACGCGATGGCGAGCTGCGCGGGCGTGGCCCCGAAGGACTCGGCGATCCGGCGCAGCTCGGGGTAGGCGGCGCGGATCCGGTCGCGGATGCCGCCCGGGTCGGCGCCGATCTTGCGTTCGGGATGGAGCTTGCCGGCCAGGATGCCGCCCTCGAAGACGTCGGAGGCCTGCAGCCCGAGCCCGTCGGCGAACAGCCGGCCGTAGGGCTCGCCGTCGGGCACCGAGCGCCGGGCCACGCTGTACTTGAGCTGCGCGAACGCGGGCGGCGTCAGCCCTTCGGCCAGCGCGAAGTCGCGGGCGAGGCGCAGGTCGCGGGCCGACCAGTTGTTGACCCCCCAGCAGCCGAACCGCCCGGCCCGCACCAGCTCGGACACGTCGGTCACCACGGCGCGCAGATCGAGCTCGCCGGCGAAGTCACCGAGGACGACGAGGTCGGCGTGGTCGGTGCCGATGCGGTCGAGCGCGACCTCCGCCTGCCCGGCGAAGGAGAGCGCCGGGTAGTCCCACAGCCAGAGCTTGCCGCACAGCAGGTAGTCCTCCCGGGCGACGCCCGCCTCCCTGACGGCCTGGCCGAAGATCACGTCGGTGACGGCGTTCTCGGCGTGCGGGCCGAAGTCGTAATGGGCCACGTCGAACAGGTTGACGCCGCGCGCGACGGCCGTGCCGATCAGCTCGGCCACCTGCTCGCGCGGCATGCGGTCCCAGGTGTTCCACGAGCCGAGGCCGAGGACCGGGACCTCCGGGCCGCCGTCGCCGAGCCTGCGCCGGGGCACCTGACCTGAGAATTCCACGCCTGCCTCCCTTGGGGGTGGGTGCGGCCCCTGGCCGCCGTCCGCTGAATCGTATAGCATTCCCCATATCCTTCTGCCGTACAAGGAGTGCACCCCCCATGTCATCTCTCAACGGCCCCGAGCGGATCGTGCAGGTGGCCACCGGCTACATGGCCGCCAAGCAGCTCTTCGCGGCGAGCGAGGCGGGCCTGTTCCGCGCCCTGGCCGCAGGGCCCGCGTCCGTCGCCGAGCTCTCGGCCGCGACCGGCCTGCCCGAGCGCACCGCCCGCGTCCTGGCCGACGCGATGGCCGGCCTCGGCCTGCTGGAGCGCGACCACGGCCGCTACTCCAACGGTCCCGCCGCCGCCCGCTACCTCGCCGGGTCGGGCGACGACGTCGACCTGGGCCCGTGGCTGACGTTCCTCGACACGATCAGCTACGGGCACTGGCTCGGCTTCGGCGAGAGCGCCCGCACCGCCAAGCCCGCCCAGCTCGACCTGGGCGGCGACCGGATGCGCGTGTTCCTGTCGGGCGTGATGACCTACAACGCGCTGCACGCCAGGATGCTCGCCGGGCACTACGACTTCTCCCGGCACGAGCGCGTGATCGACTTCGGCGGGCTGTCCGGGTCGTTCCTGGCCGAGGCGCTGCGCGCGGCCCCGGGGCTGCGCGGCGTGTTCTTCTCCGGCGGCGACCTGGCCGTGCACGCCGGCAACACGCTGGTCGCCGCCGGGGTGGGCGACCGGGCCGAGGTCGTCGACGGCGACCTGCTCGACGGCGACGTGCCCGAGGGCTTCGACCTGGTGCTGCTGGAGCACGTGGCGCACCGCTACGACGCCGCCCAAAACCTGCGCATCGCCGAGCGGGCCCGCCGGGCCGCCACGCCGGGGGCGACGCTCCTGCTGCTCGACT
This sequence comes from Nonomuraea sp. NPDC003214, assembly GCF_053590035.1. Classification (NCBI taxonomy): domain Bacteria; kingdom Bacillati; phylum Actinomycetota; class Actinomycetes; order Streptosporangiales; family Streptosporangiaceae; genus Nonomuraea; species Nonomuraea sp. NPDC003214. The sequence goes on along the minus strand of NZ_JBSFSX010000015.1, from coordinate 10,781 downwards.
TCTTCCTCGACTCCGACGACCGGCAGCGGCCGCTCGACGCGCTGCACGCCGCCGAATACCTGGTCATCGACGGCACCGTCGTCTACCCGGACGACGAGGTGCGGGGCTGGCTGCGGGCGGCCGGCTGGGAGCCGGTCGAGACGCGGACCCTGCCGGGCAGCCCGCGCGTCATCGTGGCGGAGGCCCGATGAACGGCGAGGGCCCGGCGATCGGCGCAGGCCCGGTGGGCGGCGAGGGCCCCGTGAGCGGTGGGGGCCGGGTGGTCGTCGTCACCGGGGCGGCCAGCGGCATCGGCCGGGCCGTCGCCGGGGCGTTCGCCGAGGCCGGGGAGCGGGTCGTGATCGCCGACGCCGACGGGGTGGCCGCCAAGGCGGCGGCCGGCGAGCTCGGCGCGCTCGCCGTGACGATGGACGTCACCGACGCCGCGTCGGTCGCCGACGGCCTGGCCGTGGTGGCCGGGCGGCTCGGCCCGGTCGAGGTGCTGGTCAACAACGCGGGCGTGGTCGCAGGCGGCGGCCCGCTCACGGACCTGCCGCTGGAGGTGTTCGACCGGGTCGTGGCCGTCAACCTGCGCGGCACGTTCACCGTCACGCAGGCCGCCGCCCGCCAGATGATCGCGGCCGGCCGGGGCGGCTGCGTCGTCAACATCAGCTCGATCGGCGCCCGCCAGCCCACGGCGGGCCTGGGCCACTACGAGGCCACCAAGGCCGGTGTCGACGCGCTGACCAGGACCGGCGCGCTGGAGCTGGCCGGGCACGGCATCCGGGTCAACGGCGTGGCCCCCGGCCCGGTGCACACGCCGATGACGGCCGGGCTGATGGCCGACCCGCAGGCCCGCGCGGCCTGGGAGGCGCGCATCCCGCTGGGCCGCATCGCCGAGACGGGCGACGTGACGCCGCTCGTGGTGTTCCTCGCCTCGCCCGCCGCCCGGCACATCACGGGCGTGGTGGTGCAGGTCGACGGCGGGCAGCTCCTGGTCTGAGAACGCGCCTGCGGCGCACCGGGCCACGCGGGCCGGTGCGCCGCACGGCGGGTCAGGGCCGCACGGGTGGGTCAGGGCCGCACGAGTGGTCAGGGCCGCACGGGTGGGTCAGAGGGACTGCGGCGACAGGTGCGCGTTGTGCAGCGCGTCGGCGGTCGCGATCTTGTGCGCGCACGCCACCCGTTCGATCTCGGCCCCGGGGGCGCCCGCGGCGATCAGGTCGAGCAGGTGCTCGTGCTCCTCGACCGAGCGGCGGGCCCGCCCCGGCACGTGGCCGAAGGACGAGCGACGCATGTGGTCGAGCCGCGCCCACTCCGCCTCCAGCAGCGCCCGCAGGTGCTCGTCGGGGCAGTGCTGGTAGATCGAGAAGTGGAACTCGCGGTTGAGCGCGGTGAACGACGGCGGGTCGAACTCCTCCAGCGCCGCCACCATCCGCGCGTTGATTTCGCGTGACTGCTTGAGGTGGGACGCCTTCATGCGCGGCGCGGAGATCGCGGTGGCGTAGCCCTCCAGCCGCGCCAGGACCTGCAGCGAGTGCTCCACCTGGGCGGAGTCGAACATGGCGACCCGCGCGCCGATGTTGCGCACGATCTCGACCAGCCCGTCGGACTGCAGCCGCCGCACGGCCTCGCGCAGCGGGATGGTGCTGACCCCGGTCTCGCGGGCGAGCTGGTCCATGACGAGCCGGTAGCCCGGCCCGTACGTGCCGTCGATGATGCGCGAGCGGAGCAGCTCATAGCTCAGCTCGGCCTTGGAGGCCCTGGCCCGCGCGGACCCCTTCGCGGAACTCACCGATGTCCCCTCACTCTCGGCCGGACGCCGGGCCACCACGGACGACCGGCGGCAGGCGGCCGGACGCCGGCGCCCGCTCCGCCGGTCGTTCTCTGCTTGATCACTGTAGGAGCACCCTCAGGACGGCGTCGCGGAACCCGGCGCCGGCGAGGGCCTGGAAGTGGTCGCCGGGAACCGTGACCGGCTCCGTGGCGCCGGCCAACTCGACGATACGCCCGATCCCGTCGCTCATCACGTCGTCTTTTCCCACCACGAACACCGGCGGGCGCTCGCCGCCCCACGCGCGCGGCTCGAACGGGGTGTCGCGCAGCCCTTCGACGCAGAGCGCCAGCCCGGCGGCGCGTTCGCCGGCGGCCCGCGCCAGGCCGGCGATCGCCGAGGTGAGCGGGTCGGCGGGCTCGCCCTCACCGGCGACGGCCCGGCGCAGGGCGGCCACGTCGACGGCCGCGAACGGCTCCACGGGGCTGAGCCCGCCGAGCACGGCGCGGCGCACGCGGCCCGGGGCCGCTTCGGGCAGCTCCCAGGCGAGCCGTGCCCCCAGCGAGTAGCCGACCACGTCGAACGCGCCCCCGGCCGGAGCTGGAACCCCCGCCAGGGCCTGGTCGAGGGCGGTCACCAGGGCCGCGGCGACGGCCTTGGCGCCGGCGTCGGCGGGCGAGGCGGGGGCGGGACTGTCACCGTGGCCGGGCAGGTCGGGCGCCACCACGACGCGCCCGGCGGCGGTCAGCGCGCCGGCGATGCCCGTCTCGGCCCAGTCGCGCCCGCCGTCGGAGCCGAAGCCGTGCACGAGCAGCACGGGCGGCGCGTCCGCGGCCCGGTCGGGAGTGAACACCCGCACGGCCAGGCCGGCACGGTCCCCCATCGCTTCACACCTTTCCCCGCCAACTTTCGCATACGATATCGGATCGTAGCTTAACGGTCTCAGTTCACGATTTCGGGCACCGGGAAGTCGACCACGACCTGACCGGTGCCGCTGCTGCCGAAGTACGGGCACAGCTGCTCGCCCTTGCCCGTGTAGCGGTCCCAGCCGAGCAGGCCGAAGAGCATCGCGGTGTCGGCCATCGCTCCCTCCCCCGTGCAGCGCTCGTTGTAGTCGGGCAGCATCTTGAGGAACTCGGCGATCCTGCCCTCGGTCCACATGTCGAGCACCGACAGGTCGACCTTCCGGTTGATCTCGCTGCTCACGTCGTTGAGCAGCGACTCGGCGATCTCGTTGGGCGGGAAGGCGTGCGACAGCGAGCCGCTGGCCAGGAAGGCCACCTTGCGGTCGCTGCGCCGCACGGCACGGGCCAGGGCCTCGCCGATGCGGCGGTTCTCCTCGATCGAGGAGTAGATGTTGCAGCCGATCGGCAGCACGCGGACGGCCGGGTCGCCGTTCATGAAGTACATCGGCACCAGCGTCGCGTACTCCAGACCGAGGTCCTTGTAGGTGTGGACGCGGGCCTTCTGGCCGCCGGCGACGATCTCCTCGCGGATCAGCTCGGCCAGCTCGGGGTCGCCGGGATAGTCGTACTCCAGGTCGTGGATGAAGTGCGGCAGCTCGTGGCTGACGTAGGAGGCGCGGTGGCGCTCCTTGCCGTTGAGGTGGAAGCCGATGCTGTTCATCCAGTGGGTGTCGGCGACGAGGAAGGTGTCGGCGCCGCGCTCGCGGGCCCGCTCGCCGACCTCGGTCAGCGCCAGCTCGGCGGGCCTGCGGATGCCGAAGTGCTCACCCGGCTGGATGGACAGCCAGATCGACGGCACATGTGTGATCTTCGCCGCCAGGACGATCTCTCCCATGACGCCCCTCCAGGTGGTACGGGTCCCGTCTCCCGGCCCAGGTGGCGGCCTCGTGGCCGCTCCGGGGCCCTGCCGGGCATGGCCAATCATGTACGAATTCAAATATCTTTGTCTATAGCTCTCCCTTGATCCCTCGGATATCATTCACGATGTCCTATATGATTTGGGAGCTGATGTGGCACACCCGCTCGGCCTGACGCCATCCAAGATCATCGCGGTCCACCTCAACTACCGCAGCCGCGCGGCCGAACGTGGGCGCACCCCGGCCGTCCCCTCCTACTTTCTCAAGCCGCCGTCCTCGTTGTCCTGGTCCGGCCGGCCCGTCGTCCGTCCCGCCGGGTGCGACCTGCTCGCCTTCGAGGGCGAGATCGCGCTCGTCATCGGCGAGCGCGCCCACCGGGTCCCCCGCGAGCGGGCGCTCGGCTGCGTGGCGGGCTACACCGCGGCCAACGACTTCGGCGTCTACGACTTCAAGCACGCCGACCAGGGCTCCAACCTGCGGGCGAAGGGACAGGACGGCTACACGCCGGTCGGCCCCGCGATCCTCACCGGCGCCGACCCCGCCGCGCTGCGGCTGCGCACGTACGTGAACGGCGAGCTCGTCCAGGACGCCGGCACGGACGAGCTGCTGTTCGGCTTCGACCTGCTGATCGCGGACCTGTCGCGGCTCATGACGCTGGAGCCCGGCGACCTCGTCCTGACCGGCACCCCGGCCGGCTCCACGGTCGTGCGGCCCGGCGACGTGGTGGAGGTGGAGCTGGAGGGCGCGGGCCGGCTGCGCAACGAGATCGTCGCCGACCCGGAGCCGCTGCCCGCCTGGGGCGCGCAGCCCCGCGCCACCGGCGAGACCCGCGCCGCCGCCTTCGGATCCGCCGCGGCTCCCCGTACGGGAGCCCTCGACGAGGAGACCGCGGCGGCGCTGCGGTCGGTGTCGACCGCCACGCTGTCGTCGCAGCTGCGCAGGCGCGGCATCGACCACCACTTCGTCGAGGGCGTCCGCCCCACCCGGCCCGACCTGCGCATGGTCGGCGTGGCGCGGACGCTGCGGTACGTGCCGCTGCGCGAGGACGTGTTCGGCGAGATCGGCGGCGGCATGAACGCCCAGAAGCGCACCGTGGAGCAGATCCGCCCCGGCGAGGTCCTGGTGATCGAGGCGCGCGGCGACCACGGCGCGGGCACGCTGGGCGACATCCTCGCCCTGCGGGCGCTGCGCCGGGGGGCGGCCGGGGTGGTGACCGACGGCGGGCTGCGCGACAGCCCGTCGTTCGGGGCGCTGGACCTGCCCGCCTACTACGCCGTGCCGCACGCCGCGGTGCTGGGCCGCCGGCACGTGCCGATGGACTCGCAGGTTCCGGTGGCCTGCGGCGGCGTGCTGGTGATGCCCGGCGACGTGCTCGTGGGCGACGCCGAGGGCGTGGTCGTCATCCCGCCCGGCCTGGCGGCCGAGGTGGCGCGCGACGCCGCCCGGCAGGAGGACGAGGAGCGCTTCATTTACGAACGGGTGGCCGCGGGCGCGTCCGTCGACGGGCTCTACCCGATGAACCAAGCCTCGCGGGAGGCGTACCAGGCGTGGCGTGACGCCCGGTGACGACCGCGCGCAGGTCTGATCGTGCAGCAAGGAGTGATCACATGAAGTTCCGTTCGGATCCGGCGGCCATCCGCGGGTCCATCGCCCCGGTGGTGACCCCGTTCACCGAGGACGGCGAGCTCGACGTCGACTCGCTGCAGGCGCTGGTGCGCTGGCAGCTCGACCGGGGCTCGCACGGCATCTCCACCGGCGGCTCCACCGGAGAGCCCGGGGCGCAGAGCGTCAAGGAGCGGATCGCCGCGATGACGGCGGTGGCCGAGGAGACCGCCGACCGGGTGCCGTTCCTGCCGGGCACCGGCTCGGCCAAGCTGGACGAGACGCTGCGCCTCACCGCCGAGGCCGAGCGGCTGGGCGCCGACGCGGCGCTCGTCATCACCCCCTACTACGCGCGCCCGACGCAGGAGGCGCTGTTCCGCTGGTACGCGACGGTGGCGGCGGAGTTCCCCGGGCTGCCGATCGTCATCTACAACGTGCCCTCGCGCACGGCGGTGGACATCGCGCCCGATACCGTCGCCCGGCTGCGGCGCGCCCACGACAACATCGTGGGCATCAAGGAGACCACCAAGGACTTCGAGCACTTCTCCCAGGTGCTGCACCGGTGCGGGCGCGACTTCCTGATGTGGTCGGGCATCGAGCTGCTGTGCCTGCCGCTGCTGGCGATCGGCGGCGCCGGCTTCGTCAGCGCGGCGGCCAACCTCGCCCCGGCGGCCGTGGCCCGCATGTACACCGCCTACACCGAGGGCGACCACCGCACCGCCCTGGACCTGCACTACGCCCTGCATCCCCTGGTGGAGCTGCTGTTCGTGGAGACGAACCCGGCCCCGGCCAAGTGGGTGCTGGAGCGGCGCGGGCTGATCGCCTCCGGGCACGTCCGGCCGCCCCTGATCACGCCGACCGAGGCGGGCGCCGCCCGGATCGAGGAACTGCTGGCACAGAGCGAGGAAGTCGTCCGATGAACCTTGAGCACTACATCGACGGCGCGCACGTGCCGAGCGTGTCCGGCGCGACGTTCACCGCGCTGGAGCCGGCCACGAACCGGCCCTACCTGACGGTCGCCGCCGGCGGTCCCGAGGACGTGAGCGCCGCCGTGTCGGCCGCGCGCAAGGCGTTCACCGACGGGCCGTGGCCCCGGATGACGGGCGAGGAGCGGGCCGCCGTGCTGCGCGCGATCGCCGCCGCGATCGAGACCCGCGACGAGAGCATCGCCGCGCTGGAGTGCCGCGACACCGGCCTGCCGATCGCGCAGGCACGCGGCCAGGCCCGCCGGGCCGCACAGAACTTCCGCTTCTTCGCCGACGTGATCACCACGCTCGGCGAGGACGTCTACCGGGTCGGCTCGGCCCAGCTCAACTACGTGGTGCGCAAGCCCGTCGGGGTGGCCGGGCTGATCACGCCGTGGAACACCCCGTTCATGCTGGAGACCTGGAAGCTCGCGCCCGCGCTCGCGGCGGGCTGCCCGGTCGTGCTCAAGCCCGCCGAGTGGTCCCCGCTGTCGGCCGGCCTGCTGCCGGAGATCATGGAGGAGGCCGGGCTGCCCACCGGGGTGTTCAACCTGGTGCACGGCATCGGCGAGGAGGCCGGCGCGGCGCTGGTCGCGCACCCCGACGTGCCGGTGATCTCCTTCACCGGCGAGACCGGGACCGGCCGCACCATCATGCGCGCGGCCGCCGACGGGCTGAAGACGCTGTCGATGGAGCTCGGCGGCAAGTCCCCGCTGGTGGTGTTCGACGACGCCGACCTGGAGCGGGCGCTCGACGCCGCGGTCTTCGGCGTGTTCTCGCTCAACGGCGAGCGCTGTACGGCCAGCTCGCGCGTCCTGGTGCAGGACACGGTGTACGAGGAGTTCGTGACGCGGCTGGCGGCGCGGGCCTCGCGCGTCCGGGTCGGATCGCCGGACGACCCCGCCACGGAGCTGGGCGCGCTCATCCACCCCGAGCATCACGCCCGGGTGATGGAGTACGTGCGGACCGGCGTGGAGGAGGGCGCCCGGCTCGTGGCGGGCGGCTCGCGGCCCGAGGCGCTGCCCGACGGCAACTTCCTGGCCGCCACGGTGTTCGCCGACGTGACCCCCGGCATGCGGATCTTCCAGGAGGAGATCTTCGGGCCGGTGGTGTGCGTCACCCCGTTCGCCACCGAGACCGAGGCGCTGGAGCTGGCCAACGCCACCCGCTACGGGCTGGCCGCGTACCTGTGGACCAACGACCTGCGGCGCACGCACCGGCTCGCGCAGGGCATCGAGGCGGGGATGCTCTGGGTCAACTCGCAGAACGTGCGCGACCTGCGTACCCCGTTCGGCGGGGTGAAGGCCAGCGGGCTGGGCCGGGAGGGCGGGCGGCACAGCATCGACGTCTACACCGAGTCGCACATCGTGCACCTGGCCACCGAGGACCTGCCCATCCCCCGCTTCGGGATCGCGGAGCCGGCCTGAGCTTCCTTCGGCCGGCGGGGAGCCGTGCGGGCGGTGACGAGCGCCGTCCGGGTGAGCGGCGCGTGGTCCGGGTGAGGAGCGGGCAGCCGGGTGAGGCGCGGGCGGCCGGCCGCCTCGCCCGCTCCCCCGCCTTCAGCCGCGCTACGCCCGCACGTCCAGCCGGACCAGCGCGCCGATCTCGACGAGCTGGTCCGGCAGGGCGAGGTCGGCCACTCCCAGGACCGTGCTCGTCGGACGGTGCTCCCCGACGTACTCGGCGTGCAGCCGCGCGGTCGTGTCGAAGTTCTCCCGCAGGTTCCTGACCAGCACGGTCGTCTCCACGATCTGGCCGCGGGTGGCGCCGAAATGCGCCAGGACCAGGTCGAGGTTGGCCAGCGTGGTCTTCATCTGCAGCTCGAAGTCACCGGCGCCGACGAACTCGCCGGCGGCGTCGTGCGAGAGCTGCCCCGAGACGTACAGCGTGTCGCGGGCCTGCAGCGCCTGGCTGTAGCCGTACGCGTCCTCCCACGGCACACCGAAACGGAACGTTCTGGGCTTGACGGTCACGACGTACCCCCTGCCTACCGTGTGACCCGCACCCGGCGCGGGAGCGCCGGAGACGCTGCGATGATCATCACGTGCCGCTGAACGCCGCCGCCTTCCGGCGCATTCCTTCCGCCACGCCTTGGACCCCATGAATTGCCGTCACGTTACGTGTTCATCATGTAACAATGAGCTTCATGCCGTCCCCTCCACATGACGCGCTCGTCTCCATGTTCCGCGACCGGCCGCAACTGGCGGTGGAGATCCTGCGCGACCTCATCGGGAAACAGCTCCCCGAGACTCCTCTCGTGCGGGTGGAGCCCAACACGTTCAACACGCGGCCCTCCGACGACTTCGACGCCGACCTCGTCCTCTCCATGGGCCCGCCGCAGTCCCCGGCCCACGCCATCGTCGTCGAGATCCAGCAGGACACCTCCAAGGACCCCAGGAAGCTGGCCCGCTACGCCGCCTCGCTGTGGCTGATGATGCACTGCGACGCCACCGTCCTGGTCGTCTGCCCCAACCGGGCCACCGCCGTCCATTACATGCGTCCCGTCGACTCCGGGCTGACCGGCTACCGCCTGCACCCCTGCGTCCTCGGCCCCGACTCCATCCCCGCCATCACCGACGCCAAGGAAGCCACCGCCCACCTCGACCTCGCCACGATGTCCGTCATGGTCCACGGCCGCAACCGCAAGGTCATCGAAGCCTTCGCCACGGCCTTGGCCGACACCGCCGACGATCACGCTCCGCAGTACTATGAATACGCCTACAGCATGTCCGCGCCGGAGATTCGCCAGCTCCTGGAGGAGATCATGACGTCCACCACCTGGCCCGTCTACAGCCCCTTCGCCCGCGAACACTTCGGCCGCGGCAAGGACGAGGGACGGGAGGAAGGCCGAGAAGAGGGCAAAGCCGAAGAAGCCGCCAAGCTGGTCATCCTCGTACTCACCGCCCGCGGCTTCACCCTCCCCGACCAAACGCACACCCAGATCACCACCTGCAAAGACCTCAACCAGCTGGAAACCTGGGCCACCAAAGCAGCCACCATCCAAACCCTCGACGAACTGTTCGCCTGAGGTCAGAAGTGGCCGAAGTCCCCGTGCCGCCCGGCCCCGGCCCGGAACCGGGCCGCGCCTCCGGCCGCACCCGGCAGCGAGACGAGCCCGCGGCGTACCTCGTTGCGCATCGCCTCCGCCGGGGGCAGCCCGTGCTGCTCCAGCACTGACATCCGGTCCCCCCGCAGGCATTCCTGCGGGAACCGGGCGATCTCTCCCGCCAGTTCCTCGGCGTGCCGCCGTGCCGTCCCGCCCGGCACCAACCGGTTGACCAGCCCCATCTCGTACGCCTCCCGCGCCGGGACGGGGCGGCCGGTAAGGATCAGGTCCATCGCCCGGCTCTGCCCGATGAGACGCGGCAGCCGTACAGTGCCGCCGTCGATGAGCGGCACGCCCCAGCGGCGGCAGAACACGCCGAACACCGCGTCCTCCTCCGCCACCCGCAGGTCGCACCAGAGGGCCAGTTCCAGCCCGCCGGCGACGGCGTGCCCGGCGACGGCGGCGATCACCGGCTTCGTCAGCCGCAGCCGCGTCGGCCCCATCGGCCCGTCGCCGTCCTCCCCGACGTGGTTGTCCAGCGCCTTGAGATCGGCGCCCGAGCAGAACGTGCCGCCCTCCCCCCACAGCACGGCCACGGCGGCGTCGGACGCGTCGAACTCCCGGAACGCGTCGGCCAGCGCGGCGGCGGTCTTGCCGTCGACGGCGTTGCGTACGCCGGGCCTGCTGAGCACGACGGTGGTGACGGGGCCGTCGCGCTCCACTCGTACGGTCATGGGTGCCTCCCTGGATCCCTCGCCACGCCTCACGCTACGGCGGAAGCCGACGCCGTACCAGGCCGATTCGTCTCGATAGAAGGGCACCCAGTTGCCGAATCACGTGGCCGTGGCCGATCAGGCGGGCTTGTCCAGGAGAATTGGCTTGAGCTGGCGGAAGAATTCGGTCGCATCCGCGAGGGAGTCGCGGCCCGGCGCACCTTCCATAATGTTGACGACAAGTAGGCGGGCGTAGTCCGGTGTCCACCCGTAGACGGAGGCGATGGTCTGATCCTTGGCATTCTTACGTCGTGCGGTGAAGCCCGGACCCAATTCAGCAGGCAAGTCAGTTCCTCCGCTGGTCGCCTTGGTGTTCTCCAGGTCCGCTGCGTCATCTGTGGACGGGTCGAAAAGTTCGATCAGGAGCCCTCGATCGCCTCCAGGGGTTAGATCCTCCATCACCGTGCACGACTCGAAACGCCGGCCCATGTCCATCTTCGTACCGCGTGCCGTGTAGTCATTGAGGCCGGTGGCGAGCTTGATGGCGTTCGCCGAGATCAGGTCGCATTCTCTCGGTTCGGCGGTCACGTTACCCAGCGTTCGGGTGTCCTGTGGCGGAGGCGGAGGAGTTGAGCACCCCGCCGCGAGGCCGATGGCGACAAGCAGCGGGATCAGCGACGGTTTCATCCTCATGAGCCATTTTTGTTGTAGTAGTTTTTGGCCTTCTCGAACCCGAGCGCGATGGACTCGTCAGGGCGGCCGAAGACGCGGCCTGTCTCGTTCAGTGAGCCGTTTTCATCCCCGGCGGCGGGCTGCTGATCACAGCATGATCGCAAGGTTCACGTTCGCCTGCTGACATGGCGAAACCCCTGGTAGACGG